>NZ_JBMPOX010000012.1:0-168324 GCF_049340445.1 Undibacterium sp. Ji50W | reverse complement strand
AGAACTGTAATCTTTTCTGCCTCACTGAACTACTTATTCGTCCAGTTTTGCCGCGCAGCGTTGTGTGCGTCAGCAGCAGAGAAACGAGATTATGAAGCACTTTACTTCCCCTGTCAACACCCGCTGCTCTTTTCGTTTCTCTTCGCTCTTGCGAACGACTTAAACTGTTGCATGGTATTCACAGCAACCGAATCATTCCGCAATCTATTCAATCGCTCACTTCTTCAGTCTTGCTTTGCTTCATTTCTCACCCGCTTCTCAGCGGGAGCCGAACTATAGCAAACCTTCTCCCTTCTTTGCAAGTACCTTGGGGAAATTATTTGGATGGTTCTTTGGTTGGGCGGCGTTGGGGTGGTTTTGTAGGGTGCGCTGCGCGCACCGGACTTTGGTTGGCCGTGCCTTGTACATATGTAGATGCAATGGTGCGCATGGCGCACCCTACTATTCTTCCGCATTATCTACTCTCAAGGAAATCCTGATACCCCCCTGTCACATGCGGTTAAAATACGGGATTCATCAAACCATTAATCCAGCCCGTCGCTATTTAAGAGCTAAGAGCAATGGGCGCTTAGTGTTATCCGGACCGAATTTATGTTGCGCATTACCGATTTACAACTCCCGCTGGACCACACCGAAGCCGAACTGAGGACCGCTGTATTGACTGAACTGGGTATCGATGACCAGGAGCTTGTCAGCTTTTCCATTTTCCGCCGTGGTTATGATGCCCGCAAAAAGACTGCGATCATTCTTATATATACGATAGATGTCGTCACTACGCTGGATGAAGAGTTATTGCGCCGCCACAAGAATCGCACTCGCCTGTCCCCCACCCCGGATACGGCATACAAATATGTCACCCGCGCCGGGGATGCGGCATTTCAGCGCCCGGTCGTCATAGGCTTTGGCCCCTGTGGGCTGTTTGTCGCGCTTTTGCTTGCAGAAATGGGTTTTCGCCCTATCGTATTGGAACGCGGGAAACCAGTCAGGGAACGAACCAAGGATACCTGGGGTCTGTGGCGTAAGCGTGAACTGCATCCGGAATCAAATGTACAGTTTGGCGAGGGCGGTGCCGGCACTTTCTCTGACGGCAAGTTGTACAGCCAGATCAAAGATCCCAAACATTATGGCCGCAAGGTATTGACAGAATTCGTCAAGGCCGGTGCGCCAGAAGAGATACTGTATGTGAGCAAGCCCCATATCGGCACCTTCCGTCTGGTCAAGATGATAGAGGAAATGCGCCACAATATAGAAGCCATGGGCGGGGAAATACGTTTCCAGCAAAAAGTGACGGATATCGATGTGGTGGATGGCGAAGTCCAGGGCGTGCGCCTGAACGACAGCGAATATATCGCCACATCGCATGTGGTACTGGCCATAGGTCACAGCGCCAGAGATACCTTCAAGATGATTGCGGAGCGCGGTATCTATGTGGAAGCCAAACCATTTTCCATAGGTTTTCGTATTGAGCACCCGCAATCCGTCATTGACAAGGCGCGCTTTGGCCCGAATGCAGGCAACGAGATTTTGGGAGCCGCCGATTACAAATTGGTTCACCATGCCAGGAATGGCCGCTCCGTTTACAGTTTTTGCATGTGCCCGGGTGGTACTGTCGTGGCTGCCACATCGGAACCAGGCCGGGTAGTCACGAATGGCATGAGTCAATATTCACGCAATGAACGCAATGCCAACAGTGCCATCGTGGTCGGCATTACGCCAGCGGATTACCCTGGCGACCCGCTGGCCGGCATTGATTTACAAAGGAAGCTGGAAGAAAAGGCGTATGCCATGGGCGGTAGCAATTACAATGCCCCCGGCCAGTTGATAGGTGATTTTCTGGCGGCACGTGCGTCGACTGAGCTTGGTAGCGTGGAGCCCTCCTACAAACCGGGAATCACCCTGTGCGATCTGGCCGAAGCCCTGCCCGACTTCGCCATACAGGCCATGCGCGAAGCCATCCCGGAATTTGACAAGAAGATCAAGGGTTTTGCCATGAAGGACGCGATACTGACCGGCGTCGAAACACGGACTTCATCACCCATCCGCATCAAACGCAATGACGGTGATTTGCAGAGTCTGAACACCCGTGGTTTGTTCCCGGCGGGTGAAGGTGCAGGCTATGCGGGCGGGATTTTATCTGCTGCCGTCGATGGCATCCGGGTTGCCGAAGCAGTCGCCATGGATATACAGGGCATTCAAGCCCAGCAAGCAAGCAAGTAGCATACAGGGCAGATAAGCGCCAGGCTTATCTGCCCTGCTTCAGTCTTTCCTGCGGCTGGATTAGCCCAGCAAGTCTTCAAGACCGGCGCTCAGTTCACTCAAAGGCGGCATGTCAACCGTGATCACTTCGGGTTTGAGTCCCAATTTCTGCGCTACATCGGTAGGGAAGGTTGCCTCTTGTTCCTCTTTCGAATAATGATTTTCTTCACCGCGGGCACACCAGGATGCCACATGAACCACGGCACCGATCTGATCAAACTCGGCCTGCTGCAAAGGTTCGGCACAAGCCTTGATCGCCGTCGCAAAACTGTCGGGGAAACGCCAGCGCTTTGACAGTTCGGCACCGACATCAAAAAAATCATACCCAAACGAGGTGCGTTCCACATCTGGCCTGCGGACATCGAGGGGGCCGGCTATTTTATCGACCTGCAGCATTTGTTCAGGCATGCCTGCATGCATAACCAGTTGTCCAATGGCATGCATCAAACCAACGGTAAAGGCAAAGTCTGAATTGGCACGGGCTTTTTTTGCCAGCCATTTTGCTACTACCGCAGTATGCAGGCTGTAACGCCAGAATTGCTTGAGATCGACACCCGGCATAGATTTGAAACCGCTGGTCAGGCCGCTGCTGACGACCAGCGTACGTACCGTCATAAAGCCCAGCATCAATACCGCATCATCGACAGAACCCACCGTTCTTGACGCATGGTAATAGGATGAATTTGCCAGACGCAACAACTTGGCACTGAGTACCTGGTCCGCCGAGAGTTTCCTGGCAATTTCGTCGATAGACACATCATCGTTATTAAAACTGTCTATCACTTCCTGCACAACCTTGGGAATGGAAGGCAAAGCATTTTGTTGCTGGAACAGAGTCTCGATTTTCATAGGGCATCTCCTTTAGATGAGGGGACAGCGACTACATGTCTCTCTTTTTATGTCTGGAAATTGATACGCCAGTCAGCAAATTGCCCAGAACGCATTTCATGAACAGCATGAATGCATTCTAATAATGCAAGAGCATTAATAATTGCTATAAAAAATCATACTCTGATATGCGTTTTTCAGAAATGTTTTTTTTGATATCAGTCGTGATTTAAACAGAAGAACGTGTTTACGATCTGTAGCGAGCGAACGTCAGCGGGGTGAAGAGCCGCGCAAAAAGCGGAATGTACTTAAGACCATGAGCATTTTGAGCAGCGCATGAGCCCCGATCACGCTCGCACAGTAAGATCGCAAACACGTTCTAAGGCACAATTGATACAAGGCACTTATTTAAGACTTACGGTGTGTGTGAAGGTACTTGTCGCCTCCATTTAAATCAAGCTGCTTTCAGGCAGTCCTATTATTTTGCATATGCCGTAAATTTTGAAGATTTTTCATGAATTCGTCTTCATCAGTATCTCATCGCGAATAGAGACTGGCTTTCTTTTCCTGTCTCATCAATTCCAGATGATTTACAAACACTATGCTGTCTTTGCTTCACTTCCTGCCAGACATGGTGGTAAAGTAAGTTTATACACGTCATGCCGTAGTAACCAGACAGGAGACAAATCATGAAAAATGCCCTTGAACTCGCAGCACAAGTCGGTGAAGAACTCAAATCCAGAAAGCTAATACTTACCATTGCAGAATCATGTACCGGCGGTGGGGTCGCCCACGCAATTACAGAAATTGCCGGTTCTTCAGAATGGTTTGACTGTGGTTTTGTCACTTATTCCAATTCATCGAAGATTGAGTTGCTGGATATTCCTGCGGCACTGATTGCGCAGAATGGTGCCGTCAGCGAAGAAATCGCGGCAGCCATGGCGCAAGGTGCGATTGCCAATTCAGAAGCACATATTTCTCTTTCCACCACCGGCATTGCCGGCCCTACCGGTGCGATGCCGGGCAAACCTGTAGGCACCATCTGTTTTGGCTGGCATGTTGGTGGCATCACGCATACAGAAAGGCTGGTCTTTGCCGGCGACCGCCAGGCAGTACGCGAGCAAACCGTAGTGCATGCGCTCGACAAACTGCTCAGGTTTGTCAGGGAGTTGTGATTTGCCAGTAAACACAGGACGTCTCCAAGTATTGCTGGTGGATGATGATGCTGACATAGGTCAATTGCTGAGCAATTACCTGGAAAAATTCGATATCAGTTGTGTTGCCGTACAGGATGGCGTAGCGATGCAGGCAGCAATCCAGGCGCAGGATTTCGATGTCATTTTGCTCGATTTGATGTTGCCGGGCGATGATGGACTGACTTTGCTACGCAAGCTGCGCCGCCATGCAACAACACCGGTCATCATGCTGACGGCAAGAGGCGAATTCGCCGACAAGATACTCGGGCTGGAATCCGGTGCCGACGATTATCTGATCAAACCGCTGGATGCACGTGAACTGGTGGCGCGCATACAAAGTGTGGTCAGGCGCTGCAGCACGGCGGTAAGGCAAACCCATGAAACGGCAGAAAACCAGCCGGCGGAACTGCGTTTTGCATCCTGGACCCTGCATCTGGCGACCCGCCAGTTGCGCAGTCCGGACAAACTGGTGATCCCATTGTCAAATGCCGAATTTCGCCTGCTGCATGCATTCATCCGCCGGCCTGGCCAGGTACTAAGCCGGGATCAGCTACTGGACATTGCCCGCAATAAGTCCAGCGAAGTATTTGATCGCAGCATAGACTTGCTGGTATCCAGATTGCGGCAAAAACTGGGGGATGATCCGCGTCATCCCAGCATGCTGAAAACCATACGTGGTGAAGGCTATATGTTCAGCGCCAGCCTGAAATGAAACGACTGTTTCGCGACACCATTTTCAGCCGCCTGTTTGGTCTGGCCATGGCCGCCGTTGTAGTCAGCCATATCGCCACCTTTATATTGATGTTTGTATTTCTGGGTGATCACCGGCAGCCACCCCGGCCCGGCCCGCATCTGCACCATCATCAGGCACCCGGCTTGCTGGATGGCCCTTTGATGGGCTTTACCCTGAGCATGCTGCTGCAACTGCTGGTGCTGGCAATTGCCGCATGGATAGGCTCACGCAGCCTGGCCCGCCCCATGCAAGACCTGGCTGCCGCTGCCAGTACGCTGGGGGATGCAAAAAAACCCACGCCCATACCTGAGACAGGCCCGGAAGAAGCCCGGCAAAGCGCACTGGTATTCAACCAGATGCAGCAACGCCTGTATCAGCAAATGGAAGAAAGAGAACGCTTTCTGGTTGCGGTTTCGCATGATCTGCGGACACCATTGACGCGCATGAAATTGCGCCTTGTCCAGTTGCATGAAGATGGTAACGGCGAAAAACTCTTGCAGGACATAGAAGAAATGCGTCTCATGCTGGACGCCACCCTGGAATATCTGCGCGGCAGCGAAGAAACACTGCAAATGCTGGATGTCAGTTCCCTCGTCACTGCCATTGTCGACAATATGCAGGATGAAGGCAAAGCCATCAGCATGCAGGGCACGGCCAAGCCACTGCTGGCATTCCCGAACGAACTCAGGCGCTGCCTTTGCAATGTGCTGGAGAATGCCATTTTCTACGGCACGTCTGCCGACATCTGCCTGCAGGACAGCGATGCCGAACTGGTCATACGCATTACAGATCAGGGGCCGGGTATCCCTGAGCGGGAACTGGAAAACGTATTTTCACCTTTTGTCCGCCTGGCCACATCGCGGAATAAAAACAGCGGCGGCGTAGGACTGGGCCTGAGTATTGCCAGGGAAATAGCCAGACGACACCGTGGCTCACTGATACTCAGCAATCGCACGGAAGGGACTGGCCTGGTAGCAGAACTGCATTTGCCACGTCATTAAAATCCAGTCCATTTGTTACAGACCGCGCCTCCTCACCACGCATCTTTACATTTCCCCCGATTTTGTATCAGCACCGATACAAAGCCGACACAAGCAGGCAACATCGTGATGTCACACTGACATCTGACTGATAGTGGTTTGACTTCCAGGAGAATGCGATGACAAGCGTAAGTGGCGTTAGCGGCAGTAGCAATTATTTTTCCCAGGCCAGCAGTGGCGTTCAAAGACATGGGCGCGGCGATCCGGCCAAAATAGCGGACAGTGTATTTTCCAAGCTGGATACGAAAAACCAGGGTTACCTGGAAATCTCGGATCTGGAAACAGCATTTGGAAACATCTCAGATACTTCATCCAGCACGACCAGCTCAAGCACGACCAGTACGGCCAGTAGCACGTCCAGTGCCGGTACGAGCAACACGTCCAGTTCCTCCACCGTCAATGACTTGTTCAAGAAACTCGACAGTGATGGCGATGGCAAGGTCACCAAGGATGAATTCAGCAGCGGCATCAAGAAATTAAGTGATGAGCTGGAAAGCCAGTTCAATGCACGTCGCACCAGCGGCTCGCGTCCGCCACCACCACCCGACGGAGGAGGCGGACCAGGTGGAGACGGCGGCCTGGACAAAACCCAGTTGACAGATCTTGCCTCGAAAGTAGGCGAAAGCAATAGCAGTGCGGGCGCAGCCCTGACGCAGGTGGCACAGAACTTTGAGGCAGCCGATACCAATCAGGATGGCAAGGTCAGCATACAGGAATCGATTGCCTATCTTGAAAAGACTGCCTCCACCAGCAGCACGGCAAGCACTGGTGCCAGCACGACCAGCAGTTCTTCCGGTACCACGACCAGCAACGACAGTACTGGTACTGGCACCAGCACTGGCACTACCTCGGGCACCAGCAGCACGACAGCAAGTTCTGGCACGGACAGCACCAGCAACACCAGTGACGCGGCCATCTTCAAAAAGGCCCTGCAACTGCTGCGCGCCTATGCCGTTCCACCACAAGACCAGACTCAGGGCCTGTCAGTCACTGCCTGAATGGATTGAATGGATTGATATGGCACTGACGTGCTGATACCTCAGTCAGCAGGTTTTAGAAAACAAAAAGCCCGGATAGTCATTGAAGACCATCCGGGCTTTTTTTACACAGCGATCCAGAGCGTGTTGACTAGCGGACTGTAACAGCCCACTAGTCAGGGTCGCGGTTTTGCATGAGCAGCTCATTAATCAATACCGACTCTATCTTGTCGGTTTTCAGGGCCTTGTTCAGACCATCCTTCAATTGTACCCTGACCAGTTCAAACCCCGCTTCCGAATGCAGGTCGTCGGGATTCACCTTGGCCAGCTCAATCTGGTAATAAGTAGCAAGGGTCTTTTTATTTTCGAACAGCCATTCCCTGTCTTCGTCCCTCACCTGTATGGTGACCTTCATACGCACCACCTGTCCCTCCACATACGCCACCTGTTGCGGTAGTTCGATATAGCTAAGACCGGCCGCATTGCCAGTTGGGGTGCGAAAGTAGAAGAAAATTGCCAATAAAATAGCAAATCCACACAAGATAATCAGGGCAGCATAACGACCAAAATGATCGGGTTCAGACGCTTTTGCTACTTTGACAGGTTTTCTTTCCAGCGCCGGTTTCTTGGGTGCCGGGCGCTTGCTCGCTGCGGCTGGTCTTTGAGCAGCCGACGATGCAGATTTGGCAGCGGATGCCGGTGGCTCTACTTCGAATTCCAGCGCACCATTCTCTGGCGCCCCGGATTCGCCATTGATCGATTCAAAATCCAGTTGCTCACTTAACAAGCTCGCCTTTGACCTGTCTTTCGGCATACCTACCTTATCTGGCAAACATTCTGCGTTTGACTGCTACATAATTTTAATGCAATTTTCCACATATTTTTCCATGCGGAAACTTTTTTGAGAAGATAATCCAGCATAAGTTCCCTTTATTTTACTTAAATTAAGTGACCGTTTGATAAAACCGGGGCGGTAATTTTGTCCAAAAAAATGATACACAGTAACTTAAAATCAAATTTCGTTACAAACTAAGGGTGTAAAACACTAGCTGATTTCGCTATCATGACGACATTTCAAGCATTTGTATTAATCGCATGTCAAGCTCCCCCACTCTTTCCGACCGAAATTCCAGCATAGACAATATCAAAGCCGTTTTGATATTTCTGGTGGTTTTTGGCCATCTGATTGAAATATATGTCGGTGAAGATCATGTCTTGCGTTCCATCTGGATTTTTGTCTACGCCTTTCACATGCCGATGTTTGCACTCATGTCTGGCATGTTTTCCAAAGCACAATGGAATGAAAAAAGTGCTGGCCAGCTGATTTCTGGCGTACTCGCGCCCTTGCTGGCCTTTGAAATCATTTATGAGCTGACAGAATTTGCCCTCAGGGGTAGTGTCAGCGTGTATGCCAATCTGGTGGCACCTTACTGGATGCTTTGGTATCTGCTGAGTTTGCTGTGCTGGCGGCTTCTATTGCCGCTGTTTGCGCGCATACAGTTCCCGGTCATGCTGGCACTGGCACTGTCTTTGGTGGGCAGCTATTCCGAACATGCGGGTTATTTCCTTGGCGCATCAAGGACGCTGGTCTTCTTCCCCTATTTTTTATTGGGCTGGCAACTCGGTCATCGTGGGCTGTCAGACAAGAAAAAAGGCAAGCTGATCTTCAGCGCCATCGTGGTAGTGGCCGCCTTCATCGGTTCTTTCATGCTGCAAAGCGATTTTGATTATCGCTGGTTCTATGGCAGTTATTCCCTGCACAGACTGGAAATGGCGACGCTGGCCGGTTCGGCCTACCAGTTACTACAATATGCGGTGTCGACCGTCATTGGCCTGTCTGTCCTGTATTTGCTGGCACAAAAGAATTTGCGTCTGTCCGGCATCGGTCAACGCTCGATTTATGTACTGGTATGGCATGGCATGGCGCTGATCATCTTGCAGGAAACAGGTGTCTTGCGGCATATCTTCAAGCTTGACAACGGACTGGCACTGCTGATTTCTGCTCTGGTATCGATGGCCATCGTCTGGCTGTGCGCGCATGAAAAATGCGAAGCGCTGACCAAACGCTTTATTCTGAACCCCATGAGCTGGCTGCTGACAGCCCAGGGCAACAGCGGCAAACTGGCCCCTGAGACTGCGGCCATGCCGGAACCGGCTGAAAAAGCCCTGCGCCAGGAACCTTAGAAGCAGCAAGCGATGGCCATGCACTGACCTGGCCAAGCTGCTTTTAATCCCTGTGTTGATTTTTCTTGCAGGTCTGTATCGTTTCGCTATCAAACTGCTGGGGGTTCTTGCCTGAAATACCGCAATAGAACTCTTGAATCTGCGCCATGTCGACAGCGATATCCCCTGTAGGCACAAACATCTTGCCTATGCCACCAGCTTTACGCTTGAAATCCAGGTATCCCAGTGCGATAGGAACGCCCGCGCCCACGGCGATGTAATAAAAGCCAGTTTTCCAGTGCGTTACCTTGTCCCGGGTTCCTTCTGGCGGCACGATCACTGTCAGTCGCTGATTCTCATTGAAGGCATCCACCGTACCCTGCACCAGGTTGCCCGATTTGCTACGGTCTACCGCAATCCCGCCCAACCAGCGCATGATGCCGCCTATGACAGGTGGAAACAGGCTGGACTTGCCCATCCAGTACACCCGCAGGCGCAAGGCAAAACAGACTGCCAGCGTGACCGGGAAATCCCAGTTGCTGGTATGCGGTGCCGCGATCAATACATATTTCTGCTCTGTCGGGACGATGCCCTCGACTTTCCATCCTGCCAGGCGCAAACCCAGGAGAGACAGATAGCGCATGAACGCATTGATGAGGGGAGTTTCAAAAATAGTAAGATGCATGCCGCAAGTCTTTGATCACAAAAGAGAATTTTGCCTTCTCTTCAAGCAAGCGGCATTATAGTGATCTACGGCAAATAGAGGGGAGTAAATCGGGAAGTTTTTCCAAATTTCACGAAGTTGTCATACGCATTTCCCAGGCGCCAGAACAATCAACACTAACTATTTTTCAGCCACTTCAAGACTTCTTCCCACTGCGGCAAGTCCTTCTCGACGCGGGATGGAGCCACGTCCCACAGTGTGGCACCATGGGCCGCCAGTTGTATGTAGTTCTGGGTATCGCGCAAAAATCCCAGCACCGGCAAACCCAGTTGGCCGACATAATGGCCCAACTGATCGGCGGCACGGCTGCGGGTATTCACCCGCATGCCCAGTATGCCTATCTGGCCGTTCAGCTTCATTTTGGACAGGGATTTCAAAAAATCCTCAGTCGCCAGAATATCAAAAATCGACGCCTGCAAAGGGACTATGACCTTGTCGGCCAGTTTCAGCACCGCTTCCAGCTTGTTACCCTTCAAGCCAGCCGGGGTATCCAACACCACATGGGTGGTTCCTTTTGGTGGTTTCAACACATTGCCGTCAGCAATATCCCAGGGATGGATAACAGCCAGATTGGCAGGACGTAAAGACAGCCAGGTACGCGATGATTGCTGTACATCGGTATCGCCCAGCATCACCTTGTGCCCCTGCGCAGCAAAATAGCCTGCCAGATTGGTAGCAACCGTGCTTTTTCCTACCCCGCCCTTGGGATTGACAATGGCAATGACTGGCATGTGCGTTCCTTTATTCAATTCACGGAAGCGATACCTGCCAAACAGCAGTTGTGCTTCCCGATTTCATGGTTGAAACCAACAAACTACAAGCAAACCATCTACAGCGCTACTGACTTATTGTCTTTCCTATCCCTATGGTACCAGCAAGCCCAGTTGTTCGGGTGTCAAGTAACACCATTCACCTTCCGCAATACCCAGCGAAGCCAGCGTCAGCTTGCCTAAGGCGGTGCGCTGCAGGGCGGCGCAATGGTTGCCTGCTGCTGCCAGCATGCGCTTGACCTGGTGATACTTGCCCTGTTCCAGCACGATTTCTATCAGATATTCATCCAGCTTCTGGCAATGCACTGCTGCCAGTGGAGCAGGTTCATCATGTAGTTTGACGCCTTGCAACAACAACTTGACCAGTTCCTCTGTCACCGGCTCTGCGGTAGTTGCCTGGTACACCTTGGGCACATGCCGTTTGGGTGAGGATTGTGTATGAATAAACGGGCCGTCATCCGACATCAACAACATGCCGGTCGTGTCATGATCCAGACGTCCGACCGGCTGTACGTCACGCCAGCTAAATTGTTCCGGCAACAGCGTCAACACGCCGGGGTGATGACTGGGCTTGCGCGAGCATTCAAAATTCGGCGGTTTATTGAGCACGATATACACGCGTTCACGGTATTTCCAGTCTTCATCAAAAATATGGAATTGCAGCTCACTGGTTTCAAAGCTCATCTTGGTACTGCGTACCACTTCGCCATTCACGCTCACTTCGCCATCTTCCACCAGATCGCGACAGTATTTCCGGGTTCCAAATCCTTGCGACTGCAAGATTTTATCTAAGCTTAATTTTGTCATGACGCGACTTTATCAGATGTAGCCACTACCACGCTAGCCGGTCCCGGCTTTCATTCGGCGCTGTCTTGCTCATCGTCATTCAGTTTTGGCGACAGCGGCAGGGTGATTCTGAAACTGGTTCCCTTATTCAGCGCACTTTCCACCACGATATTGCCACACAGCACTTCGCTGACCAGGTTATAGGCAATATTCAAGCCCAGACCGCTACCACCTTGCCCCAGTCTGGTGGTAAAGAAGGGGTCAAAAATGCGGCCAAGATTTGCTTCCAGTATCCCCTTGCCATCATCGCTGACGACGATTTCTGCAAATTTCTCATCGACTACCCGTGCCGTGATAGATACAGTCCCACGATAATCCCCTTCAAACGCATGGATGAAGGCATTGTTGATCAAGTTAGTGAGCACCTGCCCCAGAGGTCCGGGGTAACTGTCCATCATCAGCTTGGGTGGCACCTTGAGGATGATATCGTGACGTGTCTTGCGTATTGTCGGCCCCAGCGTAACGATCAGTTCGGACAGCATTTCATCCAGGGCAAACAGGCGACGGTTGGCACTGGTGCGGTCTACCGCCACCTGTTTGAAGCTGATCACCAATTCCGATGCCTTGCTCAAGTTGCGTAACAGCAAGTCAGCCCCGGTCTTGGCATTCCTTAGATATTCTTCCAATACCGAGCGACGCATGCCTTTGTCAAATTCGAGCAAGACATCATCGGTATGCTGCGCCAGCGTACTGGCCACCGTGACACTGGTACCGATAGGGGTATTCAGTTCATGCGCAATACCTGCCACCAGCGAACCGAGTGCCGCCATTTTTTCGGTACGCAACAGCTCGCGCTGGGCGCGCTGCAGGTTTTCCAGCACCACTGTCAATTCGCTATTGGCTGCTTCCAGTGCCTGGGTTCTTTCTGATACCCGTCTTTCCAGCGTGGTATTCATATTCCGGATTTCTTGTTCGTTCTGGCGTTTTTCGGTAATGTCTTCCTGCACCAGGATGATCAGAGGCTCATTTCCCAGCCGTATCATGCGCCCCGATACCTGGCAGAGAATGATTTTTTCTTGCCGGCCACAAGTCAGCCAGGCTTCGTAATCGTGGATTTCACCATCGCGCTCAACAATACGCAGAATTTCAAAGAAATCATTTTCACTGCGCCATAAAGCTTGCTGGGTGTCGGCATCACCCAGGATTTCATCATGTGACCACAAAAACTGCCTGACCCAGGCATGATTGACGTCGATCATGCTGTAATGCTGTGCCTTGCGCAAGACTGTCATGGCGACCGGGGATGCCTGGAAGATGCCGATGAATTTTTCTTCGGTAATCTTCAGTGCCTGCTCAGCACGCAAGCGCTCATTCAATTCCTGTTGCAGAACAACGTTTTGAGCTTCGCGCTCTGTGATTAAACGCCCCAGGTTCAGGCGCATTTTATCCAGCCCCTGCGCCAGGTTACCGATTTCATCCTGCCGCAGCCATTCCAGCGGTTGATCCAGTTTGCCGCGTGCCAGCCGGCCCGTCGCCAGTTGCAATTCCTGTATCGGCCTGACGATACGCCGCTCGAACAGAAACCAGATCAGGATGAATGAAAACACCACCTGCACCACCAGGGCCAGCCCCAGTTTGAGAAAGTCGGCCCACAATTCTTTTTCTATGTGTTCTGTGGTCAGTTCCAGCATGACCGT
Organism: Undibacterium sp. Ji50W; assembly: GCF_049340445.1. Classification (NCBI taxonomy): domain Bacteria; kingdom Pseudomonadati; phylum Pseudomonadota; class Betaproteobacteria; order Burkholderiales; family Oxalobacteraceae; genus Undibacterium; species Undibacterium sp. Ji50W. The sequence continues at coordinate 155,154 of NZ_JBMPOX010000012.1, read as the reverse complement.
GCCGATCACTTTGGTTTCCAGCAGGATGGGTCTTTCCTCGTGCAGGAATTTGGCATCCGCTTTCTTGAATTTGGCACTACGCGCAAAGATGGATTTGGACTCGTCAAATACTTCAACGCTGACCACTTCGGGATTGCGCATGACGGCCTGGATAAATTGATTCGCCACTGCCTTGTCCAGCGTCCAGACTGGTACTGCCATGGCCCTGGACAACATGTCGGCATATTGCGACATGGGATTACGTACACGTAATTGCAACTCGCGTTCATAGCGGTCTTGCACCAGAAAACGCCCCAGCACGGTCGCTGGCAACACTATCCCCACTACAACACCAAGAATAAGAATTTGTCTGAGAGAAAGCGTACGCAATGGATTACCTGTTGTCAGCGGCAGCTACTTCGATTGCTGCTTGCGCCATAACTGTATATTCGACACTATCAATTTATTCATCACGTTCTGTTTATCCAGTTTATATACGGCCTTGGCAATTCGCCCGCGCATTTCCGGTGTATTGCAGGGTGATTTATGCGACAGAGTCAGATACAGATTTTCATTCGTGATGGGCGGCGAGACCGTTTTCAGTCCCGTAATATTCAGCTTGGCTACATAGGCCAGGCCAGGGTCTTCTTCATAGATCAGATAATCGGCACGCGACAGGCTCAACATCTTCAAGGCCTGTTCCAGGCTGGGCACCATGGAAATTTTCAGTGATTCCTTGGCATAGCGGTCGAACTCTTCACCAAAACTATTATTGATCACCGTCACACCCTGTTTGCCAGCCAGATCTGCCCACTTCTTGTAAGGCAGATTGAAATTGCTGCGCGTCCAGATCACGGTGCGTGTTTCACGAAAAGCCGGATAGAAATAATCCATGTATTCCAGCCGTGGCTGGGTAAAGAATGCACCGGCCAACAAATCGACACGGCCCAATTTTGCTTCTTCCTGCACCCTGCCCCAGGGACCGACATATTTCACATCAATGGGCACACCGATTTCCTTGGACAGCAGTTGCATCCATTCGGCATTGGCACCTATCAGGCGATTTTCATCTTCAGGGTCACGCCACAGATAGGGAGGATATTCAGGATTGCCGGTTGCCAGCAAGCCCTTGCAGGATTCATTCGCGTGGGCAGCAAAACCTACTGTCATCAATGCTGCCAGTAGCATCCAGCGCACCAGTTGCCGTGCAGTACTATTAGAAGGAGTAGCGTTGCAAGAGTACCGCTTCATAGCACAACCTTCTCAGCAAGAATGGGGTGGACAGTCGCTTAAGTCTAACTGCTGGGATTAGGCTTGGCAAGAATGTAGTTGTGCTTAAGGAACGGTTTCCAAAAAGAAAATAATTGACCGGCTTTTACCGGTCAATTTGCCCGTCGTCACGCACCACAAGCATGCGTTTCCAGACAGGATATGTCCGGTTTAACGTCTGGCGATACTGTTGCCGTTAGTTCTCACCAGATCACCAGAAACCATGCCGGGATCATGCTCAAAACTATAGGTCAGTCTGTTACCGCCTTCAAACACGACCGTGACATTCCAGATCTTGGTCGTTTTTACTTTTTGCTCAATTTTGTGGCCAGCCAGGGCACCACCTGCAGCACCGGCAATAGTGGCCAGGTCACGTCCAGTACCACCACCTACCTGGTTACCCAGCAGGGCACCGGCGACACCACCGGCAATCACACCCAGTGCACCGCCCTCGCCTTCCTTCTCGGCCATCTCTACCGCCACCACTTTGCCACATTCAGGGCAGATCGGTTCTGCCTTGGCAGCCGGTACCGGCAGGGGCTTGCTCATGTTTTGCTTGGCCTGGGCCAGTGCGGCATTGTATTCAGCCCTGGCGTCACGCAGGCATTGCATTCTGGCAGATGAAGTGGAAGCGTCAGCACACAGTTTTTTATCATCGTTATAGCGTACAGAAGCGCGTTTGCTTTCTTCGGCATAACGCTGCTTGGGGGTAGGATTTTGCGCAAATGCGCCTGTCACTGCAGTCAACATCAGGCTGGCTATCAGCACTTTCTTGTTCATGTAAGCTCCTTAATTAATCAAAATTTGTGTCACGGGGTGAAACATATACCCATAACGTCGACAAAGGAAAATTGATGACCTAAATTACAATAATTGACAGTTCCCATCCTACATTAAACCAGAGCTTAACTGGTGGTGCATACGCCCACAGGCGTGCTCGTTGTCGCGGATGGGCTCAGTGACGCCAGGATCTTGTCGCGGCAGATGGACAGGATTTCGTCGGCCAAGGGCGAATCGTCCGGGCAGGCGCGCGACATGACAATGGCACCAACCGCGTGCGCCAGTATATCGAGGGACCTGGCTCGCGCCTGGCCTGCGTCTGCACCGGCCAACGAAGTGTCCGGCTGGCTCAGCGCAGCCAGCTGGATCTCGATGCCGTCCGCAAACGTGGTCCGGACCGCTTCCGGTTGACGCACGGCATCCCCGCACAACGCAGCCATCGTGCAGCCGGTCGCACGGGTGTCGCGGTGCGCGCGCGACAGATAAATCTGCACGAACTCCGACATATCCACACCAGCGGTCAGCGCTGCGGAATGTGCAATGCCGCAGGCTGCCGATTCCGCCATCAGGTCGGCCTTGGAGCCGAAGTGTTTGTAGAAGCCGCCGTGGGTGAAGCCAGCAGCAGCCATCAGATCAGCTACGCCAACCCCATCGTAGCCGCGCTCCCGGAACAGGGTGGATGCCGTCTCGACAACATGTGCCCGGTTGGCCTGCGCCTGGGCCTTGGTGATCTTCATTTCTCGTCCTCGGTGGGTTTATGCATGTATGAAGGCCTCATTATATATTGATGTCAATCGTAATCAAAGTCTTGACAAGATAGATTATGATCGTCATCATTACAGAAATTCCCAACACCTGCGACTGAAACGACATGACCAAGAACACACTTTTCGAAGCATACAAACTGGGCGGTGGCATCGAAGGCGATGTCGACTATCCACCCCTTGCAGACGCTAACGCCCAGTAAGGTCAGCGGGGCCGCGCGCAGGTGCAGCCTCAATTTAGATATCCCCCATAGGGAGCTATGCCCCTTCATCACCCAGAGAGAAAACACATGACTACATCTACTTCCGTTCTTATTACAGGCGCCTCCACCGGCATTGGTGCCACCTACGCCGAGCGTTTCGCCCGGCGCGGCCACGACCTCGTGCTGGTGGCACGCGACAAAGTGCGACTGGATGCCCTTGCAGCCCGCCTACACCAGGAACATGGCGTTGCCGTCGATGTCTTGCCGGCTGACCTTACCAAATCCAGTGACCTGCTACTCGTCGAAGCGCGTCTGCGTGACGACGAACGCATAGCAACGCTGATCAATAATGCGGGGATGGCACAGTCTGGTAGCTTCATCGAGCAAACCCCCGATCAGGTCGAGCGGGTCATTGCGCTCAACATCACGGCACTGGCGCGGCTCTCAAACGCAGTTGCTCCGCGCTTGGCAGGTGCTGGTAAAGGCGCAATCGTCAACATCAGCTCAGTCGTTGGCCTGGCACCTGAATTCAACATGCCGGTCTATGGCGCAACCAAGGCCTTCGTACTGTTTCTTTCGCAAGGCCTGCACTTGGAACTCTCACCCAAAGGCGTCTATGTCCAAGCCGTGCTTCCCGCTGGCACCTACACTGAGATTTGGGAGCGTGCGGGCATCGACATCAGTACCTACGCCGAAATGATGAAAGTAGATGACCTGGTTGATGCTGCACTGGTCGGCTTTGATCGTCGTGAACTCGTCACCATTCCGCCGCTGCAAACCGCTGCACGCTGGGACGCTCTCGATACCGCACGGCAAGCGCTACTTGCGGATCTTCAACAAGCGAAGGTGGCCGAGCGCTATCGACCATAAGCCTGACCTTTTCCGTTTTCACCCCAACCTTACCCAAAGAGCCACGCCATGCCGTCTCTACTAAAAACTACCCTTCGCCTGCTGGCGCTGTCCGTGGTGCTTGTTTCACCGCTTGTTTCACCGTTTGCCGTGGCCAGCGATGCGAATCCAGCGGTCGTCGATACAACCACGGCAACCACTACGGCCACGCCACAGGGGATGACGTGGAAGGATGTGCCTACGCAGAGCCTGTCCGCCGGCGGCGTGGACTTCGCGTATCGTGAACTCGGGCAACAAAACGGTGGCACTCCAGTGGTGTTTCTCGTCCACCTGGCCGCCGTCCTGGACAACTGGGATCCCCGAGTACTTGATGGGTTTTCCGCAAAGCATCACGTCGTGGCATTCGACAATCGTGGCGTCGGTGCATCCTCCGGCACGCCCGCCAACACGATTGAACAAATGGCGGACGACGCCATCACTTTCATCAAGGCCAAGGGGTTCAAACAGGTCGATCTGTTTGGCTTCTCGATGGGAGGCATGATCGCGCAAGAGATAGTACTGAAGGAGCCTGATCTGGTGCGCAAACTGATCCTGGCTGGCACCGGACCTGCGGGTGGCCCGGGTATCAGCGCCGTGGCAGGTGTGGCGAACTACGACTTGCTGCGTGCGACCTTCACCGGCCAGGATCCGAAGCAGTATCTTTTCTTCACGCGCACGCCGAACGGTATCGAGGCAGGGAAATTCTTCTTGAAGCGCTTGCAAGAACGCACAGAGAACCGCGACAAGGAAATCACAGTGCGGGCCTACGTGGCGCAGCTTCAGGCGCTCGGCGCGTGGGGGCAGAAGCAGCCGGCCGATCTCTCGGTGGTCAGGCAACCAGTTCTTGTGGTCAATGGCGATGATGATCGGATGGTTCCGACCAGCAATTCATATGACCTCGCCAAGCGACTGCCGCATAGCCAGTTGATCATCTACCCTGATGCTGGCCATGGCGGGGTGTTCCAGTACCACGAGAACTTCGTACCCAAAGCGCTGGCATTCCTGGCGAACTGAGCTTGCATCCTTTTTTTGCTATCCTGAATGATGCTTAACATACCAACCCTGTACCCCCCAAAGGAGAAATGATCATGACATTCAAGGCACTGCTTACCACCAAAACGGGCGATGTGATTTCCACCGCCCTGGTCGACTTCGATGAAGCTGACCTGATGCCGGGCGACGTCACTGTCGCGATCGACTATTCGACGGTGAACTACAAGGACGCGATGGCGATCAGTGGCCGCTCGCCGGTGATACGCCAGTTTCCGCTGATTCCGGGTATTGACTTCTCGGGCATCGTGGAAGCCTCGTCGCACCCAGGATTCGCGGTGGGTGACCGCGTTGTCGCCAACGGCTGGGGCCTGAGCCAAACCCACCATGGCGGTTTCGCGCAGAAGGCGCGTGTCAGCGGCGACTGGCTGGTCAAACTGCCTGAGGTGTTTTCAACCCGTGATGCCATGGCCGTCGGCACGGCAGGGTACACCGCGATGCTGTCGGTGCTCGCGCTGGAACATGCAGGAGTGACGCCGGACAAAGGCGATGTGCTGGTGACTGGGGCCGGTGGTGGATCCGGGTCAATCGCTATCGCTTTGCTGTCCAGGCTGGGTTATCGGGTGGTCGCCTCGACCGGGCGGCTGGAGGAGTCTGACTACCTGCGCGAGCTGGGTGCGGCTGAGATCATCGACCGCCACACGCTGTCCGAGCCGGGCACGCCGATCGCCAAGGAACGCTGGGCCGGCGCGATCGACTCGGTGGGCAGCCACACACTGGCCAACGTGTTGGCGCAAACCCGCTACCGCGGTGCGGTGGCGGCCTTCGGGCTGGCACAGGGTGCAGACCTGCCCGGCTCGGTGCTGCCCTTCATTTTGCGCAACGTGACCCTGGCCGGTATCGACTCGGTCAATGCGCCGCAGGACGTGCGGCTGCAGGCATGGGCACGTCTGGCCACCGATCTGGACTTGGGTAAGCTGGCACGCGCTACGCAAGTGGTCGGCCTGGCCGAAGTGCCTGGCCTTGCAGGCCCGGTGCTCCAAGGCCAGGTGCGTGGCCGCACGGTCGTGGACGTCAACGCGTGAAGGCCGGTAGCACTACACCCCCGATCAGCCGCATTCGGCGCGAACGTCACAGTTAAAAAAAACCCGCCATCTGGCGGGTCTGTACTGAGGACAACAGGGACGCTTACAGTTTTGCCTTGATCAGTTTGCCGAGTTTTTCCACGCCTTCATTGATGCGCTCTGGTGACACGGTCACGAACGACAGGCGGAAGGTATTCGGGGCCGGGTTATTGGCATAGAAAGGGCCACCTGGAACAAAGGCCACGTTTTGCAGAATCGCTTCATCCAGCAATTGCTTGCTGTCCATATGCGCAGGCAGGGTGACCCAGATGAACATACCGCCTTCTGGCCGGGTCCACTGCACGCTTTCAGGAAAATGTTTGCTCATGGCTTCCAGCATGGCATTGCATTGCTTGGCATACAAAGCACGGATGGTAGGAATATGCTCGGTCAGGAAACCATCCTTGATGACTTCATGCACCACCATCTGCGTCAATTGCGCTGTATGCAAATCTGCCGCCTGTTTGGCTTGTTCCAGCTTGCGTATCAGGGGTGTAGGGCCAACCACATAACCAAGCCGTATGCCGGGTGTCAGCACCTTAGAGAAGGACCCCATATAAATCACACCACCCGGATTCATGTTCAGCATTTTGGGCAAGGGTTCGCCGCTATAACAGAGGTCACCGTAAGGATTGTCTTCGATCAGCGGTATGCCCATGCGTGCGCAGGTTTCCACCAGTTCAAAGCGACGTTCCACGGACAGGGTGCGGCCAGTCGGGTTCTGGAAATTCGGCAAGGCATACATCAGGCGCGCGCCGGCACCCTTGGCGGCAACAGATGCCGGTACAACGCCATGCTCGTCGGTATCCACCGATTCAAATTCAGGACGATACACAGAAAATGCCTGCAAGGCACCCAGGTAGCTGGGCGTTTCCACCAATACTTTACTGCCTTCATCGACCAGTACTTTGCCGATCAGGTCCAGGCCCTGTTGCGAGCCGGATACCATCAGCAATTGATCGGGCAGGATTTTGGAATCACTGGTGGACAAAGAATCAGCCAGAAATTCGCGCAGCGGTGCATAGCCATCGGTAGGTCCGTATTGCAGGGCCGACTTACCCTGTTGTGACAATACTTTGTCAAAGGCAGCGCGCATGCGCTCCACCGGGAAAGTTTCAGGGGATGGCAATCCACCAGCGAAAGAAATGACTTCAGGACGCATGGTCACTTTCAGAATTTCGCGGATGGCCGAGCTTTGCAACTGCTCTGCACGTTGGGAAAATTTCCAATCTATCGGGCTGGGATTCTCAAGTTTCATGCTGGTCTCACTGTATAAGGATTGCCATCACAGGCAGGTTATCGTTTTATTAAATTCAGGCGATTTCGGCGATCAATTCGATTTCCACGCACGCACCCAGAGGGATTTGCGCCACACCGAATGCTGAACGGGCATGCTTGCCCTGCTCACCAAAAATTTCGCCTATCAATTCGGATGCCCCGTTGGTCACCAGATGTTGCTCGATATAGTCAGGCGTGGAATTCACCAGGCTCATGACTTTGACGATGCGTTTGACGCGGTTCAGGTCGCCGCCACAAGCAGCCTGCAAGGTGGCGATCAGGTCAATCGCTACCGCACGTGCCGCCAGTTTGCCTTCTTCGGTGGAAATATTTTTACCTAGTTGACCTACCCATGGCTTGCCCTCTTTTTTGGCAATATGACCAGAGAGGAAAACCGTATTTCCGGTTTGTGCATACATCACATAAGCGGCAGCCGGTGCGGCTACTGCTGGCAGTTCAATGTTCAGTGCTTGAAGCTTTGCATAAAATGACATGTGTTTTTCCAGGAAAAGTTGGACAGCCCGCACTGGCCTACTTGATTAAATTAAATTATTGTTTTTTGCAAAAAAATCTACTTTTGCAAAATGAAGAATCTCGCTCACCAGTCCGGGGAAATGATGGAAGTCTTCTTTATCAGACCTCTATTGTAAGCCCCTGCCACCCCGATTGACACCCCCAAAGCTGGCACTGGAGGCAGATTAAATTTGGTCATGGCATTTTTTCAAGTCGTTTCAGCGCTGAATATTCATGCGCCTGCCAAAGCCCACCACCACGATCACCGCCAGGGCGAACAGGATTTCCCTGCCACTCAGGGTCTCGCCCAGTATCAGGGCGGCCCCCAGCAGACTCAAAAAAGGTTGCAGTAATTGCACTTGCCCGACCCGGGCAATCCCCCCCAGCGCCAGCGCCTTGTACCAAAAGAAAAAACCGATAAACATGGAAAATACAGATACGTAGGCAAACCCGGCCCAGGCCCGGCCCGACGCCTGTACCCCATAGTGCCAGCCCAGCCACAGTGTTAACGGCAACAATACCGGCATCGCCAGCAGCAGGGCCCAGGAAATCACCTGTTGTCCGCCCATACTTTGCGACAGACGCCCGCCTTCGGCATAACCCATGGCAGCGGCGATCACGGCCACGAACAAGGCCAGGTCAGCCATCTGGAAAGAGCCGCCACCCTGCATCAGGACAAACACAATCACCAGGCCACTACCCAGCAAGGCCATCAACCAAAAGCCAGTAGATGGTTTTTCATTAAAGCGCAGTGCCGCAAACAAGGCCGTTGCCAGTGGCAGGATGCCCAGCACGATAGCCCCGTGTGAAGCGGGCACATGGGCCATCGCGATAGAACTGAACAAGGGGAAACCCACCACCACACCCAGTGCCGTAATCAGCAGTGGTTTCATTTGCGCACGTTGCGGCCACTTGCCGCCCTGCATCCATAACAATATGCCGGAACAACAGGCGGCCACCACGGCCCGCCCCAGCGCCACAAACACCGGGTTCAGCTCTGCCACTGCCATGCGGGTAAACGGCAGGGTCAGGCTGAAGATGACGACCCCGACCAGGCCCAATACCATGCCCTTGTTTTCCTGTATCACCATAGCGCGCCTGCTTGTTTAGTAAATAAGTTGTCGTACGCCGGGTTATCCATAATTATGCAGTCACCAGCATGGGGTACAGCGACAACACCAGCAGCAAGGCCATGCCATAGTTGAAGATACGCAGATTGCGTTCCACCTTCAGCAAATGCCTGACTTTGGCACCAAACAACACCCACAAGCTAATACTCGGTAAATTGATCAGGGCAAACAGGCCTGCTGCCAAAGCGACTATCCAAAAACCGCTGGCGGCAGGGACATACGTACTGAAAGCACCCAGTGCCATGATCCAGGCTTTGGGATTGATCCATTGAAACGCAGCCGCACCCATGAAACTCATGGGACTCGCTGTATATTTATCTTCCTGCGCCTTGTTTTCCAGCGGCCCGGCATTGGCGATATTCCAGGCCAAATACAGCAGGTAAGCTGCGCCAACCCATTTCAAAACGACATACAGCCAGGGGAAAACCGCAAACAGGCCGGCCAGGCCCACGCCAACGGCCAGCACCAAGATCATGAAACCCATGTTGATGCCCATCATATGTGGCAAAGTGGCACGAAAACCAAAATTCACGCCTGAAGCCAGCAACATCAGGTTATTCGGGCCAGGGGTGATGGAAGAAACCAGGGCAAACAGGGCAAATGCCATCAGGGTATCAAGTGCCATATCATGCTCTCCCTGTCGTACGGGGCAGCATCGTGTACTCGCTGCATGTCAGTGTCTCGCCCATCATGATTCTCCGTTTTTGTTTTGGTGTTGTGCTATCCTAAACGCAAAAACCAATACAGTACCAATACACTACAACCAATAATATTCATACTGTAATGGCCCTTCATCCATTACAGCACGGAGACATGGCATGCTGACACCGACCTTTTATATCTCGCGCGACTCTGGTGGCTCACTGGTAGAGCAAATCGTCAATGCGGTGGCGAATCGCATCGACGACAAATTGTTGCGCACAGGGGCACGCATGCCGTCGATACGCCAGTTTGCCGATGAGCAGGTGGTGTCGCGTTTTACCGTGGTGGAAGCCTATGACAGGCTGGTCGCCAAGGGTTACCTGGAATCGCGTCGCGGGGCAGGTTTTTTTGTGCGCGAACGTGCTTCCATGCTCAACAATGTGCCAAGCACAACGCAGACGATCATACCCACCCAGCAACTTGATGTGGTGTGGCTGGTACGCAATATGTTTCGCCAGTTACCACCGCAAAAAATGCCGGGATCAGGCGTCTTGCCGCATGACTGGCTGGATGGTGAACTGGTGGCCAATGGCCTGCGGGCTATCAGCCGCCTGAACCAGAATCTGTTACTGCATTACGGCACGCCACAAGGCTTCTTGCCGCTGCGTCAGCAATTGCAACTGAAACTGGCCGAACTGGAAATTGCCGCTTCGCCTGAACAGATCGTCATGACCAGTGGCGTCACCCAGGCGCTGGACCTGGTAGCGCGCGAATTCACCCAGCCCGGTGACACCATCTTTGTCGATGATCCTGCCTGGTTTCTGATGTTTGGTTCTTTCGCCATCCTTGGCACCAAGGTGATCGGCATACCGCGCCTGCATGATGGTCCGGATGTGGCCAAACTGGCAGAACTGGCCGCCTTGCACAAGCCCAAGCTGTATATCATCAACTCGGTTTTGCACAATCCGACCTCGACTTCCCTGTCCGCCGCCAAGGCTTTCCAGGTCTTGAAAACCGCAGAAGAGCATGATTTCATCGTGGTTGAAGATGATGTGTACTGCGACATGCATCCCGGTGCGGCGGTACAGGCGGCGACGCGTATCGCCGCACTGGACCAGTTGCACAGGGTGATCTATCTGGGTGGTTTTTCCAAGACACTGGCGGCAAATCTGCGGGTCGGCTTCATCGCCACCTCGCCTGAACTGGCGATCCGTCTGGCTGACCGCAAAATGCTGTCAACCCTGACCACGACCGAAATTGGTGAACGGGTCGTCTACAAAATCCTGTCGGAAGGACATTACCGCAAGCATGTCGACCGCATACGCGTCAAACTCGATAGCGTGCGTGACGACATCACCAAACGCATTGAACAACTGGGAATGAAGGTGGACTACCGCACGCCGGCAGGCATGTTCTTGTGGACAGAAACTGGCTGCGACACCAACAAACTGACAGAGAAAGCCATGGAGCAAGGTTACTTGCTGGCACCTGGCAGCCTGTTTTCACCTAACCAGTTACCGTCCACCAGGATGCGCATCAATATCGCCGCAATGTCCGACCCTGGTGTGTGGGAATTTTTGAAACGCGAAGTGGCTTGATCGCTGTGTATTCGCGCTTTTGTGAGGCAAATTTCAAGCAAATTTCAATGCAGGCTGGCATTCGCCAGCTTGACGCCAAACCAGACAAACAAGCTACCAACACCACTGGACAGGCTGGCCGACAAACGACGACGCTGGCTAAAGCCGCGTGCCAGGCGTGCGCCCAGAAAAATCAATACCGACAAATACAATGAACTGAACACCATCACCACCGCGCTGAGGATAAGAAAGGGAATCGCCGGTGTCGGGTAGTTCGGATCAATGAATTGCACAAAGAAGGACAGCAGGAACAAAATCGCTTTGGGGTTAAGCAAACTGATGACCAGTGCGCGTTTGAACGGGTTTTGCATATTCAGCGCAACCGCCTGGCTTTCAGTCACCGTCGCCACCTTGTTGCGCCACTTTTGTATCGCAGCCCAGATCAAGTTGATACCCACCCAGGCCAGGTAAGCCGCACCTGCATACTTCACCACCAGGAACAAGGCCGGGTAAGTACGCAAGATACCTGCGGCCCCCAGCGCAGTCAGCATCAGCAAGACGCTGTCACCGACAAAAATACCCATAGCCCCTTTGTAACCCTCACGCACACCACGTGCGGTAGCAACTGCCAGTACATAGATGGAATTCGGTCCTGGTAACAAGACGATACCCAATGCCCCCAGCACATAGGTCAACAAATCGGTTACGCCATAGAAACTCATTTTTTCCTGCCCTCACAGATAGCTGAACGATGCCGTATGTTTGCTACCACTTATACGGATACAGCCTCAAGATTAACAGTTTGTCTTGCTTCCTGCTCGTGCCGGACCAAAGCCTCACCGGCCCTGCGCATCAGGCTAAGGGCGGTATCCCCTTCACGCAGGGTTGCCGTGCGCACTGTAGCGCTGATCTTCATTTCCCTGCCGGATACAGAAATAGGCATGGCCACCACGGTGGCGTGTGCGCGGTCAGCAATTCTATCGGCATCTTCTGCTGACGCTTCCGGCAACAGGACGCAGAATTCTTCACCACTATAACGGGCAATGCAGTCATAGGAACGCATGGCACGTTTGACACGCCGGCTGACCTCGACCAGGATGACATCGCCGACCTGTGGTCCATGGATGTCATTGATATGTTTGAAATCACTCAGATCCAGCACCAGCACCGATAACTGCTTGCCAAGACGCGTATGGCGCTGCAGTTCAACATCGGAAACACGCATGAACTCACGCCAGTTGGCTACCCCAGTGACCGGGTCGGTGCTGGCCTGTCTTTCCAGTTCCTCTTCGGCACTCAGCAATTTTCTTCTATATCTATGCACATAGGCCGCAACCGCATGGCCGGTAATGGCAACGGCGGGCAAGATCAGCACCACGCTGGCCGCCAGGGAAAACGTGCTGGCTTGCTTATACAGCAGCAAGAAACAGGATGCTGCTGCAAATGCAAACAAGGGAACACGCAACTGGTTCAAGGCCAGCGGCAAGGAAATAAAGGCCATCAGCAGCAACCAGGCATCCACCATGTAATGCCCGAAATAATCACGCGGCAAACAGGCATTGCTAATGAATTGTGTCAGCAATACCATCACAATCCAGTGCAGGGCGTAGCGATCCAGCACAGGTACATTTTCCACCCGCGCATATTGCCTGATCAGCCACAGCGAATACGCCAGCACCGACAAGCGCAGCAACAACAGAGCAGCCAGCGGCCAGCCTGTGTCATGAAACAATATATCCACCAGTGCCAGCGGCAAGAATGCCCACAACATGATGCGTACCACCCGGCGTACCTGCGCCCGGTCTTGCTTCGTATATTGAGAACGATAATTCTCTTCGCTGACATCTTTGTAGTTCATTTGGATTCCACAAACTGAATTTTAATGATGTTAATTTCCCGACCAAAAAATTATCCATTTGATACTGCATTTGGCCATCTGCGCATATCTATGCTACATTCTCATTCTGAATTTCCATCGCTTCAGATCAGCCAGATAAAGTCTTACTTAATTATATGCCCCACTTGCCGCAGCAACATGTTAAACATTGCATAGGCGACGCGCCTGTGTCAGGCATGTGCGTGCGCGCAAACATCGTCACGCCGACCGCCGCAGCAATCAGCGCGCCAGTCTTCCACGCTAGCTGTCCTTGTTGTTGAGTCTGCACAATTAACGCAGACAGGCCTGGCCCGGCTCTGCGAAGCTCCAGGCCTCACCCACCACATTTTCAATTTCATATTTTTATAACAAGATGGACATACTTCTCTACGACAATTGGGAACGCCGCCTGCGCCCCTTCAGCCCATTGAACAAAGACTGGGTGGGCCTGTATTGCTGCGGTCCTACCGTGTATGACTATGCCCACATCGGCAACCTGCGCACCTATCTGTTTGAAGACTTGCTGCGTAGGGTCCTGGAATGGAATAACTACACCGTGCGTCATGTCATCAACATCACCGATGTGGGTCATCTGGTGTCCGATGGTGATGACGGTGAAGACAAGATGGAAAAAGGCAGCCGCAAAGCCGGTGAATCTGCCTGGCAGATTGCCGACCGCTTCACAGCTGCCTTCAAGGATGACTTGCAGCGCCTGCACATCCTGGAACCAGCCATCTGGTGCAAGGCCACCGACCATATCGCTGAACAAATCGATTTCATCGCTGCCATAGAAAAAAATGGCTATACCTATCGCACCAGCGATGGCATTTATTTTGACACCAGCAAGCAGGATGACTATGGCTTCCTGGCGCGCATCAAGCGCGACGCCATCAAGGCTGGCAGCCGGGTGGACCTGGGTGAAAAACTGCATGCAACCGACTTCGCCCTGTGGAAATTCAGCCCACCGGATGAACACCGTCAAATGGAATGGGATAGCCCCTGGGGCCGTGGTTTCCCTGGCTGGCATATAGAATGCTCGGCCATGTCGGCCAAATACCTGACGCCCTGGTTTGACATCCATTGCGGTGGTGAAGACCATATCGCCATCCATCACAGCAATGAGATAGCGCAAAACCAGGCTTGCCATGGCACCCGTCTGGCCAACTTCTGGATGCATGGTTATTTCCTGCAAATTGATTCTGGCAAGATGTCCAAATCCAGCGGTGAATTCTTGCGCCTGCAAACCCTGCTGGACCAGAACATCGATCCGCTGGCATATCGCTACCTGTGTCTGACTGCACATTACCGCAGCCAGATGCAGTTCAGCTTTGAAGCCCTGTTGTCGGCACAAACCGCCTTGCAACGCCTGCGTGAAACTTACCATGGCTGGCCAGAAGGCGGCAACGTCAGTGCAGAATACCGCGAGAAATTCACAGCCTTCATCAATGAAGACCTGAACGTCCCGCGCGCTTTGGCGCTGGTCTGGGAAATGCTGAAAGCTGATTTATCCGACGCCGACAAAAAAGCTACATTGACAGAATTCGACAACGTGTTTGGCCTGGGTCTGGCGCAATGGCAACCCACCGTGCTGACAATTCCGGCGGAAGTGCAAAGTCTGGCTGAACAACGTCAGGCTGCGCGCAAGGCCAAGAACTGGGCAGAGGCAGATCGCCTGCGTGGCGAGCTGCATGCACTGGGTTATGAAGTCGAGGATAAAGCCGAAGGCATGCAGATCAAGGCACTATAAAGCTTAACAGTCATACACCACCTGGGGAAACCATCGTTTCCCCATTTTTTTACAAGCCCTTTTTAAACTGCAGGCGTACCGTTGTACTTCCGGTCGTCACCGTGCGGCGCAGCCTGCACCCATCCTGATCACTATATTGCGAAGCCTGCAGCACATCCGGATGCAAGAGATTGCTTACTGACAGGCGCAGGTGCATTTTATTTTATTGAAGTGATGAGGCAGACCTAACCAAGCAAGGCCTACTCAGCAAGAGGTGACTAAGCAGGAGGTGACTGAGCAAGAAGTGACCGGGCAGCTATTTTGCTGGCAGCAATCCTGATTTGGTGTATTTCAAAAAATCATCAACGATGCGGGCGATGCTGCCATCATTCTTCATCGCCAGCAGGTTTGCGCTCAATGCTTTTGAGGTGGTGCTGGAAGCAAATTCCGGCCGCACCCGCATCACATGGGAACCATAGGCAATCACCAGGCTAGGCCCCAATAACTGCATCGACGCATTTCTTTCTGCTGCAGCCACAATGGCCGGCTGGCTACCGACGATACCAGAAATGCGGCCAGCTTCCAGCATGCGCAAACCGTTTTCCAGGGTATTGATTTCAACCTTTCTGATTCGCTCATCCTGCCCGAAGCTGCCATAACTCAGCCTGCGCATCATGCCTATGCCTTTTTCCGCAGACAGTGTAATCAAGTCGTCAAAATTTTTCAGGATTGCACCACGGTGTGCGACAACGACGATGGGGTATTGCGTTACCTCTGACAGGATAACGCCATCCAGATCAGAAAAATTTTCAGCCTGGGAAATGCTATACGCTTCTTTGTCAGCCGGAAACATCGCCACATGGCGGGAACTGGGCACGATCTGCAACTCTATGGACACGCCGGACCGTCTGCGCAATTCATTCACTATACGCACATTGATGCCATCATAAACGTTCTTGCCATCCTTGCTGTCCCTGGCAAAGGCAAAAGGTGCCACTTCTGTCAGGTACAGGTTTGCCGCCATGAGCAGTGGTGTATATCCACACAGCAGACAAAAACCGAGAATATTCACTGCCTTAAACAACATTCAATCACTCCATGCTCATGGCAACAGCAGAAAAGTATTTCGTCATTAATGAAAGTTTAGTAATTTTTTGTAAAAAATACAAATATTCGTGTGCATCGGGAAGTAGTGCCTGTGCATAAAGAATAAATATTTCATGTTTTTTCTACAACGATCTTGAAATCCACTAAAGCGGCCTCACCTACCGTCTGCAAAATCAATGTTGCAATAAAAAGCGGCAAGCAAAATACCCATAAAACATCAATGAAATCTTTGAGGGAAACCATGTCAGAAAAGCAAACCCTGGGCTTTCAGGCCGAAGTCAAACAACTCTTGCAGTTGATGATCCATTCCTTGTATTCAAACAAGGAAATCTTTTTACGTGAACTGATCTCTAACGCTTCCGATGCGGCAGACAAACTGCGCTTTGAAGCCATCAATGATGCCAGCCTGTTTGAAAGCGACCCAGACCTGCAGATTCAGGTCAGCTTCAACAAAGATGCACGTACCATCACCATCGCCGACAATGGCATAGGCATGAGCAAGGCCGATACCATTGAGCATCTGGGCACCATCGCCAAATCCGGCACCAAGGAATTTTTCGGCAAACTGTCGGGTGACCAGCAAAAAGACGCGGCCATGATAGGCCAGTTCGGCGTCGGCTTTTACTCTGGCTTTATCGTTGCCGACCGCATTACCGTCGAAACCCGTCGCGCCGGTCTGCCTGCAGACCAGGCCGTACGCTGGGAATCCGAAGGCGCGGGCGACTTCAGTGTCGAAGACATCGTCAAACTTGGTCGCGGCACCAGCATCACACTGCATTTGCGTGAAGGTGAAGATGAATTCCTGTCGGCATGGAAACTGAAATCCGTGATCCGTACCTATTCCGACCATATCTCACTGCCTATCAAAATGCAGAAAGAAGAATGGGATGAAGAGAAAAAAGAACAGGTATTGAAAGATGAGCTGGAAACCATCAACCAGGCCAGTGCCTTGTGGGCCCGCAGCAAGTCTGACATCACGCCTGAGCAGTATGATGAGTTCTACAAGCATGTCTCGCATGATTACACAGCACCGCTGACGCATACGCATAACCGTGTCGAAGGCCGCAGCGAATATACCCAATTGCTGTATATCCCGGCACGTGCGCCGTTTGACATGTGGGACCGCAACAAGCGTGGCGGCATCAAGCTGTATGTGAAGCGCGTCTTCATCATGGATGATGCAGAACAACTGATGCCAGTCTATCTGCGCTTTGTCAAAGGTGTCATTGATTCGAATGACCTGCCTTTGAATGTCTCCCGCGAAATCTTGCAGGAAAGCCGCGACATCAAGGCGATTCGCGAAGGCTCGACCAAGCGCGTACTGGGCATGCTGGAAGACCTGGCAAATGCCGATGGTGATGACGATGCACAGGCCAAAAAAGACAAGTACGCGACCTTCTGGAAAGAATTCGGTCAGGTGCTGAAAGAAGGCGTAGGCGAAGACAGCGCCAACAAGGAACGCGTCGCCAAACTGCTGCGCTTTGCATCCACGCACAATGACAGCGATGTGCAGAATGTCTCACTGCAAGATTACCTGGCACGCGCCAAAGAAGGTCAGGACAAGATTTACTATGTGACGGCAGAAAGCTATGCCACAGCCAAGAACAGCCCGCACCTGGAAATCTTCCGCAAAAAAGGTGTCGAAGTCTTGTTGTTGACTGATCGTGTGGATGAATGGATGTTGTCCTTCCTCAACGACTTCGAAGGCAAGGAGCTGGCATCCGTCGCCAAAGGTGGGCTGGACCTGGGCCAACTGGAAGATGAAGCTGAAAAGAAACAGCATGAAGAAACGCAGACCGAGTTCAAAGACCTGGTCGAAAAAATGAAAACAGCGCTGGCCGACAAAGCCAAGGATGTACGGGTGACTTTCCGCCTGACTGATTCACCAGCCTGCCTGGTCGCAGATGAACATGATTTGTCTGGCAATCTGGCACGCATGTTGAAAGCTGCAGGCCAAAGCGCGCCAGAATCCAAGCCTATTCTGGAAATCAATCCTGAGCATCCGCTGGTTCAGAAATTGAAATATGAAGAAGCGAAATTCAGTGACTGGTCACACATCCTGTTTGACCAGGCCTTGCTGGCCGAAGGCGGTAACCTCAGCGATCCTAGCGGTTTCGTGAAACGCCTGAATGAATTGTTGTTGGACAAATAAGCAGATTAAATAGGCAATTCGCTCAAAAAAAACGGACTCAGCTTTAAATGAGTCCGTTTTCTTATGTCACATCAATGTCAGCGTACCGGAAAAAATTTTTCCTTTTGCTTTTTGTTGAACCAGTCACGCAGCATCTGTTCTTCATACTGAAAACTGGTATGGCCGCTGGCGACACCCATGCGCGTCAGGAAATTCATGTCCTTCACATCTTCGGTGCCGGATGCCACGGTCTTGCCCTGTTCATCCTTGAGGTCAAAGCGGAAACTCATGCGTGGCCAATATAGATCCTTGATCACACGAATGTCATTTACCATAGGGCTGAAGAAGGGTCTGACATCGCCAGCCAGATCGACATCCGTTACCGTGATGTTCCATTCATAGCCATCCGGCAGTTTTTTTGCCAAGTCGTCAAACATCCGGTCAAATTCCTTGATGACTCTTTCCTGAAAACCGATCTTGCTTTCATTGGTGGGTCGAATATCGGTAAATTTCTCTGGTTCTTGCCAACTGACCTTGGCGCTACCGGCATAGGCCGGTCCCGCCATGGCGGTGGCCAGCAACATTAGGGTACAAATCTTTTTCACTTTGACCTCCTTTTACCTGCTCACTGATGATGTATGGGCGCACCCGGACCCTTTACTATACTTGAATTCCCGCTACGGTCAGCCGATCGCCTGTGGCGGGAGCAAGCACAAAAAAACCTGGTCGCTTTGCTCTTCAAGCATAGTCGATGAAAACAAAAACGACCAGACTGGCTGGTCGTTTCCGGGGATCAAATTTGTGACAAGACTTTTCAGCCCCTGGCATTCATCCGCCAGGGTAAGCAGGCTACTTTATGGCCGAATTCATGCCCGAATTTATGGCTGAATTTATGCCCGAATCAATGTGTTACGCGGGTAGTCCTGCCGTTCGACAGCAAACGTACTCTGTCACCTGCACGGAAGGGTTCATCCGCATCCTGGGTAACGGCGCGCAATTCACCATTATCCAGCTTGACCGTAATTTCCAGACCACGCACCTGGGTCGCGTTCTTTTCTACATTCTGTCCTATCACGCCACCAGCAATCGCGCCGACAATGCCGGCCGCCAGGGAACCATTGCCCTTGCCTATGGATGATCCGGCGGCAATCCCGCCCAATGCTGCACCTGCAGCAGTACCAACACCGCTCTGGCCACGGTCTATGGTGACTTCGCGCAGGGATTCTACATAGCCCATACGTACACTTTGCTCATTCTGAGTCTGTCTGGAGTTATACACACTGCCCGAATTGTGCGACGTGACGGCACAGGCACTCAGGCTGGCTACCGCAACCAGAATAATAAGACGTTTCAAGATACACTCCTTTGTCATTTCAATTAGCATAAAACGCACGACTGTTAATACGGTTGACCGGCATAGGCACAGCTAAGTTCCGTGTTTTAAATTTCACGGGCGAGCGAAATTGACAAATGCTTGCTAAGCTCCCGATTTCAAATAAACATCTCTGAAAGAATAAGGCATGCAGGCCGACACTACTTTGCCACTCTTGCAAGGCTTTCCCCCTGTCATCGATCAGCGCACCCATACGCTGGTACTTGGTAGTTTCCCCGGTGAAGCCTCACTGCATGTCGTTCAATACTATGCGTATAAGCAAAACCAGTTCTGGCGCCTGATGTCAGCCTCGCTGGAAACCGATATGCTGACCCTGGATTATCCGCAGCGGCTGGATTGTTTGCTGGCGCATGGCGTCGGTTTGTGGGATGTCTTTCATTCCTGCCTGCGATCCGGCAGTCTGGATTCGGCCATACGCCAGGGCAAGCTGAATGATTTCAGCAGCTTGCAGGCACGCCATCCACAATTGCGGAAACTCTGCTTCAACGGCCAGACCGCCGGGAAAATGGCTGGCTATTTCAGTGAACGCGGCTACCAGACCGCTATCCTGCCCTCCTCTTCCCCGGCTTATGCCATGCGTTCTTTTGAAGACAAGCTGCGGGAATGGAAGGCAGAATTTCAAACCGGCCTCAAGGCTGAAATGTAAGCAAGTGCTTAACACCCTGACACTGATGTCGCGGATGACAAGGCTGGATTTTTGTCAAATAGCTGGTTTATGTCTGGAAATCTGCTCAAATGAGGCATTTTCAGGCGAAAATCATCACTGGCAACAGGAATCATGTAAATTTCCTTTTTAAGCGCCAGGTGACTGGTTAAAATAAGCCCATGCTAATCAAACGAAAATCCATAGAAGCCGAAGCAAATCATCGTTCCGGCCCCAAAGCTGCGGTTATCAAAAAAGCCAACCGCAAACCCAAATTTGCCCCGGTTACCCTGTCCGAATTCGATGGCGTACGCTTTCTCCATTTTGGTACTGAATGGGTACAAGGTGCCATGCGTCTGCGCAAACCGGATGCCATAGAATTGGAATACGCTCAACAGATGATGGCCTGGATGCTGTTCATCGATACGCCCGTCCATCTGGTGCAACTGGGTCTGGGCACCGGTGCTCTGAGCAAATTCAGCTACCGCCAGTTTGTAGATGCCCGCGTGACCGCAGTGGAACTGAATCCCTCAGTCATTGCCATCTGTGAAAGCATGTTTAAACTGCCGGCCAACGATGATCGTCTGCAAGTGCTGGAAATGGATGCCCTGGATTACGTCAATGATGAAAACAACCATGGCAACATAGATGCCATGCAGGTGGACCTGTATGACGCCACCGCACGTGGCCCGGTACTGGACAGTGCCGAGTTTTACCAGGCCTGCGCTGCCTGCCTGAAAGATGATGGCATACTGACCGTCAACCTGTTTGGTGACCACCCCAGCTATACCCGCAATGTGAAAGCTCTGCGCTTCGCCTTTGAGCAGGTGTTGTGCCTGCCCGAAGTGCATGACGGCAATGTGGTGGCGATCGCCTTCAAGCAAAGACCATCACTGGATTTCGACAGCCTGTATGAACGCGCAGAGAAAATCAAGGCCAGCACCAAACTTCCAGCCAAAACCTGGGTCAACGGGCTGAAAGCAGCCTGCAATCCCAACTGATTATTTGACATACCAAAACAATATGAATAAACCCGTACACCGCAGCCTGAATCTTCAGCAGATTTTTACCTGGCTGATGGCAGATGGCGTCGTCCCCAAAGAAGAAGCAAAAGCGCATTTTAATGCGACCCAGGCATTTCTGAAAAATGGCCCGGCTTCCATGCATCCGCTGACAGCAGTGGCGCAGGCTAAACTACATTCCGCCATTGCCCCACATATTTTATTGACGCTGGACTGGCTGACAGAATGGGCTGCGGGCAAGGTCAACATGCCGTTCTACCGCATAGACCCGCTGAAAATTGACTTTACCAATGTTTCGGACGTGATGTCGTCTTCGTATGCGACCCGCTTCAACATCCTGCCGGTAGAGTCCACTGCCACTACAGTCGTCATTGCCACCACCGAGCCTTTCAATCTTGAATGGCAACAGGAAATCCTTAAATTCACGCGCAAGGAAATCCGCCTGGTCCTGGCGAATCCACTGGAAATTTCGCAATACATCGTCCAGTTTTTCTCGCTGGCGAAATCGATCAAGGATGCACGCAAGTCCAACAAGAATGATGCTGCCCTGCGCCAGAACTTTGAACAACTGGTCGAACTTGGCAAAGCCAACAAGCAGGTGGACGCCAACGACCAGCACGTCATCAATATCGTGGACTGGTTGTGGCAGTTTGCCTTTGACCAGCGCGCCTCGGATATCCACCTGGAACCGAAACGCGATATTTCCATCATCCGTTTCCGTATCGACGGTGTGCTGCATCAGGTCTACCAGGTGCCGGCCACGGTCATGATCGCCATGACGGCGCGTATCAAATTGCTGGGCCGCATGGACGTGATCGAAAAACGACGTCCACAGGATGGCCGTATCAAGACCAGGACCAATGATGGCCAGGAAGTGGAATTGCGTTTATCCACCCTGCCTACCGTCTTTGGCGAAAAAATGGTCATGCGTATTTTCGATCCTGAAGTCGTGGTCAAGACCCTGCCCGAACTGGGTTTCCCCGTCAATGACGCGAAACGCTGGGATCACCTGACCAGCAAGCCGCATGGCATCATCCTGGTGACCGGGCCTACCGGTTCCGGCAAGACCACTACCCTGTACACCACGCTGAAAGCGCTGGCGACACCAGACGTCAACGTCTGTACGGTCGAAGACCCTATCGAGATGGTGGAAGGTTCGTTCAACCAGATGCAGGTGCAGGCTTCCATCGACCTCGGCTTTGCCGACGGTATCCGGGCACTGATGCGTCAGGATCCGGACATCATCATGGTGGGTGAGATCCGTGACTTGCCCACTGCCGAAATGGCGATACAGGCCGCACTGACCGGCCATCTGGTCTTGTCCACCCTGCATACCAATGATGCGCCCTCTGCCATCATGCGCCTGCTGGAACTGGGCGTACCGTATTATTTGCTGGAAGCAACCATCATCGGCATCCTGGCGCAAAGGCTGGTACGTACCCTGTGCATACACTGCAAATCCCCGGACGGAGAAATGCAGGATGCGGTCTGGTCGTCGCTGGTAGAAGACTGGGGTATTCCCAAGCCACAAGCCATTTATCGCCCGGTCGGCTGTCCGGAATGCCGGCAAACCGGCTTCCTGGGGCGTACCGGCCTGTATGAACTATTGACCGTCACCCTGCCGTTCAGCAAGCTCATTACTGAAGCAGCCGATATCCACGCCCTGCGCACACAAAGTGTCAAGGATGATATGAAACCCTTGCGCATTGCCGGTGCCTATAAGATCATAGAAGGTGTCACCACCGCCGATGAAGTGTTGAAAGTGACTTCATCACTGATTTAGCGCAGTTTTCAGGGTACGCAGGAATGCAGCCAGCTCCGTCCAGCACCTCCATCACAACCCGGCAACTGCTACCACACATCCTGGCAGTCGCCTTGGTCTATGCGGTGTTAGGACGGTTTTCGCTGCTGCTGGCCATCCCGCCCGGCTACTCGATCGCCATTTTCCCGCCCGCCGGTGTTGCCCTGGGCGTGGTGTTGACCTGTGGTTACCGGCTCTTGCCCGGGGTGGCCGCCGGTGCTCTGCTTGCCAATCTGCTCATCAATTTTGCCATTAGTGGCAGACTGGATGCCAGTGCCTGGATCGCCTCTTCCGTCGTCGCTACCGGTGCCGTGCTGCAAGCCGCTGCTGGCGGCCGCATGGTGCGCCATTTCTTACAGAATGACCTGTCACTTGGCACCGACAAGCGTATCTTCCAGTTCTTTTTTTACGGTGCCCTGGTCGCCTGCCTGATCAGCGCCAGCATCGGTGTGACCACCCTGGCAGCCCTGAATATCATCCCCTGGCCAGAATTCATCAACAACTGGATAGCCTGGTGGACCGGCGACACCTTTGGGGTGTTGACGATTACGCCCATCGTCATGGTCCTGTATGGCAAACCGCGCGCCATCTGGCGTGCCAGAAGGTGGAGTGTCATGCTACCGCTGTTTGTCTGCCTGCTATTGGTGGTCACGGCATTCGCTTTTACCCGCTATCGCGAAGAGCAAAAACAGCAGCTTGAATTTCGCCTGAAAGCAGAGCGCGTCGGGCAAAGTCTGCAAAACCGGCTGGACAATCACTCCGACATCATGCGCAATATTGAACGTCTGTATGCCAGTTCCAGCCAGGTAAACAGGGGTGAATTCGGCACTTTCGTCAACCACACTTTAGCCAATCAAAAAGCGATTTCCTTTTTGGCCTGGGTACCCAAAGTCACGCTGGCGCAACGGGAAAATTTTGAAGTCTCGGTGCTGCGGGAAGGCTTTGCCAATTTCCAGATACTGGAAATGAATGAACGCCAGTCTCTGGAAGAAGCAAAAGTCAGGGATGAGTATTACCCGATCAAATACATAGAACCATTTCTTAGCAATCAGGCATTCTTCGGCTATGACATGGGTTCCAGCGTATTGCGCAGGAACGCCATCGAAGATGCGCGTGACAGTGGCAGCCTGACCGTCACCGACCCGCTGACATCGCTGGAAGCTGGCGACCAGCAACTGCATGTGCTGTTGTTCGCCCCGGTATATGAACATGGCAAGCCCCTGGATAATATCGACCAAAGAAAAGCTGCATTTTCCGGTACTGCCGTCAGCAAGTTACGCATGGCGGAGCTGGTCAAGGATAACCTCACGTCTGAAGATTTAAAAAATGTCATGGTCAAATTCTATGACCTGTCTTATCCCGGGAAAAAAGGCATCTTCCTTGACGACATCGCAGAAATCGATAATCGTTACCTGTTCCAGGCCACCATCAATTTCGGGGGCAGGCAATATGCCTTCCTGGCCCAGCCTTCGTCCGCATACTGGAAATCCCATGTCGCCTGGATCACCTGGATCACCATGATAGGTGGCCTGCTGTTCACCGGCCTGCTGGGTACCTATCTGCTGGTCGCCACCGCACACACCTATGGCGTCGAAAAACTGGTCGCACAAAGAACCACGCAACTGCACGACAGTGAAGAAAGAATGCGCACCATACTCGACAATGCGGCAGAAGGCATACTCACTACCGATGAATATGGCGTCATCGAATCAGCCAATCAATCGGCGGAAATTCTGCTCACCTATACACATGGCAGCCTGCCTGGGCTGAACTTGCTGACCCTGTTTCCCGATCCTGGTTCGTGCCAGTTACTGGTACGCCATTTGACCAGCTCGCCGCCTGACATGTCATTTGAAGAAAGCGGGAAAAGCGACCGCGAAGAAGTCATGGCCATCAAAAAAGACGGTCAGGAAGTACCGGTAGAACTGGCCATCACCCGCGTCAAGCTTGGGCAGAAAGTGCTGCTGGTCATCATCATGCATGACCTGTCAGAGAAAAAAAGGGCTGAAAAACTGAAATCTGAATTTGTATCTGCCGTTTCGCATGAATTGCGCACACCGCTGACCTCCATACGCGGGGCACTGGGTTTGCTGGTGGGTGGCGTCGCCGGGGAAATCCCTGACAAGGCACGCAGCATGCTGCTCATGGCAAACGACAATGCCACACGCCTGACCAAGCTGATCAATGACTTGCTGGATTTTGAAAAACTTGAATACGGCAACATGCAATTTCATTTTGAAAGCCTGTTGCTGGACGAATTGGTGCAACACACCATACAGTCAAACCTGGGTTATGCCCAAAATTTTGGCGTGGACATACGCTGCAAGCTGCTGGCAGAACGTGCCTTGCCGGTCTGGTTAGATTCGCAGCGTTTTACCCAGGTCTTGTCGAATTTATTGTCCAACGCCATCAAGTTTTCGCGTGAGAACGGACGGGTTGATGTCACCATCATTGCCAATGCAAATCATGCCCGGATTGAAGTGCAGGACTATGGCATCGGTATTTCAGAAGCATTCAAAAGCAGCATTTTTCAAAAATTTACCCAGGAAGATGCCAAGGCTGCCCGCAAATATGCGGGGACCGGGCTGGGCCTCAGCCTGAGCAAGACCATGATAGAAAAAATGGGGGGCGAAATCGGCTTCCACAGCGAAGAAGGTCAGGGTTCGGTCTTCTTTGTCGTCCTGCCGCTGGATTCCAGCGCAGCCAGCACGCCTTCCCTGACCGAGGTATAACGCAGGCGAGCCCCCAGTTCCAGCTTGATGCGCTGATTGCGCAAACGCCGCGATTCCGACATGAAAGACAGCAATACCGGACTGACCTGTTGCGCCAGTTCTGCCCGTGGCAGACGCGGCGGGCGTGGCAGTTCAAAGCTATCCGCCACCAGGTCAAAATAGGCTGCCATCTTCATATCACTGTCGTCCACCGCATGATAAACACGGTTGGGTGAAGCACGAAACAGTGCCAGCCGTATCAACTGCGCCAGGTCATCGGCATGGATATGATTGGTGTATACGTCATCAGCCTCGGTCAGGGCTGGTGTCCCCTTGTGCAAGCGTTCCAGTGGCAGGCGCTCTGCCGCATAAATACCGGGCACGCGCAAGATGGCCAAACAGGACTGGCTGCGCCTGGCCCAGGCACGCAAGCTAAGCTCTGCCGCTACCCGCCGTGTTGCCCGGGCATTCTGCGGTTTCACGCTTCTGGTTTCATCAAACTCGGTACCGCCACAATCACCATACACACCGGTGGTGCTGACATAGACCAGTTGGCTCTGGTCAGCCAAAACTGCAATCAGGTTTTGGGTACGGATGTCGGTATCCCCTTCACTGCGCGGCGGTGCCAGATGCACGACCCGCTTTGCCAAACCGGCCAGCCGGGCCAGGCTATGCGGCTGGTCCAGATTGGCCAGGATGGGCACTGCCCCTGCTGCCCGCAATTCGGCACAGCGGGCCGCCTGGCTGGTCAGGGCAAATACCCGGAAGTGCGTCTGCAACAAAGGCAGCAGGCGCATGCCGACATCACCACAACCCACGATAAGCAAGCGCGGCTTGCCGATTTGCATACATTGTTTTGTCATGTCCAGGATTGTATGCCAAAGTTTCTCTTTATGATTTTTAAGGCAGCCATGGACACATTTTCTTGACCGATCAAACACCATCCGTACACCCGGTGTCGGCACGAGAGAGCGGCACTAAAGAGTGACGCGTTTGCGCAGTAAAAGATTTGCGCTTTTACCACAGTCAAGTTACAAGGAATATGGCACTATTTGTTGCTACATCGCTTAGAACCTTACGATCTTACATCCGGCAGCGGGACTGCATTGCACTCCTGACGTTGACGGGTACAGATGCCTGGGGACAGGCAAGGAACCGGTACAAGGAACAAACAAGGAACAATCAATGAATGTGATGGCCTTGCTACTTGCGACAAATCTTGTCGCAGAAACGCCTGCACCCCTGCAGATTTCAGTCAATGTCGACTCTGCCACCGGGCTTGTTGGCGCGTCCATACTGAGTGAAGTATACAAGCAGGCAGGGCTGCGTTTTTGCGTTATCAACCTGCCGCCCCTGCGAGCCACCAAAGAAGCCAAGGCCGGGCATATTGACGGCGAAGCCCTGCGCCCACCCAATTATGCCGCAGCACACCCGGAACTCTTGCGCATAGACCCAGCCTATATCGTGGTTGAAACACTGGCTTATGCGATAAAAAGCCGCGATCTCAGCATCAACAAGAAAAGTGATTTGCAGACGCTGAAAGTAGGTGTGGTCCGTGGCATCATGAACGCCCAGAATGCCACCGAAGGCCTGCCCGGAATCACGTTTGCAGATACCTCGGAAAGTCTTTTCAAGATGCTGGTGGCTGGCCGTATCGATGTGGCCGTGGATTCCAGGTATAGCGCCTACCGGGCCATGAACAAGATAGCGGGGGCTGACGCCATCTCAGAAAAAATGGTCTTGCTGGTCCAGCCCGCCCATCATTACCTGAATATCAGGCACAAATCGCTGGCGGCGACTATCGCTGGCACCATCAGCCAATTCACAGCCAATGGCGAATTGCAGCGATTGACGAAAATGGCGGAATCCGATCTGCTGAAAAAAGACAGCACTCCAGCGACACTGAGCATAAAAAACTGCCACTGACCAGCGCCGCTTAAGTTCGACCTACCTCGGCCGACCCCTGTCTACCTTGGCGTAGCCCTGCGCACAGTAGTTGCATCCAGCCTGAATACGCTGACGGCATTGGTCAGTTGTACGGCCTGGTCTTGCATGGATTGCGCGGCAGCAGCGGCTTCTTCCACCAGTGCGGCGTTTTGCTGCGTGACTTCATCCATCTTGATGATGGCGGTGTTGACTTCTTCTATGCCACTGCTTTGCTCCATCGTGGCAGAGCTGATCTCGTTGACGATGTCACTGACTTTACGCACGCTGTCGACCACTTCTTCCATGGTGCTGCCGGCTTGGGTCACCAGCTTGCTGCCGGCCCCGACTTTTTCTACCGAGTCATTGATCAATTCCTTGATTTCCTTGGCGGCGGAGGCACTGCGTTGCGCCAGGTTACGCACTTCGCTGGCGACCACGGCAAAGCCGCGCCCCTGTTCGCCGGCACGGGCTGCTTCGACGGCGGCATTCAGCGCAAGAATATTGGTCTGGAAGGCGATGCCGTCAATGACGCTGATGATGTCCACAATCTTGCGGGACGAATCATTGATGGAGCTCATGGTCGCGATCACTTCATTGACCACCTGACCACCCTTGCCCGCCACCGTGGTGGCGGACGCAGCCAGGCTATTGGCATGACGTGCGTTATCTGCATTCTGCTTGACGGTGGAAGTCAGTTCTTCCATCGCCGATGCGGTCTCTTCCAGCGATGCTGCCTGTTGTTCGGTCCTGGCCGATAAATCAAGATTGCCGGTAGCAATTTCTTGCGACGCTGTGCCAATGGCGTCGGTCCCTTCGCGTACCTGGCCTACCAGTTTCTGCAAGCTGGTATTCATCGTTTGCATGGCGCGCAACAACTGACCGATTTCATCTTCAGAACCGGCTTCAATCGATACCGTCAGGTCGCCGCTGGCAGCGCTTTCGGCAATGCTGACTGCGGCACGCAATGGCCGGCTGATCAGGCGTGCAATCCACAGTGCCAGGATCACGCTGAGTACCATGGCAACCGCCAGGATGCCGGCTATCCATAAACGGGACGATGAAAACAGGCTGTCATTGGTCACCAGGGCACGTTCACTTTCCGCCTGGCTCAGTTCCACCAGTTTATCGACCAGATCATTCACGCCACGGAATAATTTGACGGAATCACCGCGGATCGCCTTGCGTGCTTCTTCAGTATTCCCCGCCCGCGACAAGGTCAGCAATTTTTTGCTGGCATTTCCATACGAAGTGAAGGACTGTGCCAGAGAATCGAATATCTGTTTTTCTTCCGGCGAACTGACCAGCAGGCGGTACTTGGATTCATAGCCCATGAATTCCGTGGTGCGGGATTCTATGCTTTTTTCGTAGTAGCTGTAATCAGCTTCTTCGTTGGACAGGATGTGCTGCAGTTCGGACACCCGCATGCGGTTGAGGGTTGCCTTCATCAGCAGGGCATAACGCACGCTGGGCAAGGTGTCGGTAAGAACACCGGTGGAAGCTACATTCAGGCGCGAGATTTGCACAATCCCAAAAATGCCCGTGGCCAGTGTCAGACTCAAGGCCACCAAAAAAGAAAGCAACAATTTGTAGGCGATCTTCAAATTCAGGAACCAGCTCATATCAACTCCTTTAAAGCTTTTACGACGACACTGCCGTCATGTTTCTATTGCGAAGCACCATTTTCTTCGTCAGAACGCATTCTGCAAACAAGAAAACCGGCACTTGAGCCAAGAATGCACTCAATATGACAATTGTACTGGGTTCCCTGGAGGAAATAATTAACATAAGTTAAATACCCCGCAAAAATGGTAAGGTCCGCCCCCTCCTCATTTATACTCAGATACTGATCGTACTCAGCAGATAATATACCGTAACGCGCTCTATTTTCATGCCTTCCTGCCAATAAGTGACGGTCACCCAAGTGCTGTCAGTATGCGCGCTTTTGGTCTTGCCGGATTTACGCTATCATGTGCTCCCGTTTGATTCCTGTCTGCCCTCGTTTGGCAGAGCAAGCCCGGCGTAAGCGTTGCGGTATCCAGAACAGACCCTACTTATTTCAAAACATACCCGATGACTTTTCAAGTAACTGTCACCCCTAGTGGTCGTCAATTCAGCTGTGACGAAGATGAAACCGTGCTGTCAGCAGCCCTGCGCGCTGGCATAGTATTGCCCTACGGCTGTAAAAATGGTGCCTGCGGCTCGTGCAAAGGCAAGGTAGCCAGCGGCACGGTCAAACACGGCCCGCATCAGGTGCGTGCCCTGCCAGAAGCTGAAGAGGCACAGGGCATGTCCCTGTTCTGCTGCGCCAGGCCACAATCCGACCTGACCATAGAAGCACGCGAAATCGTTGCTGACGGTGATTACCCTGTCAAGAAAATGCCTAGCCGCATTGCCAAACTGGAAAAACTGTCTGACGATGTCATGCTCATCGCCTTGCAATTGCCTGCCAACGAGCGCCTGCAATACCGCGCCGGCCAGTACATAGAATTCATGCTGCGGGATGGCAAGCGCCGCAGCTACAGCATGGCCAATGCCCCTCACCTGGATGAACATATCAGCTTACACGTGCGCCATATGCCGGGCGGACTGTTCACCGACCAGGTCTTTTCCACACTGAAGGAACGCGACATCCTGCGTTTTGAGGGCCCGCAAGGCACCTTCTTCCTGCGTGAAGATAGCGAAAAGCCCATTATCCTGCTAGCGTCCGGTACCGGTTTCGCCCCGATCAAGGCACTGGTGGAGCACCTGATCCATATCGAATCCAAACGCCCTGTCAGCCTGTACTGGGGTGGCCGCCGCCCAGCCGACCTGTACATGGATGCCCTGTGCAAGGACTGGGCCGCGCAATTGCCTGGCTTCCTTTATATCCCGGTGATCTCTGATGCCCTGCCACAAGATGGCTGGACTGGCCGTCAAGGCTTTGTACACCAGGCTGTCATAGCCGATCATGCCGACCTGTCGGGCTACCAGGTATATGCCTGCGGCGCACCGGTCGTGGTGGAATCAGCCAAACGTGACTTCACGGCACAGTGCCAGTTACCTGCGGACGAGTTCTATGCAGATTCCTTTACCTCAGAGGCAGATCTGGCGAATTGACCCTGTCAGCCTGCTGCATGTCATAAAAGCATGTGGCAGGTATTGATACAAAAAATCATACAAAATTATTTTGACGCAGTGCGCAAAAAGTCCTACTATCCGTTTTATGAAAATTTTTACTGACATGTCTTCACCAAATATTGCACGACGTCGCGTCTCGCCAAGCGAGCCTGGGCCGATGTAAGAGTGAGCGTGCGCGTAAAAAGCGGCACCACGAATATCCAGCCACAGGTTCCATCCTGTGGCTTTTTTTTATCCTGATTTTTTGTCCTTCCCCCCACTGTAACGACCTTAGGAGTCTTGAAATGGAATTCAGTCAGTACAACGTAAATTCCCTGATGTACATCACACCGCGCCCCGAACTCGTGTTCGTCGAAGGCAAGGGCATGTGGCTGACTGATCACAAGGGCAAGCGATATCTGGACTATCTGCAAGGCTGGGCCGTCAATTGCCTGGGCCACTGCCCCGACGTCATCCACGAAGCCCTGGTCAGCCAGTCCAAAAAACTGCTGAACCCTTCCCCGGCGTTCTATAACGCACCGATGCTGGAGTTTGCCGATCTGCTGACTAAAAATTCTTGCTTTGATCGCGTGTTTTTCACCAACAGCGGTGCCGAAGCCAATGAAGGCGCCGTCAAACTGGCACGCAAGTGGGGGCAGTTGAACAAGAATGGCGCGTTTGAAATCATTACCTTTGACCATGGCTTCCATGGACGTACCCTGGCGATGATGTCGGCGTCCGGCAAACCAGGCTGGGACACGATTTTTGCCCCGCAAGTTAGCGGTTTTCCCAAGGCAGATCTGAACAATATCGCTTCGGTAGAAAAGCTGATCACCGACAAAACCGTCGGCATCATGCTGGAGCCGGTACAAGGTGAAGGCGGTGTCATTCCTGCCAGCCCGGAATTCATGCAAGCCTTGCGCGCCCTGACCAAGAAACACGGCATCCTGCTGATCGTGGATGAAGTGCAATCCGGCATGGGGCGTACCGGTGAACTGTTCGGCTATCAGTTGTCAAATATAGAACCAGACATCATGACGCTGGCCAAAGGTATCGGTGGCGGCGTACCACTGGGTGCCTTGCTGTGCCGTGAAGAAGTGGCCTGCTTCGTTCCTGGCGACCAGGGCGGCACCTACAACGGCGCACCGTTGATGACCGCCGTCGGCATTGCCGTGTTCAAGGAACTGACCAAGCCCGGCTTCCTGGCAGCAGTCAAGGAAAAAGGCGAGTACCTGAGCCAGCAACTGGAGCAATTGTCTGCCGAATTCGGCATGCAGGGTGAACGCGGCTTTGGCTTGCTACGCGCCTTGAAGCTGGGCGACAGCATCGGCGGCAAACTGGTGGAGGCTGCACGCGATATGGAACCGGTAGGCTTGCTGCTCAATTCACCCCGCCCTGACCTACTGCGCTTCATGCCGGCACTGAATGTGACGAAGGAAGAAATTGACCAGTTGATCAGCATGTTGCGTGTGCTGATACAGCAAGTCAAAAACTAAGTTTCACCTTCAGCTAAGTTTCACCTTCAGTTTCAATGAATTGGTCTGTGCGGCGAGAGTTGCACAGACCTTTTTTATTGCAGTAAAAATACTGCCTAAAAAACATTTTTGTCTTTTTTAAAATGTATACAATGCAGAATTCCATTCACGCAATCAAAGCGCACATGCACAATTTTTATAAGCCAGTGGCCTGCAAAATCGCATTCAGCATTTTTAGCAGCCTGTTTGTACTCCACGCCCCGATATCGTATGCGGCGGCTGAGCCCATCCCTATCGCCAGCTTTTTCAAAGAATCCCAGTTCAGCGATGCCCGCCTGTCACCTGATGGTAAAAACATTGCCATGATCATGAAGGGTGCCCATGACCGCATGGTACTGGCCGTACTGGAAGTCGGCAAACTGCGCCCTGAAATTATTGCCAATTATGAAGACAAGGATGTCAGGACTTTCCATTGGATTAATAATGACAGGCTGGTCTATGACCTGACGGATTTGCAATACAAGGAAGCTCAACGCTTTTTTGGCCACGGCCTGTATGCCGTCAACAAAGACCGCAGCAAACGTCTGCGCCTGGTAACACATGAATTCACTGGCAGACATACCAAGGTTGTCGGTAATGAATTACCCTGGTACACCCATTTCCTTGATATTGCCCATGGTTCCACATCGCCGGATATTTATGTGATCCAGGCAGTAGAAGCAGGCTCCGATGTGTTTGATCTGTATCGCCTGAACACCATGACGGGCAATACTGAACTGGTCCCCCGTCCCGGCAAGGTCAATACCTGGCTCATAGACAAGGCTGGCGTAGCACGGATTGCGGTCACGACCGAGAACGAAAAATCCATCATTCATTATAAAGATCCGAAAACAAATGCCTGGCGCACACTGGCCACCTCAACCTGGACTTCGTACGACAGAATTACCCCTGTTTTTTTCAGCCCGGAAGGTGATTTATACGTGCGGGCCAACAATGGTAAAGATCTCAGTTCACTATATCGTTTTGATCTGGAAAAGAATCAATTGGAATCTGAGCCTGTGATTTCACTCAAAGGCTATGATTTTTCCGGGCAACTGGTCTACAACGGGCCACAAAAGAAAGTGCTGGGCCTGCGTTATGAAATGAGCCGGCCAGCCACACTATGGTTTGATGACTCCATCGCAGAGAAACAAAAACAGATTGATGCGCTGCTGCCCGACACGTATAACTCCCTGCATTTTCCTTCTGACCTGAAAACCAATATTGCGCTGGTCCATTCTTATTCAGATATTGCACCAGGTGTATGGCAATTGTTTGATTTCAGCACAGGTAAGTTGGTACGCCTGGGTGTCAGCAAGCCTGACATCAAGCCCGAGCAAATGGCTGAAAAAGCAATGCTGAACTACACGACCCGCGATGGCATGCAGATACCAGTTAATCTGACCCTGCCGAAAAACAGTCCTGGCAAAAACCTGCCCGCCGTAGTGTTAGTGCATGGCGGCCCGTATTTACGCGGCAACCACTGGAGTTGGGATCCACAAGCTCAATTTCTCGCTTCACGCGGTTATGCAGTCATAGAACCGGATTATCGCGGCAGCGTCGGTTATGGCACAAAACATTTCCGCGCCGGCATCAAGCAGTGGGGACTTGCTATGCAGGATGACGTTGCCGATGCGGCCAAATGGGCGGTTGCCCAAGGCTACGTCGATCCCCAGCGTATTTGCATTGCGGGTGCCAGTTATGGTGGTTATGCCACCCTGATGGGCCTGATCAAAGACCCGGACATTTTCCGCTGTGGCATAGAGTGGGTAGGCGTGACGGATATCAACCTGATGTACGACATCCACTGGAGTGATTTTTCAGATGAGTGGAAATGGTTCGGCATGCCTGTACTGATCGGTGACCAGGTCAAGGATGCAGCGCAACTGAAAGCCACTTCACCTTTGCAAAATACCGATAAGCTGACCCGCCCTTTACTGATGGCTTATGGCAAACGTGACCACCGCGTACCGATAGATCATGGCACCAAATTCTATAAGGCGATCAAGGAAAAAAATGCCAATGTGGAATGGGTGGAATACCCTGAAGAAGGTCACGGTTTTTTCCTGCTCAAAAACAATATCGATTTTTGGGGACGGGTAGAGAAATTCCTTGAGCAAAACATTGGCAAAGGCCAGCCACTGGCAGCATCAGACACTGCTAAATAATCGCTCTTGCAAGAAGGCCACGAAAGTGGCCGTCTTCAATGCCAGCCAGTCACGCGCCGGATAAACCGCATACACCGGTGAACCACTGGGCAATTGATAATTGTCCAGCACAGGCACCAATTCTCCGCTTTGCAAGTGCTTGCTGACTATCAGCCTGTCTATCAGCAAAATACCGGCACCAGAACAAGCGGCAGCCACCAGGGCCATGCCATTGTTGGATTGAAAGTGGCTGCTCACTCTGACTTTCCTGGTTTCACCGTGCTGTAGCAAAGTCCATTCATCATTTGCCCTGCCAGCGTTGATATACAGCAGACAGGCATGCCGACTCAAATCCTCGGCCACAACCGGATGGCCCGCGCTTGCCAGATAGGCAGGGGCCGCGCAAAGTATGCGCTGACTATCCACCAGCTTGCGCGCGATCAGGTTGGAGTCATCCAGATGGGCGACGCGAATGGCGACATCAATTTGTTCTGCTATCAAATCCACCAGTCTGTCTTCAACTTGCAGCG
Source organism: Undibacterium sp. Ji50W (assembly GCF_049340445.1). Lineage (NCBI taxonomy): Bacteria > Pseudomonadati > Pseudomonadota > Betaproteobacteria > Burkholderiales > Oxalobacteraceae > Undibacterium > Undibacterium sp. Ji50W. The sequence continues at coordinate 120,394 of NZ_JBMPOX010000012.1, read as the reverse complement.
CAAAATCAATGTGCGGATAGCGGCGGCAAAACTCGGTCATGACCGGTACCAGCCTGGCAACGGCAGGCATGGGGCAAGTAACGCGCAAACGCCCTCTGACTTCTTGCTGGTGCTGCCCGGCCATTTGTTCAATATTTGCCAGCGCTGTCTCGATGCGCTGCGCTTCATGCAAGACCTGCTCACCGATCTCGGTCAGCGTCAGCTTGCGGGTGGAGCGCTGTAGCAAGCGTGCACCCAAATTCTGCTCCAGGGCGGCCAATTGCCGCGATAGCAGCGACTTGCCGCAGCCCAGTTGTATGGCTGCCTTGCTGATGCTGCCAGTACACACGATGGTGGCAAACACAGCCAGGTGTTGTGGATTCAGCATGGAATCATCCTGTTTATTGTCCCGTTATAAGCAACAATATTATGCGATATGTCTACCTTATCAGGCAACAATATCCTGCCTATACTGTTCTTCATGGTCAGCGCTTTGCTGCTTAACACGTTGCTACCTAACACGTTGCTACCTAACAATAACCGCCAGGGAAAATAGAATGAACACCATCAACTACCAGTTTCAGCTTGCCAGCCGCCCTCAGGGCAGTGTCAAAGCCAGCGATTTCAACTATGTCACCGAGCAACTGCGCGATTTGCAGGACGGTGAAGTCTTGATCAAGAACCTGTATATCTCGCTTGACCCGGCCATGCGTGGCTGGATGAATGAAAGCAAAAACTCTTACATGCCACCTGTCGCCATCGGCGAAGTCATGCGCGCACTGGCAGTCGGCCAGGTCGTCACCAGCAAGAATCCCAAATTTGTCGCCGGTGACCACGTAAGCGGCATACTGGGCATGCAGGAATATGCGTATTCCGATGGCAAGGGCATCACCAAGGTGGATGCCAAACTGGCCCCCTTGCCCCTCTACCTGAGTACGCTGGGCATGCCTGGCATGACGGCTTATTTTGGCCTGCTTGAAGTCGGGCAACCCAAGGAAGGCAATACGGTGGTGATATCGGGTGCTGCCGGTGCTGTCGGTACCGTCGTCGGCCAGATTGCCAAAATCAAGGGGGCGCGTGTGGTCGGTATTGCCGGTGGTGCCGATAAATGCCGTTACCTGACTGAAGAACTGGGCTTTGATGCGGCCATCGATTACAAGACGGAAGATGTGAGCGCCGCTTTGCGCCAGCACTGCCCGAATGGCATAGACGTGTATTTCGACAATGTCGGCGGCGATATTCTCGATGCCGCTCTGGCACAGCTGGCCTTTGGTGCCCGCGTCGTCATCTGCGGAGCGATTTCACAATACAACAACACCACCCCGATCAAAGGACCATCGAATTACCTGAACCTGATGGTGAAACGGGCAACGATGAAAGGCGTGATGGTGTCCGACTTTTACCCACGCGCCATGGAAGCTGCCATGGTCATGGGTGGCTGGATCAGCTCTGGCAAACTGAAAAGCCGTGAAGATATTGTCGAGGGACTGGAAAAATTTCCTGAAACTTTCCAGAAATTATTCACCGGTGAAAACAATGGCAAGCTGATTCTTAAAGTGCTGCAAAGCTGAATTCCTCAGAACGTGTTTACGATCTGATCAAGGCTTCAGCACAAAATGCAACACCGACCGTGCTGGCAGGCTATAGCTGAATTTGTTTTGCGTAATATTGTTCAGGCCGCTTCTGGCAGTTACGGCAGTATTACTGCCGCTGACACCCCAGACCTGGGCCGATTTCAGCGTCACCGGATGGCTGAGCTGGAAACTGCTGCTAAGAGCACTGGCCAGGCGGTTGATGGCAATCACATGGATGACATTCGGGTCACTGGCATCGACTGCCGCATACACCGCTGCATTGGCATTGTTGCTGGCAACAGCCTTGATCGAGGTGGCAGGAAAGACCGATTTATTGCCATCGTAATTTCTATAGATTTTGAAGCCGGAGGCAATAAAACCTTCGGCATCACCAAAATAGGTGGCGAGGTACACACCCTGCCTGCCAAAACTGCCCAGGGCATCAGCCTGTGCAATGGCCCCGGTAATATCTGACTTGCCACCAAAATCATATTCGGTAACCGCCAGTTTGGTACCTGGATAAAAATCCGTGATGGCCTGTTGCAACTTGGGCAGCATTTGCAATCCACGACCATCAGTAAAGCCATTGCCCGACTGGGTGATCCAGGTCGGTTCCACATAAGTGGCATCCCACAGACTACGTGCTGCCTGCACCCTATCGGTGGTGCTGCTGGAAGCCTGCGGATAATAATGGAATGAAAACACATCCAGCAAGCGCTTGCCTGCCGATTGGGAAGCCTGCTGCATCTTCGCCAGATAGGCAGTTGCCATGGTCATGCCGTTGTAGCGATAAAGGTCACCACTACCATTGCTGACATAGGGTTCGACATTGTATTGTGCCCAGTCCGCCGGCTGGTGTGATTGCGAACCATCCCAGATTGCCCACAAGCTGAACAGACCCAGGTAGCCGCTAATGGCCGGGCCATAGGTTTCAGCCCCGCCATCCATGCGTTTGATGGTATTTGCCAGGGCGATATTCTTTTGCAGCACATCGCTGACGGTGCTCACTTGCGGATACAGATTGGCATGGGTGCCACTGTCGCCACTGCTGGTGGCCCAGTGATGCCACAGGTCTGGCTCATTGTCGAGTTCGTAACCCTTGATGCCGCTGGCAGTCGCTGCTGCACCGTACTGTTGCAACAGGAAATTGATTTCTTCATCGATATACACCACCCCATCCGTCAGGCCTGGTGTCAGGCTCAGGGCACCAACAGCGGCCGGCTTGTCATTGACGATGTCTACCCAGCGCGCAGCATCCAGATTGGCCGGCCCAGCCGTGCTTTGCCATAGCTGGGAATTATTGCAGGTAGAAGGTGGATTTAAATTAACGATATCTTTTGGCAACTTGCCAGCGGCAGGCAACTGCAACAGGGAATACGTACCCAGCACCAGTGACTGGTCATGAAAATTCTTGAGAGCAGCGCCAGGCGCATAATAAGCCAGCCCGGCAGCCTGGTTAGGGTCACCGGCACCGGTCATGGCGCTCACGCCAGCATTGGATGAATTGCACCAGTCAGCGCCTGAATTGCTGACACCATTTTCCCAGTTATAGCTGGTCATATTGTTGCCGCCCAGACGGCGCGAGCGCAAGTTCAAGCCTTGCAGGCTGGCCAAACCACCCTGATTTGCCAGGCCAGCCCGGTTGCTGCCGTCGGCATAAGCGTTATATCCATAAATCAGTGGACTGATGGCTTTGCGCTCAACCTGGGTGTCGATAGAGAACGTGACATTCTGTGCCGACGATGTCGAAAATTCTGCCGAAATAAAAAGAATTGCAAGAACTTTGCAAACATTGACTTGTCTCATCATGACTCCTGGCCTGCCACCGCACCATTTCCAATTGGAAATATTAAAGCCAAAGTATGCCAGAAGTTTGCCGCCCACCATCGGCAAAAAACTCATATTGTTTAACAATTGGTGCAATTTTTGCCGTTTTATTAACCAGATTTGCGGCATATTTGACACAAAATTGATACAAAAACGCAAAACCACTCCCGTTCTCTTATATCCAGACAAATACCAGACAAAAATGAGACTTTCGACACTTGCGCTTACCCTCAGCCTGGCCGGCCTGATCACTTCGACATCCATGCAGGCACTGGCCGCGCCGGCCTATTATCGTTTCCCCAGCATACGCGCAGACGCAGTGGTATTTACTGCGGAAGGTGATTTATGGAAAGTGGCAAGTAGTGGCGGGCAGGCACAAAGGCTGACCACGCACCCGGCGGCAGAGATCTTGCCTGCCATCTCGCATGACGGCAAATGGCTGGCATTTTCAGCCGCTTATGAAGGACCGACTGAAGCCTACGTCATGCCCATGAGTGGTGGTGTGCCCAAGCGCATCAGTTTTGAAAATGACCAGGTCAACGTATTGGGCTGGACCACCAGTGGCGAAGTCCTGGTCAGTACACTGAACAGCACTGGCCCCTCTTCCCATCGCGTGGTCGCTGCCATCAACCCGCAGACCATGTTGCGCCGTGTCTTCCCGGTGGCCGATGCGAATGAAGCGGTACTCGACGACAGCGGCAAATACCTGTACTTCACCCGCTTTGGTCTGCAAATGACGAATGATAATGTCAAGCAGTATCGTGGTGGTGCCACGGCACAAGTCTGGCGTTATGACATCCAGGCCAAGACCGAAGCCACCCAGCTGTTTAGCGGCGACACCAGCAATAACCGCCGCCCCATGTGGTGGAAAGGCCGCCTGTATTTCGTCAGCGACCGCAATGGTGCTTTCAATATCTGGAGCGCCAGTCCCGATGGCAGCGATACCCGTATGCTGACCCAGCACAAGGAATGGGAAGTACGCAACGCCAGCCTGGGCGATGGCAAGATCGCCTATCAACTGGGGGCGGACCTGCGCGTGCTGGATATTGCCAGCGCCAAGGACGAACTCATCAACATTGACCTGGTATCTGATTTTGACCAGCAGCGCAAACGCCAGATCAAGACGCCACTGGAATATCTGACGAATGTAGAAATATCCGGTAAGGAAGAGCGCCTGCTGTTCACCGCCCGCGGCCGCGTAACGATAGCCAGCACCGGCCCGCAACGCCGCATCGACTTACCGATTCCAGAAAACGCACGCGCCCGCGAAGCCATTTTTTCGCATGATGACAAGTCGGTATTTGCGATTGTCGATACCAGTGGTGAAAATGAAATATGGAAATTCCCGGCCAATGGCGTAGGCAAGCCAGAAATGCTGACCACCAATGGCAGCGTCTATCGCTACCACATTTTCCCTTCTCCCGACGGTAAGTGGCTGGCACATACCGACAAACGCGGCAAACTGTGGCTGCTGGATCTGGCTACAAAAACCAATCAGGTGATTGATGATGCCGGCAAAATCGGGGCTGACAGACAGGAGGAAGTCGTCTGGTCGCCAGACAGCAAGACCATCGCCATCGTCAGGGCCGACAATAAAATGCAAAGACCGCAGATAGGTCTGTATGCGCTGGACAGCAAGCAATTGCACTTCGTCACCAGCGACAGATACAACTCGCACCACCCTGTGTTTTCACCGGATGGCCACTGGCTGTACTTCTACTCTGAACGCAACTTCCAGGTCAGCAATCGCGCGCCCTGGGGTGACCGCAACATGGGGCCGCATTTTGAAAAACGCACCGGCATTTACGCACTGGCCCTGCAGACTGGCACCCGTTTCCCGTTCAAGGCAGATGATGAACTGAACAAGACGCCAGACAAACAGGCAGACAAACAGGCAGACAAACAGGCAGACAAAGCCACAGACAAAAACACTGATAAAGCCGTCGACAAATCGACTGACAAGCCAGGCGAAAAATCAAACGATAAATCAAATGATAAGGTGACTGAAAAACCTGCTGACAAGGCTACAGACAAAGCCGAGGACAGCAAGAAGCCGGCGAAACCTGTCCTGCCCGCCATTCAATACAGCGGTCTGGCAGACCGGCTGTACCAGGTGCCACTGGCCTATGGCAATTATCGTGAACTGGCGATGGATGACAAGCGCCTGTATTTTACCGAGCTCGACGGCACCGATGGCAAGGCCACACTGAAAACCCTGGCCATCAGCAAAACTGCGCCGCAACCAGACATTTTTGCGGGCAATATACGTCAGTTTGATTTGTCTGCCGACAAAAAGCATGTGTTTTATCGTGTGCACAGCACCACTGGCCCGGGTGATTTCATCATCGTTGAAGCCGGTGCCAGACAACCGTCCGACATAAGCAAGGCCAAGGTCAACATCAGTGACTGGAGTTTCTTCCTCAGCCCCAAACTCGAATGGCAGCAAATGTATGCCGATGCCTGGCGCATGCACCGCGACTTTTTGTTCGATGACAAAATGCGTGGCGTCGACTGGAACAAGGTGCGCAGCAAATATGCGCCGCTCGTGGATCGCGTGACCGACAGGGCCGAGTTGAATGATGTCCTTGGCTTGATGGCCAGTGAAGTCAGCACCCTGCATTCGCAAACCCGCCCTGGCGATGTCCGCCGTGTAGCTGCGGAAGGCCAGGCTGCTTCGCTCGGTGCCGTACTGAGCCGCACCAATACAGGCTACCGTATCGATCATATTTATCATACCGAACCGGAATTGCCATCCGAAAGCACCCCGCTGTCACAACCTGATCTGGATGTCAAGGAAGGCGACATCATCACCGCCATCAATGGCCAGCCAGTGCTGGAAGCGCGCGACATTTCGGACCTGTTGACCAACCAGGCCGATAAACAGGTATTGATGCATGTAAAACGTGGCGACCAGGCAGTTCGTGCCGTTATTGTCACGCCGGTGAATATGATGAAACACGCGAATCTGCGTTACAGCGACTGGGAACAAAGCCGTAGCGAACAGGTCAACAAGCTGACCCAGGGCCGCATCGGCTATCTGCACCTGCGCGCCATGGGGGTGCAAGACATCAATAGCTTTGCCCGTGATTTTTACAGCAATATCGACCGCGACGGCCTGATCATCGACGTACGACGCAATCGCGGCGGCAATATCGACAGCTGGATCATAGAAAAACTATTGCGCAAGGCCTGGGCATTCTGGTCCACACCAACGTCTGCGCCATATGTCAACATGCAGCAAACCTTCCGTGGTCATCTGGTGGTACTGGTGGATGAACTGACTTACTCTGACGGTGAAACCTTTGCCGCTGGCGTCAAGGCATTGAAGCTCGGCCCACTGGTCGGCAAACGTACTGCGGGTGCCGGCGTCTGGCTGTCGGACGGAAATACCCTGTCCGACAATGGCATGATCAGGGCTGCTGAAAATGCGCAATTTGGCACGGATGGCCGCTGGCTGGTGGAAGGTGTAGGCGTGGCCCCGGATGTCGAAGTGGACAATCTGCCGCATGCCACCTTCAACGGCAAGGATCAGCAACTGGAAACCGCCATACAATTACTGGAAAAGAGACTCAAGGAGCAACCGGTCAAAGCGCTGCTACCGCAAGCTATTCCGTCCTTAAAATAAGTACTGAAAGCCAACATGAAAAATCCCCGTAGCAATCGCTACGGGGATTTTTTTATTCCCAACAAGCCAAAAGTACCGTAGACAAAGTGTGTCAGCGTACGGACGTACTGCCAATGACCGAAGAGACTCATGTCTTGGGCATCAATCAGAATATGCCGCATAGAAAGCAGGCACAACATGAACATCTCGCCAGTCGCTTCCGCATCGATACCGGCACTACAAACTGCATCAGACTTCAGCCTGAATGCAGTCAATGCCCTGTCGTCGGGAGCGAGTGCTCATCTGAGTTTCCTGGATGCAATCCAAAGCAATAGTATTATCGTCGACGTTTCTACTTTGGGTGAATTGCTTGCCAGCACGACTCGCCTGCAGAGCAAAAACACGGCGCCAGTGGCGGTAAACGATGCAGTTATTCAGGCCAATACGAACCAGACCAAGCAGACTAAGCTGGATATGGCTCAACTCACGCTGATTGCAGAACTATTGGTAGACAGCTTTAACCGCTTCCAGGCAAGCAACTCCAATCTTGCAGCGTATCCTTTGATACCTACTAGCAACGACAGTTTGCTGCAAGCCATGAATGCCGGTACGTTGAACGCGGCCGGTGAAACTTTATTTGAGCAACTGGCGAAAATAGGTATCAGCTTACAAAATACCGCCCTCCCGGGTAATGACACGCTATTGACCCTGGATATGGTGACATTTCAAAACGCACTGACGAAAGACCCGTCCGCGACGATATCCTTATTGACGCAATCTTTACAACTCCTGGGAAATGCAGAGACCACCCTGATTATCCAAAATCAAGAATTTTCTTCAGGTAATATTTACACTACCACGAGCACACAAAAGACAGCCCTTGCCACTACCAGCACAAGTGCCACGGACGCAACTGGCAACACTCCCCCTTCAAGCGTGACGAATACAAATGAGCTAGTTCCTGGCAACGCGGAGATTCTTCTCAATCAGGTATTGACCACAGAGGCACTCTTGTCAGCAATAGCCAGCACTAACAATCCCCCTGCTGCAACTCTGAATACCAGCCCTGCATCCGATTCCAATGCAGTCATTGACCAGGCTAAAGCTGCGGGCAGCGTTTCACCGGCAAGCCAGATCACTTCAGCAGAATTGCCAGTGACAAATGATGTAGCAATACTGGATCAAACTAATACGCCTGCCATAGCAGAGCCCAATATAGTCTCACCAGCCACTGTATCTTCAAATACAGCAGAAACCGGGAATCTCCCTGCTACCACGGCAGACAGGGATAGTGCGGGTAGTACAGATACGGTTAATCAAGCTCAGTCAAATGTATTGAACACGCCCGCCCTAGATACAGTCACACTGGATAACACAAGCAACTTGCAAGCAAACCAGGCATCGCTGAGCGAGCCTCCCGCGGAACGCCTGTCAGTATCATCACCGTCTGTAAATAGCTTGCCAGAAAATGACGTGGTGACTGTTCCCGTAAAATTGAACAATCTTGTCGTCCCAGAGCAGATTGTCGTCGAAGACCAGATCACAGCCAATCAGGCAATCCGCTTTTCCGAAGCACTGCAAGCTAAAGTTGACCTGGCCAATGCGGCATCAGGCGTGACCAATACCAGGATCGATAGCTCAAGCTTGCCTGCTGCAACAAACATTGCTGCATCAATCCCCGCATCAATCCCAACACCAACAACCAATACCAGTATTCAGCCAAACTCAGTGATGCTTGAGAATGCGGCGACCAATACAGCTGTCAGCGTTAATGGAGTCCAAACTGGAGTACAAACAGGAGTACCAACAGCCGTCAATCCCCTGATTGCTGCAGCAATAGCAGCTTTTCGAATGGGAGATGGAATTGAACAAAAGCTGGCAAAAAGATGGGTGATGCCAGACACCGATGCCGTGACAGCACCAGAAGAGGTAACGGCAGTGCAGCCAGTCAAACTGGACTTGCACGAGCGCCCATACAATCAGCAGCATGATACAGCAGCAGAGCATGCCTATCATCTGGCAGAAGACCTGGGACAGCCAGGAAAAAGGGGTAACACCGCAAGCATCATCAATCTTAACGCTTAGAACCTATCTACGATCTAAGGGCGTGCTGACCTGGAGCTGACGTATTTATTCACTGCGATCTGCCGTTGTGCCAACAACTTCCTTATACGCATGCCAGGTTGCATGACCAATGATGGGCATGATGATCAGGAAACCGAGGTTCCAGGTCATGAAACCCAGTACCACACTGGCGATAATGAGTGACGCCCATACCAGCGTCACCGGCACATTGACGAACAGGGCCACGCAGCTGATGATCATGGACGTGATGGCATCGGTGTCCCTGTCCAGCATCAGCGGTATGGATACCCAGCTAATCGCAAATACCAGGCTGGCGAAAATAAAACCTATACACAGGTAGACACCCAGGAATTCCAGGTTATTCAGGGAAAAAAGCTGCGCCAGAAAACCATGCATGGTGGGCATGCCCTTGTTATAGAACAAAGCAAAGATCACCAGCGAAGCGCGCGCCCACACCATCATGATGACGGCCAATACCAGCGCCAGTACACCGATATTGCTCCAGCGCCCGCGCATGGAAAACACGCTGCCCAACAAACCCGAACGAATATTTTCCAGGCGGCGGCTGATATCGTATAAACCCAGCGCCAGCAAAGGGCCTACCAGCAGGAAACCACAGGTCAGGGCAGACAGATATTCAGGTGCATTATTCAATATCAGTTTCAATACCAAGCCCATGGAAGCAAAGCAGACGCCATAGAATAAGCTGGCACCACCGGATGCACGAAAATCTTGCCAACCCATTTTCAGCCAGGCGAAAGGACGCCATATGCCCACCCGCCGCAAGGGTGGGAATATTGCCTCGTTGTCGATCACGGTCTTGATATCGAGTGGAGCGCTATCTTCGTCCCTACCTTGATTGCTCATTAGCTGTCCCCACTTATTATGATCGTTTGACTGATATCCTAAGTCAGGATGGGTAGCATGGCAATGCTTGTCGCCAATACTTAAGCCTGACTCATTTCAATTTGTCACGCAAAAAACTGCTCAGGGCAGATGACAATTCGGGGGCCAGTGGCAGGCTTGGGTCACCATAAGAAGCTATTTGCTGACTCATGTCGCCAGTCACGATCTTCAGTACATGATTCATATTGTGTACCAGCAGTTGCGTAGCGTCCGGTTTGGCAGCTTTCAGGGCAGTCAATTGTTTTGCGTCGACCTGTATGTCATTGTCACCTTGCAACAGCAAGACCGGGCAATTCAGCTTGCCGATTTCGTTTTCCGGGGTATAGCGAAACCAGGAAATCAGATAGGGTTGTACGCTGTCACGATATAAAGCTTTCAGTTCTGGCGGTACATCACTGACCAGTTTCCCGGCTTGCAGGGCGCTGATGATCTCTTCATTTTTTTGTGCCAGCAAAGGCGGCAATTTACCCTGGAATTGCTGACGCAATATGTCGCCTGCATTTTTCGCCGGGCCAGCAATCGATATCACTGCCCTTACCTGTTCCTGCTGTGCCGACAGGATGGCAATCAGTGATCCCTCGCTATGACCCAGTACGGCCACCCCAGAAAAACGGGCATCGGCTTTCAGCAACTTCAACCAGGCAACCGCATCCTGGACATAGGTTTCAAAACGCAGGTCAGATTCGCTGGTGGCTGCCGCAGCGCTGGCTGCAATAGCACGCTTGTCAAAACGCAGGGACGCAAACCCGGCTGCGGCCATATCTTGCGCCAGCATTTTCAGGGAATTGTTTTTACCCTTCATGCCTGCGGAATTGCCATCCCTGTCTGTCGGCCCGGACCCGGCAATGATCAGTACCACTGGTACTTTACCCTGACCAGCTGGCAAAAGCAGGCTGCCGGCGATCTTGCCGGTGTCGGTCGCAAGGACCATGTCCTGCTCAGTAACTGGTGCTGCTGCCGTCACGGCAGTCGTTGACTGTTCTGCCGCCACGCTAGCTGCGCATAAACTGAAACTGGCAATGCTTAACACGGCAGATAAAATAAGGCGCATGGTTTTATAAGGTCAATGAATTACAAGGTATTGGAATCAGACGTCGTTTATTTAAACTTCATGATGTGCCAAGGCTCTTTCGATGCGGCGATCAGGTATCAGCCAGATCATGGCCATGCTGACGTATAAGGCCATGGAAACCAGCGGGTACCAGAAAGCCAGCAGAATTCCTGCTGCATAGGTAATCGGTGACAGCTTGCCTTTCCAGTCATTGCCAACAGCTTTTTTCAACATAGAATCTGGCCCCTGGGTCGCAATGATCTGTTGCTGCAAGATGAAATAGGCGATGGCCGCCATCAACAACACCAGACCATACAACGCCGCCGGCGCTGAGGAAAAATGATTTTCTCCCGCCCAGCCAGATGCAAAAGGGATCAAGGACAGCCAGAACAACAGATGCAGGTTCGCCCACAGAATGCCACCAGTAACCCGGTGGCACATATGCAGCATATGATGGTGATTATTCCAGTAGATGCCGACGTAGATAAAGCTCAGTATATAACTAAGGAATACTGGCCAGACCGGCAGCAAAGTGTCCAGCGTGCCACCATGTGGCACCTTCATTTCCAGTACCATAATGGTGATCAAAATAGCGATAACGCCATCGCTGAATGCTTCCAGTCTGGTTTTTCCCATTATTCACTACCTCATTCTTTAGTCTTGTCTGTGTGATCGGATATACACATCTACCGCCAGCAGCAAACTGCTACGGTGTTCGTGAGGAACCAGGATGTGCTGCGTCAGTCGCCATGGTATACCGGTCAGCGCCGATTCCAAAGTGCATTTCATCAGACAGCTTTACATCCTGACTCTCAGGTATGCAGCAATCGCCCACCTGCAAATGACCAGTTTTCCCAGGCAGTTTCCCTGAAGCAGACCATGATGTTTTCCGGATTCATGCTCTTGTCGCAGAGTCGCTTCATCAGGCTATCCAGTAATTTTTTCTTGACATTGACACTGCGACCTACCGACCAGAGTATCTCTATCAAGACAAAGTCCTGGTTACGGTTTTTATGCAAGTCAGGATAATGCGGATCGAAACGAAAATTTTCTGTATCCAGTTCCAGGATGCGTTGAAACTTGTCCGTCTCCGGCACACCCGCTTCAACCAGTGCGGCATGCACGGCATTCAATACGGTTTCTTTGAAAAGCAGGGATTTGGGTTTGCAGACGGTGATTGTGACTAAGGGCATGATGTCTCCTTTCCACGCAAATTGTGGCAAGCAAGACGACGCAGGATGTGGTGTAACGTCGCCCGGCTGGCCTTAAGCTGAGGCAGCTCATTCCCTGTATTGGAATGAGTATTACCATTTTATCAAATTATTGAAAATAATTTCAGCTTTAGCAACAAGATGGAATCAACAGGCATCCAGGAACAAGATCACTCAGAATGTTGGCCTAGTCAAGTACCCGGCACAGTGACAGCACGCTCCCCTGGTCCGGGCGCGCAGCACCGCTCAGCATGGTTTCGTAGACCTGACGCACATCGGCTTCACCATAACCGTGGGTGACTTGCATCCATGGTTTTTCAGCGGCCATGACTGGCTGCATGAAGGCTTGCCACGCGTGTGCCAGCCGTGTCTGCACACCACCCGGGCCCCAGTCTGTCATGCGTTTTTTAATTTGTGCCGGGGCAAAAAACAGGGTCGGCCTGGCACCCGGTAAATCGGACGCGCCACTCAGTTCGTCCCAGTGGGTGCCACCAACAGCACAGCTGTATTTCATATTGTCGCCAAAATGATGATGCAACTGGCTGCGTAATTGTCCGTTGCCTGCCATGTCCACATAGACTACTGGCTGGCCGGCTGCCAGCGTGGCGACCTGATCGTAACTGATCACCTGGTCATAGATACCCATATTGCGTACAAATTCGAGGTTCGCCGCCGAGGTCAGGCCGATGATCTTGCAAGCCTTGTCTTTGCGTAACGACAGCATGAATGCCAGGCCATACGCAGTTTTGCTGGAAGCGCTGGATATCAACACAGATTGCGCACCAAAGAACTGATTGTCATCGAGAAAATCGTCAATCATGAAGGAGGTGATAAACAGCGGTCGCAACAAGACCTGCACATCTTCAGATTCTTTGGTGTAGCCCGGATCGGTCGTGGTCCTGACGTAGTGGTTATACAAGCCATGCATGGCCTGGCGATGTTCCGCCCCATCAGTGAAACCGGCATCCGACACCCTGGTGGCATTCACCGTCAGATGGGTCGCCATCGGGTAATAGCCATAGAAACGTTCACCCACACCTACACCGTCGGCCTTTGAGGCCAGCACATCGGCAAATCCCCAGACCGGGATATTGCCCCAGCCCTCTTCCGTAGGAAAGAAATTCCAGTATTGCATGGCCTTGCCAAACGCGGCGTAGGTGACATTGTTGGAGGTAAAGGCAAAACGGTCTATCTGCAACAGCACCTGTCCGTCTTTCAGATCAGCCGGTTCTGGCACCTGTAGCGCTACAAATCTGGCGTCCGGCAAATTGCCTTTATTTACGATGAATTCTTTGGGCTGGATGGTCATGGTCTCGTTATCTGTTTTTTTAAAAAAATCAAGTATTGCATGATTTTGCCATTTTTTCTGCGTCTTCAGTTTCATTTAAATTTCCAAAAAGGCAATACTTCCATCCACTTGTGCGCATCACGCTTCGCGCCGTTTTCAACACCGCTCACACCAAACTTCTGCACCCGGTCGCATAGCCGTTGAGAGCCGGCAGCGGCCTGTTTAGGCTACACCTGTCGCACAAGCCACACCACAATCATCTCTTCAATCTGCACAGGAGCCTCATATGTCCCTCATTCACACCGCCGCCGGTAAAAAATTTGTGCTGGCCAGCAGCCTGTTCTTTGCCCTGTCCACCCAGGCACTGGCGTTTTCAGATACCCAGTTCCAGGCTGCTTTCCAGCAGTTCATACAGCCCGCCAAGGGCAATGAAGAAAGTACCGCGACTGCCTTTAATGAATTGCTGAAGCAAGACCCGGCCAGCCCGCTACTGATGGCCTATGCCGGTGCCAGCACCAGTAAACTGGCAACCACCACGATGTTCCCCTGGAAAAAAATGGCCTATGCAGAAGAAGGTCTGTCCATGCTGGAAAAAGCCCTGCAACTGGCAGCCAATAATGAGAATGCACAGGGACATGGCAGCACGCCGGTCATACTGGAAGTCAAATTTGTGTCGGCAACCACGTTTCTGGCCGTACCCGCCTTCATGAACCGTGGCCCGCGTGGTATCAAATTGCTCAACGAGGTACTGGAACACAAACAATTCGAGAAGGCCGAACCGGGTTTCCGTGGTTCGGTACTGATGCGTGCCGCAGCTCTGGCTAACGAGCAAAAACGGCCTGAAGATGCCAAACGCTATCTGGATGAAGCCGTCAAACAAAACCTGCCACAGGCAGAAGCCGCCAAAGCCATGCTGAAAGGGATTTCATCATGAGCCTGGCACCTGCGATTGAACTGCATGCAGTCCACAAAACCTATCGCCTGGGCGCCCATGTGGTCAAAGCCTTGCAAGGGGTAGACCTGTCACTGGCCCGTGGTGAGCTGCTGGCACTGACTGGTCCTTCCGGCAGCGGCAAGAGCACGATATTGAATCTGTGCGGATTGATCGATGATGCCGATGCCGGCGACATCTTGCTGAATGGCGTCAACATCGACCAGTACAGCGAAACACAAAAAACCCTGCAAAGACGCGACACCATAGGCTTTATCTTCCAGAGTTTTAACCTGGTACCGGTCATGACGGTGGCTGAAAACGTCGATTACCCGCTGTTCCTGACCGGTGTGCCGCTGGCGGAACGACGCGAACGTGTTGCCGCACAATTGAAGGCTGTCGGCCTGCATGAACATGCACAGCATTTGCCGGATGCCTTGTCGGGTGGCCAGCGGCAACGGGTAGCGATTGCCCGTGCGCTGATCAAACGGCCCAGCCTGGTGATCGCAGATGAACCAACGGCCAGCCTGGATTCCCACACTGCTGATCAGGTGCTGGACCTGATGCGTGAACGCGGCCATGCCGAAGGCGTGGCTTTTGTCATCGCCAGCCATGACAACCGCCTGACTAGCCGCAGCGACCGTATCGTGTCCTTGCTGGATGGGAGACTGCAATGAAACAGAGCTGGATCAAATTTGCGTTTTATAACACCCTGCGCAATCGCCGCCGCTCCACGATTACTGTTGCCGTGGCCGCGCTGGGTACGGCAGCCATTTTGCTGGCAGGTGGCTTTGCGTATTCGACCTACGAAGGCCTGGCCCAGATATCGGCCCGCAGTACCGGCCACCTGATCATCGGCAAACCCCAGCATTTCACCAGTGACCAGGATGTGCCTTTGCAGTATGGACTGGACAATGCCGGCGACTTGAAAAACAAAATACTGGCAGACCCTGCCGTGCGCTATGTATTGCCCCGGATTGAATACAGCGGCCTGATCAGCAATGGCGACAAATCCACCATCATGCTGGCGGTAGGCATAGACCCCGATGCCGAATTTTCTGTCAAGGGCCCGACCCTGACAGTCAAGGAAGGCGAGTTGATACAGACGGATTCGACAGAAGCGGAAATCGTCCTGGGCGAAGCCCTGGCACGCAGCCTGAAAGCCAGGCCGGGCAGCAGCCTGACCTTGATGGCCAGCACCACCGACGGTGCGCTGAATGCGGTCGATGTCACGGTCAAAGGCCTGGTCTCAACCGGGGTACCGGATCTGGACAAGCGTCTGGTGTATTCGAATATCAAGACGGCGCAAAAATTGCTGAATACCCAGCGGGTTTCCAGCCTTGGGGTGTTTCTGAATTCCATGGATGCAACCATGCCGGCCCAGGTCAGGCTGGCACAAGCCCTGCCCGGACTGACGGTGCAAAACTGGCTGGAACAGGCTTTCTTTTACAAATCGGTACGCGATTTGTATAACCGTATCTTTGGTGCACTGGGTGCCATCATCAGCTTTATCGTGGTGTTTGTGGTGGCGAATGCCATGGCCATGGCGATTATCGAGCGTACCCGCGAAATCGGCACCCTGCGTGCCATGGGTACTTTACCGGGGCAACTGACACGCAGTTTTTCTTACGAAGGCATGTTGCTGGGTGGCGCAGGTGCAGTACTGGGTGCGGTACTGGCAATCAGTGTGGCTTTGCTGTTGACGGTGTTCCCGGTGCAGATGCCACCGCCGCCTGGACGTTCCAGCGGCTATCCACTATTGATCAGTATTGATGCGACGATGTATGCGATCACCATTTTCACGATGATTGCCTTGTCGATGCTGTCTTCTGCCGTAATCGCCCGCAAGACACTGCGCCAGGCGATTGTTGATGCACTGGCCCACAACTAAAAACCGGAACCTACCATGAAAATCTATACCCGCATCGCTATCCTGCTGCTGGCAGGCACCGCTGGTCTGGCCAGCGCAGATGAAGTCAGTGATTTGTTAAAAACCGCCGACCAGTTTCGCGTAGGCACAGAAAACATGCAGGTGGAAACCGAGATCACCACCTACGCCAAAGATGGCAGCAAGGAAAAGGAAAGAAATTACCTGGTGTTTTCCCAAACCAATCATCAATCACTGGTGTTGATGAAAAGCCCGGCAGAAAAAGGCCAAAAAGTCTTGATGCTGGGTGATGATTTCTGGATGCTGTTACCTGGCAGCCAGCGCCCGCTGCGCATTACGCCTATGCAAAAATTGCTGGGTGATGCCTCCATCGGTGACATCGCCACCATGAGCTGGGCCCAGGACTACACCGGCAAGATCATCGGCGAAGAAAAATGCAATGACAAACCCTGCCTGCATTTGAGCCTGAATGCAGTGCGCAAATCCGTGGCTTACCAGCGCATAGAACTGTGGCTGGGCAAAAGCCGGCATGAACCTGTGAAGGCAGATTTGTATGTGCAATCAGAAAAACTCGCCAAGCAAGCCAGCTTCATTCTCGACAAGCCGCAAGCACCGACTGCCGTCGCCGAAATGCTGTTGCTGGACCAGTTGAGCAGCCATAAAGAGACGCGGGTGCGCTATATCAGCCGCAAGCAAAAAACCGTGCCTGAACAATGGCTGAATCCCATGTTTTTGGCGAAAAACCCCAGCCTGGAGTAAGCATGTCTGACTTGACACATCATGCACTTGGCAGTGTGCTGGCCGTGCTGTTCTGCATCCCCGCCGTTGCCATGGCTGAAGAGGCAGACTTCGGCGGCCAGGTCCGGGGCTTGGTCAACAGCACCAGCAGCAACAGTTCCAGCCAGCTCGCCATTGCGAATCAATTGGCTCCTGGTCTGGCCAGCAGTTATACGCAGTTGGCCGTCATGGAAACCGAGTTGCGCGCCAATGCCAAAGGTATCAATGCGGTCGCCACGGTGCAAGGGCAACTGAACGATGGCGGGCGTACCCAGGCCACGGCCTGGCTGAATGAATTGTATGGCAGCATGGGAGACGGTGCCTGGCAATTCAGCGCTGGTAAAAAAACCATCGCCTGGGATGTCGGCTATGGCTTCAGGCCGAATGATGTAGTGGCGCAGGAAAAGCGCCGCTCACTGATCAGCAATACCGTCATCGGCAAGCCTTTGCTCAGTGCTGAATACTTCGACGCGCATACTTCCGTGTCGGCGGTGTGGGTCAACCCTGGTCACATCGCGACTACCGATGTCGCGGATGAACAAGCGCTCGCCGCCCGGCTTTACCATCATGTCGGCGGTGTCGATTTGCATGGCTTTGCCCGTTACGGGCAAAAGAATGGCGGCAGTGTAGGTGCCGCTGCATCTTGGGTCGCAACCGATGAAATGGAAGTGCATGTATCCCTGCGCTATATGCGGCACAACAACGGCCTGCGCATGAATGCGGACAGCAGCCTTTTGCAAAGCAATACGCCCTGGCAAAACAGCACACAAGATAACGCTGTGCAAGCCATGCTGGGTGCCAATTACACGACCGCATCGCAGCACAGTTTTTTCCTGGAAGCCTGGTGGGACGGTACTGCCCTGTCAGGACGGGAATGGCAAGACTGGAACACGCGCAATCAGGCTTTGCAGAGCAGCGCGACCAGCGTGACTTACCTGCCGCCAATACGCCAGGTGATTGGCTATAACCTGGCCTGGCAAAATCAGGCGCTGTCGGCGTCGGGCAATATCCGCCGCAAGAATGTTTTTGCACGCTGGAGCTGGCAAGAAAACAACTGGCAACCTTCAATGGATATCTTGTGGACGCCGGAAGACCATGGCCGCATCATCACGGCAGCCCTGGGCTGGCAAGGTGACCGCATCAGTATCAATACAGGCCTACGCCTGTATGGCGGCCCTGCCAGGGCGATACTGGCGCAATTGCCGGACAGCAGGATGGCCTATGTGTCTGCCACCTGGGCTTTCTGAAGCCGCGAGCCTGTCTTTAAGAACGTGTTTACGATCTTACTGCGCGGGCGTGATCGGGGCTCATGCGCTGCTCAAAATGCTCATGTACTTAGAGTACATTCCGCTTTTTGCGCTGCTCTTCACCCCGCTGACGCACGCTCGCTACAGATCGTAAACACGTTCTAAGCGATAATAGCGGCTTGTGCCATGATTACTGAAAGCCGCCTTATGTCGAAATCCTATGTTGATGCGAATTACCGTTTCATTGCCGCCAATCAGGAAGTGAATACCCGTATCGCCCAAAGACATCAGGCACTGACGCTGTATGTGACCCTGGTAGTGAGTCTGCTGGCGGCGCTGGTGGCCTTGAAACCGGGCGAGGCGACCAGTAAATTGCCGATAGAATGGCTGGTACTGGGTTTTCCGGTGGCGTCGATCTGCCTGGCATTCTTGAACTATAAGGCCGAACGTTCGATCACCAATCTGCGTCATTTCCTTGCTACTCTGGAAAGACTGGAAAATGCCCACCTGCATCTGCCCAGTTATAACACTGACCCGCGCTGGGCCAGGACAGCCAACAAGGCCAGGCGCTTTCAGGATTATGCCTGCGCGGTACTGGTTGCTGCGGCAAATGCAATAGGTCTGGGGGCGGTCGTGCATATTTACCCGGAGCGCATTGCGGCGAATCAGTTTGTTCTCTGGATCGGTGCCATCACCGCCCTGCTGTCACTGTTTGTTTTACTGTTCATGCCAGCCTGGAGTTATCAGCCAGATGATGAACCGGCCAGCAAGGGCGATACGCCAGCGCCCCCGGCAGAATCTGCATGAGGCGACTGATCCATACGCACCGCATTGCGTCCTGAGAGTTTTGCCGCATACAGCATGCTATCGGCACGCTGGAACCAGGTATCGGTGTCTTCACCCGGCAGTTTTTTGGCGATACCGATGGAAACCGTTACCGGGTAATCACGCAGCAATTCTGTTTTTTCTACCAGTGCACGTAATTCTTCGGCAAAACGGGCCCCGTTGATGTGGTCAGCACCCATCGCGAGCACCACAAATTCTTCACCGCCGTAGCGAAACAGGCTGTCAATGGCACGAATACGCCCACGCAGCAGCGAGCAGAAATTGATCAACACCTGATCCCCTACCGGGTGGCCGAACTGATCATTCACCTTCTTGAAATGATCAAGATCCAGGATCAGCAGACAGGCATTCACGTCGGAATGATCGTCGGCGCAAATTTCGTGCAACTTGCGGTCAAAGGCGCGACGATTGCCTACCCCGGTCAGAAAGTCTTTTTCTGCCTGCTGGTTCAGTTCGGAATGCTGCAGGTTGGTTCTATGGGAAAAAATGGCGGCAAACAGATTGATCAGTACCAGCGTCACGACTATGCTGGACAAATCCAGTACCGACATCGATCTGAACAAAATACCAATCAGGCAAACCAGGGAAACTGAGTTGATCATCAGGGCTTCATTCGCGCGCAAAATGAAGAATGCGGCAATCATGGTGGGATAGACCCAATACACAATCGCCAGCCCTTTGATAGAGATGGCGGCCAGCATACCCAGGGAATAAAACACCGTGACCGCAATGCCTGCAAAGCGCACACGCCGGGTACGCCAGACAAACAGCATAATGCACAGCATGCCGGCAACAATCAACAGATCAACCGTTGCCAGCAACCAGTTATTCTGGAGGATGCGGATAATGCCGAAAGGAAGTATGCTGGGTATGCTCAGGCCGCAGAGCATCAGCAGGATGATTTCTTCTTTTGAGCGTTTTAAAAACATACTGAATTTCCCTGGCAGCTATGCTGGCGAGCAATCAGACATTTCACGCATGCATAGTCAAGCTTGAGTTCAACATTAAGTCTGTCCGTTTCCAGACTAACTCAAGCAGGATGCATATGTCCAACACAAAACGATAGTGTTGGCATGAAAAAAACAGCTTTGAAGTATATTAATTTAAGATTCAGTGAAGCGCCAGTAACCATTCAGCCAGTAATATGCGGATGCAGCAATGCATACATCCAGAAATTGCCGGGCTTGCCACGTACCATGCGGAATGCCCGCAAGTAGCCCTCGCACTGAAAACCCAGGCGCTCCAGTACCCTGACAGAACTGACATTACCTTCCAGTACCGTGGCCTGTATGCGATTCAGCCTGCCCTCGCCGAAGCCCCATTCACACAGGGCGCGGGCGGCGGCGGGCATGATGCGGCGGCCCCAGTATTCGGGAGCCAGGTCATAGGCCAGTTCTGCACTGCGATTGAGATCAGACATGGTATGGAAGCCGACTGTCCCTATCAGCACATCATCTGCCTTTCTGACGATAGCCAGCCGTATCGGTGAATTGACAGCGTCCGTTTCATAAATAGCAAGTTGGGGCAGCAAGTCACCTGCCGACTCCAGATTCCAGCTGGTATGGCGGATGGCGTCAGGGTTCTTCAGGTAGGCATACCATGCTGCAACATCACCGACACGTATATTGCGCAGCGTTAAATCGTCAAAACCCGGATCGGGGATGTTGGTTATCTGCATACAGGATATTGGATATCAGATATTGGCTATCAAAAAGTACCAGCAAATTTATTGTTTGGCGATCAGCTTGCGTATCACCGAATTGAATACTTCAACCATGTGCGGATCGAACTGGCTGTCGCTATTGGCATTGATTTCTGAAATGGCACTCAGCAGGCTACGCTTGTAACTGCGGTCTGAACGTTCGTTGGTGACCGAGCAAAAGGTATCAACGATGGATAATATGCGGGCACCAGGGTGAATCTGCTCACCCTGCAAGCTATTGGGATACCCGGAACCATCAAAACGCTCATGATGATCCAGCACCATGCGTGCCGCCTCGTCCCAGCCACCAAAGCGCAACAGTATCTGGCTGCTGGTGACCACATGTTCCTGGATTTTTTTGACTTCTTCCTTGGACAGTATACCTTCCTTGTTAAAGATGCTATGTGGAATGAAGCTCATGCCCACATCATGCATGAGAGAAGCGACTTTCAGTTGCTGCGCGTCAACAAGAAAATTCAGCGCCTCATTCAGTGATTCTGTCAATTGCGCTACCTGGTCAGTGCGGTTCTTGCGATAGATACTGAGATTATCGATATGCGCGGCAAATTTGCGCATCAGTTCCATGTCAGCCGGTAATTCCAGCCCTACCTTCCGGTTTTTTGACGCGCTGTCATTGTTTTCGGCCTTGCCATCCAGCAAGGCAATGGCGTCCGTGAAGTGCTGAGACTGGAAACCATAGATACTGTTTTTTTGCAGTGCATCACACAAGTCATACAACTGTTTACGCCGTATGTCGCTGGTAAAGCCGCGGACAATCAAATCATTCAACAAATCTTCGACTTCATCGGTCGCCAGCAACAGGAATTCACCCAGTTCGCGGAAATAAGGATCCTGGTTCGCGCGAACTCTGGCGACGATTTCTTCTATGCGGTGCAGTAAATCGGTGAAAGGCCCCAGCCCCACCATCTGGCAATTGCCCTTGAGCGAATGCATGGCACGGAACAGGCGGTGGATATAGGCAGTACCGCCGCCACTATTCAGTTCCTTGACGCAGGCCTCGGCTTCTTCACATGCCTCACGCGTGCAATCGACAAAATCGTCGATGACAGTACGTTCCATGGCCAAAAATTCCGGACAGGTAAAAGTATCAGCGCCGTGCGGTGTATTCATTGTGGAGCGTTCCTGATTGTCCTGCGTCATTCGAATTGAATAAAAAACGGGGAAAATACTAAAGGCAAATGTTAATTACTATTAATTCCTGAAGTGTAGTGGCAGTTTTGCCTGTCGTGTCATAGGAGTTGAAAATTTACCGAAAGAAACATTAACTGAATTACAAATAATTTGCTAAAATAAACACTAATAATGAACTTTTTGCATGTATACCGCTCACTCAACCTGTAAAGCATTCGAATCTGAACAGATAATCCATATCGCCCCATCATGAAAACCAAAATACTGAAAATCGCCACCCCGGTGTGGCATATGCTTCCCAGACAGTTCCGGGAAACCGGTTTGGCAGCACGAATACGACAGCAATTCATACCGGCCCCTGTGCCAGCCCCCGAGCCTGAACTGATACCAGTCATACAAGAACCCGTACCGGAGTTACCAGCAGAAGCACCCGTAGCAGACGTGCCAAATACCATCGAATACATTCAGGCATGGCAAGACCGTTTGACTGCCAGGCATGATTATCTGCAAGATACCGCCCCTCCTCCTCTTCCCGGTTTGCTAAAATCGTCGATGTGTACAGAGCAGGTCATGCGTTCTGAAACCTTCCAGTACTGGACTGTGCGCATGGGCGACCGTCCAGGGCATATGCACAGAAAAATTTGGGAATGGGCGTTTATTACCCAGGCCCTGAAAGAACGCGGCATGCTTCAGGCCGGGCAACTGGGGCTGGGTTTTGCAGTGGGCACGGAACCACTGACTGCCCTGTTCGCCGCCCACGGTGCAAGTATCGTGGCAACCGATCTGTTCACCGAAGAAGCGCAGGCCAAGGGTTGGGTAGAATCGACCCAGCACGCGAATGGCTTTGAAGCCATCAATCAGAGAAACCTGTGTGATGAAAAAGAGTTACACAGGCTGGTCGAATTCAAGTTTGCCGACATGAACAATATCAGTGAAGAACTGCATGGCAAATTCGATTTCCTCTGGTCTTCATGCGCGTTTGAACATCTGGGTTCTATCGAACACGGCAAAAATTTTGTCTACAACGCCATGCATTGCCTGAAGCCAGGCGGGTTTGCCATCCATACGACCGAGTTTAATATGTCATCCAATGACGACACGGTAGACAGTGGTGCAACCGTACTGTTCCGCAAGCGTGATATCGAAGAAATCATCAGCACCTTGCAGGCACAGGGGCACCAGATAGACATAGACTGGGATGAGGGTGATGGCTACGCTGACGGCCATGTTGATCTTGCACCCTACATACAAGATACCCATTTACGCCTGCAGATAGAAAAATATGTGGTGACCTCGATCGGTTTGATCGTACAAAAAGCGCTTTAAAAATGATGGAAAAAAGTCCTGAAACCTTGCTGGTTTCAGGACTTTTTCCATTCAGCCACCATCCAGCCACCATCTCTTATTCAGCAAACACCCTAGTCGCAGGAGTGATGCTGACGGCTTCCGCCTTGATGTTCAATTTGCGGTTACCAATGACGAGGTCTTCATCCAGCAATTCCCTGGGTTTTTCCGAATTGTATTTGATCGCAGAAAAACCATCAGACACCAGTTTGTCTTTCAGGCCCGCCGCATCTTTGGCGATCATGACCACCGACATGTTTTGTGCCGACAGGTGTTTTTTTATGGCAGCATTGACATCGGCAAGACTGAGTTTAGACAAATTATCGCGCATCATTTTCGTGAACTCTGGCGTGCGATACCATTGCGCATCCAGGGCATAACCCAGTTGCTGGTCTTGCGTTGCCGTCATCATGAAGACATTCTTCATCAGGTAAGTACGGGTGATTTCAAACTGTTCTTTGCTCAATCCCTGGTTCACCATCTTGTCGAGTTCGGCGACGGCGACACGCAAGGCCATGTGGGCATTTTCAGGCGCTACCGGGCGTATCCAGATTTCAAACAACTGAGATTGACGGGCACGATTTGGCGTCGGGAAAGACAAGAACATACCACCCGGGAAGGCTTCGATATACGCATAATCACCGTAATTCATCCCGCGTATTTCGCGTATGCGCTGATACAGGTGGGAAGAACTGGAACGATGCTCTCCCAGCCAGGTTTTCGCCAGCCACAGTGCGGCAAAATCAGGATGTGAACGGGTGACTGCAATCGGAAAGCCCATGGAAATCGCGGTTGCCCGGGTATTCTTTTCTATGATTTCAACTTCCATGCCCTGGCTGACTTTGCCAACCGGTGCAGCAATGGCAGCCATGCCAGCACCATCGGGCAATTTGCTCAGGGCTTGCTTCAGGCTGGTCACCATGGCGTCAGATACGTCACCAGAAATACCTACCTTCAGTGCACCTGTGGTATACGCTTTTTTCCAGAATTGTTTGACATCATCCAGGGTAATGGCGTCTATACCCTTGACCGTTCCCAGCACCGGGTGAGCGTAGGCAGAACCAGCAAATACATTGGTCTGCAAACGTTCTTTGGCAAATTCTTCTTCGTTATTGTCTTTCAGGTCCAGCAACAAGGCATTTTTTTGTTCATCCTTGATACGGCGGAAGTCTTCTTCACGGAAGCCTGGTTCCAGCAATTGCGGCAAAGCGATCTGTATGAATTCCTTCCATTTTTCCCTGTGCACGGAACCGCTGAAGCTGGTCATTTCCTTATCTGTCTGGGCCGAGAAACTGGCTGCCAGCGGGAACAGGATTTTCTTGACTTCATCGATCTTGCGCTCTTTGGAACCGGCACTGTCTATCATCGCCGCCGTCATTCTGGCCAGGCCTTCCTTGCCTGCCGGGTCTTGTGCCGAACCGGCAACAAACACCAGCTTGAAGCGGATTTGCGGTAACTTCGATGCCTGCACCAATACGTCGAACTTGCTATCCACAGGCTGGTCATTGAAACTCGCCAGTTTTGGCAAGCTGCTCAACTCCGTTGGCAAGGCCGTATTGGACAGGCTGGTGACGACCATGCCATCGTCTATCAGGTATTTTTTGGCGACCGCCTGCAAATCTGCAGGCGTCAGGCTATCAATCACTTGATAAAACTGATTGATGGTGGCGTAAGAGCGTTTGTAATGGACAAAGCGTGCCAGAGTGCCAGCGATCTGGTCGGTGTTATCGAGGCTGCGTATCAGGCCATATTTGAGTGCGGATTTGGCGTCGGCCAGTTCCTGCCCGGATAAAGGTGCCTGCACAATGCGGGCGATTTTTTGCAGGATGGCGTCACGCACGTACACGGTATCTTCTGCCTTCTTGACGCGTGCACCTATGGTCGCCAGGCCGGGATCTACACTGGGAGGTGTGAAATCAAATAACTGATCGACCTTTTGTTCATCCTGCTGCAAGCGTTTATAAATATCCGAAGTACTGCCGAAAGACAAAGACAGCAACATGCTCAATGCTGCATGTTCCTTGTTCGTCACGGAAAAAGCCGGTGCATGGAAAGAAACGGCGACATACGGCAAGGTCGGGCTGGGCCATGGCACATGCTTGTACAGGGCACCTGTGGCTGGCGGTTCGGCCGGCACTGGTGCCTGGGCTTTACCACGCTGCCATTGGCCCCAGTATTTTTCTATCAGGGCGATGGCGGATTTGGGTTCAACATCACCGGCCACGATGATAGTGGTGTATTCCGGCCGGTACCAGCGATCAAAAAAGGCCTTGGAATACGCATATTGATTCGGCATGTCCTCAATATCCTTGAGGAAGCCCATGGTCGTATGTTTATAAGTATGTTTCTGGAAAGCGGTATCACGCATCACTTCCAGCAATTTGCTGATGGGATTGGCGCTGTTTTTATTGTATTCACCCAGCACGGCGCGTGATTCGGTTTTGAAGTCGCTTTCGCTATACGACAGATGCTGGAAACGGTCTGCTTCAATTCTCAATACCGTTTCCAGATCTTCCTTGGAAAAGGTCGTGTGGTAATTCGTCAGGTCATCGCTGGTATAAGCATTCTGGCGTGCGCCAGTGGCGGTCAGGATATCCTTGTACTTGTCTGCCGGGATTTCCCTGGTGCCGCGAAACATCATATGTTCAAAGAAATGCGCGAAACCGGATTTGCCAGGTTCTACCTCATTGCGTGAACCAGTCTGCACCGGAATCTGTACCGAAACGATATTCGGTAAACCGGTAGGCACGATGATGATTTTCAAGCCATTTGGCAACAGCTTTTCTGTGGCCTGGAATGGCAATACGTCCTTGCTACCCTGTGCTTCCTTGACAGGCTTGTTGGCAGATTTGACGTTGCCAGTGCCAGAATCTTGCGCTTGCAGGGGTAAGGCAAGGCCAGCCAGCGCCAAAGCAAGGGTCAAAACCGGCATGGCAGGTAGCATGTTTTTCATTTTTTCTCCGGATAAGGAAATCATTGAGGTAGATGATATTGTCGTCATAAGACTGCAAATGCAAGAACAAGTTCAGCAAATGCGCAGCCCCTTGGTCAGCACCACAAAAGCAAAACCCCCGCTGCAGTTTCCTGTAGCGGGGGTTTTGATTGTCATCTTGCCATTTACCGTCCAGACGCTTTATTTCTTGCGCTGGGGTGGCAAGTCAGTACAGACACCTTTATACACTTCTGCCGCCATGCCTATCGATTCACCCAGGGTAGGATGTGGATGGATGGTCTTGCCGATATCGACCGCATCCGCACCCATCTCGATTGCCAGGGCGATCTCACCTATCATGTCACCGGCATGCGTGCCGACGATGCCGCCACCGACGATGCGTTTGGTTTCAGCATCGAACAGCAACTTGGTGAAGCCTTCATCACGCCCGTTCGCCACTGCACGACCAGAGGCCACCCATGGGAAATGACCTTTTTCCAGCTTGACGCCCTTGGCCTTGGCTTCATCTTCGGTCATACCTACCCATGCGACTTCAGGGTCGGTGTAAGCAACCGATGGAATCACGCTGGCATCAAAATAAGCTTTTTCACCTGTTGCAGCTTCGGCTGCCACATGGGCTTCATGCACGGCCTTGTGTGCCAACATGGGTTGGCCTACCAGGTCGCCAATCGCAAAGATATGCGGCACATTGGTGCGCATTTGCTTGTCAACATTGATGAAGCCACGCTCAGTCACGGCGACGCCAGCCTTGTCGGCAGCAATCTTCTTGCCGTTAGGGCTGCGGCCTACTGCCACCAGCACCAGGTCATAGACTTGGGGCGCGGGCGCAGTGGCACCTGCTTCGGCAGCTTCAAATGTGACCTTGATACCTTCAGGCAGTGCTTCAACGGCCACCGTTTTGGTTTTCAACATGATGTTGTCAAAACGTTTTTCATTGAATTTTTGCCAGACCTTGACCATGTCACGGTCCGCGCCCTGCATCAGACCATCCAGCATTTCGACGACATCGATGCGGGCACCCAGGGTGGAATACACGGTTGCCATTTCCAGGCCGATGATGCCGCCGCCGATGACCAGCATGCGCTTAGGTACCTGGCGCAATTCCAGCGCGCCGGTACTGTCAACGATACGCGGATCAACCGGTACGAAAGGCAGGTTCACGACCGAAGAGCCAGCCGCGATAATGGCTTGCTTGAACTGCACGGTTTTCTTACTGCCGTCAGCCGCCGTGACTTCAATATGGTAAGGGCTGAGGAACTGGCCTACACCCTGCACCACATTGACCTTGCGGGCTTTTGCCATGCCTGTCAGGCCGGTCGTCATTTTCTTGATGACGCCTTCCTTGTAGCCACGCAGTTTGTCGATGTCGATTTCTGGCTTGGCAAACGTCACGCCGTGTGCCGCCATGGATGCAGTTTCATCAATCACCGCTGCCACATGCAACAGCGCCTTGGATGGAATACAACCTACATTCAGGCAAACCCCGCCGAGGGTGGAATAACGCTCCACCAGCACGGTATTCATGCCCAGGTCAGCAGAACGGAAAGCTGCAGAATAACCACCAGGACCAGCGCCCAGCACCATCATGTCGCATTCGATATCGACCTTGCCGGTGTACCCGGAAGCGATTGGGGCTGGCACCGCAGGTGCTGCTGGCGCTGCAGCAACTGGTGTTGACGCTGCTGCCGGAGCAGCCTGACCTGCCGCCTCAACCAGCAACAGCAAGCTGCCTTCGGCAACCTTGTCGCCGACCTTGACCTTGATTTCTTTTACCTTACCGGCATGGCTGGATGGAATTTCCATACTGGCCTTGTCCGATTCCACGGTGATCAGGGACTGGTCGACCTTGATGCTGTCGCCGACCTTGACCATGACTTCGATGACTTCAACTTCCTTGAAATCACCAATATCAGGTACTTTAACTTCGACTATGCCTACCGGCCCGGCGGGCGCTGCTGCAACAGGGGCTGCGGCAGGTACTGAAGCTGGTGCAGGAGCAGCGGCAATTGCTGGAGCTGCCTGAGCCGCTGGCGCTGCACTTGCCGCAGCACCTTCCGCTTCAATCACCAGCAACAAGCTGCCTTCGGCAATTTTGTCGCCCAGCTTGACTTTCAATTCCTTGATGACACCGGCATGGCTGGACGGGATTTCCATGCTGGCCTTGTCCGATTCGACAGTCACCAGCGATTGATCGACCTTGATGGTATCGCCCACCTTGACCAGCAATTCTATGACTTCAACTTCCTTGAAATCACCGATATCGGGTACTTTGACTTCGATTGTGCTCATGGTCTGTCTCCGTTCACAGCAGGGTTTTACGCAGATCAGCCAGCACATCAGCCAGATAGGCGGTGAACTTGGCAGCCATGGCACCGTCAATGACACGATGATCGTAAGACAGCGACAAAGGCAGCATCAGGCGTGGCTGGAATTGCTTGCCATCCCACACCGGTTTGATACTGGATTTGGACAAGCCCATGATCGCCACTTCAGGCGCATTGATGATAGGCGTGAACGCCGTACCACCGATACCACCGAGTGAAGATATGGTGAAGGTCGCACCCTGCATGTCAGCAGGTTTCAGTTTGCCATCGCGTGCCTGGGCAGACAATTCACCCATTTCAACCGCGATTTGCGACAGGGTTTTCTGGTCTGCGTTTTTGATGACAGGTACTACCAGGCCATTCGGCGTATCGGCTGCAAAGCCAACGTTGTAATACTGCTTGAGGATCAGGTTTTCACCCGTCGCATCAAGCGACGAATTGAATGCCGGGAATTTCTTCAATGCGGCCACACTGGCCTTGATCACAAAAGCCAGCATCGTCAGTTTGACGCCGGATTTGACCAGGGCTTCATTCGAGGATTTGCGGAATTCTTCGAGGTCAGTAATATCGGCTTCATCAAACTGTGTGACATGCGGAATCATTACCCAGTTGCGGTGCAGGTTTGGACCACTGAGTTTTTTGATGCGTGACAAAGGTGAAGTCGTGGTCGCGCCAAACTTGCTGAAATCCAGCGATGGCCATGGCAACAAGTCGAGCCCGACACCACTGCCATTTTTTGCCGGCGCAGAAACCGCAGAGACAGCTGTACTGCCTGCCATGATGCCTTTGACAAAGTTTTGTACGTCTTCCTGGGTGATACGGCCTTTTTGACCGGAGCCGGCAACGCGACCCAGATCGACGCCCAGTTCACGCGCAAATTTGCGTATGGATGGTGAAGCATGCGCCTTGCCTGCACTGGCAGTTGCGACTGGTGCCGCAGATGCCACCGGTGCTGCAGCAGCAGCGACTGGAGCAGGAGCAGCAACCACAGGAGCTGGCGCTGGGGCGGTCTGTGCAGCAACAGCCGCAGCGGGCGCTGCCGCAGGAGCAGCAGCGGCACTTGCGGCAGCATCCACGATCACCAGCAAGGAACCTTCAGCCACCTTGTCGCCTACTTTGACTTTAATTTCAGTCACCACGCCGGCATGGCTGGATGGGATTTCCATGCTGGCTTTATCTGATTCTACGGTGATCAGTGATTGATCGACCTTGATGGTGTCGCCGACTTTGACCATCAGCTCAATGACTTCCACTTCCTTGAAATCACCGATGTCCGGCACTTTGACTTCTACGCTACTCATAATTTTCTCCATTTACACCCTCCTTTTCAAGAAGAGGGCTAGTGTGGGGATGGATTCTTATCCACCCTCAGGCAAGACGCCAGAGGGAGGACATGTCAGTGGGTGTCAAACGTCAAAATTACACAGTCACCGGATTTGGTTTATCAGCATTGATGCCATATTTTGCAATCGCCTGAGCAACGACGGAAGCCGACAGTGCACCTTCATCTGCCAGCGTCTTCAATGCAGCAATCACCACGAAGTAGCGATTGACCTCAAAGAATTCACGCAATTTGGCACGTGAATCAGAGCGACCAAAACCATCCGTACCCAAGACTTTATAGCTACGGTTTTTGGGAACGAAAGCACGGACTTGTTCAGCAAAGGTACGCATATAGTCTGTCGCCACGACGATAGGACCAGTCGTGTCTTTCAGGCATTGGGCGATATACGGCACGCGTGGTTCTGCAGTCGGGTGCAGCATGTTCCAGCGTTCTGCATCCTGGCCATCACGTGCCAGCAAAGTGAAGGATGGTGCAGACCAGACATCGGCAGCAATACCCCAGTCATTTTGCAGCAGTTCGGCACCGGCAATCACTTCACGCAGGATGGTGCCGGAGCCCATCAGTTGTACGCGGTGCTTGGTGGTCTGTTCAGATTTTTGCAACTGGTACAGGCCCTTGATGATGCCTTCTTCCTGGCCCGCTTTCAGACCTGGGTGGCTATAATTTTCATTCATCAGGGTGATGTAATAGAACACATCTTCCTGGTCAGTCACCATACGGCGCAAGCCATCATGCATGATGACTGCCACTTCATGCGCAAAGGTCGGATCGTAAGGAATACAGTTAGGAATGGTGGAAGCCAGTACATGGCTATGACCATCTTCATGCTGCAAGCCTTCGCCATTCAGTGTGGTGCGACCGGCTGTGCCACCGAGCAGGAAACCACGAGCACGCATGTCACCAGCAGCCCAGGCCAGGTCACCGATACGCTGCAGACCGAACATTGAGTAATAGGTATAGAACGGGATCATGACGCGGTTATTGGTCGAGTACGAAGTCGCCGCAGCGATCCATGAACTCATACCACCGGCTTCGTTGATACCCTCTTGCAAAATCTGGCCAGCTTTATCTTCACGGTAATACATGACCTGGTCTTTATCGACCGGCTCATACAACTGACCTACCTGGCTGAAAATACCGATCTGACGGAACAGGCCTTCCATACCAAAGGTACGCGATTCATCGACCATGATAGGTACCACGCGTTGACCCAGGCTGGCGTCGCGCAGCAAGGCAGTCAGGATGCGGACATACGCAGCAGTCGTGGAAATTTCACGGCCTTCTGCAGTCGGTTCCAGCATGGCCTGGAAGGCCGTCAGTTCTGGCACTACCAGTGCTTCGTCGGCTTTTTGACGACGTTGTGGCAGGTAGCCACCGAGTTCTTTGCGGCGTGCATGCAGGTACTGCATTTCCGGTGTGTCGTCGGCCGGTTTGAAGAAAGGAATGTTAGGCAGTTCGGCATCAGCAATCGGCAACTGGAAGCGGTCACGCATGGCCTTGATGGCTTCATCGTCAAGCTTCTTAGTATTGTGCGCGGTATTGCGGGCCTCGCCGGATTTACCAAAGCCAAAGCCCTTGATACTTTTCGCCAGGATGACGGTAGGCTGACCCTTGTTTTCCTGGGCGACTTTGAATGCCGCATAAATCTTGTGCGGGTCATGACCACCACGGGTCAGGCGCCAGATGTCGTCATCCGACATTTTGCTGACCATTTCCAACAATTTTGGATGCTTGCCAAAGAAGTGGCTGCGTACATAGGCACCATCCTTGGCTTTGTAGTTCTGGTATTCGCCATCGACGGTTTCCATCATGACTTTTTGCAGGATGCCGTCCTTGTCTTTGGCCAGCAATTCATCCCAGCCACTACCCCAGATGACTTTGACGACATTCCAGCCGGCACCACGGAAATCAGATTCCAGTTCCTGAATGATCTTGCCATTGCCACGTACCGGGCCATCCAGGCGTTGCAGGTTACAATTAACCACGATCACCAGGTTATCCAGTTGTTCACGCCCGGCCATGCCGATAGCGCCCATGGATTCCGGTTCATCCATCTCACCATCACCGCAGAAGGCCCAGACTTTACGCTTCTCTGTGTCAGCAATGCCACGTGCATGCAGATACTTCAGGAAACGTGCCTGATAAATCGCCATCAAGGGCCCCAGGCCCATGGAGACGGTAGGAAATTGCCAGAAATCTGGCATCAGTTTCGGGTGCGGATAAGAAGACAGGCCCTTGCCATCGACTTCGCGGCGGAAATGCAACAACTGGTCTTCAGTCAGACGACCTTCGAGGAAAGCACGTGCATAGATACCTGGTGATGAATGGCCCTGGATGTACAACAGGTCGCCGCCATGCTCTTCAGTCGGTGCATGCCAGAAATGGTTGAAGCCTATGCCCAGCATGTTCGCCAGCGAAGCAAAACTGGACAGGTGACCGCCAAGGTCGCCGTCTACGCGATTGGCCTTGACCACCATGGCCATCGCATTCCAGCGCATATAAGAGCGCAGGCGTTCTTCGATTTCCAGATTGCCCGGACAGTGTTCGCCCTGGTCAGCAGGAATGGTATTCACGTAAGCCGTATTGCTGGAGAACGGGATATGGGCACCACGACGACGCGCCAGGTCAACCATGCGCTCCATCAGGTAATGGGCACGTTCTGGCCCTTCCGTTTCGATAACGGCTTCCAGCGCATCCAGCCATTCATTGGTTTCAACTACATCGGAATCATTGGCGGCCTGGGCCAGCACCTGGTCTATCTGGGGTGACATAGAGTGGTCTCCTGTTATTGCACGTTTGGGTGAAACGCGCGTGGGCGAATCGACAAATTACGGCTTGAATTTTGTTTTCGCAAGCATTCTAACAGGAGTTTTTAATTTTTCAAATAGCGATATGTGATTCCACATTATGATATTTACGTCGCAACGCAGCAATTTAAAGCTGATTTAAAAGCAATACCCTTATCAATAAATAGCGAGCGCATAAGTCGCACTGCAGCAAGATTGGCCCCACTGACCCTGGCCACTACCCGGACATGGATAAATCAGAGAAATAAGCGGGTTTTCTGGGCACGAAAAAAAAGGGCGATGAATTAATCATCGCCCTTAGAAAGCGCTTATTCAGCGCGATTTATTATTATTTGAATTGATATTTCAGACCAACTTTGAAGTAACGACCCAAGGCGCCGCTAGAATCCATAGGGTTGAAACCCATGGCACCGTAAGTCAAAGGATCCAAAGGAGCAACTTTGTCAAACAGGTTAGAGACGGAACCGAATACTTCCAGGTTTTTCATTGCTTTGTAGCGGAAAGACATATCCAGCGTAGTGAAGGATGCCAGTGTGCAACCTGCTGGGGCATCTGTGCCGTCAGCAAACTTGTTAGCACATGGCTGACCTTCTTCAGAGATGTTTTTCAGGGAGCCACGATAGCTGATGATGCCAGTCACGTTCCAGTCGCCCTTGTCCCACGCCAGTACAAAGTTGACTTTGTCTTTTGGTGTACCAATACAGTTGGAGGTATCGCAGTTACCATGTGTGCCTGCATATTGATGCTGGACCGCACCGTCAACACGCAACCATGAAATAACGTGTGTCCAGTTCAGGTCTGCATTCAGCTTGCCGTATTCGCCCAGGTTGATACGTTGTTTCGCATTGAAATCGACACCCTTGACTTCAGTGTAGCTGGAGTTGGCATAAGGAGCTGCACCACCGATGATGGTACCTGTATTCGGTGTCACCACGCCGTTGATGGTCAGGTTATTATCCTGACGCAACACGCCTGGCAAACCAGCTGCTGTCTGGAAGGACATGGAGTTGATTTCGTTGTTACGACGAATCAACCAGCCATCCACAGCCAGACCGGTGTCAGGCAGCGGATCCCAGACCACGCCCAAAGTGTAACCTTTGGATTTTTCTGGTTGCAGGTTAGGATTGCCGACTTTGAAGCCTGTGAAAGTCGTTGCGCAATCAGATGCCTGTGCGCCTGCCAGTGGCGTGCCATTCGGGCAGCGAACTGGATCCCTGACAGTTGCCGTACCAGCACTGAAGCTTTCTGTACCGGATTCAGGTGCACTTGGTGCACGGAAACCTTCAGAGTAAGTACCACGCAGAGCAAAAGTTTTTACCGGTGTCCACTTGGCACCAACTTTTGGTGTCACGGAAGAGAAGTGAGAATATTTGTCGTAACGCAGCGCGCCGGACAACTCTACTGTCTTGATCACTGGGGCCAGTACTTCTGCATACAGGGCAGATACCGTTTCATCGCCTTTGGCAGCAACATAGCTGCTGTTGATGGAACCGTCTTTGCTACCATCCAGGGATGGCATGTTGTAAGACTCTTTGCGATATTCAGCACCGACCGCCAGACCCATCATACCGCCAGGCAAAGGCATCAGCTCACGAGAAGCCTTGAAGTCGATGATATCCATCTTGGTAGGCGCATCCAGGGTCGCTGTCTTGACCATAGCTGCATACAGGGCAGGATTATTTTTGCTTGCCTGTGTGCCTATGTAGTACGGGAAGTACGGGCTCTTAGGATCACCCAGGGCTGCCTTCAACACGTTCATGTTGATCATGTTGGTGTAATCGAGATGCAGCTTGGATTCGGAATGCAAAATCGCTGTATCGAATTCCCAACCAGCCATGGTACCTTTCAAACCGGCGACAGCGCGATAGAAGGAGTTGTCTGCAATACGGCGATTGGCACCAACGTCAAACATTGAATAGCGCAGGCGAATCGGTGCGCCATATGGGTTTTGTGGATGCTCAGCCGCCATCACGATGACAGTACCGTAATTGATGTTACCGGTCGGGCTGGCCGCGTTTGGCGGGAAGAATACATTGGACGATGTCGCCGGTGGCGTTACCGTGAAGGCAGCCTTACGTTGAGAGTAACCAAATTCTGCATAGGCTTGCAGATCTTCATTGATCTGGAATGTACCGCGGCTGAACAGGTTCACGCCATCGATTTGTGGCAGCATGGAACGGAACTGGTCGGCATACCACAAGCAACCACCGCCTACATCCTGTACTTTGGTGGCAGACAATGTCGCGCAACCTGGCAGGGATACATAATTCAGTGTCTTAGGATCGCGCAAGGAACCTGTAGGGCTTGGGGAAGCACTGTTATTGCCAGCAATGTAACCGTTAGTGAAAGAACCAACCGTGTTCATCGGGTAACCCCAACGACGCCAGTCGCCTGTACCGATCCAGTCACGGTCAGAACGCTGGGAATTCATCAATTCATTGGACTTGTAAGCCTCTGCATTGATGATGATGTTGTATTTGTCTTTTTCCAGATTACCAAAACCGGCAGTAATCGAGGCTTTTGCCTGGTTGGCATCACGTGAACCTGAAGTACCAGCAGTGGCGCTGACTGTCACGCCTTCATAGTTCTTTTTCAGGATGATATTGACCACACCGGCGATTGCATCGGCACCGTAGATGGAAGAAGCGCCATCTTTCAGGATTTCAATACGTTCCACCACTTCCATAGGGATAGTGGAGATATCTGTAAATGCTTTTTGACCATCATCAGCACGACCGAACTGTGCCATGCGGCGACCATTCAGCAATACCAGTGTGGAAGTAGCACCCAGACCACGCAGGGAGATTGCGGTGGAACCGGCAGCAAAACCATTACCGAAGCTGGTAGGCAAAGAACCGGCGCCGTCAGCAGTCAGGGTTTGCAGATATTCAGCGACCGTTGTCTTGCCTGCCTTGTCGATATCGGCACGGGTGATGATCTGTATCGGGGAGGCAGATTCAGCTTCAGCACGCTTGATGCTGGAACCTGTTACCTCTACCCTTTGAACTTTAGCATCATCCTGCGCGAATGCAGGTTGTGCCAGCAAACCGGCCGTGACCACCAAACCGCCAGAAAACATAATGCGCAGCGATCTCGAAATTACTTTTTCCTTCAGCATATATTTCTCCTTTTAATTGATTCTGGGCATTGCGACGTCAAATCCAGGTCGCGATGAAAAACTTTTGAAAATTAATTTTCACAGATGGTATGAAGCCATTCTTAAAATGTGAAGTCAATTACAACTCTGCGAATGCGGTGAGAAAACAACAGACCCATGGCAAACCATAACCAAATGAGAAAAATTTTTTACAAGGAAGTAATCACTGGCAATAAATTTATGACTTTTATAGCAATTTTTACTGTTAAGTAATTCTTGAAAAAAACCGGCCGTGCTCGCGCTGGGGAGTCATTCAGCGCGCATCATTTATAATCGAGGCTGATTTCTACTTATTTCCCACCCCAATTTTTACTTGATCGCCTAATCATGACTGCTCAAATTATCAGCGGAACCCAGCTTTCTCAACAAATACGTGTCGATGTGACCCGCCGCGCAGCCGCACTGACCGCCAAAGGACATCAACCTGGCCTGGCAGTCATCCTGGTGGGTGAAAATCCTGCCTCCCAGGTCTATGTGCGCAACAAAGTGAAAGCGTGTGAAGACTGCGGTTTTTATTCTGTCATGGAAAAATACGAGGCCGATTTGAGCGAGCAAGCTCTGCTGGCCCATATAGACAGACTGAATAAGGACGCAAAGATTAATGGCATCCTGGTGCAATTGCCGCTGCCCGCGCATATCAATGCCAATAAGGTCATAGAAGCGATTGCTGCTGAAAAGGATGTGGATGGTTTCCATATCAGCAACGCCGGTCTGTTGATGACTGGACAACCACTGTTCCGCCCCTGTACCCCGTATGGCGTCATGAAGATGCTGGAATCAATCGATTATCCTGTGCGGGGTGCGAATGCGGTCGTGGTCGGTGCTTCCAACATCGTCGGTAAGCCACAGGCTATGTTGCTCTTGCAAGCAGGCGCAACCGTCACCATCTGCAATTCCAAGACCCGTGACCTGGCAGCCCATACCCGCAATGCCGATATTCTGGTAGTCGCGACAGGTAAGCGCAACATTGTCACCGCAGACATGATCAAACCTGGTGCCGTCGTCATTGATGTCGGCATGAACCGCGACGATGAAGGCAAATTGTGCGGTGACGTTGATTATCTGCCAAGCAAGGAGGTAGCAGGCTATATTACGCCTGTGCCAGGCGGCGTCGGCCCGATGACCATCACCATGCTGCTGGTCAATACCATAGAAGCTGCTGAAAGAATTTAATATGGCCCAAGATAATCCCCTGCTGGACTTTAGTGATCTGCCACGTTTTGCCGATATCCGGGCCGAGCATGTTGGCCCCGCCATTGCCGCCCTGCTGGAGGAGAATCGCGCAGTCATCGCTGAGCTTGAAAAAAATGCAGCCCCGGTAAGCTGGGACAACTTTGTCGAACCGCTGGAAAATGCCACCGAAAAACTGGGCCGCGCCTGGGGTATCGTTGGCCATTTGAACGCGGTGGTCGATACCCCGGAAATGCGGGCTGCGTATAACGAAAACCAGCCTGCGATTACCGAATTCTGGACCGAACTGGGGCAAAACCTGTCCCTGTTCGCCAGCTACAAGGCATTAAAAAATGCGGCTGGCTTTGATGGCTTGCCGCAAGCCAGGCAAACCATCATCCAGAACGCCCTGCGTGACTTCCGCCTGAGCGGTGCAGAACTACCGGAAGCGCAAAAACAGCGCTACGCTGAAATCCAGGAACAGCAAGCTGCCCTGTCGACAAAATTTTCAGAAAACCTGCTGGATGCCACCAATGACTACGGCTTGTTGATCGAAGATGCAGGTGAACTGAAAGGCTTGCCCGAAGATATCTTGCAAGCCGCTAAGACAGCAGCAGAGGCCGATGAAAAAACCGGCTATAAGTTTACCCTGCATTTCCCTTCTTATTATCCCTTGCTGCAATATGCAGAAAACCGCAGCATCCGCGAAACGATTTATCGTGCCAGCGTGACCAAGGCTTCCGAACTGGGTGCCAAGGCAGAATGGGACAACAGCAATATCATGCGCGATCTGTTACGCCTGCGCAAGGAAGAAGCCGGGTTGCTGGGGTATAAAAATTTCGCCGAAGTATCACTGGTCAGCAAGATGGCAGAATCACCGGCACAGGTCAGCCAGTTTCTTGAAGACCTGGCCAGCCGTGCCCGCCCCTATGCAGAAAAAGACCTGGCAGAACTGCGTGCTTTTGCAGCAGAACAATTGGGCATTACTGAGCTGCAGGCATGGGACTATGCCTACGCTTCAGAAAAACTGCGCCAGCAACGCTATGCGTTTTCAGAGCAGGAAGTGAAAGAATACTTCCCGGAACACAAGGTGGTGGATGGCCTGTTCCGCGTCATCCAGACCCTGTTTGCGGTTGAAATCAAGACTGACCAGGCGACCACCTGGCACAAGGATGTCAAATTTTATCGCCTGGAAAGAAATGGCGAACTGATAGGCCAGTTTTATCTGGACCTGTACGCACGCCATGGCAAGCGTGGTGGCGCCTGGATGGATGATGCGCGTGGCCGCAGACTCACCAGCAAAGGCATACAGACACCAGTGGCTTACCTGACCTGCAACTTCAGTGCACCGGTCAGTATGAATGGCGTCAGCAAACCCGCCCTGTTCAGTCACGATGAAGTGATTACCCTGTTCCATGAATTTGGCCATGGCCTGCATCATTTGCTAACCAGGGTGGATGATTTGTCGGTTTCTGGCATTTCGGGTGTGGAATGGGATGCGGTGGAACTGCCTTCGCAATTCATGGAAAATTTTTGCTGGGAGTGGGATGTACTGCAGCACATGACGGCCCATGTTGATACCGGTGCCACCTTGCCACGCGCCCTGTTTGACAAGATGATCGCCGCGAAAAATTTCCAGTCTGGTCTGCAGACTTTGCGCCAGGTTGAATTTTCGCTGTTTGACATGCGCCTGCATGATGCCTTTGATCCGCAGGGCACGCAAACCGTGCAGGACATACTGCATATGGTCAGGGCCCAGGTCTCCGTACTGCACCCACCGGAATTCAACCGTTTCCAGCATTCTTTCAGCCATATTTTTTCGGGTGGTTATGCAGCAGGTTATTACAGCTACAAATGGGCAGAAGTCTTGTCGGCCGATGCCTATGCCGCATTTGAAGAGCATGCCAAAGAAGCTGGCAGTACCCTGTCACGCGCAGTGGGAGAACGCTTCCAGACTGCCGTGCTGGAAGCCGGTGGCTCACGCCCCGCGCTTGCTTCATTCAAGGCATTTCGCGGACGCGAGCCCGTCATCGACGCTCTGTTGCGTCATAATGGCATGAGTGCATAATTTTTTACCCGGAGAAAACGATGAAATCAAGTAAAACAATCCTGGCCCATTCAATGCTGCCAGTGCTGCTACCGGCACTGTTGTCGACGCTATTGTTTAGCGCCAATGCGCAAGCGCAAATGTATAAATGGGTAGGCCCGGATGGCAAGGTCACTTACAGCGATCAGCCGCCGCCTGGCAAGATCAAAGTGGAAAAGAAAAGTTATTCCGAAGGCCCGGACCTTGGTAACCTGCCGCCCGAACTGGCGGTAGTCGTAGCCAAAAACCCGGTCATCCTGTATAGCACCAACAATTGCTCACCTTGCAATGACTCACGTAACTTCTTGAAAACCAACGGTGTCCCGTTTAATGAAAAGACGGTCAGCAATAACGCTGACCTGGACAAACTCAAGCAAGTCAGTGGTGATACGCAGTTGCCGTTCATGTTGATTGCCAAAGTCAGGTTCCCGGGCTTCAATACCGAAGAATGGAGAAAAGCGCTGGACAGTGCCGGCTACCCTGCAACCAGCAAATTACCCAAGGATTACCGCTATCCGGCAGCAGAACCGGCGGCACCGGTGGTAGCGACTGCCGACAAGGATGCCGATGTGGCAAAGAAGCCGGCGGCACCCTTGCCACCGCAAAGACCGACACAGGACAATGGCATACGCTTTTAATCTCGCATGACACGGATCGATTTTCATAGCAATGTGGCCGACAAGCTGAACTACACTTGCCGGCTGATACGCAAAGCACATACGGCCAAAAACAAGATGGTCGTGTTTCATCATGACCGGGTTTTCCTGCAAAGACTGAGCATGGCCTTATGGACACTCACCGAGGCTGATTTCTTGCCGCATGTCATGCTGACCGACCCCTTGTCGTCCTGCACACCCATCGTGCTCAGCTATGACGACAGGGCGGCCTGTCCGCATTACGACGTACTGATCAACCTGACCGCTGAAACACCTGCCAATTTCACCCAGTTTCAGCGCATGATAGAAGTCATCTCCGCTGAAGATGCTGACAAGCTGGCGGGACGCGAGCGCTATCGACAGTATCAGCAGCAAGGCTATCCACTTACTCACTCGGTGGCAAAATAAAATGAAAAATCAAATTGATGCCAGCATTCCGGTATTGACCGAAGTCATCCCCCCGGAAGAGATCTCTGCAACAAAGGAAAATGCAGTTGGGGCTGTCAGTCCGGAAACGGCGGCGGCCACAATCGCCAACGGCACGGCTGGCCGCAGCGAAGAAGACTGGCAGGCACTGGAACAGACCTTGCGCGAAAACGTCTTGCGCCAGGTTCTGGCACGCATTGATTTCGTGCTTGAACACAGGGTCAGGGACAGCCTGGCTGATGTACTGCAAATTGCCGTCGCCAGTCTGGCGGTGGAAATACGCACAGGATTACATAAAACCCTGGAAGAAGTCGTCACCCGCGCCATCACCCAGGAAATCACCAAGGCAAAGTCCTCAAAATAATCAGAAATCTGCAAATTATTTTTATTTTTAAACACAAAACTCAATTTTTCTTTCAAAAATAAAAATCAGGCTATCACTTATGATTACCTGGAAAAGCAAAGTATTTCTACAATCTCCTTACTGTAACAATCAGCATCATGCTTACTCTAGGAGATTTCGGCAATGAAAGTCATCGTTCTCGGTTGCGGCATTATTGGTACGTCTTCGGCCTGGTTCCTGAAAAAACAGGGTCATGACGTCACGGTCATAGACCGTCAGCCTGGCCCGGCACAGGAAACCAGTTTCGCCAATGGCTGCCAGATTTCAGTATCCCATGCAGAACCCTGGGCCAATCCCTCGGCCCCCCTGAAGGTATTGAAATGGCTGGGCAAGGAGGATGCGCCCTTATTGTTCCGTCCCCGCGCCGAATTGCTGCAATGGCTGTGGGGCTTGCAGTTCTTGCGCGAATGCACGCCAGCCCGTACTGCAAACAATATCCGGCAAATTGTCGCCATTTCAGAATACAGCCGGCAAACCCTGCGCGCCCTGCGTGCAGAAACCGGCATACAGTATGATTGCCTGACCAAGGGCATACTGCATTTTTATACCGACCAAAAAGAATTCGATAACTCCCTGCCGGCCGCCAAACTGATGCGCGACCTGGGTTGCCCACGCGAATCCATCGCGGCAGAGGAGGTCGTCAGGCGGGAACCGGCACTGGCAGGCATACGCGACAAGATCGTCGGCGGTGACTATACCGAAACCGATGAATCCGGCGACGTCTACCAATTCACTACCGGCCTGGCAGACCGGGCCAGGGCAGCAGGCGTGCAGTTCCAGTTCAACACCACGATCACCCGCTTGCTGGCCGAAGGTACAGGTGCTGCCGCCAGAATCACTGGCGTGGAAATCATCGACGCGGCTGGCCGCCATCGTGTCCTGAAGGCCGATGCCTTTGTCGTGGCCATGGGCAGCCACGCACAAGCCTTGCTGAAACCTGTGGGCATTTCGCTGATGATTTATCCAGGCAAAGGCTATTCCGCCACCTATCGCATTACCCGGCCGGAACTGGCACCGACGGTGTCACTCACGGATGACGGTTATAAGCTGGTGGTGTCACGTCTGGGCGACCGCCTGCGGGTGGCTGGCACCTGTGAAATCAATGGTTATGGCCGTGACCTGAACACGGCCCGTTGCGCAGCCATCACCCGCCGCACACGTGAACTGTTCCCGGATGCCTGCGATTATGAAAGTCCCGTTTACTGGACCGGCTTGCGTCCGCTGACGCCATCGAATGTGCCCTACATAGGCAAAACCCGGTTCGATAATCTGTTCCTCAATACCGGTCACGGCACGCTGGGCTGGACCATGGGAGCAGGCTCTGGCCGCGCCATCGCAGATATTGTCTCCGGCCTGACGCCCGAAGTCGATTTTGCCTTTACCGGCATTGCCCGGAACCAACAAAAAAACCTGCTGCAGCCGGCCTGATGGCTGGATATACCAAACCGCACCAAACCACACCAAACCATGCCCTACCAGTTGCCCAAACGGAGCTTAAGCCCTCACGCCAGTTGCTATTCAGCATCACAAGTGCAGTAACTGGCGTTCTTTTGTCATCCAGGCGTCTGCTCACCGCGTTTATGGAGTAAATTATTTACCTGTGCGCACGGGCAACTCGGCTGCCTTTTCATCAAATGCGATACGGGTGGTGAATTTGGCTCTCTTCATAGGGAAACGTGAATGGAAATGACGGACATTGCCAGACCCCGAAATCGCGCGCCGCACAAACTGGTAGTAAGCGTCCATGTCGATCACATGCACCACCAGGAAATAATCATACTCCCCAGACACAAAATAGCATTGCATGACTTCGGCTTCCTTGTTCATGCGGGCTTCAAATTCACGCATGTATTCGTCGGCCTGATTGGTCAGGGACACCTCCAGAAAGGCCAGCATGCCATAGCCCAGCGCAAAGCTGTCGACCATGGCCACTTCGGCGCTGATGACCCCGGCTTCACGCAGCTCACGGATACGTCGCAGACAGGTCGGCTGCGAGATATGCAGCTTGTCGGCCAGGACTCTGGTAGGGATTTGGTTGTCTTTCTGGAGCAGGTTCAAAAGCTTGCGATCCAGCTTGTCGAGGGTGCGATATTGGGGCATATAAAAAACGTCAGTTTGGAGAAAAAACCACACAAAATAGCTTTGCGAAATATTTTTTCTGTTGTACCTTCTTGCTGTTCAGTTATCTGAATAAGTCAGAGATGCAGTGTTGTTATCCTACTTTTTTATTCCTTAGGAGTATGTTCATGTCGTTCAAAACTAAAATGATTCCACTGGCTGGCGCAATTGCATTCGCTTTCGCTGGTGCTGCGGCAGCTCAAGATCTGGTTGTTAAAATTGGTCACGTTGGTCCGATTTCCGGCCCAAGCGCCCACTTGGGTAAAGATAATGAAAACGGCGCCAAAATGGCGATCGAAGAACTGAACACCAAAGGTGTCATGATCGGCGGCAAAAAAGCAAAATTCGAACTGCTGGCTGAAGATGACGCAGGCGATCCAAAGCAAGGCACAACCGTAGCACAAAAGCTGGTTGACGCAAAAGTAAATGGTGTTATCGGTCACTTGAACTCTGGTACAACTATTCCTGCATCCAAAATCTACAATGATGCCGGTATCCCGCAAATCTCCCCATCTGCCACTAACGTTGAATACACTAAACACGGT
Source organism: Undibacterium sp. Ji50W (assembly GCF_049340445.1). Classification (NCBI taxonomy): domain Bacteria; kingdom Pseudomonadati; phylum Pseudomonadota; class Betaproteobacteria; order Burkholderiales; family Oxalobacteraceae; genus Undibacterium; species Undibacterium sp. Ji50W. The sequence goes on along the minus strand of NZ_JBMPOX010000012.1, from coordinate 76,992 downwards.
TACAAAGGTGCATTCCGTGTAGTAGCAAATGACGGCCAGTTGGGTGGCACACTGGGCCGTTTCGCGGTTCAGATCAACAAAGCGAAAAAAGTCGCTGTCATTGATGACAAAACAGCCTATGGCGAAGGCGTCGCACTGGAATTTATCAAAGGGGCCAAGAGCAAAGGTGCTGAAGTGGTTGTGCAGGAACATACTACTGACAAATCCACAGATTTCAGCGCTATCCTGACCACCATCAAAGCGAAAAAACCAGACGTCATCTTCTTTGGCGGTATGGATTCTGTTGCCGGCCCTATGCTGCGCCAGATGAAAGCACTGGGCATTACAGCCAAGTTCATGGGCGGCGACGGTATCTGCACCACAGATCTGCCTAAACTGGCTAGCGATGCAATCGGCGACGGCCAGGTGGTCTGCGCTGAAGCAGGCGGTGTTCTGGAAGGTCAGAAGAAAGCCAATGATGACTGGAAAGCTGCTTACAAGAAAAAATTTGGTATCGAAGTACAGATCTACGCACCGTATGTTTATGATGCTCTCATGACGATGGTTGACGCGATGGTACAGGCTAAATCTGCTGAACCGGCAAAATACCTGCCAGTCCTGGCTAAAATCAAGCACAAGGGCATCACAGGCGATATCGCATTTGATGCCAAAGGTGACGTTAAAGATGGCACGCTGACTTTGTACACATACAAAGGTACTAACCGTGAATTGCTGCAAGTTGTGAAGTAATTACTTCTCGATGCTTGTAATAACAGCCGGCGCAAGCTGGCTGTTTTTTTATCTGCAGCCAAAACCCGTCAAACATAAAAAAACCAGGACAGATATCCTGGTTTTTTTATGCGGCTGCCTGGCATGCCACTAAATTCCGTGCTTATCAATAAGATAAGTATACCAAGTAGGTCGGGGCTTGCCTCAGAGCTTGTAAGAAGCAAATCCTTATTTCAAGTTCAAAATCCATTTCACCAGCGTCCTGGCTTCGGCTTCAGTTACCTGTGCATTCGCTGGCATGGGAATCGCACCCCAGGTACCGGTACCGCCCTTCAATACCTTTTGCACCAGCATGTCTTCGGCTTTCTTGTTGCCAGCGTATTTCTTGGCCACATCCTTATAGGCGGGACCAACAATCTTGGTATCCACCGAGTGGCAAGCCATGCAGTTTTTTGCTTTTGCCAAATCCATATTTGCCATCGCTGAACCAGAAGCCATGACCGCCAACACAGAACCTACCAACAAAGAATATTTCATTGCTTTCTCCAGGTTAAAAATTATTCGCCATTTTACTGCTTTTTCCAACATCTAACGTTCTCGGCAAACCAAAGGTTGACCTGAAGCAGGTTTGGGATAGGGAGGTATAATGGAATTACGCAAATTTCAGCTCTTATGTTGCAGCCAGAGCTGAAGACAAGGACTTTTCTGCACAAGTCCTATACAAAAAGGAAGTTAGCCATGTTCGCCATCATTGTCCTGTTTTTACTGCTGGTCTTGAAATTCGCAGAAATATCCATTTTTGCCACTTTGTCCTGGTGGTGGATAGTCGGTGGTGCTTTTGCCGTTTTTCTATGGTTTGAAGTCTTTGAACGCGTGTTCGGACTGGACAAACGCAAAGACCATGCACATTACGAGAAAATCCAGAAAGAGCGGGTCAAACGCGCTTTCGAGAAAAAAAGTGGCAGACGCTGATCAGGCCAGCAAAACAGGCTGGTTGGCCATTAGGTTAACCATCACTCGGCGCAAATCCGCCTGAAACACGCCATGCCGATACCAGAAACAAGACATCTTGAATTGCGTCAGTTGCGCTATTTTCTTGCTGTTGCCGAAGAAATGCATTTCGGCAAAGCAGCAGCGCGGTTGCACATGACCCAGCCACCACTGTCACAGGCGATACAGGCACTCGAAAGCATACTGGGTGCTGACCTGTTCATCCGCAATACCCGCAATATTGCCTTGTCTTCTGCCGGATTGGCACTCTTGCCCGAAGCCAGGCGGCTCATACAACAAGCGCAAGCCCTGCCACAACTGGCACAACTGGCCGCCAGTGGCGCCAGTGGCCAGTTGTCGCTGGCCTTTGTGTCGATTGCCGACTACAGCATCTTGCCGCCGGCGCTGCGCGAGTTTCGCCAGCAACATCAGGCGGTGCACATAGAACTGCGCGAAGCAACCACCGACGTGCAACTGGATGCGCTGGAAAAAGCCGAAATCGATGCCGGCTTCCTGATTCCCCCCATCCCGGAAAAGCTGCAACATCTGTTGAGCTACCAGAAAGTCTTGTCGGAACCGCTCATGCTGGCGGTACCGGAAAGCTTTGCCAAAGGACGCAGCAGCATGAGCCTGGCAGAATGCGAAAACATGCCCCTGATCCTGTTTCCGCGAAAAATTGCTCCTGCATTGCACGATGCCATACTGGGCTGCTTTCATAGCGCCGGCCTGACGCCCGAGATCGGCCAAGAGGCAATACAGATGCAGACCATCGTTGGCCTGGTGTCGGCTGGCATGGGAATCGCACTTGTGCCACAATCCGTGTCGAACCTGCAACGCCCCGGCGTTCTGTACTTTGATTTACCGGACAGCACGGCTGTGGTGGAAATTGGCCTGGCCTGGCACAAAAACAATCATTCAGCAGTACTTGATGCCTTTGTGCATCTGTTTAACCAATAATTGAATTTCATGCTCATTCATCCAAATCCTGACCCTGTTGCATTTTCCTTAGGCCCGGTTTCTGTCCACTGGTACGGCATCATGTATCTGGTGGCGTTTGTCCAGTTCATTATCCTTGGCCGCGTCAGGCTGCGACAACCGCATATTGCGGCTAAAGGATGGACCCGCGAGCATATCGACGACATGCTGTTTTTTGGGGTATTGGGCGTCATCATAGGCGGTCGCCTGGGCGAAGTCCTGTTCTATGGCTTTTCGTACTATGCCTCCCATCCGCTGGAAATTTTCGCGGTGTGGAAAGGGGGCATGTCTTTTCACGGCGGTTTCCTGGGGGTGCTGGTCGCCATGTACTTGTGGGCGCGCAAAGCCAAGTTCCACCTGGCCGATGTGTATGACTTTATTGCGCCGCTGGTGCCGCTGGGTTATGCCGCTGGCCGTGTCGGCAACTTCATCAATCATGAATTGCCGGGACGTGTGGCGTCTGCGGACTTGCCCTGGGCGATGATGTGGCCGGGCATCACTTACCCGGTCCACCCTTCGCCGATTTACCAGGCGTTGGTGGATGGCGTCCTGGTTTTCATCATCCTCTGGCTGTTTGCCATGCGACCAAGACCGCGCCTGGCCGTAGGTGCCTTGTACGTGACCCTGTATGGCTGCACGCGCTTTTTTACCGAATACTTCCGCACGCCGGATTATGAAGTTGACTTCCTTGGGTTCACGATATCGGCAGGACAGATGTTGTCGCTGCCGATGATACTGGCTGGCTTGTTATTGCTGTTTTTTTCCTACAAATTTGCTGCCAAACCGGTACGCAAGCCCTGACCGGGAACAGGCGAAAAACAAATGAGGGATGAGTGCACAGGACCGTATCCTGTGTACCCATCTTTTCAAGCAGATCGAGGTGCCAGTAAATTCTGCTTGACGAAAGTGCCGGATATCTTTTACATTAAGCACATGAACTTTCTTACCTACACATCTGATGCGCACACCGCGACTACTGGCAAGCTCTTGCCAGCGGTACAGATGTCTATGTCGGTAACACTATCTCTACTACCTGCACTATCTGGCGCGCTACTATAAACTTTATAGGTTTCCTTAGCTTCGCCTTTCAGTTGTACCTCCAGTTTCACTTCCACAGTTTGTTTAGCACTACCTTTAGCGATTTCCTGTATCCAGGAAAAAAACAGCATGACACATTTGATCAACTCAGCAAGGATTTCTGCCGGTGACCAGTTCACCGTGACGGCGATCGTCCCTGCTGCCTGCATGCTGCGCCTGGCTGCGCTACGACTACTGATCGGTTAACCGGCCTCGTATTTTTCCGTGGCCGCCGGTTAGCCTGAAGCCACTCTTTCCCTTGCAATCAAAACAGAAATCAGTGCATTGCTGAGGTGCTTTGCTGCCCATTGCTACCCCTCTGCCCTTTACAAAGAGAACAAGATGATCATCGACCCGAGTAAAAAATATCAAGCCTTCCCTACCGTTGATCTGGCAGACAGGCAATGGCCCAGCCGCCGCATACAGCAGGCACCGATCTGGATGAGTACCGATTTGCGTGATGGCAATCAGGCCCTGATCGAACCCATGGATGCGATAAAAAAACTGCGTTTCTTTGAGATGCTGGTGAAGATAGGTTTGAAGGAAATTGAAGCCGCCTTCCCTTCCGCCTCGGAAACCGATTTTGCCTTTGTGCGAAAACTGATAGAAGAACAGCGCATCCCGGCCGATGTCACCATCGAAGTATTGACACAGTCACGTGAAGACCTGATCCGTCGCACCGTTGAATCGGTCAGAGGCGCAAGGCGCGCCATCGTGCATTTGTACAATCCGATTGCGCCGGCTTTTCGCCGTATCGTGTTTGGCAAATCGCGTGAAGAAATCAAACAGATCGCCACCGATGGTACCCGTCTCATCAAACAATTGACAGATGCCATGCCAGAAACGGAATGGGTATTTGAATATTCACCTGAAACCTTCAGCATGGCTGAACTGGATTTCTCGAAAGAAGTATGCGACGCCGTGCTTGCCATCTGGAAGCCGACACCAGAGCGCAAGATGATCATCAACTTGCCGACGACAGTTGAATGTGCGACACCGAATGTGTATGCCGACCAGATTGAATGGATGCACCGACATCTGGCACAGCGCGATGCCATCATCCTTAGCGTACATCCGCATAATGACCGGGGCACTGCCGTTGCCTCTGCCGAACTGGCGCTGATGGCAGGTGCCGATCGTGTCGAAGGCTGCCTGTTCGGCAATGGTGAACGCACTGGCAATGTGGACCTGGTGACGCTGGCCTTGAATCTGTACACCCAGGGTATACATCCTGGCCTGGATTTTTCCGACATCGACAGCGTGCGTCAGTGCGTGGAAGCGTGCAACCAGTTGCCGGTCCATCCGCGGCACCCGTATGTGGGTGACCTGGTGTTTACTGCCTTTTCTGGCTCGCACCAGGATGCCATCAAGAAGGGCTTTGCCCAGCAAAGTAGGGATGGTATCTGGGAAGTCCCGTATTTGCCGATAGACCCGGCAGACCTGGGCCGTGACTACGATGCGGTGATACGCGTCAACAGCCAGTCAGGCAAAGGTGGCATGGCATTTTTGCTGGAGCAGGAATATGGCATCAACCTGCCACGCCGTCTGCAAATCGAATTCAGCCGGGTGGTGCAAGCCTTTGCCGATCAAAGTGGTAAAGAAATGCATGCACAGCAGATACACCAGATTTTCAGTGACACCTATCTGCAACTGGCAAACCCTTTAAGTTATCAGGCACATCATGCAAACCCTGTCCCGCATCACGGGACCACGCCATCTGATTCAGCGCACATATCCCTGCGCATGGATCTGCTGTACCAGCAACAGCCACAAGCTGTGCACGGTACAGGTCATGGTATTTTTGACGCACAGATACAGGCATTCCAGACCATGGGCTTTAGCATCAACATCATGGACAGGAGCGAGCAACAGGTAACGCGCAATGGCAAACAACAATCAGTCTGCATCATTGAAGCACGCATCAATGACGGGGTCAGCCAGCATGGTGCGGCCATCGCTGATGATGCAACGACGGCCAGCATCAAGGCCATTATCAGTGCCATCAACCGGCATGCGCTGCTGACCCCGGCAGAGCCTGACATGCTGGCTGCCTGAACAGCATTGCAATGATTTCATGCAGTGTGCGCTGTGTGTGCTGTGTGCGGGTCTTGATTGAAAAGACTGGCCAGCAGCATCACACTGCGTTCTATCTCAGCGATATCCAGTGCAGCAAAACCCAGTAACAAGCCGGGGGGATGGCTGCCAAACTGTCCAGCCTGACCAGCCTGCCCCGGTATGCCGACATAATGCGACAAGCCACGCAATTCCAGACCGAGCGCCAGCCCGGCCTGAATGATGCGTTCTTCGTCGCGGTTTTTTTTGAAATACACGGCCAGGTCCAGCCCACCGTCTTGTGCCCCACATTCCAGTTCATCATTCAATACATGCCGTATGCAGTTGACCAGGCAGGCCTGACGTTCGGCATAGATTTTGCGCGTGCGTTTGATGTGCCTGCCAAAATGGCCTTCTGCAATAAAGTCAGTCAATACCATTTGTGGCATAACGGCAGTCAGCTTGTCGATCACGGATTTTCCCTGTACCAGCGGCTCGCGCAATTTCTCTGGCAAGACCATATAGCCAAGACGCAAACTGGGAAACAATACCTTGGACAAGGTACCGACATAAATCACGCATTGCCGGGTGTCCAGGCTTTGCAGGGATGCCAGCGGCGAACTACCGAAACGGTATTCACTATCGTAGTCATCTTCCACTATCCAGGCCGCATTTTGTTGTGCCCAATCCAGCAAGGCCATGCGTCTTTGCAGGCTCATGGTCATCCCCAGGGGCATCTGGTGCGAGGGAGTGACGAAGGCCAGTTTCGCTGCGGGGAAATGGGTGGCGGCATAGGCAACATCCATGCCTTCTGCATCTACCGGCACCGGGCACATCTGCGCCTGTGCTGCATGCAGGGCTGCAGTGGTGCCGCGATAACAGGGTGCCTCTACCCAAGCCTGTTCGCCGACATCCAGCAACATGGTAGCAAGCAGGTAGAGTGCCTGTTGCGAACCCGACGTGATCAAGATTTGTTCTGGTGTGCAATTGACGCCACGTGCGGCTTTCAGATTCACCGCCAGCAATTCACGCAGCGGCCGGTAGCCGGCAGGATCACCGTAACCAAGCTGCCCTTTGTGATGACGGTAATGCCGCGCTTCCAGTCTGGCCCATACTTCAAAAGGGAACAGGCCAAGGTCGGGCATGCTGACTCTGAAGGCGCGCACCTGTCCCTGATGGAAACGGGTAAGGCCGCGCGGATCAATATAATGCTGGCCTCGTGACGAAATGCACTTGCCATTTTCAGCCGTCACACTGTCCGTCAGTTGCAGGTCAGTGGATTTGCCCTGTTCCACCAATGCCGGCAAGTCTTCATTCACAAAGGTGCCCTGCCCGACCGTGCCACGCAGGTAACCTTCCGCCAACAATTGATCATAGGCGTTCAGCACGGTTTGCCTGGAGATACCCAGGGCCACACAAAATTCACGGCTGGGCGGCAATTGCATGCCCGGCAGCATCTGGCCACCGAGTATGGCCTTTCTGATTTCGCCATATAACTGCCGGTACAAGGGCAAGCCCTGTTGTCGGTCCAGCGTAATGCTGGCTATCAATGAAGATACATGCATGGGATTAAAACTTACTCAGGTAAATTGGTATTCTTATTTTATTCAAAATTGGTACTTTTAAATAGCCAATACTAAAACTAAGATTAACTTAATTTCTTCTACCCGGAGTAAAAAATGCATCAATATCAGGCAAACATTGCTTGGGAACGTGGTCAGCAGGTATTTACTGACAACCAATACAGCCGTGCCCATCAGTGGGAATTTGATGGCGGATTGCGCGTACCCGCCTCATCTTCGCCGCTGTCGGTGCCGTTGCCGATGTCAGAACCCGCGAATATCGACCCGGAAGAAGCGCTGGTTGCTGCGCTGGCGTCCTGCCATATGCTGTTCTATCTATCCTTCGTGGCGCAGCGCGGTTATGTACTGGACCGGTATCAGGACCTGGCAGTCGGTATCATGGATAACAATGCGCAAGGGAAGCTCGCTATCACACGCATCCATTTGCGCCCGCGTGAAAGCTATACAGGTGCCCGGCAGCCTGACTTGCAGGAGCGCAAAGAACTACATCATAGGGCGCATGAGCAATGCTATATCGCCAATTCCATTCACGCAGAAGTCATCATAGAAATCGAATAAACATGTATTTACCAGATCATTTTTCCGAACAGCGCCTGGATGTCTTGCATGCCCTGATACAGGCACATCCTCTGGCCGCCATGGTCACACACAATGAGGATGGCCTGGATGCCAATCATCTGCCTTTTCTGGTGACGCCACCGACTGCAGATGCCCCTTATGGCGTCTTGCGCGGCCACGTTGGCCGCAGCAACCCGGTATGGCAAAACGCGGCTACGGGCAAAGACTTGCTGGTGATTTTCCAGGGTGCGCATGCGTACATCAGCCCGCGCTGGTATGCAGAAAAAAAACATAGCGGTGCCGTCGTACCTACGTATAACTATGTGGTCGTGCATGCCCATGGCCCCCTGCGCATCGTCGAAGATCGCCAGCAATTCCTGGCCTTGCTGACGCAACTCAGCGCACATTTTGAACACAAGCTGGATCAGCCATGGAAAGTCAGCGATGCGCCGGCAGAATACATAGACCGGATGATGGACCTGATCGTCGGTATAGAAATCCCCATACAACGCATCTGCGGCAAATGGAAAACCAGCCAGAATAAGACTACCGGTGACCGCATGACGATTGCGAACGGCTTGCGCGAAAGTGGTAATTCTGAAGTGGCGGATATGGCAAGCATCATGGAACAACAACTGTTTATTTAAAACCTTTGGGAACCTGTCTTATGAACAAAAACATTCTGGTCAGATCTGTCAAAAAAGAAGACTTTGCCGCCTGGTCTGTCCTGTGGGATGGCTATAACCGTTTCTATGAACGCACAGGCCCGAATGCGCTGCCGGATGCCGTCACGCAGATGACCTGGTCGCGGTTTTTTGATGGCTATGAACCGCTGCAAGCACTGGTGGCAGAACAGGACGGGCAGTTGCTGGGGCTGGCACATTACCTGTTCCACCGCACCACCAGTCGCATCGAAGCCAGTTGTTATCTGAACGATTTGTTCACGACACCGGAAGCGCGCGGCCAAGGCGTGGGACGGGCGCTGATCGAAGCTGTCTATGAACAGGCAAACCTGGACGGGAGCACCGTGGTGTACTGGCAAACCCATGAAACCAACACCACTGCCCAGCGGCTCTATAATCAGGTGGCCGACCGGTCCGGTTTTATTGTCTACCGCAAGAGCCTGGTCTAGCCTGGCCTGCAATTCAGCCTATGCCCCAGGCCTATCTGGATAACTGATCACGGTTGATAACAAATCTTCAATATTGCGACGCCAGGCAATCTGGCAAACGCCTATTTTTGCCGGGGTGCAGCATAAAAGTTCTTTAAAATGGCTGAACTTTGCGCAAGTTAAAGCATCTACCTTTCCTGATCCAACATCCATATACAGGAAATATTATGTCGCGCACCCTGATTTCTCTCGCACTGGCTAGTCTGTTTGCCAATGCCGGCATGGCCACCGCCTTTGCTGACAATGCTGCGCCCGCCACAGCAGCCAGCCACAAACTGGTTTCCGGCATTGATCTGCAATGGCTGGATAAAAGCGTGCGGCCGCAAGATGATTTTTTCCAGTTCATGTCAGGCAAGTGGCTGGCAACGGCAGAAATTCCGGCAGACCGCGGGCGCTTTGGTTCGTTTGACCAGTTGCGTGAACTGTCCGAGCAAAGGTCTTACGACATCATTCAGGCACTGGCCAATGACAATAAACTGGTCACCGGTTCGAATCAGAAAAAAATTGCTGATTTGTACAATAGCTTCATGGATGAAGCCCGCGCCAATGCGCTGGATATCAAACCCTTGCAGACCGAATTCGCGCGTATAGATGCATTGAATGACAAGAGCAAACTTGCTGCCCTGATGGCAGACCTGAGCAAGCTGGGTGTCAACCTGCCCGTGGCGGCAGGCATCAGCCTGGATGCACGTGATTCCAGTCGTTACGCGCTGTACCTGAGCCAGAGTGGCCTGACCATGCCAGATCGCGATTATTACCTGAAGGACGACGATGCCAAGCTCAAGGGTTTTCGTGATGCCTACCTCACGCATCTGGAAAAAATGCTGGGCATGAGCGGCCAGGCCGCCCCGGAGAAAAGTGCAGCCGCCATCCTGGCACTGGAAACACAGATCGCCAGAATACAGTGGACCAAGGTAGCCAATCGTGATCCCATCAAGACGTATAACAAGACCGACCTGAAGCAACTGGCGCAACTGATGCCAGGCTTTGACTGGGCTGCCTACTTCACCGCCAATGACGTGGCAGGCAAGGTCGACTATGTGATCGTACGTCAGCCTGATTTTTTCAGCGAACTGGCAAAATTAGTCGATGTGACCCCACTGGATACCTGGAAAACCTATTTGAAATGGCAAGTCCTGAATGCCTATGCACCTTTCCTCAGTCAGCGTTTTGTCGACCAGGATTTTGAGTTCAGCCACAAGACCCTGCGCGGCGTGCCTGCCAATCAGGTCCGCTGGAAACGTGGTGTCGCCCGGGTAGAAGACGCCATGTCGGAAGCGCTGGGGCAATTGTATGTGGAAAGATACTTCCCGCAAGAAGACAAGGCGCGCATGCTGACGCTGGTGAATAACCTGCTGCAGGCTTACAAACAAAGCATACAAACCCTGAGCTGGATGAGCCCGGAAACCAAGAAGGAAGCACTGGCGAAACTGGCTAAATTCAATCTCAAGATTGCTTACCCTGACCAGTGGCGCGATTATGGCAAGCTGAATATCGTCAAGGATGATCTGGTCGGCAATGTCATTCGTGGGCGGGAATATGAATCCCGGCGCCAGTTGAGCAAGCTGGGCCAGCCGGTCAGTCGCACAGAATGGAATATGAGCCCGCAGACGGTCAACGCCTATTACAATCCACGCCTGAACGAGATTGTGTTCCCGGCGGCGATATTGCAGCCACCATTCTTCAATCCGGCGGCGGATGATGCCGTCAACTATGGCGGTATCGGTGCTGTCATTGGGCATGAAATCAGCCATGGCTTTGATGACTCCGGCCGCCAATCTGATGGTGACGGCAATTTGCGCGACTGGTGGACCAAGGAAGACAAGGCCAACTTCGGCAAACTGACTACGGCCATGATCAGCCAGTACAACGCCTATAGTCCACTGCCTGGCTACCATGTGAATGGTGCCTTGACCCTGGGTGAAAATATCGCCGATAACTCTGGCCTGTCGATTGCGTACAAGGCTTACCAGATTTCTCTGGGTGGCAAGCCAGCACCGGTGATTGACGGTTTTACCGGCAATCAGCGTGTGTTCATGGGCTGGGCACAGGTCTGGCGCAGCAAGTCACGCGACGATGAATCCATCCTCAGAATCAATACCGACACGCACTCGCCTGCCGCCTTCCGTGGCAATGGTCCACTGACGAATTTGCCTGCATTCTATTCCGCCTTCGGCGTCAAGGAAGGTGACAAGATGTATGTAGCGCCAGACAAGCGCATCACCGTCTGGTAAGCCCGGTAGCAGCCAAGCTGCTGCGCTGTCGGGCCTGATGCAGGATATATCCCTGCATCAGGCCCGGCCCATTCACGCACAAACCCTACTGAAAACCTTTCCATTCCAGCACTAGGTTTGGAAGCGGGTCATTTTTTAAGCAAGCCATATCAAGATTATCATTGTCACAACGACTGGAACATTCAGCTGTGGCAGAATAAGCTCTGGAATCCTTAATTCTTGAAAGTCCATTTATGAGTTTTGTGCGCCGTATCCAACAAGATCAGTATGATGTCCATGACAACGACGACGTGCATGCTCGCTTACACTTTTTCAAGCACCTGCAAACCATCACGAATGCCATCCATTCGACCAGCAATATCGAACAGATCATGCTCGATATGTCGCAGAGTATTTGCGAGCTGTTTGAATGTGAACGCCTGACGCTGTATTCCGTCAATTACAAGAAAAATGCGATTGAATCCAAGGTCAAGACCGGCCTGATTTCCTTCAAGGATTTTGCTCTGCCGATCTCGGAAAAAAGTGTTGCCGGTTATGTGGCCATGACCAAGAAAACCATCAATCTGACCAATGTCTACGACGAAACCGAGTTAAAAACCCATTCGCCAAATCTGGAATTTTTGCGCAGGGTAGACCAGCGCACCGGTTTTCGCACCAAGCAAATGCTGGTTGGCCCGCTGGTGCATGAACAAAGCAATGAATTGCTGGGGGTACTGCAGTTGATCAATTACCGCAATGACTGTCAGTTCCCGCAATTGCTGGAAGAGGGATTCCGTTATCTGCGCAATACCCTGGCAGTGGCATTTTCCCAGCGCCTGATGTCGCCACAGGTGATTCATACCAAGTTTGACAGCCTGATCAAATCTTCGATATTGTCGATTCCCGAACTGGGCCTGGCTGCACGCGCAGCGCGACGCAAGGGTGTGGATGTGGAAGATATACTGGTCGATGAATTCGAGGTCAAGCCTGCCGATCTCGGCCAGTCACTGGCGGCTTATTTTGAGTGCGGGTACCAGCCTTACAAGACCGACCGCGTGCGTCCGGATGCCTTGAAAAACTTCAAGCGTGCCTATGTTGAAGACCATCACTGGATCGTCCTGGAAGAAAGCGCTGACAGCCTGGTCATCATGACCACCGACCCGGAACGCGTAATGGCATCGCGCATTGTGCATAGCCTGTTCCCGATTGCAAAGATACAGTATTGTGTGACCACACAACGCGAGTTCAAACAGACTGTGGATCAATTCTTTGGCGACAGCGAGAACACTGTCACCCACCTGGAAGCAGCGAATCAGGATGCCATCGAAACCGTGACAGCTGCTGAAACTGCCATGCTGGCACAAGTCAGGGAAACCATCGTCGATACCTTTGGCAAACACCACCCTGAATTCCAGATCGATGTGCGTTCACGCGAAGACAAGACAGTCAGTCGCATGCACAAGGATGGCTCGGTACAGCGTATCGCGGGCCAGGTGATTGTTGATTTTCATGTCGATTTTCTGGATACCGGCATGAGCGCATCGGCCTGAATACGTCACAACAAATTCGCCTGCTGCCCACCTTCTGCAAAGCGTGCCAGGTCTGGCCGCTGTCTGGCGATGGATTGCCAGACTAGCCGGGATTCGACATACGCGCGCCTGCCTTGCAGCGTGGCGGCATACAATATCCAGTGTCGTTACTATGAAGCTATCAGTCAGAGGATAAAGGAACACAGGATGCAAGATCAACAAGCGGGCCACCGCCCCATGCAAAGCTATCGGGGCAGTTGCCACTGCGGTGCCGTGCGTTTTGAGATAGAAACGGATTTCCCTGAACTGACCATGTGCGACTGTTCAATGTGCCGTCGCAAAAATGCCTTGATGGTCAAGGTGCATGAAAGCCGTTTCAAGCTGCTGGCAGGTGCAGAATCGCTGAGCGAATACCAGTTTCACAGCCATACGGCACGCCATTATTTTTGTAAGACTTGCGGTATTTATCCTTTTCATCGCAAGCGCGTCACGCCGGACAATTTTGGCATCAATGTGTACTGCCTGGAGAATTTTGACCCGGCGGGTATCCCGGTACGGCAGGCGACAGGTGCCGCCATGCTATAAGGCGATACCGTTTTTCAGCAATGCAGGATTTTAACCGTGCCTTCATTTGGCGCAATGTTGCTGAGCTTAGGCTAGCATGCAGGCTACCTGATTGTCAGTTGCGGGTGGGGCAATGACGATTCAGATTCAGGTCAGCAGATTTTTTTCCATGAAGATACTCAAGGGGTCTTCTTCATAGTCACCAAAAGCGGCCCGTTCGGCATAACCAAGGCGGAAGTACAGGCCCAGGGCCTCGGGTTGCTTGATGCCGGTTTCCAGCCTGGCGACGCGTATATCATGGGCCAGCAAGTGGTCTTCCAGCGCCCGCATGATGAGTTTGGATAAACCCTTGCCACGAAATTCATCCGGCACAAACAGACGTTTGATTTCGCCATAGCTCAATTGGGCATCGTCATCAAACAGTATCTTGACAGCACCGCATGCAGCCAGTTCTTCATCGATGTGGCAGCCGAAAAACATCACATTGTCTTGCGCCAGTGCGGTGGCGCTTTCGAGGTGATTGCTTTCGGCCGGATAGAGCGCAGCCATATACGCATCAGACAGGGCAATCAACCTGCCTGCCGCGTCTGATGCCGGGTCCAGTCTTTCTACCTTCATTTTCTGTCAGGGTTTGTTCGACCAGGGTTCCGCATTTCATGCCGCCTTTTGCTGTACACCGATGCTGATGATCTTCTTCAGTTCAGGTACACAAGAGCCACAGTTGGTACCGCACTTCAGTTTGCCCTGTAAGGCAGTCAATACGTCGGCTGGCAAGCCATCCATGCCAGTCAGGGCTGCATTGATTTCTGTATCGGTCACGTTCAGGCAACTGCAAATCACTTTGCCGCGTGCAGCAAAGCCTTGCGGTGGCGTGGTGCTCGGCATCAGCAACAAGCGTCCCAACCTGGCGACGGGTTCCTGCGCCTGCAGGAAATCCTTGAGCCAGCTTTCAGCCGCGACGTCACCAGCCAACGCCACGGCAGCCAGGCTGCCGTCTTTCACCAGGATATGACGCGACACGCTGCGCCGTTTGTCGTCATAGCGCAAAACATCAGTGCCATGGATACCAAACAAGTGTTCAATTTTTTCCAGCACGTCACCGGCCACGGCTTCTTCATTGGCAGCGCGGAAGATAACGCCGACTTTGTCGCGGCCAAACGGGGTGCACGATGCATAGGCAAATTCGCGCATATACGGTCGCAAGGCAGTCTGTACCTGGTAGGCATCTTCACTATCGAGCCAGGCAAATACCACGAAACGCCAGGGCAATTCGGCCTTCAGTATCTTGACGGCAGCGGCTTTCAGTTCCGGCTGTTTGGAACTGGGGTCGATGGCCGGTGAGGTCAGGGCATTCACGCCATAGCTGGCATTCTGTGCATGGCCACGACCAGACACATATTCTTCACCCCAGTGCATGGCGATGAAAACCTGGCCGGCACGCTGCTCGTCACTTTCAACGATGGGCAAAATAACGGTGCCACGACGGCTGCTGACGTGCACCAGATCACCAGTCTTCAGGAAGCGTCTTTGCATATCGGTGGCTTCCATGCTGATGCCAGGTTCGGCCACGTGGGCAAACAGTTGCGCCACGGTGCCGGTGCGGCTCATGCCATGCCATTGATCGCGCAGGCGGCCGGTGTTCAATGAGAATGGATAACGCGCATCAACAGCGTCCTTGACCGGCTGATACACGGTATTGACGAAACGTGCGCGACCGCTGGCGGTAGGGAAGATACCGTCTTCATACAAACGCTGCTTGCCCATGCTGGCACCAGCCGGGTAAGGCCATTGCTGTGGCCCCTGCTGTTCAAGTATGGCATACGACAGGCCGGTGATGTCGAGATCACGGCCACGGGTGCTGTCGCGGTGTTCATTCCAGACCTGTTCGTCGCTGTCATAAGCAAAGTTTACCGGGGATTTGTCCAGCAAGGGCGCCAAAGCTTGTGCAAACTGGCTGGCAATTTGCCAGTCATGCCTGGCTTCACCTGGTGCGGGTATGACAGGGCGCACGCGCGATATGCGACGTTCTGAATTGGTGACGGTGCCGGTCTTTTCGGCCCAGGTGCTGGCTGGCAAAAGGATGTCAGCATACGGCACGGTGGCGGTACTGGCATAGGCTTCCTGCACGATGACCAGTTCGGCTTTTTGCAAGGCTTCGCGTATCAGGTTTTGCTCTGGCATGGATTGCGCCGGATTGGTACAGACTATCCAGATGATCTTGATCTCACCCTGCCTGACTGCTTCAAACATTTCCACTGCGGTTTTACCGGGTATGGCTGGTACGTCATCGACGCCCCAGTAGGCAGCTATTTCTGCGCGATGCTCCGCATTGCCAAGGTCGCGATGACCAGACATCAGGTTGGCCATGCCGCCGACTTCGCGTCCGCCCATGGCGTTTGGCTGTCCGGTCAGGGAAAACGGCCCTGCACCTGGCTTGCCGATTTGATGGGTAGCCAGATGCAGATTGATCAGGGCTGCATTTTTTGCAGTACCCGACGAAGACTGATTCAAGCCCTGGCAATACAACGACAGGCTGGCTTTGGACTGGCCAAACCAGCGTGCTGCCTGTACCAGATCGGCCTCCTTGATGCCACAGGTCTTGGCCACGGCTGCCGGCGTGTAGTCACGCACGGTTTGCTTGAGTTCGGCAAAGCCTTCGGTATGCGCCTGGATGTAGTCGATATCGATCAGGTCTTCCCACAGGCACAGATGCAGCATGCCATTGAACAGGGCAACGTCGGTACCGGGCAAAATCGGCAGGAACAAATCGGCTTCGCGCGCAGTATCGGTACGGCGCGGATCAGCAACAATCACTTTCAGGGCCGGATTTTTTTCCCTGGCCTGTTCCAGGCGGCGATACAAGATAGGATGGGCATAGGCCGTATTGGAGCCAACGATAAAAATAACCTCAGCCAGGTCTATATCTTCATAACAGGCAGGTGGTGCATCGGCACCCAGTGTCTGTTTGTAACCAGCCACGGCGCTGGACATGCACAGGCGTGAATTGCTGTCGATATTATTGGTGCCTATCAGGCCCTTGGCGAGTTTGTTGAAGACGTAATAATCTTCGGTCAGCAACTGGCCGGAAATATAAAAAGCCACACTGTCGGGGCCGTGTGCCTTGATGGTGTCGGCAAACTTGCTGGCCATGCTGGCGATGACCGTATCCCAGTCACTGCGCTGGCGTGTCTGATCCCGCCCAGAAGATGGCGCCCGCATTTCGGGATAAAGTGCCCTGACCTGTTGCTGTATCCTGGCATCTGCCGACAGATGCAGGGTGCTGCCCTTGCTGCACAGGCGGCCAAAATTAGCTGGGTGATCCGGGTCACCACGCACCCCCACAACCTGCCCGCCTTCGCTTTCAATCACTACACCGCAACCAACGCCGCAATAACAACAGGTAGATTTGGTTTCAGTCATAAACGCCTTTAAGTGCTCGCTGCATCACCATCATAGATGATGCAGCGCATTTTTTCTAAGCCTCTACTGCGAGCGTGCGC
Organism: Undibacterium sp. Ji50W; assembly: GCF_049340445.1. Taxonomy (NCBI): domain Bacteria; kingdom Pseudomonadati; phylum Pseudomonadota; class Betaproteobacteria; order Burkholderiales; family Oxalobacteraceae; genus Undibacterium; species Undibacterium sp. Ji50W. Next base: position 60,072 of record NZ_JBMPOX010000012.1, on the reverse strand, counting down.
AACTCATTGCCATCCAGATATACCTGATCTGCATCCACTTTCAAACTGAATTTTTGCGTGCAGCCTTCATCCGGTGCAATTGCACAGCCAGTGGGTAATTCAATATTCCAGTTGTGCAGTGGGCAAGCCACTTTTTCACCAAAGACGATACCTTGTGACAAGGGCCCACCCTTGTGTGGACACTTGTCCAGCAAAGCAAAAACCTTGTTTTCACTATTCCGGAAAATGGCCACATCCGGTTTAGCGGCACGGGCCACTACCCGCGCACCCAGTACGGGAATATCTTCAACACGACAAATTACTTGCCAATCCTGACTCATGTTTCTTTTCCTCTCAACTAAAACGGCGTTATGCTGGCAAGCGTTCAAACTGACGCGTATCGACCTGGGCTTTTTCTGGCTCATGCCATGGATCAGACTCACCTTCCAGTGCAAACAGCAGACGCTGATACAGGTCTTTGCGACGCTCGTCATCTTCCAGTATGATTTTCTTTACATAGTCAAGACCGACGCGGGCGAGGTAATGTACGGTACGTTCCAGATACCAGCCTTCTTCACGATACAACTGCAGGAAAGCGCCTGTATATTCCATGACTTCTTCATGGGTTTTCAGTTTGACCAGGAATTCTGCGACTTCGGTTTTGATACCGCCGTTACCGCCTACATAAATTTCCCAACCGGAATCAACACCGATGACACCGACGTCCTTGATACCAGCTTCGGCGCAATTACGCGGGCAGCCAGATACGGCCAGCTTGACCTTGTGCGGCGAATACATGCGTGCCAGTTCACGTTCCAGTTGCTGCCCCATGAGGGTGGAATTTTGGGTACCGAAGCGGCACCATTCACTGCCCACACAAGTTTTCACGGTACGCAGGCCCTTGGCATACGCAAGGCCGGATGGCATGCCCAGATCTTGCCACACGGCGCGCAAGTCTTCTTTCTTGACACCCAGCAAGTCGATACGCTGACCGCCAGTAACCTTGACCGTCGGTATCTTGAATTTATCGACGACATCAGCAATCCTGCGTAATTCGCTGGCATTGGTTTCACCGCCCCACATGCGCGGGATGACGGAGTAAGTACCATCCTTCTGGATATTCGCGTGTGAACGTTCGTTGATGAAACGCGATTGCGGGTCATCCTTGGCTTCACGCGGCCAGGTAGAAATCAAATAATAATTGAGGGCAGGACGGCAACTGGAGCAACCGTTAGGTGTGCGCCAATCCATGAATTCCTGTACGCCAGCGACGGTCAACAGCTTGTTGGCCTTGATGGCATCACGCACTTGCTGATGGCTATGATCAGTACAAGAGCACATGGGTTTGACTTTCGACGCAGTCGAATAATCACCACCGGCAGTAAACATGATGATCTGCTCGACCAGGCCGGTACAGGAACCGCAGGATGCCGATGCCTTGGTATGCTTGCGCACATCATCCAGCGTGAACAAACCTTTTTCCTTGATGGCCTTGACGATGGTGCCCTTGCAGACACCGTTACAGCCACAGACCTCGGCCTCATCCGGCATGCCCGCAGCCTTGGTATGGCCTTCATGGCCAACGTCACCGGTATTCGATTCACCAAACATCAGGGAATCGCGGATTTCGGAAATGTTCTTGCCTTCGCGCAGCAATTTGAAATACCAGCTGCCATCCACGGTGTCGCCATACAGGCAGGCACCGATGAGCTTGTCGTCTTTCACTACCAGCTTCTTGTAGACACCGCCTATGGGGTCGGACAAGATGATTTCTTCGGTATCTTTACCACCCATGAATTCACCGGCAGAAAACAGATCGATACCTGTCACTTTCAGTTTGGTGGATGTGACTGAGCCCTGATAACGACCAATACCAAAATTCGCCAGATGATTGGCGCAGACCTTGGCCATTTCAAACAAAGGTGCAACCAGACCGTACACCGTGCCGCGATGATTGACGCATTCACCAACAGAATAAATGCGCGGGTCATAGGTCTGCATGGTGTCGTTGACGATGATGCCGCGGTTGCAGTACAGGCCGGCAGATTCTGCCAGCGCCGTGTTCGGGCGTATGCCGACAGCCATGACGATCAGTTGTGCCGGGATTTCCAAGCCATCGGTAAAACGTATGGATTTCACATGGCCATTCTCGTCACCGGTAATGGCTTCGGTATTTTTTTCAAGCAGGAAATTCAGGCCACGGTCTTCCAGGGATTTTTGCAGCATCTTGCCGGCAACAGGGTCCAGTTGACGTTCCATCAACCAGCCCGGCAAATGCACGACAGAGACACTCATGCCGCGCATTTTGAGACCATTGGCAGCTTCCAGCCCCAACAGGCCGCCACCGATGACGACGGCGTGCGTATGCTTCTCGGCTGCGTCTATCATGGCATTGGTGTCATGAATATCGCGGTAGGCGATCACGCCCTTGAGGTCTTTGCCAGGTACCGGCAGCATGAAAGGAGTGGAACCAGTCGCCAGCAGCAGGCGGTCGTATTCAGTCTGGGTGCCATCTTCGGCAATCACGATGCGTTTGTGACGATCGATTTTGGTGATTTTTTTACCGAGGTGCAGGGTGATATTATTTTCTTCATACCAATCGACATCATTGAGCATGATGTCCTTGATAGTTTGCTCACCCGCCAGCACCGGCGATAACAGGATGCGGTTGTAATTGGCATAGGGTTCTGCACCAAAAACGGTAATGTCGTACAAATCCGGGGCAATCTTGATCAACTCTTCAAGGGTACGCACACCTGCCATACCATTCCCGACCATCACTAGCTTTAATTTCTTCATGGCTGCTCCTTTACATGTCTCCGCGGTCTATAAGCAAGAGCAATGCCAGTTCGAAATTTCCGGGAAACCAACTTTTCCCGCTTTATACAGTGCGCACCAATATAACCATATATAAAATAGCTTTGCACAGGGAAAACCAACAATTACACAATCCACACGATAAGTAATGCCACTTGCTGAAGCGCCGCATAAAAAACCGGTGTTCCACACAAAATGAACAGGCCAAACTGGTGCACTGCACCATTTAATTTACGCGACGCACGTTTTTCGCGCATTTTGCGCCAAATTTAATAATTGGACGCCGTATATCCTGCACAATTTGATGGCACGGCACTTGCAAGTGGCATCACCGTTCATCATTGGAGCGATCATGCAAAAAACATCATTCTGGAAAGCAGGCCATCCACCAACCCTGTTAGCGGCTTTCTTTTACTTTGACCTGAGTTTCATGGTCTGGGTTCTGTTAGGCCCATTGGCGATACAGATATCCAAAGACCTGGGACTGACAGCAGCACAAAAGGGCCTGATCGTTGCCACGCCTTTGCTGGCTGGTGCACTGTTACGTATCGTGATGGGTATCCTGGTTGATCATCTGAAACCTAAAAAAGCTGGCCTGATAGGTCAGGTTGTGGTGCTGGTTGGTCTGTGCTGGGCCTGGCTGGGCAATATACACAGTTATGAGCAGTTGCTGTTCCTGGGTGTGATCCTGGGCGTGGCCGGTTCTGCCTTTGCCGTTGCGCTGCCGCTGGCGTCACGCTGGTATCCGCCAGAACATCAGGGTACGGCGCTGGGTATTGCTGGCGCGGGCAATTCTGGTACGGCTTTTGCCGCGCTGTTTGCGCCGGCACTAGCCATCGCTTACGGCTGGTCGAATGTGTTTGGACTAGCCCTGATCCCCTTATTGGTGGCACTGATTGTCTACCTGGTTTTTGCCAAGGACGCGCCGGGTGACACACCCAGCAAATCACTGGGTGAATACCTGGCGGTGCTGAAAGACAAGGATGCCTGGTGGTTCATGTTCTTTTATAGCGTGACCTTTGGTGGTTTTTCTGGCCTGGCATCGTCACTGACCATTTATTTCAATACCCAATATGGTTTGTCGCCGGTACAGGCCGGCTATTTCACGGCTGCCTGCGTTTTTGCCGGTTCACTGGTGCGCCCGTTTGGTGGCCGCATTGCTGACCGCATCGGCGGTATCAAGACGCTGTCGGTGATGTATACCATTGCTGCAGCCTTCCTGTTTATTGCTGCGACTGGCTTGCAGTCATCCGTGGCGGCTGTGATTGTCTTTGTGATCGCCATGCTGGCACTGGGTACCGGCAATGGTGCAGTGTTCCAGCTGGTACCACAACGCTTCCGTAAAGAGATGGGCGTCATGACCGGCCTGGTCGGCATGGCCGGCGGCATAGGCGGTTTTTACCTGGCGGCCAGCATGGGTTACTCGCGCCAGATCACCGGCAGTTATCAACTGGGCCTGTCGATTTTTGCCGGCCTGGCCATCGTCGCCCTGCTCGGTTTATCATTGGTCAAGAAACGCTGGCGCACCACCTGGGGTTCTGCCGCCATGACCACTGCAAAAATCTGATCACCTGAAGATCATCCCACACCATGCCTCTTATCGTCACCACCGGCTATCAGTCCGTCGCAGGTATACGCAGTCGTAATGAAGATTTTGTCGGCATGGTGACGCCGGGTGAGCCGGAACTGTCAAGCAAGGGCATGATACTGGCGGTCGCCGATGGCGTATCCGGCAGTGAAGGCGGGCGTGAGGCGGCTGAATATGTGGTACGCGGTTTGCTGACCGATTATTACGCCACCCCGGACACCTGGGAAGTGACCACGGCACTGGAAAAAGTCGTGGTCGCCATGAATAGCTGGGTGCAACAGCAAGGTTCGGTCAGGCGCGAGCTGGCAGGCATGGCCACCACCCTGACCACCCTGGTTTTGCGTGGACGCATGTATTACAGCGCCCATGTCGGCGATACCCGCTGCTATCTGCTGCGTAATGACATTTTGCAGAAACTGACGCAGGACCATGTCTGGGACAGGCCGGAAATGCAGCATGTACTGACGCGTGCAATCGGCCTGGATTCACATCTGGTGATCGACCATGGCATGGGTGAATTGCGTGCCGGCGACGTATTCCTGCTGGCCAGTGACGGCGTCTGGGCAGCCATCAGTGAATATGACCTGAGCGATTTCCTGCGCCAGGTCAGCGCCCAAAGCCTGAGCCCGGAACTAGCCTGCAGCGCATTATGCGAAGCCGCGATGAAGGCCGGCTCACAAGATAATTGCAGCGCCCTGGTGGTGCGTGTGCAAGAACTGCCGGAAGGTGACTTGCGGGATGCCATTACCGAATTGCATGTCTTGCCGGTACCGCCCCGCATGAAGCCCGGCCAGATGCTGGATGGGTATGTGATTGATGAAATCATGCATACCTCGCAGACCACCCTGCTATACCGGGTGACCGATCCGGTACATCATCGCAAGCTGGTGTTGAAGACCCTGCACCCTGACCGTGCCACAGATGCCCAGGAGCGCTCAGCCTTTGCGCATGAAGCCTGGCTGGCGAAACGCGTGGTCGCCCGTTTTTTCCCGCAGGTGATCACACCTGAACAAAGAAATTACCTGTATTACCTGTCCACCTGGCATGCCGGCGATTCACTGCAAAGGCGGCTGGATGCCGGGCAGCACTTTACCGTACCCGAAGCCGTCGTATACGGCGGCAAACTGGTGCGCGCCGTCGGTGCCCTGCACCGGCGCAGCATATTGCATAGGGACATCAAACCGGCCAATGTACATCTGGGTGACGATGATGAAATCCGCATCCTCGATCTGGGTGTGGCGCAGTCCGGCTTTGACAGCAAGGATAGCTCGCAGGCCAGCAATTTCAATCTGGCCGGTACGCCTTCTTTTCTGGCACCTGAACAATTCCAGGGTGAGCCACCATCCCGGGCAACCGATATCTATGCCACCGGCGTCACCCTGTATTATCTGTTGACGCGGCATTATCCGTATGGCGAAGTCGAGCCTTTCCAGCGGCCCAAATTCGGTGATCCGGTAACGCCGGGGCGTTACCGTCCTGACTTGCCGCACTGGCTGGAAAATGTCTTGCTGAAAGCGATTGCCCGCGATCCGCAAGATCGCTTTGAAACCGCAGAAGAATTTCTGCTGGCGCTGGAACGTGGCGCCGCCCATCCCCTGCCCGCCCCGAGTATCAAGCCGCTGGCCCAACGCGACCCACTGTCGCTCTGGCGCACCCTGGCTATCATCTCCATCGTTGCCAATCTCTTGCTGGCGTATCTGCTGATCGCACGTTAAACAAAACACCATTCGCGCTTATCTGCGTATGTGCGTATGTGCATACGCTGCGGCATGATGCATACTGCAACTGTTTGTTGAAACTCAGTCCATAAATAAGGCAGAGTGTGAACAACGATATTGCCCTCATAATTAATAGTGTATTAACATTGAGCAGATATTCACTTGTAGACTGAACTTGCCATGCGTAACAGCTTTGACCACCTGATACATGTACTGGGCCTGCGCCGCATAGGGGTAAGGCTGGCGCTCAGCTACGCCTTGTTGCTGGGGCTGTTCACCATCGTCCTGTTGTTGCCAATCTCGCAAATTCGCAAGATGACAGTGCAGAGTGAAAAATTTGCAAGCAAGGAAATACAAAGCCTGCTGTATGTACAGGAATTAAGTTTATCCACAGAAAATGTCGGACGCGCCCTGTTGCAATTGCTGACCGTACCGTATGAACAACGCATACACGAATATGCCGCCGTCGATGAAAAAAATCGCCAGATCGACAAACTCATCACTGCCCTCGAAGCCTCGCTGAGCGACGACGAGCAATTGCAGAACCTGAAAACCCTGAAAGAAAAACGCAATATCTACCAGCAAAACTATATTGCCACCGTCAACCAGTTGGAAGATGAAGGACAGGAAGCCGCCAAATCCACCTTTCTTAAACAGGTACAGCCAGCACTGGGCGATTTGTTGCAGGAATCAAAAACCTTCCTGAACCGTGAACAGAAATTGATACAACAACACCAGGCCGAAGCCCAGCAAGACTTTGAACGCACCGGCATGATGGTGGCCCTGCTGTCAGGCGTTGCGGTGCTGGTGGCAGCCGTCCTGGCCTGGCTGACGACCCGCAGCGTGGTCCGGCCACTGGCACGGCTACAGGCCAGCGCCCTGCAAATCGCCAACGGTGACTACCAGACGCGCGTTACTCCCAGCAAGACAGAAGAAGTGGCACGGGTAGGCGAAGCCCTGAATGCCATGGCCACCGCCATCGGCATACGCGAACAAACGGTCGAGCACCTGGCTTACTATGATCCCCTGACCGACTTGCCCAACCGCACCTTCATGCTGAAAACCCATGACGGCCAAGGTGAACCGCATCAGGGCTTGGTATTGATGGACCTGGCACGCCTTAAAATCATCAATGAAACCCTGGGTTTTGATACCGGTGATACCGTCATCTACGATGTGGCCAGCCGTCTCAAATCGGTAGTCAGCCAGGACCAGGGCGAGCGAAAACCATGGCTGGCAAGACTGGCTGGTGGTGCCTTTGCCATACTGTGTTTTGACACCAGCAAAACCGCCATGGAAAGCCTGCATCAGCGCATAGATGCCGTCTTGGCTGAACCGGTCAAATGTGCCCAGCATTCTGTCGATGTCAGCCTGGTGTATGGCCTGGCCATCACCACCGACACTGCACTGCCATTGATGACCCTGATACGCAATGCCGAAGTGGCCCTGTATGCGGCCAAGCGCAGCGCCAGTGCGGCAGCCTGGTATACCGATGCACAAGAGGCTTCACGTCTCAGTCATTTAAGCCTGCTGTCCGATCTGCGTTCTGCCGTCAGGGATTCAGAACTGCAAATGTGGCTGCAACCCAAGCTGCATCTGGGCGATGGCAAGGCCTATGGCTTTGAAGCCCTGGTACGCTGGCAGCACCCGACCCGTGGCTTTATTTCACCGGCAGAATTTGTCCCCTTTGCCGAACGCACCGGCTATATCAGCATGCTGACCATGTGGATGCTGGAACAAGCCATCACCACCCTGCTTGGCTGGCAACACACGTATCCGCAGCAAACCATCGCCGTCAATGTCAGCACCCATGATTTGCGTGATGCCAGTTTTCCAGACCAGATCGCTGCCCTGCTACAGCGCCATGCCGTCAACCCGGCCCTGCTGAAACTGGAAATCACCGAAAGCGGTATCATGGAAGACCCTGACAGCACCATACTCTTACTCAAGCGCTTGCGCGATATCGGGCTGGACCTGTCGATTGATGATTTTGGTACGGGTTATTCTTCGCTGTCGTATTTGCAACGCCTGCCTGTCAGCGAGTTAAAAATAGACCGCAGCTTTGTGACGCATATCGATGCCCAGCCCAGTACCCAGAGCCTGGTCAGGGCCATCATCGCGATGGGGCATGGGCTGGGGCTCAGTGTCATTGCAGAAGGCATAGAAACTGCCGCAGAACGCGAAACCCTGCGTCTGTTGGGCTGTGATTCCATGCAGGGCTATTTTGCCAGCAAACCACTGCATGGCGCAGCCCTGCAAACATGGTTGAGCAATTTACCGGTGAACTGAACAATTTTTCATGCAAGCACCCGCACTCCCAAACGATGAAACCATACGCCTGCAGACGCTGCAGGCATGTGCCATCCTTGATACCCCGGCAGAAGAGCGCTTTGACAGGCTGACAAGACTGGCAAGACATCTGTTTCAGACACCCATAGCCCTGGTGTCGCTGATCGACACTGACCGCCAGTGGTTCAAATCACGCCAGGGGCTGGATGTGACGCAGACGCCCAGGGATATCTCGTTTTGCGGCCATGCCATCCTGTCACACGATGTGTTGTATGTGCCGGATGTCAGACTGGATTTGCGTTTCGCTGACAACCCGCTGGTCACTGATGCTCCCCATATACGTTTCTACGCCGGTGCACCGCTGCGGGCCAGGAATGGCCAACGACTGGGCACACTGTGCATCTTGGACAGCGTACCCAGAACCCTGAGTCAGGATGACCTCACTGCCTTGCGCGACCTGGCCGATTGCGTGGAACACGAATTTTCCAGGGAAGAACAGCAACGCCAGCACCATGCCTTGCTGGCATTGACCGAGATTACCTCGCTGTCGTATCAAGACCCGGAAAACCTGTTGCGACAGGCCCTGGAAATGGCCTGTGATTATCTGGGCATCAGCACCGGACACGTCGTCAAGATAGAAGACGGAATGTGTGAAATCATCCTGCGACAATCCGGTGACGATCGTTTCCATGAAGGCGAAAAAATCCCGCTGACCCAGTCGTTTGCCGCACTCACTCTGGCCAGCAATACCGTCTTTCACATTGCAGATGTATTTGACAGCCCCTATCTGCGTCACCCGGGTTATACACAACTGGGTGTGGTCTGCTATATCTCTGTCACGCTGTACATGAATGAACGCCAATATGGCACCCTGAATTTTTCTGATGTGCATGCGCGCCTGTTTCCGTTTTCGGATGTGGAAATTGAATTCGTGCGTTTACTGGGTGACTGGGTTAGCGGCGTCCTGAAACGCCAGGAGCTGGACCGGCAATTGCAACAGCAGCGCATGCTGAGTGATGCCATCGCCAAAACCCAGGTGCTGTTCATCAGTGAAAGCGATCAGGAAAAAGGCTTCGAATCCCTGCTGACTGCCACCCTCAACCTGAGCGCCAGTGAATGCGGTTTCATCAGCGAAGTTTTTCACAACAAGCAGGGCGAACTCGTCCTGAAATCAACCGTGCTGGCCTGGAACACCAATGATGAACTGACTGTAGGTACGCCGCTGGAGCAGGAAGCGCAAGACCAGTTGTCACAGCATCTGACAACACTGTTTACTGCCCAGGAAAATGCCGCTCAGACGCCGTTGTTGCTGACGCCGCAACTGGCAGAACTGGATAGCATTTTCCCAGAACACCTGAGACCACTTAACAACTTCCTTGGCATCCCCGTCCATTACGATGGCGAACTGATTGCCATCGTCGGCATTGCCAATCGCCAGCATGATGCCAAGGTCGATGCCGATGCTGAAGGGACTGATACGTATGCAGATGATGCATTGATCACCTTTCTCAACCCGCTATTCAGCACACTGGGACAATTGATCAGTGCTGCCCGCGTACAAAAGCACAGGTATGAAACCGAACGTCAGTTGGCGAATGTCATCAAGGGTACCAATATCGGGACCTGGGAATGCAATATCCTCACCGGTGAAACTATCTACAACGAGCGCTGGGCAGAAATGCTGGGCTATACCCTGGCTGAACTCAGCCCCACCACGGTAAATACCTGGCTGAACCTGTGTCACCCGGAAGACCTGAAAGTGACCAGTACCCTGATCGAACAGCACTTCCGTGGCGAGATCGAATATTTTGATCTGAAAAGCCGCATGCGGCACAAGGATGGGCGCTGGATCTGGATACATGATCGCGGTTGCGTGGTCAGTTGGAGCCCTGACGGACAACCACTGATCATGTCGGGCAGCCATGCCGACATCACCACGCAGAAAGAAGCCGAAGCAGAACTGGAACACGCCTATGAGCTGCTGGAAAAATCAAATGCCGCTGCCCGCATAGGCACCTGGGAACTGGATGCGCAAACCCGGGAATTACACTGGAGTAAAGTCACCCGGCAAATCCATGAAGTGAATGACGATTTCAGTTGCACCGTAGAACATGCCATCAGTTTCTACAAGAATGAAAGCTACCAGCAAAAAATAACCCAGCTGGTGGGCGATGCCCTGCGCGAAGGCAAAGCCTTTGATACAGAACTGTGCATCGTCACCGCACGCGGCAATGAGCGCTGCGTGCATGTCATCGGCTTTCCGCAGTTTGAAGACAATGTCTGCCTGCGGCTGTATGGCACCTTCCAGGACATCAGTGAAAGAAAAGCGGCCGAAGAATCCCTGCGGGATCACGCGGCCCATACCAGCACCATCGTTGACAATGTGCTGGATGGCATCATCACCCTGAATGCAGATGAATATATACTCAGCGTCAATAATGCTGCGGCCAATATTTTTGGTTATGACATTGATGACCTGCCCGGCCAGCACATACGCCAGTTGATGCCGCAGGTATACGCCGCCCCGGCAGTTGAAGATGCCGCAGTCACTGACCGCAAACAAGATCAGGAAGAACAGCAGGCCAAAGCAAGCAGCGTCAAGGATATGATCGGTATAGGACGAGAAATCACGGGCCGCAAAAAAGATGGCAGCCTGTTCCCGCTTGATGTATCCATGTCGGCCGTCAAACGCCAGGGCAAGCCCCTGTACATAGGCCTGATGCGCGACATCACAGAACGCAAGCGTATCGAACAGATCAAGAATGAATTTATATCTACCGTCAGCCATGAGCTGCGCACGCCACTGACATCCATCTCTGGCGCACTGGGTTTGATATCGGGTGGTGTCCTTGGCAAATTTCCGGATCGCATCCAGCAGATGCTGGACATTGCCATTAAAAATTGCCTGCGCCTGACCTTCCTCATCAATGATTTGCTGGATATGGAAAAACTGTCGGCAGGAAAAATGGTATTCCAGTTCCAGACCGTAGCACTGTCCGAGATCTTGATGCAGGCCATAGAATCGAATCAGACTTTCGGCGCGCAACGCCACATATCACTGTATCTGGCACGTCCGGTTCCGGCTGTCAGTGTGTCGGTAGATACGCAAAGATTCATGCAGGTGTTGTCCAACCTGCTGTCGAACGCCATCAAATATTCGCCAGCAAATGGTACGGTGGAGATCACCACCTCAGCCAATGACCGCCGCGTGCGCATCAATGTGATCGACCATGGCGCGGGTGTACCGAATGAATTCAGGGACAGGATATTTCAAAAGTTTGCCCAGGCAGATTCATCGGATACCCGACAAAACGGCGGTACCGGGCTGGGCCTGGCAATTACCCGGGAACTGGTCGAAAGAATGGATGGCAATATCGGCTTTGAATCGCGCCCGGGGCGCGGGGCCAAGTTCTATATCGACCTGCCTATCGCCCCCAAAGAGCCAGCTAACTCGTGAACTGTACCTGCTCACGCGTCAATGCTGCACTAAAAGGATGCGATCTGTAGTTCCCTCTACGCTGAATACCCTGTATCGCTAGCCAATAAGCGTCGCTATGGCATCAATGCAAAGAGTTTTCATTTGCGCGATACCAGATAAACCACTACCATAGAATTCACATTTTAAGCATCTGAGCCTGCAAGCAAAAGCGAATGTTCCATGGTGGCGTGACTTTATTCTGGACGGGTCTGTCGATGAGCATCAAAAAAAACGTTCGATTTTATATCTATATCGCGTATTTTTTTACCGGCCTGATATTATTATTCGCCATTGCCATGGGTACCGTGCAGTTCACCCGCATGAGTAAAATCATCCTGGCGCAGGCTGCCAGCAGCTATACCCTGATAGGCAATGAAGTCGCCAGCAATGTCAAAGACATTTATGAGCCAGTAAAAAGCCAGACCGAAATATTGGCGCAATCCCTCCCCATCTCTGGCCGAAACCTGAATCAACGCCTGACCCACGTCAATTACCTGGCAAAGGCCATCATCAGCGTCAAATCTGCAACCTCAGCCTATGTAGGCTTTGCAGATGGTGAATTTTTTCTGTTGCGTCAATACGCCAAATCGAATGGCAATAAAGGTATCTTCAAGGCACCGGAAAAAACGGCATGGATAGTGCAAAGCACCAGCCTGGATGCGGACAAGATGGTCGAACATGTGGTGTACCTGGATGACAGGCTGAATGAAATCAGTCGCCAGAAAATCCCCCTGCGCAATTATGATCCGCGCTTGCGTGGCTGGTATGAAAACGCCATGAAAAACCCCAGCAAGGCGAATGTATCCGAACCGTATTACTTCTTTACTACCGGGCAGATCGGCGTCACTTATGCGCAAAAAATCGTCGATGCCGATGCCGTTGTCGGCATCGACATAGAACTGCCCACCATCCATGAAACCATCAAGAACAGTAGCGTCACGCCATCAACCAGCATCGCCCTGATAGACCGTAAAGGCCAATTGCTGGCCTGGCAAAACGCTCAGCAAGCTGCCTACAGACCGCAAATCATCACCAAACTGGATGGCACGCAAAGCATGCCCACGCTGGCAGAGCAAGATGCACCGGTACTGAACAAGCTGCTGGAACTGGATGTCACTGACGGCAATGTCAGCCAGGCGCTGGATGTCATGGGGCAAACCTGGGCCAGCTACCGGGCCAATATACAAATCCCCGGTGGCCAGGACTTGCGCATACTGATCGCCAGCCCGCATGATGAATTGCTGGCCGACATTATCAAGATGCGTCAGCAAACCATCATGCTATTTATCGTGATGCTGGTGATAGGCATAGGCGTGACTATTTATTTTTCGCGCCTGGCATCCAAACCACTTAAACAATTGAATGACGAAGCCAGCAAGATCGCCCGTTTCGATTTCCAAAGCCCCGTCAACATCCAGTCACGCATCAAGGAAATTGCCGACCTGGCGCATTCCATGGGCGGCATGAAAGCGACCATACGTTCCTTCCTTGATATCGCCAGCAGCCTGGCATCAGAAACCAGTTACGACAAATTACTGGCACGGGTATTGAAGGAAATGTCGGAAATCACCGACGCCAAATCCGGCATCCTTTACCTGTATCAGCCGCAAGACCAATCCATGCAAGTGGTGCAAGTCTACGTCGACCACCAGGTACTGGAAAGCGATGCGCAACGCATTGCCATGAACGATGAAGAGCACCCCGTGATCCAGGCATGCAAATCAGGCAGCAGTATCTGCCAGTTACAGGCAGCGGATCTGCCGCGCTTTTTCAGCGCCCTGCCCGCCACCAATCATGTCACCACCTTGATTGCGATCCCGTTAAAGGACCGCAATAATACCCTGGTCGGCGCGATTGCCCTGGTGATTGATGATGCCGACATTGACCCCGGCAGGCAAGCCATGGCCGAAGCCGTATCCGGTGCCGCCGCTGTCGCCATAGAAAACCAGCGCCTGATACAGGAACAGAAAGCCTTGCTGGAAGCCTTCATCCAACTGATCGCCAGCGCCATCGACGCCAAGAGCCCCTACACTGGCGGCCACTGCCAGCGCGTGCCGGTACTGACCAGGTTATTGGCCCAGGCAGCCTGCAAGGAAACCGAAGGCCCGTTTGCCGGCTTCCAGCTGAGCGATGCAGAATGGGAAGAACTGCATATCGCCGCCTGGCTGCATGACTGTGGCAAGGTCACCACGCCCGAATACATCGTCGATAAGGCGACCAAACTGGAAACCCTGTATGACCGCATCCATGAAATACGCATGCGCTTTGAAGTCTTGAAACGCGATGCACAGATCGAATACTGGCAAGCCATCGCCAACGGTGCGATGGGTGAACATGCCGCAGAGCTGAAAGAAAAACGTGATAAAGATATCGCCGGACTGGACAGCGATTTTGCCTTCATTGCCGAATGCAATGAAGGCGGCGAATTCATGGCACCCGACAAAATCGCCCGCATACAGCGCATCGCCGAACGCAGCTGGACCAGGACACTGCCGGACCGCATCGGCATTTCACACGAGGAAAAAGAACGCAAAAACCGCACGCCAGAAGCGCTACTGCCGACCACAGAACACCTGCTGAACGACAAGGCCGAACACATCTTTCCCCGTTCCGCCCGCGACACCATCACACCCGACAACCCCTGGGGCTTCAAGGTCAATGTACCCGAACACCTGTATAACCGCGGCGAAGTGTATAACCTGAGCGTAGCCCGCGGCACCCTGTCAGAAGAAGAACGCTACAAGATCAATGAGCACATGATACAAACCATCATGATGCTGGAAAAACTACCCTTTCCGCGTCACCTGGCCAGAGTGCCAGAAATCGCTGGCGGCCATCATGAAAAAATGGACGGCACCGGCTACCCCAAACGCCTGACCGCCGTCGACATGAGCATCCCCGCCCGCATGATGGCGATAGCCGACATCTTCGAAGCCCTGACCGCCACCGACCGCCCCTACAAAAAAGGCAAAACCCTGTCAGAAACCATCAAGATCATGAGTTTCATGAAAAAGGACCAGCATATCGATGCCGAATTATTTGGGCTATTCCTGAAATCAGGCGTGTATCTGGAATACGCGAAGATGTTTATGCAAGCAGAGCAAATTGATGTGGTGGATGTCGCGCACTATGTTTGAACCAGGTAGCCGATACCTAGACCATGCGCATTTTGAGCAGCGCATAAGCCCCACGTGGACTCCAATTGCGCACGCGCAATAAGATCTCAAACAGGTTCTAGTCAAGAAAGGCATCCAGTGCCTCTGTCGGTCTCCCTGTATTATCAAAAGCACCGAAGCTATAGCCTTTCCAGTTTTTGTAGGATTGCGCTTCCCAATAAATCACTCCCAGGCCAAGCTGACGGTTGACCGAACGGACCTTAGTAATCACATCGCTCAAAATAGTTTTCGCTTGTGGATGGTCCCAGGGTACGCCGACTTCTGTCACCATGACTGGTACTTGATAACGGTCTGTCATATCATTCAAATTCGCAAGACAGGCATTGTTGGCCGATTGCCATGTGTGACCAGTGGCTTCAAGCGGATACGATGAGGCACCGATGACATCAAACTTGCCGCCATTGCTTTTCAAGCCATCAAAAATCCAGCGAAAGCCTTCGTTATTATGGCAATTGGCAAGATGCACGATAACCAGGGTCGCGGGGAAAACCTGCTTGACTGCGTCGTAGGCAGCAGTCGTCAATTCTGCATAATTTTTCATGTTGCTGGCCGCCCTGGAAGGCCGTGCACTATCCCACAGCATACCGTCATTGGTTTCATTACCAACTTGTACCCATTCAGGTGCAATGCCTGCATCGCGCAGCGCCAGCAAGGTCGCAGAGGTATGTTGCGCGATGTCCGTGCGTAATTCAGCAATACTGTGTTGGCTCCATGCGGCTGGCTTGGTCTGGTGTCCGGGGTCAGCCCAGGTGTCACTGTAGTGGAAATCAATCATGATGCGCATGCCCGCCTGTTTTGCCCGTTGCGCCTTGGCCAATACATCTTGCAAACCATTCCAGCCATCTGCCGGATTCACCCACACCCGCAAACGCACAGCGTTCATGCCCTGTTCTTTCAACGTCAAGAAAATATCTTGCCTGATACCTGCCTTATTGAAAAATGGGTAGCCGGATGCTTCCATCTCTGACAGCCAGCTAATGTCCGATCCTTTGGCAAAGGCTTTTTCCGTTTTTACTTGTGCCGGATCACCGGATGAGGTTTCCATCAGTGTCGCATCTGCCACATTTTGTGTGCTGGCGTTGGCACAGCTCATCAGTACCAAACATATTGCAGAAAAAAAGGGAAGAGATTTCATGACTTGATAAAATGGTTGATGAGGTAAATCTGTCAAAAAAACAGGGGCGATTTGCATCGCCCCTGTTCTTAAGAAATTACATTTTATAAGTCAACCCCAAATTAAAGCGACGGCCAAACTCAGTCACTTCTTGTTGATATGGATTATTTGCACTCGTATAAACCACTTTTTGGTTAGTCATGTTGTCGATACCAAATCGCACTTGCAACTGCGGTGTAATTTGTTTGGACAGATTCAAGGTCAGGTAAGTCTCTGCGCCATTCAGTATCAACTGCCCTGCGGCCCAGGTAGGATTACGTACGAAGGCACTATGGTAGTTAGCAGAAAGCCGTGCTTCATAACCAGCTTTTTCGTACCAGACTGTGAGACCGCCATTGTGTTTCATCAAACCCTCGATAGGGAAAGGATTGACAGAAGGCATATTTTCTTTGATGTCACTTTCTGTATACGCATAATTACTGTACACACCCAAGCCATCGAATGGTGCGGGCAAACCAGTAAATGCTTGCTGATACACCAGTTCCAGACCTTTGACATTGCCACCGCCACCATTCACCGAACGTGTGATCAGTGCAGTGCGGCCATTGATGCTGGTCTTGTCCTCCGTGATTCCTATGTAGCGTGAGACTTGCTTATAGAACACGCCAGCCGATGCCAAGCCACCTTTGGCGAAATACCATTGATAAGCCAGATCCATTTGATTCGACATCATTGGTTTCAATTCCGGGTTACCGGCACTACCTGTCAATGGCTGTACAGGATTAGGATCAACATACAAATTACGTGAAGCACGCATTTCATCCAGTGGGGCACGTGACATGGCGCGCGCCAAACTGAAACGCACCTGCTTTTCTTGCTTGTCGTCCATCGCAAATATCAAATTCAGGCTAGGCAAGACCTCTGTATACGAAGTTCCACCCTGCACTGGTGTTGGCGTCGCACCACTCAATGATTGCATGCCTTCGCCAGTTTGGCTGGTATGGACCACGCGCACACCTGCGTTGCCGCGATATCCCGTTCCCAGGAACGTACCATCCAGATCAGCTTGCGCATACAGTGATGAACTACGTTCTTTTACTTTCCAGCCGGACAGTAAATCATTCTGCGTTTGTGGGCGACCGTTAGAACTGAATACATTGGCGCCAAAGGCAGCGAAAGAAGATGCATCAAAATTTTTCAGTGCAATAAATGGAGCAAAGCCGTCAACGCGTATGGTTTCATAGGCCGAATCAGGTATCGTTCCTGTTGGGGACACATTCCATGTCGTTTGGCTGTACGATTTTTCGCGGTCGGTGAAGCGGGCACCAAACTTGACACGACTTACGGCGCCCCAATCAACGCCACGGGATGCATTCACATGGAAGCCATTCAATTCATCTTTTAAGTGGCCATCAGTATCAACATACATCGTTGGTGCGCCAAACGCTGCCGGGTTTCCCGAATCCTGACCCAAGGTGTATACCTGACGGTCATCCCCGGTAAACGACCAGGTCAGTGTGCCGTTGTTTTTTGCAAACAAACGCAAGTCACGCCATTGACTGTCACGTTTCGCACGCGAAGTGGACAAGTCGGTCTCTACCTTCCAATCGCCTATCGTAAACTTTCCATTGAGACCACCAGCCACATTGGTATTGTCTTGCACCCACTTATAATCATTGGTGGTAAGGCCCACGTCTTTTACAGTAGCGCCCACCACATAGCCATTGCGGATATCCAGATTACTGTAGTTGGCTTTTTGCCAGCCATCCCAGTTACCGACATCACCCGTCCAGTGTTGCAAACCAGGCTCATCGATGGCCGCTTTTGCATAATAAACGTCGCCAGTAATCAAGGCATTGGGGCTGGCTTTCCATTCCACTTTGCCAAGCAGGCTGGTGCGTTTATCAGTACCGCGTTTGACATCATCACCAAAGCCCCATGGCGTTTTATCAATCTTGCCGTCACCATTCAAATCAGCTGAATGATCTTCGTTAAAACCCCAGTGTCTTATATTCTTTTGCAGTGAAGGCTGGTCCTGATAACTGAAAGCCAGTGCGACACCCAAGGTATTATTATTGAATTGGTCGATGTAGATGCCGCCAAGACGTGGTGTCCTGCTTTTAGCACCCGGAATTTGATCGCCCATCGGATAATACAAGGCATCTGCCTTCAACGAAATCTGGCGTTCCTTGAATTTGAGTGGCTGTACTGTCTGCAAATCAATAGTCGTCGCAATCCCGCCTTCTGTAATTTCAGCAGATTGTGTTTTGTAGACTGTTGCCCCGCTTAAAGATTCTGAAGGGAATTGTTCAAAGCGCACTGCACGGCTGGGTTCAGTCGACGCCAATTCACGACCATTGAGGGTCGCACCAATAAAGCGTGGGCCCATACCGCGCGCCACAATCTGGCTTGCATTACCGCGATCCAATCCTGACGACAGGCCTGGCAGTCGCGCCAGGGATTCTGCGATGGTGGTATCCGGCAACTTGCCAATATCTTCCGAAGCAATCGCTTCGATCATGCTGTTGGATGCTTCTTTGCTGGCAAGGGCATTGCGTACCGAAGCACGAATACCACTCACTGTGACCTGTTGCACTTCGTCAGTAGCTGGAGCTGCTGGCTTTTCCTGGGCAAAGGCGGTCGCGCTGATTGCTGGCATCATGAACAAGGCATGAATAAGCCAACTGATTTTCTTTTGTTTCATTTTATCTCCTGTATTTTTTTAAAGCGCTGCCGTATTAACGCCAGCGAGTAACTCTTTTTAACTCCAGAGTTTAGAACTCATTTTATTAATCGGGATGAGTTCTGATCATCCTATTGATTAAAGAAGATGTATTCAAATGTCTTATTTCGCAAATACTATGCGAATTTCATATAGCTAATTGGGTGGCTATATGTCCGTCGGAAAACTGTTGTCCGACCACTATTGAGAAAAATGATTATCAACAAATCTAGTTTTTATTTTTCAACATCAAAAAAAATAGGACTTACGCAAAATCGTCCCAAAGCCTTGCAGCTCCCGCATTTACTAAGACCATGTACTAAAGTACTGTCTTCGTCGCTGAGACCTTGCTGGAACAATTTTGCGTAAGTCCTAAAAAAAACTGCTATTTTAAACTGTTATTTTATTATTCCCTGACCAATTTATCAGCGACATACATGCGGTATTGCTTGATACGCCCGGTAACCGTGTCAGGCCCCTGGCGCGGCGTGTAGCGCACTCCCGCCACCTCCACCTGCTGACCCAGATCGATGATCAACTGGTGCGGGTGGCCTGCTCCACCAGAAAACGCGGTGTGCCAGTGATCCGACGCTTGCCCGTTGATCGCATTGAGCGCCGAGCCGTCCTCCTTCTTCAACTCCTCGCTGCTAACGTAGGCGATGGTCCACGATTGCTGGTTGATGGTCTTGCCGTCTTTGCCAAGTAGCGAAATCTCGGCAACCGCCGCGTACTGTTTGCCGTCGAAGGCGCTCAGCGACTCCAGGCAGAACTGGCGGCCTTTGACTGGTGCGACGAACAGCACATCCTGGGTCGCACTTCCTGCGGCAAATTCACCCTCCTGCGCCAACATAATGCCTTCCAGCGCCGGCTTGACCGTGCTGGGTGGACGCACCAGGTCCAGCTCCGGATTGAGCTGGTCGAGTATCGGTTCGGTGAGCCCGGCAATACGGGCACTGCGCGGGCCGGTGAGGTCGAGCACCACGATTTCGTTGTGGCCCTTCCTGATCCATGGACCAGGCAGGTACATGGTTTGCGTCGGTCCAATGCTCCAATAGCGGCCAAGGCAACGACCATTGATCCACACGATGCCCTGTCCCCAACTGGACATATCAAGGAAGGTATCTGCCTGCCTGCTGGCCTCGAAGCCGCCACGCCAGAAGGCGGGACCTTTGGCGCGTCCGCGCTTGAACGACAGGGGCGGCAGCACGCCATCGGCATCAAAATCGATGGCGCGGATTTCCCAGTTCTCCAACGTCCGCACGGCGCTGCCCTTTGCCGTGAACGTCACCGGACCATGCAGGCCTTTGCGGTCGTGAACTTCGAGCCCGAAGTTCACCCGTGCGATGGTATACAGCAGAATTTCCACCGTTACGGTCTTGCTGCGCGCTGGCACCGCAACCGAAAAACGGCGATGGCGTGTATCCATTGTTCCCACTTGCTTGCCGTCGACATACACCCAGGCCAGGTCGCGCACTTTGGCAGCGGCCAACAGCCCCGCTGGCCCGGCCGGCAGCTGCACACGATAGGAAACCAGACCGCGACTGATGTCGTACTGTTCGATCGGTACCGGCGATACGGCCTTGATCGCTCGCTGCGGCAGATTGAGCAGTACCGGTGCCGTCTCGGTCAGCACAAACGCATCGATGTGCATGACCGGAAGGCGTGCTGGTGGCTCGGGCAGCACTTCGCCCGATGCCAGGAAAGGACGCATGCCTTCGCGGTAGGCATTGAACTTGGCACCAGTCCATCCCGCTTCGCTGATCGGTGCGTCGTAATCGTAGCTGGTGGTGTCCGGCCGGAAGGGACGGTCGCAGCCGCCCCACAGGCCGAAGGTGGTACCACCATGCGCCATGTAAAGGCTGAACGAGCCATTCGCCTTGAGCATGGCCTGAATGTCGACGACAGCAGACATATTGTCCCCCCGGCGGTGAGGATTGCCCCAGGTGTCAAACCAGCCCGAGTAGTATTCACCGCACATCAGCGGTGCTGCCTGAACTGCAGCGAGTGCCTTGAAACCGCCCGCCGGGTCGCTACCGAAATTGGCAACCGAAAGCATACCGGCCAGATGGGTCTTGGCAACCGCATTGGTGGGGTTGCACTGGAATAGCGGCACGTCGAAACCGGCATCAAGCAGCGTTTGGCGCAGCACGCGCATGTAGTCCAGGTCTTCACCGAAGAAGCCATACTCATTCTCCACCTGGACCATCAGGATAGGGCCACCATGGGTCACCTGCATCGGCCCAAGCACACGACCGACTTCACGCAGATAGCGCCGTGCCGGATCGACAAACGCAGGATCGCGCGTACGCAGGAAAGCGTCGCCAGGATGCTTCTTGAGTAGCCACCACGGCAGGCCACCCATCTCCCATTCGGCGCAGGCGTAAGGACCGGGGCGCAGGATCACCCACAAGCCTTCCTGTTGCGCCAAACGGCAAAATTCCACCGCGTCGCGCTGATCACTCCAGTCAAATTTTCCTTCTCTCCATTCGTGATAATTCCAGAACAGGTAGGCGCACACCGTATTCAAACCCATCGCCTTAATGGCTTTCAGGCGATGGGCCCAATATTCGCGTGGCACGCGTGCGAAGTGCATTTCGCCGCAACGGATCTGGAACGGTTTGCCGTCGATGAGAAAATCGCTGGCACCGACAGCAAAGCGCGGCGCGGCTTGAGCGCCAGCGTGGGTCGGTAACAAGATGCCGCCGGCAACGGCAGCGGCACCTTGCAGCAGACGACGGCGAGGCAGGTTCGCGCGCATCATTTAGAATGCTATCCGCAGGCCAAGGTTAACCCGGCGTCCGACATCTTCCAGGGTAAGGAATTGCGACTCGTTGCTGGCATATTCGTGCATCTTGGAGTTGCTCAGGTTAATGAAGTCTGCGTACAAAGCCATCTTCGGCGTCAGGTTGTAACGCAGGCTAGCGTCGGTCTGGCCATAGGCCGCACGGTTACGCGGCAAGGTGCTGCCGCCACCACAATCAACCGAGAAGCTGTTACGCCAGTTATAACTCATCCGTGCCTGTAATTTGTCATTTTCGTAGAAAACCGAGCCGTTATAGGATTGCGGCGACAAGCCAGGATAACCGCAGGTCGGCACGCTGCTATCGGTAACGGTATCGCGGGTCGCGCTGGCGTCCACATAGGTATAGTTGGCGGCCACGCCGAATCCCTTCAACCAGGAGATGCCATTGTCGAAGGCATACTGCCCAGCCAGTTCCATGCCCCTGATCTTGCCTTTTTGCCCGTTACGAACGCGTGTGTCGTGGACCACTTCAACATACTGGGGAATTTTTATGTCCACCATCCTGGTCTCAAGGAAGTTGGAGACATCCTTAAGGAACAGGGCTACGCTGACGTAGTTGGTCTTCGACAGATACCATTCATACGACAAATCGAAGTTCTTCGACTGCATAGGTTTCAGATAAGGATTACCGCCGCCGGTTTGTACATCGCCATAACGCCCACCGTAAGAATTGTTCACACCCATCTGGCTCAAGGTCGGACGTGTCTCAGTCTTGGACACCCCCAAACGCAGCAGCATGTCGGCAGTCAGGTCGAACTTCAGATTGGCAGATGGCAGGAAGCTGTTGTAGCTGTTGCTGACGGTGTTTGTGCTGGCATCCCCCCAGTTCAGTATATAGGTCGTGTCGTTGGGGCTTTTCACTGCCGACAGCAAAATGCGGCTGATGCCAGTCGAAGCCGAGTTCACATGCACCACACGCATGCCAGCATCCGCCGACCATCCCGCGCCTTCCCATTTGGAGTTCAGGAAGAAGCTCGATACTTTCTCCTTAACGCCCCACATGTCAGGTTTAGTGTAATCGATCGCCATCGGACCATTCGGATACTTGGTTTTATCCAGATACAGTGCCGGATCATTAGATTGCGCCAGCAGCGAAGGCTGGTTCAAGTAATTCATGTAGGCATACGGATCGAAGCGCAGATAGGCGCTCGGAATCTGTGCGCCATTGCCCATGAAGTTATCCATCGGCGTAACGGTGAACAAGGACGAAGGCAAGGCAACGTGATATCCACTGAAGGCATTCCAGGCATCGTTGTTCCACTGCCTCCGTTCCACATCGCGCTGCGAGTAGCCCATGCCGGAATCGATGCCCTTGAAGTAGCCGATCTCGTGATTCCAGGATAAATTGAAACGTCCTTCCTGCAGGTCATCGAGATTGCGGATATCGCCATATGATACGGCGTGGGCCCGCACTGCGGTCGGATCAGCAATGCCGTCGCCGAACACCAGACCGGGGCTGCTGCCAAAGGTCAGCACATCGCCATTCTTCGGCACCATGCCGGCCACAATCCACATATTCGGAGATTTGGAGTTAGTGCGGGAGCTGGAAATATCGCCTTCCAGTTTCAACTCTGGTGCCAGCGCCCATTTCGAGTTCAGGCCAAACGCCTGCGTGGTAGACAGGCGATCGCCACCTTTGACGATCATGTCGTTCGAATTGGCCTCGCCCAGCAGTTGACCGCTACCGGCCAGCGCCGGATTATTTGCATAGAAGATCGAGCCAGGCCGCAGGAAGCTGGTGACTTGGTTGTTGGTGTCGTACTTGACGCCGAGCTGCACGGGATTATTCCAATCGCTGAACGCGATCACGTCATTCTTTTGATCGAGACGCGAATACAGGGCGTCAGCGGTCAGCTTCCAGGTCGGGGATGGACTGTATTGCACCGTCAGATTGCCAACCAGCCGCTTGCGACTTTCATTCTCTTGCTGAAAGCCGTAGCTCTGCGGCATGTAGAGCTTTTTGGTGGTCACATCAGCCATCGTCAACCCTTTGGAGTTGAGATTGCCGTTGATCATAGAAACATCGCGGTAGTTCCAGGCGTCCGTGATAGCCTTGTTTTGCTTGGACGCACGGTCACTATAGGACAGCGAACCGGTGACGCCAAAGGTCCGGTCATCACTGGCAAACGAATACATGCCGCTGATATTGGGTGTATTCTTTTTGGAATTCGAATCGTAGGAGTCCGAGACATTGACCACCGAGGTATGGCCCAGTTTGCCCGATAACGGCCGCGCGGTCTGGATATCCACCGTTGAACCGATACCACCCTCTGGTAGGAAGGCCTGCGACGTCTTGTACACCAGCGCTTTCGAGATCAGGTCGGGGGACAGCAGGTCGAAGGAAAACTCGCGGCCGCCGGTGTCACTGGTCATGGTGCGGCCATTGACCAGTACATTGTTGAACTCAGGTCCCAAGCCGCGCACAGAGATGTAGCGGCCTTCGCCATTGTTGCGCTGAATTTGCACACCGGTGACGCGCTGCAGGGATTCAGCGATATTCGTATCAGGGAATTTGCCTGCATCCTCAGCAGATACCGCGTCAACCACCCCATCTTGCACACGTTTGGTCACCAGGGAAGAGCTGAGGGACGCGCGAATGCCACTCACTGTCACTAGTTGTACTTCGTTTGTAGCTGGCACTGCCGGCTTTTCTTGAGCAAAGGCGGTCGCGCTGATTGCTGGCATCACGAACAAGGCATGGATAAGCCAGCTGATTTTCTTTTGTTTCATTTTGTCTCCATTAATTTTTTAAAGCGCTGCCGGAATAAGGCCAGCGACTAACTCTTTCTAACTCCAGAGCTTTGGCACTCATTTCATATATCGGGATGAGTTCTAATCATCTTATTGATTGACACTATTGCATTCCAATGAATTATTTCGCAAACAATATACGAATTTCATATAGTTAATATGTCGTCGATATATCCGCCAGAGAACTGTTGTCCGACCACCGTTGAGAAAATGATTAACATCAAATCTCATTTTTATTTTTCGATGTCCAAAAACGATAGAAGTGAATGAAGGGAAAGTGAAAAAATAAAGTCATTCAAACGTCGAATGATTTACTTTTTTTTGAATAGCCAGCTATGGGGGAATTGATTCAGACAGTTGGTTTTGTGCGCGTGAAAAAATACACCTTCTTTATTTTCAAGGCGATGACGAGTAACAAAACCGAATGAGGATGGATGTAATAATTAGTGCTACTGCCAATTACTTTGCACGAGCTTTCAGCGCAAATCACGCAAAATATAGAACCTGGTCTGTGCGCCTGGACACAGTCGCTGTTGTTTTCTGGCCTTATTGTCCGGCGCATCCATGCATAAATCTAATTCACATGGAAGTAGTGTCAGCAAACCAGAATCCCAAACACGCTTGCGCCTGGGATTCTGCTCAGGGTATGCTTTTTTAACTGCGCGTACTACGGCTTTTTAACTGATCCAGCAAGACAGCTGCCAGTAAAATGAAACCACGCATCAGGTATTGATAGAAGGCATCGACATTCATCAGGTTCATGACGTTTTCAACCGTACCCATGATCAATACACCGATCAGGACACCGAAAATACGTGCTTTACCACCCTGCAAAGATACACCACCCAAAACACAGGCAGAAATAACGTCGAGTTCAAAACCTTGCGCAGAATTAGGTTGGCCGCTAGTAATGCGCGACGCCAGGATCAAACCTGCGACGGCAGTGACCAAACCCTGCAGCAAAAAAATCCAGACACGCAAACGTTCCACCTTGATACCTGCCAGTCGCGCAGCATCCGGATTGCCGCCTATCGCCAATGTATTGCGGCCAAAGACAGTGTGATTGAGCAAGACCCCAAACACGATGAAACAAATCGCCACCACCAGGACCGGATACGGCAAGCCAAACAGGCGTCCGTCACCAAAACTGATGAAGCTGTCATTTGCAATGCCAACTGCCTGCCCTTTTGAAACAATAAATGCCAGGCCACGCACCATCAGCATGGTGGCCAGGGTCGCTATCAGCGCATTCACGCGCATATAGGCAATCAGGATGCCATTGCCCGCGCCGATCAGCGCACCAGCCAACAAGCCACCGCCGACGGCCAGCGTCACACTTTGGGTATGCTCTAAAATAATCGCCCCCAGCACGCCAGAGAACGCAATGGTCGAGCCAACCGAAAGATCAAAGTCACGCGACGCCAGACACATCATCATGGTGCATGCCACCATGCCAATTTGCGCAACGGACAGCATCAGACCGACAATATTGGCCGCCGAGAAAAAATTCTCTACAGTAAATGCCAGCAACACAAACAATATGGCATACCCGATTGACATGCTTTGATCTACCAGCCAGCGGTTTCTGCGCGTCTGGGCACTGTCGCCGGCAGCATGGTTTTGCACTACTGCTGTTGCGGTGTCTTCAGCAGGTGTGGAACTGAGGGAAGTCATGGAATATTCCTGTAAAAATTAATTTGATTGCCTAATCTAATTACTTATCTGGCAGCGCCAGATCGAGGACCGCTGCCTCGTTTGCCTGCGCACGTTCAAGCTGTCCACTGATGCGCCCTTCGCGCATGACGATGACACGGTCGGATACCCCCAAGACTTCGGGTAACTCACTCGATACGACGATGACACAACATCCGCGTTCTGCAACTTCATGGATGATGCGATAAATTTCATTTTTTGCCCCGACGTCGATCCCCCGTGTCGGCTCATCCAGTATAAGCACTTTCAAATGCGGCTCGGCCAGCCAGCGGGCCAGGATAACTTTTTGCTGATTGCCACCTGATAGCAAGCGAATTTCCTGGTTACGGTGTGGTGTTTTTATTTTCAGTCGTTGTATAAACTGGTCTGCCAGTTCTGCTTCACGCTTGTGACGCAAAAATAATCCGCCCAACAAATCATGACGACGGCAACTGATATTAATATTTTCTGATACGGACGCCTGCGCCAAAATACCTTGTTCTTTACGGTCTTCCGGGCACAACACAATACCTGCATCGATTGCTGCTGATGGTCCCTTGTCAGACACTGTGACGCCATCCAGTGTTACCAGTGCGCCACCAGTCCGTTTGTCGACACCATACAGCAAGCGCATCAACTCGCTACGTCCGGCACCAACCAGGCCAAAAAAGCCAAGTACTTCACCGCCGCGAACGCTGAATTCCTGTGGTTCGGTCAATGATGCGCCTTTCAATCCTTTTACTATCAGGCGCTCGCCACTCAGGGTCCGGGTACGATAATCATAAATATCACTTAAGTCGCGCCCCACCATATCCTTGATCAATACATCACGCGGCACTTCGCTCATCACCGGATGCGTCACAATTTTGCGGCCATCACGGAAAATGGTGCAGGCATCACACAAGGCATACAACTCTTCCAGTCGATGTGAAATATAAATAATCGTGCGGCCTGCTGCCCTGAGATCATGGATCAGGCGGAAAAGAATTTCACTTTCGCGATGAGACAGGCTGCTGGTCGGTTCGTCGAATGCAATCACCTGCGCATCTTGCAGCAAGGCCTTGCAAATCTCTACCATCTGGCGCTGGGCTATCGACAGGTCGCATAACTTGGCCTCCGGGTTCAGGTCAACTCCCATCAGGTTCAGGCGTTGTTTCACCAGGCGACTGGCCTCGGCTTTATTGACGAAACCGAGTCGTTGCGGCAAACGACCAAGCAGCAGGTTTTCTGCAACGCTCAATTCCGGCACGTACTGTAATTCCTGATGAATCACGGCAATGCCCGCCGCGATTGCGTCACCAGCGGAAGTGAAATGGCGTTCACGGCCATCAACAAGCAGATGGCCACCATCAGGCCGATATTGTCCACCGAGTATTTTCAACAAGGTGGATTTGCCAGCGCCATTCTCCCCCAGCAAGCCATGCACCGTGCCGGCATGGGCGTCAAAACTGACGCCATTAAGTGCTTTTACCCCCGGAAAAAACTTGGATACATTGTTAAATTGCAGATACGCTGGCTTCGTGGACGACATGGCAGCGACCATCTCACAGTCCGAAATCGGCGCGCACAGCAGCCTGATTTTGGCGCGTCATCAACACGCCGCTGGTGAATGTCACTGCTGCTGGCAATTTGTTTTCGGTAATCCATTTATACATATTCATGGTCGTCTCATAGCCGTGACGCTTGGAACTGATCAAGACACTGCCATAGAACGCGGTTGGGTTAGGCTTGGCAAATTCATTGAGTGCGGCCTTGCTGCCACCAATGCCGATACCAATCACGGCATCGTTGCGCAATCCACGGCCTTCTGCTGCACGTACTGTTCCCAGCACAGCTTCATCATTCAGGC
The DNA here is from genome assembly GCF_049340445.1 of Undibacterium sp. Ji50W. Taxonomy (NCBI): domain Bacteria; kingdom Pseudomonadati; phylum Pseudomonadota; class Betaproteobacteria; order Burkholderiales; family Oxalobacteraceae; genus Undibacterium; species Undibacterium sp. Ji50W. The sequence continues at coordinate 32,096 of NZ_JBMPOX010000012.1, read as the reverse complement.
CAAAGACCACCCAATGCTTGAACTTGGTTTGTTTGGTGAACACAATATTGGCGGCATTAAAAGCACTTTCCGTATCCGTTTTTGCCTGCGCGGCGTCGAACACATTGGCAGCCGGAAGACCCGCCGCCTTCAGCGCATCTGCAGCGCCTTGTGTGCGCTGTTGCGCAGTCGGCAATTGATCAAATGCCAGACGCATCGCCCCGACTTCAGACAGCACCCAGCCACGCGCCTTGATTTCATTAAGCAAACCTTGCCCGACCTGCTTGCCTATGTCATATCCAGAGATACCCATGTGCGGAATTGAGCTGATCGCTTTTCCGCTACCGTCTATGAGTTGATCATCAACAGAGATCACTTTCAGGTTATTGCGCTTGGCGGTACGTTCCACCGCAGTACCCAGCTTGACATCGGGTGCGCAAATCACAAAACCCTGTGCTTTTTGTGCGGCGAGATTGTCAATCGCCGCCATCATTTTTTCACCATTGGGAACACCTATCTTGACCAGGGTAAAACCCTTGTCGTGGGCTGCCTGCTCTGCATAGTGCCATTCATCCTGAAACCATGGTTCTTCTGCCTGCTTGACCAGGAAACCGATTTTCACCGGATCAGCAGCCAGTGCCGGCGAATTCACAGCAAGAGTGCAAAATGCGGCAGTCAGCGTGCTGGCAACCAGGCGGGACCAGATAGTTCGTACCATGCTTGTTTTCATCATTGTCTCTTATTTGTTTTGAGGGAAAAATTTTCAACCATTCCTACATTACCATCATCACCACCACTATCATCAAAAGCGCGTCAGGCACGCTAATAAATATAGTTGTCGACTAACTCAGCGCATTTACTTCGCGCTCAAACGCAACTGATAGACGGGAATAACACGCAAATTGCGCAAGCTGGCGATTTGTGCCCGTCCATCAAACGGAGGGCGATGCTCTTTCGGTAAATAAATTGGCGCGTCAGAACGCAATGGCAGTACGTTTAAGGTCAAGCCCTGATCCAGGGACACACCGAGCGACTTCAAGTTGATTTGCCATTTCTGACCGTTGTAATACCAGTCATCCAGCATGCGTGTGCCAGCAAACAATCGACCGATGTCGCCCACAAAATCGATTTCCAGCAAGGCATCGTCCAAGCCCTTCAACTGTGCTTTGGGTGCCGCTATTTGCCACGTCGCAGCATGGCTGAAGTTTTCAGGAATTGGCTGCATTGCTGCCTTGGCCAGGCCACCTATCATTACCGCAGGCATTTTGCGGGCGGCCCGGGTCTGCTTGATGCTGACGTCAACATTCAATTTTGAGAAGTGTGCTTCAAACACTTGAAACACACCGTCATTCGCTGCCGCAGTCAGCGCCTGATTGGCTGCAGGTTTGCTGACAAGGGCAGGATAAATCGCTACCCTGAAATTTTCTTGCCCTGCAGATCGCAATTGCAAGCTGCCCGCATCAAAATACGCATCTTGTTCACTCATGACCATGCGACGCTGGCCACCCAGCACGCCGATACTCAATTGCTGTACCTGCTCTGGCGTCAGTACCAGAATCGTCACTGGCTTCGATCCCGGACGATTGATTGTCAGTGTTGCCGATGTTCCCGGGGTGATTTTATCTACAATAAGGCGATTAGCTTGCTTGCTCAGTGTGGCAGAGGGTGCCTGCACATACTGCGCCACATCGGCATTAAACGCCAGTTCTACAGGTATGCCCCTGGCGGCAGAAAACACATACAGCACGCCGTCTTTGCCGTTATCCAGGCGGGCTACCGGCTGTGCTGTGGCGTAGTTTAGCAAAGTACCGTCAAGATCCAAATTAATTGGCCATATGAAATAACTGCCATCCGCGACATCAATCGGCTGCTGCGGGAAAACCAGCGTTTCATGCGGCAATTTAACGGAAAACTGCAAGCCGGATTGCACGGGCATTGCATATTGGCGCACGTGGTTGTTCACGAACAGGAAAGCGCTGTCACCCTTGCTTCTTACCGAGAAACGCGGGGTGGTCAATTCTTGGGCTGATGCAGGTACCAGTTCTGGCTTGCGCACTGTCATCGGTGCCAGGCGTGGTCCAAAATCATGCAAGAAATAATGGAATGGGCGCAAGCGCGTCAATACAGGGCGTTGCTGGCCGTCAGGCCCCAGGGGGGCATTAAAGTCATAGGTAATCTTTGGAGTATCGTTATAGCCGCCACTGAGCGTGCTTTCTTCCATCGATGGCTGACTGACAGGGTTGCGTCCGCCGTGATACATGTAATAGCCCATCAGGTTCACGCCGGAACCTAACTGCACAGGCAGCATGGATGCAATATCGTCGGGTGATACCAGGGTACGGCGACGGTACATAGCTGGCAGGCCAGCGCCATATTCGGCGCCTAGGAAAGGGGTGAGTGCAATGTCGGTTTCTGCTGTACCAGGCGCAGTGGCGGCGGTTTGCGCGCCCAGGTCGCCACTGACACGGCTATCGAAACGGAATGCATACGTTTCCTTGGGCGGCAATTCTTTGGTGCTGACGCCCCAGGGTTCATCGGGGTAACCACCAAATACCGGCGTTACTTCACCCGACGGATAAACAGTGCCATCCCAGCCCGTTACCGTATATAAAGGAACATCCATCCCGGCTTTAAGCGCCAGACGTTTGAGCGCCAGGATATGCCCTTCGCCCTCGCCCGGCCCACGCAAATTGTATTCGTTCTCTAACTGAACGCCAACGATAGGTCCGCCGTCTTTCCATAACTGGCCTTGCATTTGTTGCCCTATCTGGGCATACAGGCGTTCAACAAAATGCATGTATTGCGGATCATCGCCACGCGTTGGCATGGCATCCACAACCCAGTCTGGCACACCACCAAAGCGTGCTTCTGCATGCGCCCAGGGGCCAACACGCACCACCACATTCAAGCCAACTTTGCCGCATAATTGAATAAAGTGCCGCAAATCACGATTGCCCTTCCAGTTGAACTGGCCTTCACGTTCTTCATGGTGATTCCAGATCACATAGCTGGCGACAATATCAATACCGGACGACTTCATCTTGCGCAGTTCGGCTTCCCAACTGGCTGCCGGGCTGCGTGAATAATGAAACTCACCCATCACCGGTAGCCAGGCTTGTCCATTGCGCGTCAGGTACTGGTTATTTGCCCCCAGGCGTTCGCCCTTGGGTGACAGTGCAGTACCCATTTTCAGATGACCAGACACTGGGTCCGGGGTTAAGGCACTGGCGTCTATCGTCAGCACATTAGCCGCCTGTGCCTGCGCGCATGCCACCCAGAGTGAGAATAAGGCGATGGCTATTTTTGTACGCTTGCCAGTTGCAGCAGATGTGTTGTTGATACCGTTTTGTCTCGCGTTTTGTCTCACGATTTGTCTCATATTATTATGCATTGCCGTTTCCTTGTTGTAGCCGTCGGTACTTAAGATAGTGCCAGTGCGCTGACAAATTGACGGGCGTGCAGGCCCACGGTGGCAGCGTCCAGTCCTGGTTTGTACAAAGCTGACCCGAGGCCAAAACCAGCAACTCCGGCCTTTAGATAATCGTGCATATTGTCAGGCGTAATTCCGCCCACAGGCAGCAATCGTAATGAAGGCGGCAACACTGCACGCATGGCACGCACAATCTGCGGTGTGATCAATTCAGCCGGGAATAGCTTTACCGCATCAGCACCAGCATGCACCGCTGCAAATGCCTCTGTCAGCGTGCATACGCCTGGTACACAGATAAGACCTTCGTGTTTGGCGGCACGGATGACTGCAGTGTCGGCATGCGGCATCACTATCAGTTGCCCGCCTGCATCACGCACCTGACGTACTGCATCCGTGCTGAGTACAGTACCTGCACCTATCAGTGCATCGGCTGGCAGGCAGCGACTGAGTATCGCTATCGACTCCAGCGCCGATGGTGAGTTCAGTGGCACTTCGATGATACGAAATCCCTCTGTGTAAAGTGTGCTTGCGACGGCTTCAATTTCCGTAGGGCGAATGCCGCGTAAAATAGCGATCAAGGGCAGTTTTGCGAATGCCTGATCAAAAATTGCTGGGGTATTTGTCATTGATTGCTTCCATTATTCAGAATGTTTCTTGCACGCTGTGCTGCGATGATACCGATTAAACCCACATTAGCTAAGGAAGCAACAGGGAAGCAACCGATACATCGCTATTCGCAACCGGGGGGTTGATGCTTACCATTCTGCAACGCTGCCATCAGGATGACGCCACAAGGGGTTACGCCAGTCAGGCGCATTACGACTGGCCTCGATCACGCGCTCTTCATCAATTTCCACACCCAGACCAGGTTTCGGCAAGGCTTTGATATAGCCGTCAGTAATGCGCAAATCTTCGCGATTGATGACGTAATCCAGCAATTCTGCATCCTTGTTGTAATGAATCCCCATGCTTTGTTCTTGCAAGACTGCATTGTGGGCTACAAAATCAAGTTGCAGGCAGGCTGCCAGTGCAATCGGCCCCAGCGGGCAATGCGGTGCCAATGCAATATCATAGGCTTCTGCCATTGCAGCGATTTTGTGACATTCAGAAATACCACCTGCATGTGACAGGTCAGGCTGGACAATGGCAATCCCACCTTGCTCGAACACGCGTTTAAATTCAAAGCGGGAATACATGCGCTCACCTGCTGCCAGCGGTATCGAGGTGCTTTCTGCCAGACGCGGATAATATTCTGCCTGCTCGGCCAGTACCGGCTCTTCCACAAACAGGGGACGATATGGCTCCAGCGCGCGCAACAAGACCTTGGCCATGGGTGCAGCAACCCGGCCATGAAAATCAATGCCAAATTCAATCTGGCTACCAAACGCTTCACGAATTTCTGCAATCCGGCCGACGGCGGCATCGACTGCTGCGGCACTGTCAATCATGCCAAATTCTTCCGTACCATTCATCTTGAAGGTATCAAAGCCCGCTTCGCGCAAGCGGCGAATGTCAGCAATCACGTCAGCAGGACGGTCACCACCCACCCAGCTATAGGTTTTCATGCGGTCACGCACCAGGCCGCCCAGCAATTGATAGACCGGCACGCCCAGCACTTTACCTTTGATGTCCCACAAGGCCTGGTCAATACCGGCCATGGCGCTCATGAGGATGGCACCACCACGATAAAAACTGCCGCGATACATGACTTGCCAGAGATCATTGATGCGGGCCGGGTCCTGGCCGATCAAGAAGTGGGCAAATTCCTGGACCGCCGTTTCAACAGTACGGGCGCGCCCTTCAATAACCGGTTCGCCCCAGCCAACTACCCCTTCGTCGGTCTCAATCTTCAGCAGCATCCATCTTGGAGGCAGTCGATACGTAGTCAATTTTGTGATTTTCATGACGAAATGGCTTAATAAGTGAAGTCATGAGTGTAGGACGGCAGTTCTGATTAAAAAAATGAATTAACTACGCAGAAGTATATGAATTTGGAATAGCAATTCCGGGATTCAGCATTTTTTAAGTCTAGCCATCATTACTTATCATAAAGATACGCATTGTCCAGACTATACCTTCCCCTTATCTGATTGCGTATGAAAATAAAAATATTGACCTGGCTTATGCCTTTACTTAAATAAACCACGCAATGCACATCAATCAGTTCTAGAATCAAGACATATGGAGACTTAGAACCTGCTTACGATCTTACTACGCGAGCGCAATCGGAGTCCACGCGGGGCTCATGTGCTGCTCAAAATGCTCATGTACTACAGTACATTCCGCTTTTTGCGCTGCGTTTTTTGTTACCCTTACTCCCGCTGACGCTCGCTACAGATCGTAAACACGTTCTTAGTGACGAACTTAGAGACAAGCTAAATACAAGCTCGAATACTGGCTTGAATACAAGCCGCAATCAAAGTTTTGTCACAATTAATCTATACGATGCCTGTTCCTCAACCATTCGATGTGAAGGAATTGGAGTGAAAGCAATGTTTACCAATTGGGCAATCTTGCTGACACTTGCCTTGTGCCTGACTGCCAGGGCCCAAACCCCGCTGCATATTGCCCGTATTGAAAAAATTCCGGATCAGTTCGTCGGTGGCGAAATACTCAAAGTCGTCTACAAACGCTTGAATATTCCAATTGAACTGGTTGATCGCCCGGCAAAGCGAGCGCTCATGGAATCAAGTGCCGGTGTGCTGGATGGCGAAGTACAAAGAAACATCCATGTCGAAAGCCAGTACCCCACGCTAAAGATAGTGCGCCCCGCCATCAATTATATTGAGCCTTCGGTATTCTCTGCGAAATATCAGTTCGAGATCAAAGCCTGGGATGACATCAAAGACTATGGTATCGGCATCGTGCGGGGAGTTGGGACATCAGAGGATGGTACCAAGGGCATGAAGACCGTGTATATGGCAAACAACCTGGAGCAACTCATGATCATGCTGTCAGAAAATCGCATGGATGTTGCCGTGTCAGACGCATTTAGTGGTATGGTAGCCATCAAAAAATTACACTTGGAAAACAAAATCAGCTTACTAACGCCACCTCTACAAAGAACCGAGATTTATCATTTCCTGCATGAAAAACACAAAGACCTGATACCCAAAGTCGAACAAGTCATCAGAAGCATGCAAGCCAGTGGCGAGCTGGAAAAATTGCGCAAACAAATTATCGAAAAATACCTTAGCCAGGCAGATGCACAGCCATAATCACCAGAACTCAGTCATTAGAACTTAGTCGCCAGAACTCATTCACTAGAACGTATTTCATCCTCTTCAACACAACCATGAAAAAAAGCATAAAAATCAGCCTCGCCATAGTAGTCATCCTAGCCATCACCATCTACACCCAAATCACCATCTTTGTCGTGCCCCCGATAGGCTTGCTGCCCGAAGGCAAGACCGTCATCATCACCCGCTTTGAAAAAACCGCATTCATTGACAGCCCCGATGCCATGTGCGAAAGAATACAGGATGGCGTCAGCCTGTTTTGTCGCGGCATGATGATGGGTAGCGTCATCAAAAATTCCAAAATCCTCTTGCGCCTGCCTTACAGCCCATGGCTGTATAGCATATCGACCGGTGGCAAGAGCTATAACCGCTAGCAGCATCGATATGCCACAGGTGAGTGGAACCGAAGGCTATGCAGAAGCCGTCGATTTCCTAATAGATAAATGGCAGGCAATTTCTTAGGTTTTTTCATTGAGCCAGTTTCTTTGGCTCAGACCGTCGCTCTTGCTGGAAAAGTTTGCCTTTTAGATACAAAACTCGTCGCTCAAGTAAGTGCCAAGATGCGTAAGCAAAGCATACAGTTATTCCAAACGACAAGGTTGTAAGTTGAAATATTGATATGCCTGGTATCAATGCGATTAGAGATTGCTGAACAGGAAAGGCGTAAATATACATACCATATGAAATGTCGCCCAATGCGTTAAATTTTCTTATTATCCCTGCTGGTACAAATGCCAAATAAATAAGTATATATGCAGCAGTCAATTGATATGCAACAAACAGTACGTCATGGCTTATCAAAGCAGAAATGGCCAGTCCAACAACAATGGGGACGAGTATTCTGAAGGATAGATAAACCTTGTCTTTTAACACCCAAAATGTGGCGCCCATAAAAAACATGAAATCGGTTCTAAGAAGAAGACTTTCTTCGAAATCGTGAAAACGTCGCCATATTAGCAATATGCCAGCAATTACTATATTAATAAAAATAACGTAACCGACAAATTTAGATCTTTGGTTATTTCGAATGCCGCAAACTGACCAGAGCAAGGCCAATACGACATACATTTTTACTTCGTACACCAAGCTCCACAGTGAGCCATTTACCGCTCCTTTGTATGGATTGTTTTCAAATACCCCCGGCAAATAGAATGATATGCCACCGATGACTGTCGAGCATTTGACAAGAAACGAATACGTATCTGGGTGTTGAAAATATAATTTTAGAGGTAGTGACGTAAAAAAAACACCAAGCCCAAAAACAGTTACCAGAGACATCATAATGAGAGCTGGATAAATCCTAAGGACTCGACTCCAAAAATATTCAGAGATGCTTTTACGTGACAGCAGGCTACCTGTAACCAAAAAGCCGCTTGTCACAAAAAATAGGTCTACAGAAATTGCCCCGATAGACATCCCCAGGCTTTGGACTAATGGCTCTGGCTGCCTAAGTAACGCAAAACTGTGCCCAAACAGCACTGCGGAGGCAGCGATAAAGCGAATTATATTGAAGTTATTATCTTTACTCTGGGCCAACCTTGATAGCAACATTAATCTTCTCGATAAATAATTAAATTTGAGAGCGAAATTATATTCGCCAAAACCACTTTGGGAGGAATCACAGCTTTTACGGATCTCGTAGTTGAAATCAGATTTCTACCAATAGATGATCTAGTGTGTTCTCAATATTGCCTACAATTTGGATGCACGTAAGTGATGCCTATATCTGAAGCCCCCAGAGGATACACATTTGGAAAAACCAGGAGAGATAGCCGTCGTAGCACCCAACCCCTAGGTTGCCGCAACTTCGGTTAAAGTAATACCATTTATATAATTTTATTTCGTCAACAATTTCTCGTTTGCATCTAAAGAGTATATGTAGTATTACTTTCTAATATATCTAAAAGCATAAGATAGGACATCAAAATGTTGAAAACTAATTAAACATTAGTATTCAGATTATTTACACATCGCAAATAGTACTTCATTAATTTCCGACAGAAAATAATAAAATTACTCAATATATTCAATACAACTGCCTTATTTAGAGGCTGTTGTTACCCAGGTTAACCCTATATCAAATCAAAGTATCCCTTAACAGGCAGCACTAAATAAAATTATTTTTGGAAACATAAATATCACATTAATAAGTTGTGTTTTGATTAAATTTTCACTAAAGAAACTATTTGACTTTACAATATTTTACAAATATCATCCAAATACACTTGTTAAAAAAACAGGTGGTTTTAATGTAATTTTCGAGTCAACCAAACTGAAAGTGATTATGAAATTATCCAATTTATACAGAGTAGCAACATTGTTAGCATGCTTTACAGCAACAACGGCACATGCTGGCGATTATATCTATAGAGCAATCCTGGCGGATGAAGTTGTTTTTGAAACAAATGACTATAATGAAGCGAGCAGTGTAAACACGCAGGGTCAAATTCCTATTGCATGGCGTTCAGTGGGCAACATTCCTGGCACTACTGTTCCAGTATATCGTTGTGTAATTCCGAACCGAGGCGGCCAACATCATTTCGCATCAAGAGATTCAAATTGCGAAGGTCAGTTGAACGAAGGTATTTATGGCTACGTGTATCTGACAGATGGTCCAGGCAGATTCGCTCTACGCAGAGCTTATTCAAGTAACAACACAAACCATACTAGTAGCCATGCAACGTGGACTTCCATGCCTTCCTCCCCTAGCGCTTTTTGGGATAACTACAGTGTTGAATTTATCCTCGGTTATGTCACGGAAAACTTTCAGCCTTAATTGAATCAACATTGCAAGTATTTCATGTATAGAAAATTGATACATGAAATACTTCAAGTTAAAGCTAGGTATCAGCAACTTACTACATAGCCATGCGGGAATGTTACGTTCATTAAAACCCCATGTCGGTTTGTTTAATAAATTACATATCCCTATCTCAAGACTACGTTAAGGTATTTCGTGAATTATTGGCTAAAGAAAAACCATGTGCTGTACTTGGTTACAGGTCTGATTACCTCATGTATAACAGTGTATGTGCTCAGTGACGGGGATCCGAATACGGTGCCCGAAAAAATTCAAAAAAACAATAGCGTTCCCAAAACTGCTACAGCAATACCCACTAACCTGGCCCCCATACTGCATGCCGAAAAGTGTGTGCCAAATCCCAACAATTCGCTCGTAACCAAGAGTCAACGCCCCCCTTTGAAAGAGGCGAGAGCTAAGATCATTGAAATTAGCGAAAATTCAAGAGGGAATCCACAAGAACTCTTGAATGAATTTAATAATCTTAACCAAAACGATCCACAAAGAGCGGAGCTATATTCGGTCGCGCTTTTTGACTTAGCCAGCATTTGTTTCAGGGCAGCTATTCCTGGCAAGCCGAAAGCCATTCAATATGAGCAACTTGGTTGCAACTTACTACCTTTGGATATGATCAGAAAGCCATTGTCAATTCTAGATCGAAGAATTATAGAAAAATCTATATTGGCAAAAACTTATTATTTAATTAATGCGCTAGAACTGGCACCAATTTACCAACGAATTGGTACCCAAGGGGATATAGAATACTCAAAAGAAATTTTAATGAACGCAGAAAAGTACGGTTTTGAGTCAGCGAAAGAAGGGGCTATTGAAGCAAATTATGTAATGTCGCGCGCCTACAGAGAAGGATTATTTGACAAAAAAGATATGACCAAAGCAGCTTCGTATCTTATTCCAATAGTAGAAAAAAATAGGGGCGAAGCATCCAAGGAAATTCTTAACAAGATAAATTCCACACTAAGTAAGGAAGATCAACAAAATGCCAGGGATATAGCGTCCGGCTGCCAAAGCCGAACTGACTCGAATGTATTTATTAACCCGTTTAATTAAAGAGTATTGACAAATCTAGTTATTTCTCTCTCCTTTTTTGAAAGGAGAAACCAGTTCTTTTCCAAAAATGATGGCCTTTTGAAAATTTGCTAATTACATCACCGCAAAATTAAATCAATACCTTCAAACATTGCACATATTACTTGTCTAACATAGCCACCCAATCACTATCCAGATCATCAGACTCTTATTTTTTAATGGCACTAAAAATAAGAATGCCAATAACATTTGAAAAGACTGTCTATCAAAGAACGATCCCCGCCCTCCCCAACATCGCATGCAACAGCACATTGCACCCCGCCTCCAGGTGTTCCGATTTCGCATCTTCAATTTCATTATGGCTGATACCATCCTTGCAGGGCACGAAGATCATGCCGGATGGGGCCAACCTGGCGGTGTAGATGGCGTCGTGGCCTGCGCCGGAGACTACGTCCATGGTGCTGTAGCCCAGGGTGGCTGTGGCTTCGCGCACGGCGTTGACACAGTCTGGGTGGAAGGGGCATGGGGGGTAGTAGGAGACGCGTTCTACGCTGATGCTGAGGCCGCTGTCCTTGCTGGTTTTATCGACGAAGGCGAGGATTTCATTGTGCATGGTGTCGAGCAATTCGGACGACACGTTGCGCAGGTCTATGCTGAATTTGACTTCGCCGGGGATGACGTTGCGGCTGTTGGGGAATACCTGGACCATGCCGACGGTGCCACGGCCATAGGGCGGATAGCGGTTGCCGATGTTGACGACTTCCTGCATGATTTTGGTGGAGATTTGCAGGGCGTCTTTGCGCAGGGCCATGGGGGTGGGGCCGGCGTGGGCTTCCATGCCGGTGACGATGCAGTCGTACCATGACAGGCCAAGCACACCGGGGACGACGCCGATGACTTTGTCGGCATCTTCGAGTACCGGGCCTTGTTCTATATGGGTTTCGAAGTAGGCACCGATGGGGTGCTGGCCTGGCACTTCTGTGCCTTTGTAGCCTATGCGTGCTAGTTCATCGCCTACGGTTTTGCCTTCGGTGTCTTTGGCGGCATAGGCTGTCTCCAGAGAGAATGCGCCGCAGAATACGCCTGAGCCCATCATGACGGGGACAAAGCGTGAGCCTTCTTCATTGGTCCAGAAAGCGACTTCGATTGACGCTTCGGTTTCTATGTTGTGGTCGTTGAGGGTGCGCACGACTTCCAGCGCGGCCAGCACGCCGTAGTTGCCGTCAAACTTGCCACCGGTGGGCTGGGTGTCTATATGGCTGCCGGACATGATGGGTGGCAGTGCCGGGTTCTTGCCTGCCCTGCGCATGAAGACATTGCCTATCTGATCTATGGTGACGGTAAGGCCAGCCTGTTTGGCCCAGGAGACGACGAGGTCACGGCCTTGCTTGTCAAGATCAGTCAGGGCCAGGCGTTTGACGCCGCCTTTTTGTGTGGCACCGATTTGTGCCAATTCCATCAACGATGCCCAGAGGCGGTCGCCGTTTATGCGTAAATCTTTGCGTAGATTTGCAGTAGACATTTTGAATCCTTTACAGTAAATCTTTATGCGCGCATTTTGTTCAGCGCGTGAAACATGGGCGAGAAGGATGGACGTTTGATATACCGCCCTGCCCCCATCTCTGCCATTAATTCACCTTGTTTGAAAACCAGTTTGCCACCGCTGATGGTGTGCGTTGGTATGCCCTTGACCTGACGCCCTTCAAAGACATTGAAGTCGCCTTTGGAGAATTGTGTTTTAGCGGACAGAGTCTTGGTGCCTGCGGCATCCCACAGGACGATGTCGGCATCTGCCCCTTCGGCAATCACGCCTTTGCGTGGGTAGATATTGAAAATCTGTGCGCAGTTGGCAGAGGTGACCTTGACGAATTCTGATGGTGTCAGGCGGCCAGTGTTGACGCCTGCATCCCACAAGACCATCATGCGTTCTTCTATGCCGCCGCAGCCATTGGGTATCTTGGTGAAGTCGTCCTTGCCTGCGGCTTTTTGGGCTGCGCAGAATGTGCAGTGATCGGTGGCGGTGGTATGCAGATTGCCGCCTTGCAGGCCTTGCCACAAAGCTTCTTGATGCTGGCTGCTGCGGAAAGGGGGGCTCATCACATGGCCTGCGGCCTGAACGAAATCTTTGTTTTTGTAAACGCTGTCATTGACGACCAGATGGCCTGCCAGCACTTCACCAAATACGCGCTGGCCGTGGGCGCGGGCACGGGTGATGGCATCCAGCGATTCTATGCAGGATACGTGAACGATGTATAACGGGGTGTTGAGTACATTGGCAATGGCGATGGCGCGTTGGGCGGCTTCGCCTTCGACCACCGGTGGGCGTGACAGCGGGTGTGCTTCTGGCCCGGTCTTGCCTTGCTTGAGCATTTCTTGCTGCAGCATGTAGACCAGTTCACCGTTTTCTGCATGCACGGTGGGCATGGCACCCAGTTCCAGCGCGCGGGTGAAACTTTTTACTAATACTTCATCATCGGCCATGATGGCATTTTTATAGGCCATGAAATGCTTGAAGCTGTTGACGCCGTGTTCGTTGACGAGTTTGCCCATGTCGGCATGGACGGTGTCATCCCACCACGTCACAGCGACGTGGAAGGAATAGTCACCAGCAGATTTTTCTGCCCAGCCGCGCCAGGTGTTGAAGGCTTCCATCAGGCTTTGTTGCGGATTGGGGATGACGAAGTCGATGATGCTGGTGGTACCGCCCGCCAGGCCAGCGGCAGTGCCAGTAAAGAAATCATCTTGTGTGACCGTGCCCATGAAAGGCAATTGCATGTGGGTATGCGGGTCTATGCCGCCGGGCATGACGTACAGGCCACCGGCGTCGATGATTTCAGCGCCAGCCGGCGCTTGCAGATTGTCGCCGACGGCGAGGATTTTGCCGTTGTCGCAAAGGACATCGGCTTTAAATTCGCGGTCTGCGTTGACGACAGTGCCGCCGCGTATCAGGATGGTCATAGCAGACTCCAGGTAACTTTTAGGAATTATGCAAAATCGTGTAACTTGTTTTTCGTAGGTTGGGCCGATGATCGTAGGTTGGGCTACGATTCACCAGCCCAACACTCGGCCTTCAAAAACGTATACGTTAGTTTAAGCCCAGTGTTGGGCTGATAACCCGTAGCCCAACCTACACATTCGCCAACCTGCGTTCCTGCAACCTACTCCGCGACTTTGCACACTTCCACACATTCAAAATTCAAGCTTTTTTACCACTCATCAAACCCATATACACCACACCGGACAGGGCCAGGCCGACGAACCAGGCGTAGGTGTAGATGATTTTTAATACTTCGGGAATAGCCGGGAAGCTGGCAGGGAAAGCCGCGTTCAAAAAACCCGGGATATTCGGCAAGACACCGATCACGAAGGCGATCACGGCGGCCATGTTCCAGCCATTTTTATAGCTGTACTTGCCTTCATCCTGATACAGGGCATTGACATCAATTTCTGTCTTGCGGATGAAGTAATAATCAATAATCAAAATACCAGCGATGGGGCCGAGCAAGGCCGAATAGCCGATCAGCCAGGTGAAGATATAGCCCTGGGTAGATTCCAGTATCTTCCACGGCATCATGATCAGGGCGATGGAGGCGGTGATATAGCCGCCGGTTTTATAAGAAATCAGCTTGGGGTTCAGGGCCGAGAAATCATAGGCCGGGCCAACCAGGTTGGCGGCCAGGTTGACGGATACCGTGTCTATCAGCAAGATCAGCAAGGCGATCAGCACGGCAACGCCCGTCATGCGGCTGGCCAGGTCTACCGGGTCCCACAGGGCTTTGCCGTACAAGACCACGGTGGCAGAGGTAACGATCACCGCCAGCAGGGCCAGTAAGCCCATGGGTGCAGGCAAGCCTATGGTCTGGCCGAGTATCTGGTCTTTCTGCGATTTGGCGAAGCGGGTAAAGTCAGGAATATTCAGCGCCAGCGTGGCCCAAAAGCCGACCATGGCAGTCAGTGAAGGCCAGAAGGTGGTCCAGAACTGCCCGGCTTTTTTACCGCCTTCGACGAATTGCGACGGTTGATCAAGGATGGGGCCAAAGCTACCAGCCTTGTTATACACCCAGCCCAGCAAGACGAAACAAATAATGATTTTCAGCGGTGCGGTATAGGTTTCCAGCTTGCGGATGGCATCCATGCCGTGGAAGATGTACCAGAATTGTATGGCCCAGAAAATCAGGAAGCAGATCAGTTGTGCGGCATTGATACCCAGACCGGCAATATTTTCACCACCCAGAGGATGGCCAAGCAACACCCCACCAAGGGTATAAATCATTTGCCCGCCAAACCAGGTTTGTATGCCATACCAGCCGCAAGCGACAATGGCACGCATGAGTGCTGGCAAACGGGCACCGCGGACACCAAAGGAAGTACGCGCCAGCACGGCATAAGGGATGCCGTATTTGGCACCGGCATGGCCTATCAGCAACATGGGGACAAGCACGATGGCATTCGCCAGAAACACGGTCCAGACCGCCTGATAACCGGACATACCACCTTCAATCAGGCTGGCAGCCAGGGTATAGGCGGGGATACACATGACCATACCCACCCACAAAGCGGCAAAGTGATACCAGCGCCAGGTACGCTGTGCTTCTGAAGTAGGTGCTAAATCTTCATTCCAAAGTTGCCCGCTTTGTGTCTGCATATACTCTTCTCCAGGTGGAATATTCGAAAAAATTTCAGGTACAAAAGCTGAAGCAAACTTTATTCCAGATACTGATGATGTGCAAACGTTGGTGGAAAATCTAGTCTCTTTTTTTCAAACACGTATGCCTGCATCAATTTTGTAATTATCAAACCTTGGCAGATATCCCCTCCCTTTCAAGGGGAGGGTTAGGGTGGGGATGGGTTTCGGTGAAACTCTATCATTCGCGCCTTTGCTACAGAACCCCATCCCCATCCCAACCTTCCCCTTGAAGGGGAAGGAGCTTTCATCAAGCCATTTTGGAATCACGATCAAAAAATTTTTTACAATCTGCTATCAAAGAATTTATACCCCCACTCCCCTCCAAGTACAAGCAATTATTTCAACACCGCACGCGGATTACGCGGGTCTTGCGTCCAGTTCATATATGGCTTTCCTGTCGCCTGGGGCACCATGGTGATGCACTGTTCTACCGGGCAGGTGATCTGGCACAGGTTGCAGCCTACACACTCTCCCTTGATGACTTCGTATTTACGCGTGCCATTGTCGGCGATCAGTTGCGCGATTGACTGGTGCGATGTGTCTTCACAGGCGATGTAGCAGCGGCCGCATTGTATGCATTTGTCCTGGTCGATGTCGGCAATGACGGCATAGTTCATGTCCAGGTATTTCCAGTCTGTGGTGTTGGCCACCGCCTTACCGGCAAAGTCACTGATGCGCTCATAGCCTTTTTCATCCATCCAGCGCGACAGGCCATCTGTCATTTCCTTGACGATGCGAAAGCCATGCAGCATGGCGGCGGTACATACCTGCACCGAACCTGCGCCCAGCGCCAGAAATTCTGCCGCGTCACGCCAGTTGCCTATACCGCCTATACCAGAGATAGGCAAACCCTTGGTGGCCGGGTCACGCGCAATTTCTGCCACCATGTTGAGGGCAATCGGCTTGACGGCGCTACCGCAATAACCGCCATGCGTGCTTTGTGTGCCGACGATGGGGCGGGCGATCATCTGGTCGAGATCGATAGAGGTGATGGAGTTGATGGTGTTAATCAGCGACACGGCATCTGCACCGCCATTGAAGGCGGCACGGGCTGGTATGCGTACATCGGTGATGTTGGGCGTGAGCTTGACGATGACAGGCAGTGAGCAATATTTTTTGCACCAGCGCGTAATCATTTCCACGTATTCTGGCACTTGCCCTACGGCTGCACCCATGCCGCGTTCTGGCATACCGTGCGGGCAGCCAAAGTTGAGTTCTATGCCGTCTGCGCCTGTGGCTTCAACCAGTGGCAGGATGCGGGCCCAGCTTTCTTCTTCGCAAGGGTACATCAGCGACACGATCATGGCGCGGTCTGGCCAGTCTTTTTTGACTTGCGTGATTTCACGCAGGTTGATTTCCAGGCTGCGGTCGGTGATCAGTTCTATGTTATTGAAACCCAGCACTTCACGATTTTTACCGAAATGGGCAGAGTAACGCGAAGAGACGTTGACCGGTGGTGGATCTTCACCCAGGGTTTTCCAGACCACGCCACCCCAGCCTGCTTCGAAAGCGCGGATGACGTTATACGCCTTGTCGGTCGGTGGTGCAGAAGCCAGCCAGAATGGATTGGGGGCCTTGATGCCAGCAAAATTAATCGAGAGGTCAGCCATATTACACCTTCGCTTTCAAATCATTATCAATCGCCAGCGCTGCCAGCTTGCCATGTTGGACTGCCTGTACCGTCAAATCCTGCCCATCAGCGATACAATCGCCACCGGCATAAATGCCGGATACGCTGGTACGGTATTGTGCATCAACATGGATTTTGTCATTCTGCTTTTGCAGGTCTTTTGCCAGATCATCCGACAGGCTGCTACTGTCCATACTTTGGCCGATCGCCTTGAAGACGGCTTGTGCCGGGATGTCTATCGTCGCGCCGCTGGCCTGTAATTTGCCACCTACCTCTTTGGTACGGGCAAAGCGCATGCCGCTGACCTTGCCTTCAGCATCACGCAAGACTTCTTGCGGTTGCGCCCAGGTGACGATGCGTACCTGGTTGGCTTTGGCGATGTCTTGTTCATGGTGGGTGGCAGACATATGTTCTGCACCACGGCGATACACCAGGGTGACTTGTTCTGCACCAAGGCGGGCGATTTGCACTGCCATATCGATGGCGGTATTACCGGCACCGATGACCACACATTGTTTCGGTACAGGTAATTTGCTCAGGTCTGTTGCCTGGCGCAGCTCGGCAATGTAATCGACCGCTGCCATCAGGCCGGGTGCATCTTCACCTGTCAGGCCCAACTTGCGGCTGGCACCCAGGCCAATGCCAAGGAAGACTGCATCATAATCACGGCGCAAATCTGCCAGATGCAGGTTCTTGCCCAGGATCTGTTCATGCTTGACGGTGATGCCGCCGATTTGCAGCAGGAATTCAACTTCACGCTGGGCGCTGTCTTCGGTCAATTTGTATTTGGCAATGCCGTATTCATTCAAACCACCGGATTTTTGTTTGGCTTCAAAAATCACGACATCATGGCCCAGGGTAGCAAGTCTGTGTGCACAGGATAGACCTGCAGGGCCGCCGCCGACGATGGCTATTTTTTTACCAGTACTGGCAGCACGCTGGAAAGGATGTTGTTCAAATTTTGCATTATCGAGTGCATAGCGTTGCAGCAGACCGATCTTGACTGGTGCACCTTCTGCATCATGATTGCGCACGCAGGCATGCTCACACAAAATCTCGGTCGGGCAAACGCGCGAGCAACTGGCACCGAGGATGTTTTGATCAAGGATGCCTTTGGCCGCACCATTGATATTGCCAACAGCAATATTCTGGATAAAGCTGGGCACATCAATTTCTGACGGGCAGATGCGTGTGCAGGGAGCGTCGTAACAATAGAGGCAGCGATCACTTTCTATCGCTGCCTGACGCTGGTTCAGTGCCGGATTCAAATCAGTGAAATGCGAACGCAGCGTTTCCTGACTTTCTTCTGCCTGAGGTAAATGCTTAAGGGCTTCCAACATGGTGGCTCCAATCGATCTCTAATTACTAAATTCGTTTTTACTGCATTTATCTAAGCAAGTTTCGTGACAGCTAAACCTCTCAAAAAACTTACGCAATTGGTGCAGATTTGCGTAAGTGCATCTCTATTTATTTTGAGGGAAAGAAAACTCTGCACCCTTACTGATGCTGTCTGGCCAACGCTGCATGACTGCCTTGACGCGTGTATAAAAACGCACGCCTTCCGGGCCATAGATGTGATGATCACCAAACAGGCTACGCTTCCAGCCACCAAAACTATGGAAAGCCATGGGCACAGGCAAAGGTACGTTCACGCCGACCATGCCGACTTGTATCATGCGCACGAATTCACGCGCTGTGCCGCCATCGCGGGTGAAGACGGCGACGCCATTGCCGTATTCATGCTTGTTGATGAGATCTGCCGCCGCTGCCATATCCGGCACGCGCACCACGCACAAGACCGGACCAAAAATTTCTTGTTTGTAGACCGTCATTTCTGGTGTCACGTGATCGAACAGGCTACCGCCGCAGAAGAAACCTTCTTCGTGACCTGGCACGGTAAAGTTACGGCCATCAACAACCAGTTTTGCGCCTTCTGCCACGCCGTCGCCGATCAGGTTTTCTATGCGCTGTTTGGCGGCATGGGTAATGACCGGACCCATTTCAGCATCTGGTGCCAGGCCGTTATTGATTTTCAGTGATTTAACCCGTGCTGCCATGGCATCGACCAAAGCATCAGCGGCAGAACCAACCGCAACCGCGACCGAGATGGCCATGCAGCGTTCGCCAGCAGAACCATAGGCTGCGCCCATCAGGGCATCGACTGCCATTTCCAGATCTGCATCTGGCATGACGACCATGTGATTTTTTGCGCCACCGAGTGCCTGTACGCGTTTTCCATTCGCACAGCCGCGTGCATAAATTGCCTGCGCAATCGGGGTAGAACCAACGAAGCTGATGGCTTGCACTTCTGGATGATCAAGCAGCGCATCGACCACAGTTTTATCACCTTGCACGACGTTGAAAACGCCATTTGGCAAACCCGCCTGCTTGAGTAATTTTGCATGCAGCAAGGATGCGGAAGGATCACGTTCAGACGGTTTCAAGATAAAGGTATTGCCGCAGGCGATAGCGATAGGGAACATCCACATCGGCACCATGACGGGAAAGTTGAATGGCGTGATACCGGCGACGACACCCAGCGGCTGGCGCATGCTGCAGGCATCAATGCCACGGGCGATCTGTTCGGAATATTCACCCTTCAATAGCTGTGGAATACCTATCGCAAATTCCACCACTTCTATGCCACGTGCAACTTCACCCTTGGCGTCAGCCAGGGTCTTGCCGTGTTCCTGCGTCAGCAAATGGGCGAATTCATCCGTGTGCTGTTGTAGCAAATTCAAATAAGCCATGAGCACGCGGGCGCGTGACAATGCAGGTGTATTTGACCAGGATGGGAAAGCCTTGCTGGCAGCGGCCACGGCCATGTCCACGTCTTGTGTCGTACCCAGTGCCACTTGCCCCTGCACGGAACCCAGTGCCGGATTATAGATGTCGGCATAGCGTGGCTGCACGCTTTGATGCAGTTCGCCGTTGATGAAATGATTTACTTGATAGTGGGTCATGATGGTCGCCAGGTTAATCCAGGTGTTTCAGAATGTCGGTCAGTTTGCCGAACAGTTGGTCTATATGTTTTTTCTCCAGAATCAATGGAGGTGACATGGCGATGATGTCGCCTGTCGTGCGCACCAGTACACCTTCAGCAAAGGCTTTCTTGTAGGCCGCCATGGCACGTGCGCCGACTTTGCCTGGCATGGATTCGAGCTCGATCGCACCGATCAGGCCAACATTGCGTAAGTCGATGACGTGCGGCAGGCCTTTCAATGAATGCAGGGCATCTTCCCAATAGGCGGTCATGCTTTGTGCATGTTCCAGCACTTTTTCTTCCTTGAAGACTTTCAGGGAAGCCAGGCCAGCAGCACAGGCCAGCGGGTGGCCGGAATAGGTATAGCCGTGGAACAGTTCTATGCCTGCCGGGCCATCCATCAAGGCGTCGTAGATTTTTTGATTACTGAACACAGCGCCCATGGGCACGACACCATTGGTCAGGCCCTTGGCAGTGGTCATCAGGTCTGGTGTGACATCAAAATAGTCAGATGCAAACGGGGTACCCATGCGGCCAAAGCCGGTGATGACTTCATCAAATATCAGCAGGATGCCATGCTTGTCACACAGTTCACGCAGACGCTTTAGGTAGCCTTTTGATGGCAGGATGACGCCGGCAGAACCAGCCAGCGGTTCGACGATGACAGCGGCGATGGTGGAAATATCATGCAACGTAATCAGGCGTTCAAGTTCATCCGCCAGATGGGTGCCGTATTCGGGCAAGCCACGGGTAAAGGCATTTTTTTCAAGGTTATGCGTATGCGGCAGGTAATCAACACCCGCCAGCAAAGTACCAAACTGTTTACGGTTGACAGGCAAGCCACCGAGCGACATGCCACCAAAACCGACACCGTGGTAAGCCCGTTCGCGGCTGATAAAGCGGGTGCGCTGGGCTTCGCCACGGCTGCGGTGGTAGGCCAGGACCATTTTCATGGCAGTATCGACTGCTTCCGAGCCGGAATTGGTATAAAACACCTGGCCGAATTTGTTGCCGGTATAGTCAATCAACTGTGCAGCCAGCTCGAACGCGTCCGGGTGCGCCATCTGGAAAGCCGGGGCGTAATCCAGGGTGGCCACGGCATCTTGTACCGCTTTCACCACAGTGGGATGAGAATGGCCCAGTGGCACGCACCACAAACCTGCCGTACCATCGAGTATCTCGCGGCCGTTCTGGTCGCGGTAATACATGCCAGAGGCAGATGCCACCAGGCGCGGGGCCTCTTTGTAGTCACGGTTAGCCGTGAAAGGCATCCAATAGGAATTCAGTTGTTGTTTGTTGAGCATGGGCTTCTCCTGAAAACAATTTACCAAGTGGTAAAAATATGCTGAAATGCTAAATAAGCATATGCAGTAATGACATATACAGCCAGTTTAATTTCATCCAACCGTATTGGTGACCAGAACAGCACAGTTCAGCGAGGAGCAAGGCATGGACGTCGTAAAAGAAGTGCAGGCAGTAGAACACAGCCCTGTCTGGCCGCAACTGGCACTGGAGCGTAGCCGCCAGGCCAGTCTGGTAGACCAGATTGTGCAAGAGGTAACACGTCTGGTGCGCCTGAATGACTTGCCACAGGGCAGCAAGATGCCTTCGGTACGTCAGTTTGCCAAATGTAATGCCGTCAGTACCTTTACAGTTGTGGAATCTTACGAACGCCTGATCACTCTGGGCCTGCTCAGTTCACGCCGTGGCTCTGGTTATTTTGTCACTAAACCGGCCTGCGCGCCACAGCCGTTGGCGCATGTGGCGGTACCCAGCGCTTTGGATGCGCTGAGCCCTGATCTGTATTCAGGCGTGTCCAGCGCCCTGCCCGTTGGATCAGGCTGGTTGCCGCCAGAATGGTATGGCGATGATATTTTGCTGGACGCCCTGAAGCAATCGATGCGCATCCCTACCCAGCGCCTGCGTGGCTATGGCAACCCGCTGGGCTTCCCCAGCCTGCGCCAGCACCTGGCCAGCAGCCTGTCGCAAGAATTGTTCAGTGTCGATTCAGAACAGATTTTGCTGACCCATGGTGCCACCCATGGTTTTGACCTGATCTTGCGCACGCTATGCAAACCCGGTGACACGGTACTGGTTGAAGACCCCGGTTACAGCAATCTGTTGTCACTGATACGCCATCACGGTTGCATACCGATAGGCATCGCCCGCGATGAAAAAGGCCTGGATCTCGACAGCCTGATGGAAAAAGCCCTGCTGCACCAGCCCAAGCTGATGTTTGTCAACACTGTGCTGCAAAACCCTCTGGGTACCAGCCTGACGCCGAGCCAGGCGCACCGTCTGCTGGCGCTGGCGGAGCAGTTTGATTTCTGGCTGGTGGAAGATGATATTTATCGTGAACTCTGCCCCCGGCCCGAACCTTCGCTGGCAGCGCTGGATGGCTTGCGTCGTGTAATACGTGTTGGCAGTTTTTCCAAGACCCTGTCACCTACGTTGCGCGTTGGTTCGGTCTGTGCGTCGCATTCGCTGATAGGTGAATTGCTGAGGGTGAAAATGCTGGCGGGCCTGACCACATCCGAAATCAATGAGCGCGCCGTGCTGCATGCGATCAGTTCACGCCTGTACCGGCGCATGCTGGAAAAACTCAAACGCCAGTTGGAAACATCACGCAATGCCAGCATGGATATGTTATTGGCCGCCGGTTTGACACCTTTGGCTGTGCCCCGTGGCGGCATGTTCATCAGTGCCGGATGGCAGGACAGCAAGGCGAATGCCAGCGATATTGCACGCCAGGCTTTGCAGGAAGGTATTTTGCTGGCCCCAGATGAATTCTTTAGCCTGCATGCAAGTGAACACCCATGGTTCCGTTTCAATATCGCCTACAGCGATGCGGATGTACTGAAAAACTTTTTGATGAAGCAGCGCCATGGATAGAGCACCAGACAAACTGACGCGCTCGCGCGACGCCCTGGAAGCACGCATACTACAGGCAGCGGTGGAGGTGTTTGCCGAAGCCGGTTATGCCGGTAGCTCGCTGGCATCCATCGCTGAGCGGGCGGGTATCTCCAAACAGAATTTGCTGTATTACTTTTCTACCAAGCAGATCCTGTATGAAAAGGTATTGGACCAGGTACTGGACCAGTGGCTGGAACGCATGAATATCCTGGCCGACCCGGACCAGGACCCTGCACAGCTATTGCGCAGTTATATTGGTGCCAAGCTGCGTTTTTCGCGTGAACAGCCGCAGGCTTCGCGCGTGTATGCGATGGAGGTCATCAGTGGCGCGCCGGTGTATGCAGAAACCATGCGCAACAAGATTTTGCCACTGCTGCAAAAAGATATTGCGGTGTTTGAAGCCTGGATGGCTGCCGGCAAGATCGCCGCCGTCAATACCACGCACCTGTTGTTTGCCATCTGGGCCATGACACAATCGTATGCCGATTTTTCCGCCCAGATGAGCCTGGTACTGGGCCACAGCCCCTTGAATGAAAATGATTTTCAGGAAGCCGAAAAAATGATCGTCGAAATGGTGATCAATCACGTTTGCTGATTCTAAAAAATTGCATTTTCCATATTCAAATGTCTGCTCTGATGTCTGCTCTGATGTCTGCTCTATCGAAGCAGACATTTTTATTTTAATAAGAGATATTTGCAACACGGTCAACAATTGTGAACAAGACTTGCCAGCCATCAACAAGAGTGGCAGGATGTTAGTAACATCTACAGTCACCTTTGCCATCTGCAGGCCCACATGGCTGGCAAAGCCTCCAGACACGCATTCAGCACAGATTCAGACTAGCAAACTCAGCAGCAGGCAACGAACCATGACCGGGGGAGTGTATGAATCACGAACAGGGATCAGAAGAAGACTGGATCATTGAAGATGACGTACATGACAAGTCGCAAGAACAGCTTGATGCTTCTTTTGAAACCCGCCCCTGGCGCCTGCTGATTGTTGACGATGAAGAAGACATTCATGCCGTCACCCGCCTGGCGCTGAACAATATCGTCTTCAAGGGACGTCATCTTGATATCCTGTCTGCGCATAGCGCGGCACAAGCCTTTGACATCCTTAACAGGGAAACCGACATCAACCTGATATTGCTGGATGTGGTAATGGAAACCGAAGACGCCGGTCTACGCCTGGTGAAACGCATACGTGAAGAACTCAAGAACCAGATGGTGCGCATCGTGCTGCGCACCGGCCAGCCAGGCCAGGCGCCAGAAAAAAGTGTCATCGTCGATTACGATATCAACGACTATAAAACCAAGACCGAGCTGACAACACAACGCCTGTTTACCACCGTGATTGCCTCGCTGCGTGCCTATGAGGGCCTGTTGTCGATAGAACGCAGCCGCGTGGGCCTGACCCGCATCCTGCAGGCATCGGCCAATCTGTATGAATTGAAATCACTGAAGGAATTTGCGTCTGGTGTGCTGAACCAGATCGGTGCCATTCTTGATGTGGGGGCAGACGGGGTGTTGTGCCTGTCCCGCAATTCGGCCTGTGCTGCCCCAGGCAGCATCCCAGCCGGCAACAACGGCGGGCCCCTCAACACCAGCATCATTGCCGCCACCGGCAGCTACAGCGACTGGGCCGGCCTGGATCAGTTGCCGCCTGATTGTGAATGGACTGCCATCGTTGAAAAAGCCTTTGTCGAAAAGAAAAGCCAGTTCCAGCATCCGGTTGACGTGTTGTTCATCCATACCCGGCAGGGGCATGAATTTGCCATCCTGGTGACGCCACCCTGGCCGCTGGGGCAAATGCAGCGTGACTTGCTGGAATTATTTTGCGACCGCATTGCCGCCGCCTTTGATAATCGCTACCTGAACGAGCAATTGCAAAGAGCCCAGGAAGCCTCGGTGGTGGCCCTGACCGATCTGGCTGAATCACGCGATACCGATACCGGTGGCCATGTGCAGCGCGTCTGCAAGCTGACCAATGCTATTGCGGCAGAGCTGAAACGGCGTGACAGTTTCCCTTCCGACCTGACACCGCAGTTCATGGAGATGGTAGGCATCGCCAGCATCTTGCATGATGTCGGCAAGGTGGCGACGCCGGACGCTGTGTTGCTGAAAGCTGGCAGCCATGACAGCACCGAACGGAAAATCATGGAATACCATGCCCTGGCTGGCGAAACCGTGCTGGCACGCGCCGCCACCATGGTGGACGGTGTCAGTTACCTGACTTATGGTTCACAGATCGCCGGCAGCCATCATGAGCATTTTGATGGCCATGGCTATCCACGCCACCTGAAAGGCGCGGATATCCCGCTGTCAGCCCGGATTGTTGCCGTAGTCGATGTATTTGATGCCCTGCTGCATCGCCGCCCTTATAAGGAACCGTGGTCACTGAAGGACACCATCGACTACATCAAGGCCCGCAGCGGCACGCAGTTTGATCCGGTAGTGGTGGAAGCGTTGATCCATTATATAAGCACGGAAAAACCAGATTGGGTCGCCGGCGGAGAGTAATTACTCAGAGGCCTTGGCTATGGCATGCCTTGCCGTCAGTTGGCTTGCTGCTTGCCAGCGCCTGTATGATGGGGCACTGCGCCAACTGCTCAGATGATGCACATTGCTGTATCAGACCCGTCAACATAGCTTCCATGCGGTGCAAGTCAGTCAATTTGGCTTGCACCTGCGTCAAACGTTCCTGCGCTACATCACGTATGGCTTGCTTGTCATTACTATCTTCCAGCATCAGCAGATTGGCGATTTCATCCAGACTGAAGCCCAGCTCCTGCGCCCGCTTGATAAACCGTATGCGCTCAACCAGCTTGGCTGGATAAGTCCGGAAGCCAGTAGCAACCTCGGGTACAGGCAGCAAATCCCGTCGCTGGTAATAACGTATGGTTTCGACGCCAACCCCGGCTGCCTTGGCCAGTTGCCCTATCGTATATTGATCTGGATCATGATCTGTATCGGACATCGTTAAAAAGTCCTTGACTCTGTTCTTGGGTACGGAGCCTATGATAAGGCAATCAAACGATTTATGTAGCGGAAGAATGAAAATGACTCAAGACCATCAAAACCATCAAAACCACCAGCAGGGTGACAGTTGCTGCGGACACAAGCATGACTCACAAGCAGCACCTGCACAGGACAAGAAATACACGGACCCGGTCTGCGGCATGCAAGTCAGCAAGAATCCAGAGAAAATGGCCCATTTCCAGGGCATTGCCTACTATTTTTGTAGCAATTCCTGCGTCAGCAAGTTCAATGCTGCGCCTGAAAATTATGTCAAGGCAAAAAAAGTCATCGGACTGGGTAGCGTAGGCACACTTACTGCCACTGCCTCTACCACCGCCACTACCACACCATCGGCAAGCACCACAGCAGCAGCATCTTGCTGTGGCAGCAGCGACGCCATGCAAAGTGATGCCGACGGCGAGCACAAGGACCCTGTGTGCGGCATGCGCGTCAATGCGGACAGCCAGTACCAGTTGGTGCACGAAGGTCAAAGTTATTATTTTTGCTGCAATACCTGCCTGGAAAAATTTCGTAAAGACCCTGCTGCCTGGCTGGACCCGGCCAAACGCACCGCTCCCAAGACTGTGGCCAAGGATACGATTTTTACCTGCCCCATGCATCCAGAGATTGAGCAAGTCGGTCCTGGCACCTGCCCCCTGTGTGGCATGGCACTGGAACCGAAAGAAGCCAGCATGGAAGAAGACACCAGCGAGCTTGACGATATGCTGAGCCGCTTCAAAATCAGCCTGCTACTGAGTTTACCGCTGTTGGTCATGACCATGGGCGACATGCTGCCGGGCGTATCTTTTCACAGCCTGCTGGGTATGACGATCTACAACTGGCTGCAATTCATACTGGCGACACCGGTCGTACTATGGGGTGGGCTACCATTCTTTGAACGCGCGCTGGCATCCTTCAAGAGCATGCACCTGAACATGTTCAGCCTGATTGGCATTGGTACTGCCGCAGCTTACCTGTTCAGTCTGGTGGCCCTGTTATTGCCGGATGTGTTGCCCACCGCTTTCAAGATGGGCGGTATGGCACCGCTGTATTTTGAGGCGGCTGCCGTCATCATCACCCTGGTCTTGCTGGGTCAGGTACTTGAGTTGCGTGCCCGTTCACAAACCAATACAGCGATCAAAGCCTTGCTGGGTTTGACACCCGCGACAGCGATACGAATTGCTGCCGATGGTAGCGAGGCTGAAATCAC
This sequence comes from Undibacterium sp. Ji50W, assembly GCF_049340445.1. Classification (NCBI taxonomy): domain Bacteria; kingdom Pseudomonadati; phylum Pseudomonadota; class Betaproteobacteria; order Burkholderiales; family Oxalobacteraceae; genus Undibacterium; species Undibacterium sp. Ji50W. The sequence continues at coordinate 5,160 of NZ_JBMPOX010000012.1, read as the reverse complement.
TCTTGACCAGGTATTGGTAGGTGATCACTTGCGCGTGAAACCGGGGGCGCATATCCCGGTTGATGGAGTGCTGCTGGACGGTCACAGCAATGTTGATGAAGCCATGCTGACCGGTGAACCACTGCCTGTCAGCAAGCAGGCAGGTGACAAGGTCAGCGCTGGCACCATCAATCAGCAAGGCAGTTTCAGCATGCAGGCACAGCGCATAGGCAAGGATACTTTACTGGCCAGCATTATCGATCTGGTCAACCAGGCCGGGCGTTCACGCGCACCAATACAGAAGCTGGCAGACCAGGTATCTGGCTGGTTTGTACCCGGTGTGATTGCTGTGGCCGTGCTGGCCTTTACAGGCTGGGCGGTGTGGGGACCAGCACCTGGGCTGGCCAACGGCCTGATGGCTGCGGTATCGGTATTGATCATTGCCTGCCCCTGCGCACTGGGGTTGGCGACACCGATATCGGTGACGGTAGGCATAGGTCGGGGTGCGCATGACGGTGTGCTGATCAAGAATGCCGAAGCGCTGGAGAGACTGGAAAAAATCGACACCCTGCTCATAGACAAAACCGGCACCCTGACCGAGGGCAAGCCCAGCATGCAAAACTTTAAACTTGCTGCGGGCGAATCGGAGGCCGATTTGCTGGCCCTGGCAATGGCGCTGGAACAGCGCAGTGAACATCCGGTAGCACATGCTATCGTCGCCTATGCACAAGCACATGGCAGCCAGCCGGTCAGCATCAGTGATTTTACTTCCATCACCGGCAAGGGTGTCAGTGCCACAGTGGATGGCAAGCCAGTATTACTGGGCAATCCGGCACTGCTGAAAGAACATGCGATAGCCATGCAAGATTTTGAACCGCAAGTCGCAGAATGGCAGGCACTGGGCCATACCGTGATGCTGATGGCGGTCGATCAAAAAGCCGTGGCCATGCTGAGTGTGGCGGACAAGATCAAGACCCATAGCAAGGAAGCGATAGCGCAATTGCAGCAACAGGGCATGCATGTCATCGTACTGACGGGTGACAATACCATCACGGCACAGGCTGTGGCAAAGCAACTGGGGCTGGACGACGTACGCGCCGACCTGCTGCCAGCAGACAAGTTCCGCATCGTGCAGGAATTGCAGAAGCAAGGACGGGTGGTTGCCATGGCGGGTGACGGTATCAACGATGCCCCGGCATTGGCACAGGCCGATGTCGGCATTGCCATGGGCAGTGGCACCGATGTGGCCATGCATAGCGCCCATGTGGTGCTGGTGAAAGGTGATTTGCGCGGAATCGTGAAAGCACGCTCCCTCAGCCAGCAAGCCATGAAGAACATACGGCAAAACCTGTTCTTTGCCTTTGTCTATAATTTTGTCGGCGTGCCTGTGGCTGCCGGTCTCTTGTATCCGTGGTTCGGCATTTTGCTCAGCCCCATGATTGCCAGTGCGGCTATGAGCCTGAGTTCGGTATCGGTGATCAGCAATGCGCTACGTTTGCGGAAGGCGAAACTGTAGTCAGGTTCAGCAAATATGGAAGGTCATTGCAGGAAACATGCTCTTATTTTCATGCAACAGATTAACCCTTGCAGCAGGAACAGGTAAAATACGCGCCTGTCCCTGCTATTGCCTACCTAACAAGAAAAATTCATGCGTCTTTCCATCCTGGCTTTTTGTATCCTTAACCTGCTCCTCTGTTCTGCCCATGCCACCAACAATACGAAGCAAGCTGGCAAAAAACCGCTGGCAAAACCTGTCAGTGTGACGGTGTATGTGGCCGGTGATATCGCTGATTGCAGAAAAAATCCCGCTGAAGAAAGTGTGGCAGCAAGAACAGCAGAGTTGATCGCTGCCGGGCTGGACAAGGACAAGACTGCCCGCGCCATTACCCTGGGTGATAACACTTACCCTGTCGGCAATCCCAGTGAATTCACCAAATGTTATGACCCGACCTGGGGCCGTTTCAAGGACAAGACCCTGCCCTCACCCGGTAACCATGACTACAGCATGCCCAAGGCCTTGGGCTATTACAATTATTTTGGTGAGCTGGCCGGGCCCGACCGGCGCGGCTACTATGCGACGCGACTGGGTAAATGGCAGGTCCTGTCGCTCAACAGCAATCTGGATCAGCCACAGATGCAGGCGCAACTGAACTGGCTGAAGGAAGAACTCGCCAACAACGAGCAAAGCTGCACACTGGCGTTCTGGCATCACCCGGTCTATAGCTCGGGCGGGCACGGCAACAATGAAAACATGCTGGCCGCATGGAAAATGCTGGCCGAAGCCAAAGCTGACATCGTGCTGACTTCGCATGACCATGATTACGAACGCTTTGCCCCGCTGGACGCCAATGGCGACCGCGACGACAGGCAGGGCATACGCAGCTTTGTCGTTGGTACGGGCGGTGCCAAACTGACGCCCATGTTTTTACCCAAGGGATCAACTGAAATCCGCGACAATTCCACCCACGGCGTATTGAAGCTGAGCCTGCATGACAAATCCTACGAATGGGAGTTTTTACCGGTGCCCGGAGAGAGTTTTACCGACAAGGGCAAGGGTAGTTGCCATTGATGGAATAAAGGAATTATTTGCCGGTTTCAGTATACGTCCGCTGTGATAAGCCTCATTTACGAATCGGATCAGGCTAAAGAAAATTTTTCGACTATACTCAAGTACGGCTCAACGACTTGATTGCCTGGCTGCGACAAGTCGTCATTTCCCGCGTCCGCCAGACGCATACAGGGGTCGTCATGCATATAGAAGAAACACTCAGGCTGGATTTCAAGGATGTGTTGATACGTCCCAAGCGTTCCACCCTTACCTCCCGTTCCCAGGTCAATCTGGAACGCGAATTTATTTTCCATCATTCCCGCAAGACTTATCACGGTATTCCCATCATTGCTGCAAACATGGATTCCACCGGCACCATGGAAATGGCGGCGGCGCTGGAACAGCACCAGCTATCGGTGGCCTTGCACAAGCATTATGATGAAGATGTGCTGGTTGATTATTTTTCTGCCTTGCAAAAGAAATCTACTGCTTTTTATTCCATGGGTATCACGCAATCCGATTTTGAAAAATTTTCGGCTGTGATGGCAAGGGCGCACAACGCCATCGAATACGTCTGCATAGACGTGGCGAACGGCTACACGGAAGGCTTTATCAATTTCGTCAAGAAAGTCCGCACCACCTACCCGCACCTGACCATCATGGCCGGCAATGTGGTGACCGGTGACATTACTGAAGAACTGATACTGGCCGGTGCCGATATCGTCAAGGTGGGCATAGGTCCGGGTTCGGTCTGTACCACGCGCAAGATGACGGGCGTGGGTTACCCGCAGTTGTCCGCTGTCATAGAATGCGCTGATGCCGCACATGGCCTGGGCGGGCAGATTTGCGCCGACGGTGGTTGTGTGGTGCCAGGTGACCTGGCCAAGGCCTATGGTGCCGGTGCCGACTTCATCATGCTGGGCGGTATGCTGGCGGGGCATGATGAATGTGCCGGTGATCTGGTCGAGCGCGATGGCCAGCAGTTCAAGCGCTTTTACGGCATGAGCAGCCGTGCTGCCATGGATAAATATGCGGGTGGCGTTGCCAAATACCGTGCGTCGGAAGGCAAGGAAGTGCTGATCCCTTATCGCGGTCCGGTTGAAGCCACATTACAGGATATTCTGGGCGGTGTGCGTTCTGCCTGCACCTATGTGGGCGCGCATAAATTGAAGGAACTGACCAAGCGCACTACCTTCATACGCGTGACCCAGCAATTGAATGAAGTGTTCGGAAAATCTTGATGCCCAGGGTATTTAACCCCACTCTGCGCTGAATCTTTCATCGCATTTCCTCTCATTTCATAGACATGGAAGCCAGGCTGAATAAAGCTTGGCTTTTTTGCATCTCTTCCCGTGACGCGTCAGCTTCCTAGTTAGCTTCCTATTATGCAGTTAAAACAATTTACGCGGGTTTTGGCATAGTTCCTGCATGGAAACCAACAAAATTGTGAAATTAACGCCAGTATTTTCACATTTTCTAATCACTTCAGTGATTTGATTATTGCCTTGCGGTTACATCCGTGGCAGCATAGTCTCTCACAATAGTGAGAATTTTCTTGGTACCTGGCCAATGGGCTTTGCACTGAAAAATGGCAAGAATATCTGCCATGCACCGTTTCATTGCAAGCAAATTGGGTCGGCAGGTGCTCTGAAGTGCTCTTTTAACTTAAGCTTTAAAATCGTGTTGTCTGGAGTGATATGAAAACAGTTGTCCACAATAAAAGAGGGAAGTTATCAATTCTGACTTTGAGTATGCTGGCTTGCGTGCTGCTGAATACAGCATGTCAAAAGAGCCCTTCAGAGACAGCAGCGAGTACGCCAGAAACGCCTGCTTCCAATGCGCCCATGCCTACGGGTCTGGTAAAAAACCCGGTGAAACACTCTGACACCGCGGACGTCACCAAGTGGATGGACATGGCGTCAAACAAGACAGCAGCGCAAATAGCCAAAGAAGAAAAAGCAGCGAAAGAGGCCAAAGACGCGAAAGCAGCAGCGGATGCAAAAGCCTTAGCAGACGCGAAAGCGGCGGCAGATGCCAAGTTACTGGCATCCAAAACGCGTGAGCCTGTGAAAGTGGCACCTGCTGTGGTTGCAGCACCGGTTGCGACCAAGCCTGTTGATATCCCGCCACCAGTGGTCGCGGCGGCTGCTTCCAAAGCAGCCCCGACACCTGCACCAGCACCTGTAGCGGCGGCAGCAACAGAAAATAACGTCTTGAAAGTCGTTTCCAGCGTTCAGCCCAAATACCCTAACGGTGCCGTACGTGCCGGTGTCACTTCGGGTGTGGTGAGTGCGCGCGTTCATATCGAAGCCGACGGCAAGGTGTCGCAAGTGGATATTGTGAAGGCAAATCCACCCAAACATTTTGACAAGGAAGTGATTGCCGCTGCGTCTCAATGGAAATATGCGCCTATCTCCAAACCGCAAACCACCATGCTGGAATTTAATTTCAAGCTGGATAACTAAGCGCAAGATAATCATGCTTCAGGCCTGATGTGTCAGGTCTGCTAGTGTAGTGCTTCGTTTTTCTTTGAACCAAGCTGGCGATTTGCGCGGATGACTTTCTGCAGAATGTCATTGGCCTTGGCGGTCCAGACAAAAGGTTTCGGATTTTGATTATGCACATTGATGTAT
>NZ_JBMPOX010000011.1:0-193499 GCF_049340445.1 Undibacterium sp. Ji50W | reverse complement strand
CAATAAACCGGAGATTATCGCAAATGACATATTTTAAATTCAAATCGTGGACACCCCTAAAACCGCCAAAACCAGCGCCTGCATTAGCTTTGCTGGCTTTACTTACCAATTTAACCGGACACTAGTGGTAATATCCCTATATTGAGTGCGCAAATGGCAACCTCCTTCTCAATGGCAAACCGTATCGTGCTTGCTTTAAGCGGCGCATTCTTCACTGCGCACTCCCATGCACAAATGGCAGATCCTGGTTTGCCACCCGCTACAACGGTGGTACTGACCGGTTTTGCCGTCAACAAACCGATACAGGTGCAGGATGTGGATGATATGGCGCAGGGCTTCCCCAAAGAGGTAGCACGCCGGCTGGCACAGAATACGCCATGGCAAATACGCACTGCGCCCCATCTTTTATCCTTTGACTGGCAGCAGGATGTACCAAGTGGCAAGCTTTTGAACCAAATGGGTGCTACCTATGCCAGCCGCTATGTGGTGGCTGGTGAAATTCGCAATGCCGGTACAAAAAACGATACCATTCTGTTTGGGCTGATGCAAAAAAAGACGCGGGCGATTGAGGTTGATATCCGTATTTATGATGCGCAGTCAGGCAAGCTGCTGGCACGACAGGATTTTTCCAGGACTGTGGCCGGTGACGTGACGATAGGCCGCGAGCACGTGTTTGGCGGTGCAGCTTTTAGCTCAACGCTGTACGGCAAACTGATAGGCGAAGTGGCAGATCAGGTAGCCAGCCTGGTCAGTACCACGATTGTGGCGCAGCACTGACCAGACCCCGTTTCAGAATTCACCGGGCTTGTCTGGCCCTTTCCTCTTCACGCAAACGCAGTATGCGGCGCTGGACCTTGCCTGTGGTGGTCATGGGCAGGGCATCGATAAATTCAATCTCTTTCGGGTATTCATACGGTGCCAGTTTGCCGCGCACATGGTTTTGCAATTCTGCAATCAATGCCTCGCTGCCAGCATAGCCGGTGCTTAAGACGATGTAAGCCTTGACGATATTGCCTCTTTCCTGGTCGGGTTTGGGGACGACCGCCACATTCGCAACGGCAGCGTGCTTGACCAGGCAATTTTCTATTTCAGACGGACCTATGCGGTAACCGGCAGCCTTGAACATGTCATCGGCGCGACCCTGATACCACAGGTAACCATCGGCGTCACGCAGGGCAAGGTCACCGGTTCGACACCAGTCACCGGTAAATTTACTCCGCGTGGCCTCATCATTTTTCCAATACCCCAGGAAGAATACCGGATCAGGATGACCGTATAAATCATAGCGGTGCATGGCTACTTCACCCGCTACGCCGGTGGCGGTTTCCTTGCCATCATCATCAATGACGGCAACCCGGTGACCGGGGTAGGGGCGTCCCATGCTGCCGGGGCGGGCTGGCCATAGTTGATGACTATTGCCGACGATGTAGTTCATCTCAGTCTGGCCAAACATTTCATTCGGTGTCACTTCCAGGGCCCGCTCACACCAGTTGAAGACGGCATCGCCGACAGCTTCACCGGCACTCATGATGGCGCGCAGTGCAAGCCGGTATTTTTTCCTTGGTGCCGGATCTGCCTTCATCATCATTTTCAGGGCAGTGGGGAACAGGAAGGTATTCGTGACCTGGTATTTTTCCAGCAGATAGTAGGCGGTGTCGGCGGAAAAACGTCCCTGATAACCGAGGATGGGTTTGCCAAAATACAAGGTAGGCAACAAGGCATCCATGAGTCCGCCTGTCCAGGCCCAGTCTGCCGGTGACCAGAACACATCATTTTCTTGCGGGAACCAGTTTTGCGAAGCGACAAAACCGCTCAGGTTGCCGATGATGGCCGAGTGGGGAATCAGTGCCCCTTTGGGCGCACCGGTGGTGCCACTGGTATAAATCAGGATGGCCGGATCACTGGCGCGGGTCCGCACGATGTCACATCGTTTGGGCATGGCTGGCATATGCGTGTGCCAGTCTATGCTGGGAGGTAAATCCTGGTTGTTTGGGCAATCGATGCTGATGACGGTTTTCAAGTCAGGGCATTGCATGCGGATTTCTTCAAAAGCCTTGATGCCACTGCTATCCAGAATGATGCCTATGGCCTGGCTGTGCTTGAGGCGAAATTCCAGTGCTTCGGGCCCGAACAGGAAGGATAAGGGCATGACGATGGCACCGATCTGCAGGCAGGCCATAATGGTGATTGCGGTTTCTGGTCTTTGCGGCAAGATGCAGGCAAGCACATCGCCGCGCTGCACACCTTCCTGACGCAAGAGATGGGACAGCTGGCTGGCCTGTTGATACAGTTCTGTATAGCTGAGACGGCGCTGATTTCCTTCGCTGTCTTCTGACAGGATGGCGATCAGCCCATGCTGTCCGGCCCAGCGATGACAGCAGGCTTCAGCGATATTGAAATAGTCTGGAACTTGCCACCTGAATTCATGGTACAGCTTTGCATATTGATCAATTTCATTACTGTTTTTGCGTTTGTCCAACTGCTTCATCCTGTCTCCGTTATAATAATCGAACGGTCGTTCTATTGTTGCTGTATTCGCATGCTCAAGCATTGCATGAATACAATGCTACTTGATATTGCGGCTTGTGGGCTGGTCTTGTCCGTCATTCTTGATGAAAAATTTAAATTCCTATGAAGCCTTTCACTTCCGAGTCACGCTCCTCCTACGTTGAAATTCGTGGTTTGCAATACCATGTGCGTCACTGGGGGCCGGAATCAGAATCAACACCTAAAATCGTGATGTTGCATGGCTGGATGGATGTATCTGCCTCCTTCCAGTTTGTAGTCGAATGCCTGAAGCAGGAATGGCATGTGATTGCCCCTGACTGGCGTGGTTTTGGCCTGACAGAATCACCCAAGGCCGATACCTACTGGTTCCCTGATTACATGGGGGACCTGGATGCCTTGTTACGGCATTTTTCACCGACAGAACCGGTCAATTTGCTGGGGCATAGCATGGGCGGCAATGTGGCTGGCCTGTATGCTGGCGTCAGGCCGGAAAGAGTCAGCAAATTGATTAATCTGGAAGGCTTTGGCATGCCGGTCACGCATCCCAAGCAAGCGCCTGGTCGTTACCGGAAATGGCTGGATGAGTTGCAGGATCAACCACAGTTGCGCACCTATGCATCCCAGGCAGACGTGGCGGCCCGTCTGCAGAAAACCAATCCCCGCCTGTCAGATGAAAGGGCGGCCTTCCTGTCTGGTCACTGGGCAAAGGAAAGCAGTACCGGGTGCTGGGAAATATTGGGTGACCCGGCACACAAACAAACCAGCCCCTTACTGTACCGGGTAGAGGAAGTGATGGCATGCTGGCAAAAGATTACTGCACCGGTATTGTGGATAGAGGCGGATGACACCAATGTCTGGCACTGGATGGGGCCGAAAGAAGAGGCGCGCATAGAAATCGACCGCCGCCTTGCACATATTCCACAGTTGCAAAAAGAAATGATACTGGATGCCGGACATATGCTGCATCATGATCAACCGGAAAAGCTGGCAGAACTGATAGAGGCATTTTTGGCCTGACAGGACAAATTTCGATGGCGGATTGAAGGGCTGGGGAGTGCAAGCCGGGCTTATGGGTTACACTCTGGGGACTCGATTTACTTTCCTACTTTCAGTCCAGCATCATGAGCGAATTACCGACCTACGGCTTTACTACGACTATCCTGCACAGTGATCGTCAAAAAGAAATAGAGCACGGCTCTATCCATAAACCCATCCATAGTTCTGTCATGTACGGTTACAAGGATGCGCGTGATCTTGCCGCAGTATTCCAGAACAAGCAATCCGGCTATCGTTATGGCCGCCAGGGCAACCCTACGGTGTCTGCGCTGGAAGAGAAAATCACTCGGATGGAAGACGGTTACGCCAGTATCGTGTTTGCCACCGGCATGGCGGCAATAGGTGCAGTGTTTCAGGCCTTGTTGCGCCAAGGTGACCACCTGGTTTCTTCTTCTTTTTTATTTGGCAATACCAATAGTCTGTGGCAAACCATCAGTGCACAGGGTATCGATGTGGCCATGGTGGATGCCACCAGTGTTGATCGCATCGCGGCCGCGCTGACACCGGCAACCCGCATGGTGTTTGTCGAAACCATTGCCAATCCGCGTACCCAGATTGCTGACCTGAAGCGGATTGGTGATTTGTGTCGTGAAAAAGGTATCTTGTTTGTGGTCGATAACACCATGACGTCGCCTTACCTGTTCCAGCCTAAATCCGTGGGTGCGGGTCTGGTTGTCAATTCCCTGACAAAATCGATTGCCGGACATGGCAATGTGTTGGGCGGGGCACTGACGGATACGGGTTTGTTTGACTGGTCTGTCTATCCGAATATCGCCACCAATTTCCGCAAGCAGGCAGCGCAGATGCAGGGTATGTCGCAGGTCAGGACCAAGGCTTTGCGCGACTTTGGCGCTTCGCTGTCGCCAGATGCGGCACATCAGATTGCCGTGGGCGCAGAAACCATCGCCTTGCGCATGGAAAGAGAATGTGCGAATGCACTAGCCCTTGCCAGCATGCTGGAGGCTGATCCCCGGGTTGCCGCGGTACATTACCCCGGCTTGCCTTCTCATCCCCAACATCAATTAGCGACAGAATTATTTCGCGCCTATGGAGCCTTGTTCAGTTTTGAACTAAAGCCCGAGATTGATTGTTTTGATTACCTGAACCGCCTGAAGCTGGCCATCAATGCCACCCATCTGGGGGATACCCGCACTTTGGTGATTCCGGTTGCCCATACCATTTTCTTTGAAATGGGCGCAGAACGTCGTGCTGGCATGGGAATCGCCGATTCACTGATCCGGGTTTCTGTTGGTATCGAAGATACCCAGGACTTGCTGACTGATTTTGCACAGGCGCTGGTTGCTTGATGCTTGATTGTCAATATCATTGGCAGTATCGTCGGCAGAGCCTTGTGTTTTGATCCCGCATCACCACTTCTGAACTTAAACCCTTGCTCGTGGCCTGATGACAGGGCTATCTGGAAATTGAATCAGCCTGCCGGGGGCTTATAGGACTGCGCAAGACTGCGCAAGACCGCGGTTTTGAGGGTGAGGCAAGGTAATACTAGGTAATACAATAAGGTAAATATGTTCCGACTTTCTCTCAGTATGACGATGCGCGACTGGCGTGCCGGTGAATTGCGCTTTTTGTTGATAGCGCTGATGGTTGCTGTCGGTTCTCTGGCATCGGTCGGTTTCTTTACCGACCGCATGCGCAGCGGGCTGAACCGTGATGCGCATCAATTGCTGGGTGCGGATTTGCTGGTGGGGGCAGATCAACCCATCAATCCGGAATGGCGCATGGAGGCCGAAAAACGTGGCTTCAAAATTGCAGAAACCCTGGCTTTTCCCAGCATGGCGCTGGCAGGCAAGGGCGATGACGCGATATCCAAACTGGTATCCCTGAAAGCTGTCAGCAACGATTACCCCTTGCGTGGCAATTTAAAACTGAACAAGGGCGAGGCAGAAGTCGCGACCAGCGATGTCCCGCAAGCTGGCACGGTGTGGGTGGATCCGGCGCTATTGTCGGCATTGAATCTCAAGCTAGGCGAAAAAATCAAACTGGGTGAATTGCAGTTGACCGTTACCCAGACCATTACATCGGAACCTGATCGCGGTGCCGGCTTCATGAATTTTGCTCCGCGCGCCATGATATCGCTGAAAGATATCCCAGCCAGCAACCTGATACAGAATGGCTCACGCGTCACGTATCGTTTGTTGATCGCGGGCGAGCCCAAGGCCATTGCCAGTTACCAGAAAGAATTGCAAAGTCGCATAGAAACCGGGAAACTGAAAGGCGTGCGCCTGGAGTCGCTGGAATCAGGGCGACCAGAAATGCGCGCCACGCTGGACAGGGCAGATCAGTTCCTGTCGCTGGTGAGTCTGTTGTCAGCCATGCTGGCTGCGGTGGCGATTGCCATGGCGGCGCGGCGTTTCATGCTGCGGCATCTGGATGCCTGTGCCATGCTGCGTTGCCTGGGGCTGACACAAAACCAGGTAACCAGTATGTACCTGATAGAGTTTTTCATGCTGGGCCTGTTGGGTAGTGCTGCGGGCGTGGCGCTGGGCTTTGCCGGTCACTATGTATTGCTGGAATGGCTGGGTAAACTGGTGGCCAAGGATTTGCCAGCAGCTAACTTCTTGCCTGCTTTGCAAGGCATCGCCACCGGCTTGCTGTTATTGATAGGCTTTGCCTTGCCACCCATACTGCAATTGCGCAATGTGCCGCATAACCGTGTCATACGGCGCGAGCAGGATGCGCCCAAGGCCATGACCCTGATCAGCTATGTGCTGGGTTTAAGCATGTTCATCGGTTTGTTGTTGTGGCAGACCGCAGATGTCAAGCTGGGGCTGATGACAGCCGCCGGGTTTTTGATCGGCTTGCTGGTCTTTGCCCTGGTCGCCTGGCTGGGTATGTCTTCGCTGAAGCGCTTGCGTCCGCTGTTCAATCATTCTGCCTGGCGCTTTGCCATTACGGCCCTGCAAAGACGACCTGGCGCCAGCATCATACAGGTGGTGTCGCTGGCACTGGGTTTGATGGCGCTGTTATTGCTGACCGTGGTGCGGGCTGATCTGATCACCGCATGGAAAAAAGCCACGCCGGCTGACGCGCCTAACCAGTTCGTCATTAATATCCAGCCTGATCAGCGAAATGAGATCAACACCAGGCTGCAAAACTTTGGCAAGCCGCTCATGTATCCGATGATACGTGGCCGCCTGATACAGGTGAACCAGCGTGCTATCGACGGCAACAGTTATGTCGAAGATCAGGCCAAACGCATGGTGGAACGCGAATTCAATCTCTCCACCATGAATGAATTGCCCGCCCTGAACAAGATTACGGCTGGTACCTGGTTTGACGACAAGAATGATGCAAATACAGCCCAGGCAGAAGCCTCGGTGGAAGAGGGGATCGCCAAAACCCTGAAGTTGAAATTGGGTGACAAGCTGGTGTTTGACGTTGCCGGACAAAAAGTCAGCGCGGCGGTTACCAGTCTGCGTAAACTGGACTGGGGTTCCATGCGGGTGAATTTCTTCGTCATCATCAATCCCAAGGCAATGGCAGATATGCCGCAGACCTGGATCACGGCTTTCCGTTTGCCAGACGCCAACAAGACTTTTGTCAACCGCCTCATGCTGGATTTTCCCAACCTGACTGTGGTGGACGTGGGGGGCATGATCAAACAATTGCAGGATGTGCTGGACCAGGTGATTATGGCGGTCGAATTCCTGTTCCTGTTCACACTGGCATCGGGCGTACTGGTGTTGTACGCAGCACTGGCTGGCTCGCAGGATGTGCGCACGCGTGAAGCCGCCTTGCTGCGCGCGCTGGGGGCGACCCGCAAGCAGTTGTCGCAGGCGCAGTGGATAGAGTTCCTGCTGATAGGTGGCTTGTCCGGTGTGCTGGCAGCGTCGGGTGCTTCTGCCATAGGATGGGCACTGGCACATTTCAGTTTCAATTTTGAATGGGCTTTCTCGCCCGTGGTCTGGCTGGCAGGTTTGCTGATAGGTGCAGCTTGCGCCACGATAGGCGGCTGGCTGGGTTTGCGCAATGTGTTGAATCAGCCACCTTTGCTTAGCCTGCGTGAGGCCTGATTGGTACCGGCCAGGTCCTTCCCTGAAGGATGGGGCACTTGATGCCTTTTCCCCTTGCGCACCGGGCGTGCATTGCTTGCCTGATGGCGTGAGTAAAATAAGACTTTAGGATTTGCAATGGAAAAACAAAGCTTGCAGCTGTACGTGGATGCACAATTTACCAGCCCCTATGCCATGTCGGTTTTTGTTACCCTGCATGAAAAAGGACTGGAATTTGCTGTGCACACCGTAGACCTGGACACCAATGCACAGCATACCAGTGACTATGCGGCGAAATCGCTGACACAGCGTGTGCCTACCCTGGTACACAATGACTTTGCCTTGTCGGAGTCATCAGCCATCACCGAATATCTGGATGATGTTTTTCCAGGCATTACGGTGTATCCGAAGGATATCAAGGACCGGGCAAGAGCGAGACAGCTACAGGCCTGGTTGCGCAGTGCCCTGATGCCGATACGGGTTGAACGCAATACCCAGGTCATCTTTTATGGTCAGCGTCTGGCACCCTTGTCAGATGCCGCCAAAGCAGCGGCACAGCAGTTATTTCTGGTCGGAGAATCGCTGTTGAAAGAGGGGGCAGACAATCTGTTTGGCACATGGTGTATTGCCGATCTTGATCTGGCGTTGATGATCAACAGGCTGGCCATGCATGGTGATTATGTGCCGGCAAAACTGGCCAATTTTGCGCATCAGCAATGGCAAAGACCAGCCGTGCAATTGTGGATGCAGCAGCAAAGACCCGCCTTGCAGGCATGAGCGGCAGGAAGTCTGGATGAGTACCGATACTGACAATAATGAAGAAGCACAGGTCAATTTATATGAATTGATCGGTGGGGCAGATAAACTGCGGGCACTGGTTGATTGCTTTTATGACCTGATGGAACTGGAAGCCGAATTTGCTGGCATACGGGCTTTGCATCCCCTGTCCATGGATGGTTCACGCGACAAGCTGTATTGGTTCTTGTCGGGATGGATGGGCGGCCCTAATCTGTATATCGAGCAGTTTGGGCACCCGCGCCTGCGCGCCCGTCATTTGCCGTATGCAATTGCTAGCAGTGAGCGTGATCAGTGGTTGCGTTGCATGGCCTGGGCCATGGAAGAGCAGGGTGTGACAGAAGACTTGAAACTGCATCTGATGCAGTCGTTTTACCAGACCGCAGACTGGATGCGAAATCATCCGGGCTAACCATGTCACCTTTACTAACTTTTCCCTTGCCGGAAAATTTTTATGAGCATGTTTGAAACAGTTAATCTCCTCGTACTGCTGGTGTTGATCGTGCTGGTTATCCTGGTGTTGATGCGCAGCAAAGCTGGCAACGATGCCGCTGGCCTGAAAACCATCCTCGACCAGTTGCAGCAAACGCAGCAACAGGCGCAATTGACGCAAGAACGCAGCGAGCGGTCCTTGCGCGAGCAGATGCAACTGACTGCACAGACCAGTCGTCAGGAACTGGGTAGCAACTTCACGCAGTTGCAGCAGGGTTTGGCCGCGCAATTGACCAGTGTTGCCACCTTGCAGAACAACCAGATCGATGCTTTTTCCCAGCAACTGGTGAAGCTCAATGAGACCAATGCATTGCAACTGGAACAAATACGGCATGCCTTTACCTTGCAGGGGCAGGTTGGCCGCGAAGAGCAGGCGCAAAGCCTGAAACGTTTTGGTGACAGCCTGAACCAGACTTTGTTGAACCTGACTGAATCCAATGCGCAACGCCTGAATGAGATTCGTACCACGCTGGAACAAAAGATACAGCAACTGCAGGCAGACAATGCCGGCAAACTGGAAGAGATGCGCAAGACCGTGGATGAAAAACTGCATGCCACACTGGAACAGCGGCTGGGTGAATCATTCAAACTGGTGTCTGATCGCTTGGACAAGGTACATCAGGGCCTGGGTGAAATGCAGCAACTGGCCATTGGTGTCGGCGACCTCAAACGGGTGCTGACGAATGTCAAAACCCGTGGTACCTGGGGTGAAGTACAACTGGAAATGGTGCTGGAGCAGATGCTGACACCGGATCAGTATGCAAAAAATGTAGAGACCGTGCCAGGAACAGGCGAGAGGGTGGAATTTGCCATCAAGCTGCCCGGCAAGGAAGATAACAAGGCACCGGTATGGTTGCCGATTGATGCCAAGTTCCCCAAAGAACAGTATGAACGCTTGTTGGATGCTGCCGAACGTGCAGATGCAGAAGGCGTCGCGCAGTCGGGCAAGGAACTGGAACGTGCCATACGCAGTGAAGCCAAGACCATTGCTGAAAAATATCTGTCGCCGCCTTTGACGACAGACTTTGCCATCCTGTTCTTGCCTACAGAAGGCTTGTATGCAGAAGTCATGCGCCGCCCGGGGCTGGCAGATGATTTGCAGCGCACCTTTCGCGTATCGATTTCCGGGCCTTCAACCTTGTCGGCATTGCTGAACAGCCTGCAAATGGGTTTCCGCAGCCTGGTGCTGGAACAGCGTTCGTCTGAAGTCTGGCAAGTGTTGGGGGCAGTAAAAACGGAATTCGGCAAGTTTGCCGATGTGTTGACGGCGACCAAGATGGCACTCGAAAAAGCCGCCAAGAATATCGATCAGGCAGAAGTCAGAACCCGCCAGATGACACGCAAACTGAAGAGCGTGGAAGCCTTGCCAACCGATGCCGCGCAAAGCCTGCTGGGTACCAGCATTGATGCTGCAGATGCAGATGCCGAGCTGTAAAGACTGAAACTTAATCTTGATCCTGCAACTTGCCCGGTTTGTCCCCCAACAGGTAACGGGCACCATTACCTCTGGTTTTGGCGATGTCTTCCGGGTTGTACAAGGCGCAGGATTTCAGTGACAGGCAGCCGCAGCCTATGCAGGATGTCAATTGATCACGCAGGGCGGTCAATGCATTTATGCGGTTTTGTATCAAGCCTTGCCATGAGCGTGACAGTTTTTCCCAATCCTGCTTGGTCGGTGTTCTTTGATCCGGCAGGCTGGCGAGAGTGTTCTCTATTTCTTCCAGTGTCAGTCCGGCTGTTTGTGCAGCCTTGATGAAGGCGACGCGACGCAATACTTCTCTGGCAAACTGACGGCGCTGATTGCCGCTGCGTACACTGCTGATCAGGCCGCGCGATTCGTAAAAACGCAAAGCACTGGCGGCCATGCCCGAGCGTATTGCCAATTCACCTATGCTGATCAAATGGGTATGTGCCTTGTCAGCCATTTTTCCTCCTGAAGAAACTGCTTGACTTAAAGTTCACTTTAACTTGCATACTGTTTTTACACAATCATTTCATGGTGACTATGTATGAAAACTTTAGCGACTTATCCGGTGCTGCGCCATCTCCTTGATGAAAACAGGCAGTTTGCTCTGGTGGGACGGGGAACCGCCAATCATTGCCCCATGGCCCTGACGGCATTGGCTGCCATGGGTGCCAGTGCAGAACGTCTGGAAGAATTTTTTGACTATTGGCGCGACCATTATTCACTACCAGCAGAAACCACGCCGCAACAGATTGGCTATGCTGATTTTGCATCCTGCCTGGGTCAGCGGCCCATGTTCAGTGGCTTGCAAACCTGTTTCCTGCACAGGATTGCAGAGCGGGGCAGTAGTGAGGTAGTACGCGAAGTGTTGGCAGCTATTCCGGTGGCACCGGCGACTACGGCGTTTCATGCGCTGATACGTCTGTCATATGGCTTGCAGTCCGGCCATGATGCAGAAATTGCTGCCGGGCTGGCGGCACTGGTGGTCGCCAATTTTTCTATTGATATCGCTATGCATGATCGCCTGCCTGCGGCTTCAGTCGCAGACGGTTTCAAACAGATTGCCGATCATATGGGCGGCAAGAAATTTGAAGGACGCATGATTGCCGAGAGAATGGCAGCCGTCACCAAAGACAGCCGCTTTGTCCGGAGCTTGCCTGCCACGCCTGTGACGGCACAACTGCTGGATGAACTGGCCGGCTGGGCGATCGCTGCTTACTGGCAAACCGGCGATTTCACGATTTTACATATGGTGACAGGCGTGCATGCGATCAGGCAGTTGATTCCCTACCTGCATCCCTTGCGCCGGCAGGCTTTATACAGTGATACATGGCTGGCCCTGTGCGTAGCCTATGCCTCGGTAGGTGCGCCGGCGTTGCGTCCAGAGCAGGAATGTTTGCATAGCCTTAAGCAAGCCAATTTCCAGGCGCAGTCCTGGGATAGTTTGTTCAGGCAGGCGATTTTGAATAACGATGACCACGCCATCAAATTTACCTATACCTGTTCCCGTGAATATGGCTTGCATGCAAATCCCTTGTACCAGGCAACTGCGATGCGTATGTTGGATATCAGAACGCATCCCTATTGATGAAATGAGTTCTAAGAACCTGTTTACGGTCTGTAGCAAGCGTCAGCGGGGTCAGGGTAACAAAAGCGCAACGCAAAAAGCGGAATGTACTCTAGACCATGAGCATTTTGAGCAGCGCATGAGGCCCGCGTGGACTCCGATTGCGCACGCAATTAAGATCGTAAACAGGTTCTAACTAAGCTGCGTGGTATCGACCCCCTCCAGGTTCACCACACGATAGGCATTGCGGCCACTGCGCTTGACGTCATACATGGCGCTATCGGCACGGCGCAGTAACTCATTCGGATCAAAGGCCTGCGGGTCGGTATAGCTGATGCCTATGCTGGCACCTATTTTTACCGAAACGCCATCGGTAATCACGATGTCCTGGCTGGCCTGGCTAATGATTTTTTTCGCAATTTCTTCGGCCTTGCTCTGATGCGTTAAATTCTGCAGCAGGATGACGAATTCATCGCCTCCAAGCCGGGCGATAAAGTCAGATTTTCTGACAGTGCTGGTGGCGATGTGGGCGAAATGGCACAGTACCTGATCACCTATGGTATGGCCATAGGTGTCATTCACCTGCTTGAATTTATCCAGATCGATCATGAGCAAAAAGAAACCTTGGGCATAGCCATTTTCATGTTCATTGGACAGGCGGGCAATTTCTTTTTCAAACCCCAGTCGATTATTCAAACCTGTCAGGTGGTCGGTGACGGCTAACTGATTGGCGTTTTCTTCTTTCAGCTTGCGTTCGGTAATATCGTTCGCCAAACCTTGTAACACCCCATCCTCGGCAGGGCTGATGACCAGATTGATCCATTTTTTTTGTGAGCTGCCACCAACCTGTATATAGAAGTCATCTGACATGACTTTGCTTTCATTGATGGCGGCATCAATCATCAGGTGCAGACGTAATTCCTGCCCCTCCAGCATCAAGGTCAGCACATTCGAAATATTGCCGCGCTGATGCGCATCAGTGAGGTTGAACATGCGCAGAAAGGCCGGGTTATACGACAATAATTCAGCAGAAAAATTCAACTGGAAAATGCCGGTTTCTGCATTTTCAAAAATCGTCTGGAACTTTTTTTCCCCTATGGCATGCCGTATGCGCAAAGACCTTTCTTCATCCAGCGTCGTCAGCAGGTTGGCCACCAGGGTATTGACGTCACGTACCAGTTGTCCGATTTCGTCTTTTTCATTGCCGTCTGGCAGACCCAGTTTGTCGCCGGCTTCGGGCGACAGTGTGTGCAGTCGGTCAGAAATGTTTTTGATGGGGCGGGTGATCATAGTCAGTACCACATACACCACTGCCGATGCCATGACCAGGGCTTGCATCAGCAACAGGTAGACGATGAAACGTGCCTTCGATGCGCTTTGCTCGCGAATGAATTCAATATTCGGATCAAGTCGGATATTGCATACTTTTTCCTTGGCATTGAAGGGGGAGAATATTTCCTGTTCCAGTTGACCGGGTGCCTTGGATTCTGGCGGCATCGTGACAACCGGGGTGGTCTGGTTTTGTACCGGCTGTTTGGATGCCTCTGCCAGGATTTTATCGCCGGAAAAAATCAATACACGGCTGATATCGCCGTTTTTAAGTAAACCACGCGCCAGTTCTGAAGCAAGGTTTTGGTCCAGTAAAAAACAGGCAATGCTGGCCGTGCTTTCTACCGTACTGAGCGATGCATGCATACGCTGGTTGGCTTGTTTCTGTTCTGATTGCGCCGAAAACTGATAGCTGAACAAGGCAAAGAAGCTGCCCACGAGCAGCGCAATGCCCAGCACAATGAATGCGCTACGATAGACGATGCTGGTGCGTAGCAGTCTTAACATGCAGGTATCAATTATTTACGTTGGGGTCATAAATCAACTTCACCCGTTTATCGAGTTTTTTTCTTTCTATGTAGCCTATGGCTCCCTTGTTGCCGCTGACTATATCCATGACTTCATCTGCTGTATCTGCCTGGTGTGGTGGCGTGCCTTGTCCGGAAAACATCAGCCTGGCCCAGTAAGAATTAATTTCAGGTAAATTCTTGTTGACCAGCAGGGAATAAAACCTGGCTTTTTCTGCATTTGGTGTCGTTAAATCTACCGGCATGGCATTGATGCCGGATGCCAGTTTACGATTTCTGCCCATGTACAGATTGATGACTTCATCCTTGCTCAATTTCTCTATCCCGCTTTGTGGATTGGCAATCACGACCAGGTCGGCAAAGGATTTCCCATGCCAGGTCGCCAGCACTAGGCAGACAGTCAGGTAGTGGAGTATTTTCATCGCTCGCCTCTAAAAGATGAAATTGAAGGCGAGGCTGAACAGTCTGGCTTTGCCATTCCATCCCGGCTGGGCGTTGCGTACCAACACAAATTGATCCGCGTGAATCTGATCAACTTGCAGTTTCAGGTTGGATTTTTCCGTCAGGTCGTAGCGTACACCAATGGATAATGTCGTCTGGTGATTGAACTGGCTGCTGATGGACTGATTAAAACCCGCAACCAACATGTCAATGCCAGGGCTGATGCCGGTAGGCAGGCTGGCCGGTATTTTTTGATCCTCGGTTTTGTTGATTGAGTAGGTTGCATACGGCGTCCAGTTATCAATTCTATAGCCCATTGTCAGGTAGGCAGAGCGGCTCGCCGGAAATAACAAAGACTCGGAGCTCAGGCGGTTTACCATCAGTTGTACCTGCAAAGGGCCATTGTCATAGGCCGCGCCGGCAGACAGATATTTAAATCTTTTATTTTCCATGGACAAGGCATTGCCCAGGCCAGCGGCATAGGGAAACACGGCGTTTAATGCGGGTGAGCGAAAGCCATCCAGCAGACCCTGTAAAGGCGGGAATTCGTGCTTGAATTTCAGTTCCGAATAACCGACACGGTAAATCCAGTTTTGTGACTGGTATTCAATATGCGCACCAGTCAAGGGTGAACCGTTCAGGGACAGGTAATTATACTGACTATCGGTAGTTGTCCTTTCCCGGGCGACACCGGCAAAAAACTTGGCACGCACTATTCCTTCACCCAGCGGTCGGGACACGACCACGTCAGCACCATCGAAATAGGTAATGACCACGTTGCCAAAAAAATCGACAGGTGGGCGCACCCATTGATAGGAATAGGCGACATTGCGCGAGTCTGCCAGCAGGTAGACATCAAAACCCAGCCGTCCTGCACGTAACTGGACAGTATCATTGGGCAAGTAACGCGCATATGCCCAGGTCAGTTGTGGTTGATGGACCTCCGCAGAACGGCGGGCGACGACTTGAAGCGCTGTATCAAAATTTTCACTGGGTCGGTAATTGATTTGCAGGCCCAAATTGGAATCAACACCGAAGTCCGTCTGCCGGCTATAACCAACACCATAAGGCTGGGTCAGATCGCGGACGATATCCACATCTCTGGTATTGCTGTGCACAACACCAAGGGTGCCAAAGCCGCTGACGGAATAAGATTTGTCTTCTTCTGCTGCATGCACATAAGCTACATGTGCCAGAAAACAGGCGAGCAGACTGATGCGTGAAAACCTGCTTGACATAGAACCTCACTGTCATTGCAAAGTACTACACAATCAAAACAAGCCGGGCCATAGCCCAGCACCTGTGACTAGCTTACCAGTATGTTGACAGGTGCTGGGAGGGGAAATGTCATTATTTCTTTCCTGTGGTTTTTTGTTTGGCAATGACCAGGTCCTTGATGCCGTTATACACGTCTTCAGGGATTATTTTTTTCGATAGCAGCTCATCCTTGCCTTTATAAGGACGGCCCTTGATGATGGCGTCGGAACGCACGTCGCCAATTTTGGGCAGGCTGGACAGTTCTTTCTTGCTGGCGCTATTCAGATCCATCAGCTCCACTTTGGCGGATGCCGAAGCGCTGGATGAGGCTGAGGCGGACGCGGACGCTTTTTTGGCATCATCCTTGGCATATGCCCCGGATTGTGTCAAAAATACCAGTGTTGTTGCCAACAATATTGATTGCCACTGTTTTTTCATTTTTACCCCGACTGTAAAAGTAAAACAGGAGCACAAACGGCTCCTGTTTTAACACAACATTGATGAGAGCTGCACATGCAGCATAGCATGTTATTGTGTTTGTAGCATCGAATTAATTAATACCGGTGTGACTGGTACATCACTCATGCCGCCTGCTGTGGTGGTTGGAACTGCTTTGATCTTGTCCATGACATCCAGACCAGTGACAACTTTGCCAAATACAGCATATCCATTACCTGCAACCAGGCCGTCAAGGCTGGTGTTGTCCACCACGTTGATAAAGAATTGCGATGTTGCAGAATCAGCCACGTTGGTGCGCGCCATGGCGATCGTGCCGCGCAAATTGCTGAGGCCATTCGGTGTTTCCAGTTTGATGGCAGCCAGGGTGGTTGGCTGTTGCAGATCCGTTGTAAAGCCACCACCCTGAATCACGAAATTGCTGATGACACGGTGGAAAATCTTGTTCACGTAAAAACCGTTTTCCACATACTGGAGGAAGTTATCGACAGTAATAGGGGCTTTGGCCGGATTCAGTTCAATCACCATCGTACCCTGGCTGGTCACCATGGTGACTTGTGGCTGGAGTGCCAGCGGTACTGTCAGCGAACTGTTATACAGGGAAGACCCATCCGCCGAAGTGAGGGACACGGTGAACGCGCCTGCTGCGATGATCTTGCATGACAAGACCTTTTGAGTAGCCGTGCTGCCAGCCAGTTCTGTCACTTTCAGACAGCCAGTGATGCTGGCATTGATGCCCTTATCCAGGTTTTGTCCGGTAATCGTGAAATTGGTGATTTTGCGGTACACCAACTGGTCTGTGGCGACTGCGCTGACGCTAACGGTAGTTGATGTGGGTGTCGTTGTCGTGCTGGAAGAGCCACCACCGCCACAGCCCGCAAGCAATGCGAGGGATGCGCAGGCACCCAATATCCATGATAAAGCTTTCAAACTGTTCTCCAGTAATGTTTAAATCGATAATTGTACTTTGCTGGCGAGTAATGTCACCAGAATGTAAGCGTCTGTTACTTTTTTATACTTGCGATTTACATCTTCAGGCCTTGAAGCTGCGCTTTAGGGGGCAACTTGCCCAAGTTACCTATAGCAGTCCGTCAAACAATAGAACATGGACTTTTTCACCGGGCAGCACGGTGGTTTGGTCATGTTGCAAAACAATCATGCAATTGGCTTCTGACATGGAGCGCAATATACCCGAACCTTGCGAGCCAGTCACGCTGACACGCAGTTCGCCATTTTCCGTGCTGGTCAGTATGCCGCGCTGGAATTCCGTGCGGCCGGGGCGCTTGCGTATGGTTTCTGCTGCAGCTACCGGTATCAGGGGCAGGGCAGGGACGTCGGCCCCCATCAAGCGGTGCAGTGCCTGGCGGGCGAAGAAGTAGAAACTCACCATGACGGCCACCGGATTGCCTGGCAAGCCAAACAGGCAGGCACTTTTGCCATTGGAGGCAATCTGGCCAAATGCCAGCGGGCGGCCGGGCCGCATGGCGACGCTCCAGAAAGCCACCTGCCCTAGTTTCGCCATGATTTCCCTGGTGTAGTCAGCAGCACCCGCAGATACGCCACCAGAAGTGATGATCGCATCTGCACTTTCACATGCCTGGCGCAGGCCTGCTTCCAGCGCATCGGGATTATCTTTCACTACGCCCATGTCGATGACTTCGCAACCCAGTCTGGTCAGCATTCCAAACAAGGTATAGCGATTACTGTCATAGACGCAGCCTTCATCCAGTGGTTCTCCCAGCGAGCGTAATTCGTCCCCGGTAGAAAAAAAGGCAACCCGCAGCCGTCTTTGTACTGCCACTTCGGCGATCGCCAACGACGCCAGCAAGCCTAGATCAGCCGGTTTCAGTATCCGGCCTTTGCTGATCACGGTTTTGCCGATGGCCAGGTCTTCTCCTTTCAGGCGACGATTGTCACCAGCCCGCAGTTTGCCGCCAGGGATGGTGACGTGGCTATCGCTACTGGCAGTGATCAGCTCTTGCGGAACCACCGTATCACAGTCAACGGGCATGACAGCGCCAGTGGTAATGCGTATGCATTCACCCTGATTAATTTGGCCCTGGTAGGCACGTCCGGCAAGGGCAGTGCCGACGATACGCAATTGCCTGTCTTGTCCGGCAGTTAAATCTGCGCCACGAAAAGCAAAACCATCCATGGCGGAATTGTCATGGGCCGGTACATTCATGGTAGAGATGATGTCCTCTGCCAATACCCGCCCCAGTGCCTGACGCAGTGGCAATGGTTCAGTAAGGTGCAGCGGTTGTATGCACAGCGCGATGATGGCCTGAGCCTGCTCTACGGTGATGGCATGGGGGTCGTATTCGGGCATGGCAGCAAGGATAGCTTGCAGGCCTATGTTGACGGCCTTGGTGGCATCAGTAGCATTAGTGGCGTTGGTGGCATTGGTGGCCTTGATAGTCTTGATAAAGGGCATGTCAGTGATCCAGGTCCTGTAATTCTTTGAGTGTATTGATATTGCGGAAGGCATCATTGTCTTCAAACAATACTTCACTCGTATTCAGGCTGCCGTGCCAGTCATTGAAGCGGCGCCCGCCATTTTGCAGGTAAGTATTCAATTGAGCTGACACGCTGGTTTTCATCAGGGAAAAAACAGGATGAGATTGTTTTTTTAAAACGCCATCCAGATTTTCCATCGTGACGGCTACGGTGGCATCACAGCCATCATTGAGCAGGGTCAGGGCCAGACGGCTAACCAGGTCGAGCGGCAGCATCGGTGAGTCGCAAGGTACGCAAATGAGATAGGGCGTGGTACAAGCTTGCAGGCCAGCCTGCAAACCGGCTAGCGGCCCGGCAAATCCGGTGATCAGGTCAGATACGACCGGTACCCCAAAACCTTGATAAATGTCGAGATTTTGGTTGGCATTGATGATGATCTTGCCGGTCTGTACTGACAGCGCCTGCAAAACATGCTGCACCAGTGTTTGTCCACGACAATGCTGGAGACCTTTGTCCACTGTGCCCATGCGCGTGCCACGGCCGCCTGCAAGTATCAGTCCGGTAATCAGGTTTTTATCGATGGGTGTCATAGCGGGCATGGCAAAACAGGGTTGGCAAAGTCCTTATGCCGGTATTATCCACCATCGGCAACTACTTTTAGTTGGCTATTTTAACCACTGATTTCGGCCGTTTGTTTTAGCCACCAATATACGACATCTCGATTTTCTTGCGAGTCGCGCTGCCGGTATCGGTTTGCTGGCTGCGCAGTTCCGAATAGCGGTCGCTGCGCTTGTGCCAGATGCTGGCGATGACATTTGCAATTGCCAGGTCGGAATGTTGATCAGGGGCGCGCAGCAAGGCTCGCAGATCATGGCCTTGGCTAGCAAACAGGCAGGTGTAGAGCTTGCCTTCCGTCGACAGCCTGGCGCGCGTGCAATCACCACAAAATGTCTGGGTAACGCTGGATATCAAACCGAGTTCAGCACCGCCCTCTGCATGACGCCAGCGTTTTGCCGTCTCACTCTTGTAGTTGGCCTGTAGCGGGGTGAGCGGCATACCGGCACCCTGGATGCGCCGGATGATTTCGGCAGAAGGAATCACTTCATTCATCTGCCAGCCATTTGATGCACCTACATCCATGTATTCGATGAAGCGCAGGATTTGCCCGCTGCGCTGGAAATAACGCGCCATGGGCACGATTTCCTGATCATTGACACCGGCTTTGACAACCATATTGACTTTGACCGGACCCAGCCCCACTTTTTCTGCTACGGCGATACCTTCCAATACTTCGGATACAGAAAAATCCACATCATTCATATGCCTGAAAACGCCATCATCCAGCGCATCCAGCGACACGCTGACCCTGGTCAGGCCGGCATCTTTCAGGCTCTGGGCCTTGCGCGCCAGCAAAGAGCCATTGGTGGTCAGGGTCAGGTCAAGTTGTTGGCCATCTGGTGTACGCAAGCTGGCCAACAGTGCGATGAGTTTTTCTATATTTTTGCGCAACAGAGGTTCGCCACCTGTCAGGCGGATTTTATTCACGCCATGGGCGACAAAAATGCTGGCGATACGATAAATTTCTTCAAAACTCAGCAAGGCGTGATGCGGCAGATATTGGTAATCTTTATCAAACACTGCCTTGGGCATGCAGTACACGCAGCGGAAATTGCAGCGGTCGGTGACTGAAATACGCAAATCATGCAGCGGCCTGGCAAGTGTGTCCAGCAATTGGCCATCTGGTGCCTGCAACTGATCGGGTATCGCCAGACTGGATGTAAATTGCCTGAAGTCTGTCAGCGGAATAAATTTTTCCGTCATGGTGTTATCTGGTGTGAAGTGTTACTAAGAACCTGATTACGATCTGTAGCGAGCGAGCGTCAGCGGGGTAAGAGTAACAAAAACGCCGCGCAAAAAGCGGAATGTACTCTAAGACCATGAGCATTTTGAGCAGCGCATGAGCCCCGCGTGGACTCCGATTGCGCCCGCGCTTAAGATAGTAAACAGGTTCTAAGGCGTATTGGCATAAACAAGCTTATCCCTTAACAATAGCACGACTGGCAAAGTCTTGCGTTTTGCTACTGTTTTGCGGCTGTTTTGCGACTGATCTGGAGAGCGTTGATTTGGAAGACAATAAAAAAACCGGCAATTCAAATGAATTGCCGGTTTTTCTTTTAATGCCTGTTGCTGTAGCCTAATGTCGTGTTTCCACCATGACCAAGGGCTCATCATTGCTGACGGGCAGAGGCTTGCGTTCGCGTGGAACGCGTGCAGGGGGCACAAATTTCTGTGCACTTTCCTGCGCTGCCTGCAGTTTGACCGGGTCAGTACTTGCCAGTTCCAGTCCTGCTTCTTTCAACATGGAATGCAGGCTCTCCACAGGCATGGCTGCGGCTGGAACGCTTGCCTTGCCAGAATAACTTGCCGGTGCTGGTGCATCGGCAACCACTGCTGCTATTGCAGCGATTGGTGCTGTTGGAGTCGCTGCAATAGTTACCACTTCAGTTACTGGAGCAACTGCCACAACCGGAGCAACTTCCACAACTTCCACCACCGGTGCAGGCGCAACAACTGTGACTGCAGCGACATCTGGGACATCTGGAATCGCATCCAGTGTGTCATTGCTGACACCGGAGCTGATGTCCGAACCCATACCCGAACTAAAAGACGGCATGCTGGCAACCACTGTTTCAGCGACAACTACTGGTTCAGGTGTGCTGATAACAGGTGCTGTAGCAACAGTGGTATCTGTTACCTGAACTGGCGCAGCGGTAAATATTGCCGGTGCGGCTGTCTCAAGCACTGCTACTGCAGCCGGTGCTGAAACTGCCGCCGGCGCTGCAACTGGGGTAATCTCTGTGACCACAGGGGCGATTACATGGGCAATTACAGGGGTGGCAACCGGTGCTGCCACTGGTTCTGCCAGCACTGCAGGTTCAGCTACTATGGCTGGCTGTGTCAGATGAACAGGCTGAGTCGGCTGAGCAGGCTGAGTATGGTCCAGTTGCGTAGCTTCTGTTGTTTCGCCCGCTGCATCAATTGGCAATTCGCCTTGTTCATTGACTAGCTCATTACCGTCACGGTCGCGGCGATTGCGGTTGCGGCCACCACGACGACGACGACGACGGCGTTCTTCACCTTGCTCGCTATTGTCATTTTCAGCACCTGGTTCCAGGGCTTCCAGTTGTGCATTGGCAGGCATGACTTCGACAGGAACCGGGTCAGTATGTTTCTGGATAGCGTCTTCTGCCTTGGCTTCCTGCGGCTGGTTTTCCTTGCGTTCATCGCGCTGGCGTTGCTGGCGTTCACGGCGGCTTTCTTGCGGTTCACGCTCTTCACGTGGTGCTTTGGCAGCTTTAGGTGGACGTGCGTTTTCAGCGGCTGCTGCAGGTTTTGCTGCTTCTTGCTCAGGCTTTTCAGCGCGTGTCGGACGGTCTTCGCGCTCTTCACGGTCGCGGTTGCGACGGCTATTGCGATTGCGCTGGGTATTGCGCGGATTGCGTGCATTGCGATCGCGGCCATTGGCTTTTTCTTCAGCCTGTTCTGGCGCTTCTACTGCAGCAGGTGCTTCGGACTTGCCAAACAGGAAGCCAAACATTTTGCTGAAGAAGCCCGGCGCGGCAGGCGCGCTGACCGGTGCTGCAAGCACAGGCGCAACGACTTCCTTGCGTTCGACGATAGGCGCAGTGTCAGGAGTGATACTTTTGACCATGGCTTCCTGACGTGGCTTGATGTCTTCTTTTTGACGCTTGCTGTAGCCGATGTCGGTATCTGCCTGCTCAGCCATGGCATAGCTGGCGTGGTGGTCTTCCAGGCGTGGGTCGTCATTTTTTAGGCGATCCAGCTTGTAATGCGGGGTTTCCAGATGCTTGTTCGGGATCAGGATGACAGTCACGCGGTGACGCGTTTCTATCTTCAGGATCTCGCCACGTTTTTCATTCAGCAGGAAAGCGGCTACGTCGACAGGAACCTGGACATGGATAGCTGCCGAGTTTTCCTTCATGGCCTCTTCCTGGATGATACGCAGGACTTGCAGGGCAGAAGATTCAGTATCGCGGATATGGCCAGTGCCGTTACAGCGCGGGCAAGTCACATGGCTGCCTTCAGACAGGGAAGGGCGCAGACGCTGGCGTGACAATTCCATCAGGCCAAAGCGGGAAATCTTGCCCATTTGTACGCGTGCGCGGTCATAGCGCAGGGCATCTTTCAGACGGGTTTCAACTTCACGCTGGTTCTTGGCGTTTTCCATGTCGATAAAATCGATCACGATCAAACCACCCAAGTCACGCAAACGCAACTGGCGCGCTACTTCTTCAGCGGCTTCCAGATTGGTATTGAATGCTGTCGTCTCGATATCGCCGCCACGGGTGGAGCGGGCCGAGTTGACGTCCACCGACACCAGTGCTTCAGTGTGATCGATAACGATCGCGCCGCCGGATGGCAGTGGTACCGTACGGGAATAGGCCGTTTCGATCTGGTGTTCGATCTGGAAACGCGAGAACAGCGGTACATCATCGCTGTAACGTTTAACGCGATGCACCATGTCGGGCATAACGTGGCTCATGAATTGCTGAGCCTGCTCATAAATTTCATCGGTATCGATGAGGATTTCACCAATGTCCGGCTGGAAATAATCGCGGATGGCGCGGATTACCAGGGAAGACTCCTGATAAATCAGGAAAGCACCCGGGGAGGATTTACCGGCACCTTCAATCGCGCGCCAGAGTTGCATCAGGTAATTCAAATCCCATTGCAATTCGTCAACATTGCGGCCTATGCCAGCAGTGCGGGCAATCACGGACATACCGCCTGGCAAGTCCAGTTTGTCCATGGTTTCGCGCAATTCCTGGCGATCCTCACCTTCGACGCGACGGGAAACACCACCGCCGCGCGGGTTGTTTGGCATCAAAACCAGATAACGGCCAGCGAGGGAGATGAACGAGGTCAGGGCTGCGCCCTTGTTGCCGCGTTCTTCTTTTTCGACCTGGACCATGATTTCCTGGCCTTCGCGCAGCGCTTCTTTAATGGAAGCATTGCGTACGTCCACGCCTTCTTTAAAATAGGTACGGGCAACTTCTTTGAAGGGGAGGAAGCCGTGACGTTCTTCGCCATAATTGACGAAACAGGCTTCAAGGGAAGGCTCGATACGAGTGATCACGCCTTTGTAGATATTGGACTTGCGCAGTTCGCGACCGGCAGTCTCGATATCAATGTCGATGAGCTTTTGCCCATTGACAATGGCAACGCGCAACTCTTCTTGCTGCGTCGCATTGAACAGCATACGTTTCATGTTTTACTCCGTGACCTGGTGGTCATCTTGTGCTGTCATCTTTCAGAGATGACAACTGTGCTGATACGGGATGTACGCGGGAACGGAGTGTTTGAGGGGGCGGGAAATGCCTGAGACAAAGCAGGGCGGAACCAGCTACGGCAAGATCATTGCCATGCTGAATAAAACCGGGCATCTGTTTTGCGCTGGGCGCGGACAGTCAGGGTAAAGAAAGCACGAGTGCACATGTCCCCCGCGTTGTCTGACTTGGTCGCTGTGTACAACAACCAGTGACAACGCCAGGCGATGAGCAACTTTGATGTCAGACCATCTTATTTTGTTGTGTCTGACGGAATCGCCCCGTTTACCATCACTGTCAACCGGCAAGCATGCTGTTTCATAATTAAACCAGCATCTCTTGCCAGACTTATCCTTACAATTCAAACTCTCTGATCCAACCTCGTGGTCCATGCCCGATAACAACAATTGGCTGTTACCCTGACAGGTAAACGACGCTGCATACACATCTTTTCCATCAAATTTGCAAACAGGCGAGGCCGATGGACATGCCCCTGTGTAAAATAGTCGTTTATTCCTCTTACACTGCTAAAAGCATAAATGCTGAAGCGAAAACAATTATATATTCAAAATGAAGGACTTAGCGACAATTAATAGGGGAGCACATCAAATTCAGATGGAAAAGCCTTCCCCTCAGCAGCCTTCGGTATCCCAACCCAAAGTACAGTTGCTCACGATCTCTGAAGAAGAGGCAGGGCAGCGTATTGACAATTTCTTACTGCGCATCTGTAAAGGCGTGCCAAAAAGTCATGTTTATCGCGTATTGCGATCGGGCGAAGTGCGTGTCAACAAAGGCCGTATCGACCAGCTTTACCGACTGGTGGAGGGCGATGTTGTCCGTATTCCGCCGATACGCATGGCAGAAGCAACAGAGCAGACCGCACCCAAGCAAGAATTTCCCATTCTGTTTGAAGATAACTTCTTGCTCATTATCGACAAGCCGGCCGGTGTTGCCGTGCATGGTGGTTCAGGTGTCAGCTATGGCGTGATCGAACAGTTGCGGGCTTCCAGGCCAGATGCCAAGTTCCTGGAACTGGTACACCGGCTGGACAGGGAAACCTCGGGCATACTCTTGCTGGCAAAAAAACGTACAGCGTTGACGAATTTGCATGAACAAATGCGGGATGGTGTGACTGACAAGCGATATCTGACACTGGTAAGCGGTAACTGGAAGAATGCGCGTCAGCATGTCAAATTGGCATTGCACAAGTATACAACCGCCGATGGCGAGCGTCGGGTACGGGTGCAAGCCGATGGCATGCCTTCACACACGGTGTTTTCGCTGCAAAAGAAATACCGTGACTTTGCCTTGCTGGAAGCCGAACTGAAGACCGGTCGTACGCATCAGATCCGTGTGCACCTGTCCGCCAGTGGCTTTGCCATCGCGGGGGATGATAAATACGGGGATTTCGCCTTGAACCGTGCCTTGCTCAAGGCTGGCGAAGGGAGGGGAGCCTTGAAAAGGATGTTCCTGCATGCGCATCAGATCAGTTTTGTCCATCCTGAATCAGGAAAGACCCAAACGGTGAACGCGCCTTTGCCTGCTGAATGCCTTAATTTCCTGAAAACACTGGCCCCGGCTTGAAAAATATTAATGGTTTAATAATGGTATTATGCCGTTATTGATGAGTAACATGTTACGGATTCTGGAATGAATTCGTTTTATTGAAAATATGGCAAAAAAGCAATTCGATTTAATTGTATTTGACTGGGATGGCACCTTGATGGATAGCACTGCCGTCATCGTCAAATGCATACAGGCAGCAGCGCGTGATTTAGGATTGCCTGTCCCCAAGGAAGATGTGGCATCTTTTGTGATTGGCCTGGCTTTGCCGCAAGCCATACAGGTTGCCATGCCGGATATAGACCCCAAATTCTATCCCCGTGCGGTAGAGCGTTTTCGTTACCACTTCCTGGCCAGGGACCATGAGCTTCCCCTGTTTGAGGGTGTCAGGGAAATGCTGGCCGAACTCTCGCAGGATGGGTATTTCCTGGCGGTGGCGACCGGTGCCAGCCGGGTAGGCTTAAGCCGCGCCCTGCATACGGCCAAGCTGACATCGGTGTTTGACGCTACCCGTTGTTCCGACGAGACGTTTTCCAAGCCCCATCCTGCCATGCTGCAAGAATTGACGCGTGAGCTGGGGCAGGATATGCGCCGCACGGTCATGATAGGTGATACCACACATGATCTGCAGATGGCCAGCAATGCCGGTGCCGCAGCGATTGCAGTGGAGTACGGTGCACATGACCCGGCTGCCTTGCTGGAGTTGAATCCGCTGTTCTCGGCGAAAAACGTGACGCAGTTGCGTGACTGGTTACGCGACAATGCATGAGTGAGGTAAAAGTCAGATGACAGCGATATCTATTTGTGTGTCTGGTGATTTGATCGAAGGCGGCAAGGGTGTGCGCTTTCCCCTGACTGCTGGCAGTGATGACGCAGTCGGTTTCGTCATTCGCTATGGCGGCGCGGTACATGGCTACCTGAACCGTTGCGCCCATGTACCGGTTGAACTGGACTGGAATCCTGGCGAGTTCCTGGAGTCCAGCGGTCTTTACATCATGTGCGCCACCCACGGTGCCATTTACCAGCCCGATACCGGCTATTGCACCGGCGGCCCCTGTCGCGGCGGGCGTCTGCGAAAAATTCATGTCAGTGAAGTCGACGGACAAATTTATTGGCATCCGGATGACTATATTCGGCCTGTGATTGCCTGAAACTGGAAATACTTATGAACGATCAATTATTGAATCCAACCGGCGCTGCCGAGGCTGACAAAAAAAGCCCGAACTGGGAGCGGGAATTGCTGGAAAAGCTGGCAACCGATGCCTTGCGTGAACAAAGGTTGCGCCGGCGCTGGGGCATCTTCTTCAAATTTGTATTGCTGTTTGTCGTGATGTTCGGTTTTTACTATTTCAGTGATTATGCGACCGGCGAAATGGAAAACCTCGGTCACCACACTGCGCTGATAGAAATTGACGGCACTATAGAATCAGAAGGTAGTGGCAGTGCCCAGACCGTCATTCCTGCATTGAATCGCGCATTTGCTGATCCTGGTTCGGTGGCGGTGGTGGTGCGTATCAACAGCCCTGGCGGTAGCCCGGTGCAGGCTGGCATGATCAATGATGAAATCGGCCGGCTGCGTAAAGAATATCCCGAGAAGAAACTGTATGTCGTGGTCGATGAAATTTGTGCATCCGGTGGTTATTACATTGCCGTGGCCGCAGATAAAATCTATGTGAACAAGGCCAGCATCGTCGGCTCTATCGGTGTATTGATGGATGGTTTCGGTTTTACCGGCATCATGGATAAACTGGGCGTGGAGCGCCGCCTGATGACGGCAGGTGAAAACAAGGGTTTCATGGATCCGTTTTCACCGCAGACGGAAAAGCAGAAAGCTTTTTCCCAAGGCATGCTGAATGAAATCCATCAACAGTTTATTGATGCCGTGCGTACCGGTCGTGGCCAGCGCCTGAAGGAAACTCCAGAGATGTTTTCCGGTTTGTTCTGGATCGGTACCAAGGCAGTACAAATGGGTTTGGCCGATGATTTCGGTTCTGTGGATTCAGTCGCGCGGGACGTGATCAAGGTGGAGAATATCGTCGATTACACGCAAAAAGAAGGTTTGCCTGAACGTGTGCTGAAAAAATTTGGCGCGTCAATTGGTTCCAGTGCAGCGACGACGATGCTGAAGGGAAATGTTCCGCATATACGCTGAGGTCGTCGCAAAATCAGGTATTTCGTTTGGTTGATTTCTTTAATCTCTAGCGCTGCTTGCATAGTTATTTTTTTCTTTCTCTTGTTTCCGGCTTGGCCTATAGTAGGGGCGTAACTGGTTCAAAAGAAGGAGGTCGATATACAAAAATCTTTTTTGTATCCTAGGCGGATTGAATTTGAGCTCCGGTAATGTCTTGTGTGCCGGTTATTAATGAAGTGGAATGACATACAATTTGTGCAGGGCTTATCCGTGTAGTTGACGGATCAGAGGTTTCTCGGACTCCTCGCTATGTAGCATCCATGATGTAAAAGGAACGGCAGTGCAACGCTGCCGTTTTTTTTCGCCCTTGTTTTTGTGAACGTCTTTCTTGAAATAGATCAAGCTCAGGATTTTCTTTTCTTATAGAATCTCAGCTATTCTGTCCCATTTCCTGGGGAACCATGGCACTTGCTTTTTTATCGCGACTGGAAACCGGTCTTTTGTCCTGGCGGGCAGGGGCCAGGCTGAGCTGCTTTCATTGCAGTGAAACAATGCGCGAGCGCAATGCCTTGACGGTCAAGTTCAATGGCAGCCCGCAATTGGTGTGCTGCCATGGCTGTCTGGCGATACTGCAGACCATAGAACAAAACCACCTGGTCGAAGCCTACCTGGAAAATAAGGCCAGCCTGAGCAGCGCTGGATAGCCCCATGAATACTCTGGTAAATGCCGCGACCACCACAAGTGCCAGCGAAGTGAAGCTTGCACTTGAGAACGAAAAACTGCATTTGTCGGGCATGCGTTGTGCCGCCTGTGTGCAATTGATCGAATTTCGTGTACGTCAGTTACCGGGCGTGTCTTCCTTCAAAATTAATTCTGCCAGTCACAGGGCTGAAGTCGCCTGGAATGCGGACATCATTTCCCTGAAGCGCATTTTGTCGGCCATCATGGACCTGGGCTATGGTGCCTTGCCAGCAAGCCAGTCACCAGATGAGTTTGAGAAAAAAGAACACAGAATGGCATTGTGGCGACTGTTTGTCGCCGGGTTTGCCATGATGCAAGTGATGATGTATGCCTTTCCAGCTTATTTGGTACCAGTGCCGCAAATAGACGGTGATTTGACTCCCGATCTGGATCGCCTGTTGAAAATAGCCAGCATGATCATCACCCTGCCGGTGATCGGTTTTTCTGCCATGCCCTTCTTTCGTTCTGCCTGGCGTGATCTTAAAAACCGGCATATAGGCATGGATGTGCCGGTGTCGCTGGGGATATTGTGTACTTTCCTCGCCAGTGTATGGGCGACATTTGCCGGTGGTGCCGTGTATTTTGATTCGGCCATCATGTTTGTGTTTCTGTTGCTTGGTGCGCGCCTGATCGAATCCAAAGTACAGAAAAAAACCAGTGCAGCGCTGCGCATACTGACGCAACTGACGCCAGGCATGGCACAGCGTTTCATCGATTACCCACAACAGCTACAGACCGAGCAGGTAGACATCAGCGCCTTGCGGGTCGGTGACAGCTTGCTGGTGGCTGCCGGTGAACATATTCCAGCCGACGGCATGGTGATTGCCGGCGATAGCGCTTGCGATGAAGCGCTGATGACAGGGGAATCATTGCCGGTCTCAAAAACCATAGGCAGCAAACTGATTGCCGGCGCCATCAATATCAGTGGCGCGCTGGTCATGCAGACGCAAGAAGTGGGAGGTGCAACACAACTGTCCCAACTGATTGCCATGATGGAAGTTGCCGCATCGGAAAAGCCGCCGCTGGTTTTACTCGCTGACAAACATGCCAGTCGTTTTCTGTTGATCATTTTGTTGCTGTCGGCAGTCAGCGGGCTGGTCTGGTGGCATATCGACAGTGCGCGGGCGATCTGGATTGCCATCAGCATTATTGTCGTCACCTGCCCTTGCGCCTTGTCACTGGCGACCCCGGGTGTCATGTCTGCAGCGATAGGCATACTGGCGAAGAATGGTGTGCTGCTGACCAAATCACGCGCGATACAGGCAATGGCGTCAGCCACGCATATCGTATTTGATAAAACCGGAACGCTGACTTTGGGTAAATTGCAGGTCAGCCAGGTGCTGGCACTGCAACAACAGGATGGCAGCGAAGATGAATATGAACGCGTCAGGCAGATTGCCTGCACACTGGCATCTCGCTCCACCCATCCGGTTTCGCGGGCGATAGCCGATTACCTGGCACCACACATGGCAGGCAAGGCATCTGCAGGTGTGCCTGATTTACTCAATCTGCATGAAGTACCGGGAGCCGGACTGGAGGCGGTCGTCAACGGTGTATGCTATCGCCTGGGCAATCCCGGTTTTGCACTTGCTGGTGCGCATCTGGATATTCCTGATGCATTGAAACAGCAAACGCTGGCAGTGCTGGCGACAGAGCCGGGTGGGCTACTGCTGTTTGCCCTGGATGATATCTTGCGTGATGACGCTGTCGCAGCCATTCGTCAATTAAAAAACAAGGGTAAGAAAATCCTGTTATTGTCTGGTGACAGAGCGGAAGTCGTCGCCCGGGTCGCTGCCCAATGCGATATTCAGGATGCCCGTGCCGGCCTGAGCCCGGCCGGGAAGTATGAAGCCGTGCGACAATTGCAGGCGGCTGGCCATATCGTCGTCATGGTAGGGGACGGCATGAATGATGGCCCTGTCCTGGGGCTGGCAAATGTCTCTGTCGCCATGGGACAAGGGACTGCCATTTCGCAATCACGTAGTGACATGCTGCTGATGTCGAACCGTTTGCTGGACCTGGATTTTGGTTTGACGCTGGCAACAAAGGCTTTTGCATTGATTCGCGAAAACCTGGCGTGGGCCGTGTTTTATAATCTGATTGCGATTCCTGCGGCAGTCAGTGGTTTGCTGGAACCCTGGCATGCTGCTCTGGGCATGTCCCTGAGTTCCCTGATCGTGGTAGTGAATGCCTTGCGACTATATCGTGTGCCGCAACCCCAACATATATTGCAGGAACAGGTTTGATGTATGGATATTTTATATTTACTGATTCCGCTCAGTCTGGTACTTGTCTTCGCGATAGCTGCGGTATTCTGGTGGGCGATCAGCCACAATCAGTTTGATGAACTCGATCAGGAAGGCCAGCGCATCGTCGATGATGTTGACGGTTGACACTGTGGCGACCGACTCATGCAATATTGTCTAATATCTGTCGTGCGGAATCTGTGAAATCCGATTCGGTGATGTCGTGCTGCTGTATCACGGTCGCCGTGGCGGCACCAGCAAAGTTCCGCTTGACTGATTTTGCATAGGCCGGATCATAATGCTGTTCCAGCAGATTTTTTACTAGCAAGGCAAGCTCACCCGTAGTGGCTAATTGACGCCAGGTCGCAATTTTTTCCTTGCCATACAGGCTGATCAAAAAATCCAGTTGCTGGTTCAGGCTGGCGGGTGACAGGATGAAGTGCGCATACTCCTGCATCAGCAAATCCACCCGTTTTTCTATCGTCATTTGCACCGCGATGCAGGGTGCTTTGCGTATGGTATCCATCAACAATTCCGGCACTCTGATGTCGCCGATTTTTTTGCTTTCTGCCTCCACAAAAATCAGCTGCTGAGGATGGAACTGTTGCAGTTGCCAGAAAATCCGGCTCTCAAACTGTTTTTGCGCAGGTTGCGGACAATCCGGGATGCTGCCAAGGACAGAGCCGCGATGGGCTGCCATGTCTTCCAGGTCCAGCACCTGGGCACCGGCTGCTGCCAGGCTGCGCAACAGATGGCTTTTGCCACTGCCGGTGGGGCCACACAAGACGCGCCACTGGAAACGCTCAATCTCGTTCATCAGGCTGTGGTTGACATGCTGCCTGTAGGCTTTGTAGCCACCATTCAGTTGCGCTACCGGCCAGCCTATGCGGGCAAAGATATGTGCCATGGCACCGCTGCGATTGCCACCGCGCCAGCAATAAATCAGCGGTTTCCAGTCGCGTGGCTGGTCGAGAAAGCGGGCCTCTATGTGCTGCGCAATATTCCTGGCCACCAGTGCCGCACCCAGACGCTTGGCTTCAAATGAGCCGGTTTGCTTGTACATGGTACCGACGACGATGCGCTGCTGGTTATCCAGCACCGGGCAATTGATGGCACCTGCAATATGGTCTTCTGCAAATTCTGCTTCGCTGCGTACGTCGATGATGGTGTCGAATTCCGCCCGGCGCTGCAAGACATCTGCAAATTCCACTATCTCAGGGTATTTCATACTTTATTTACCCAGTAAAGGCAGCAAGTGTGGCCAGACATTGTTCAGTATCTGCGGGTGTGCTTCGGCAATCGGGTGAATCCTGTCTGCCTGGAATAACTCGTTTTTTTCAGCGACGCCTTCGAGCAGGAAGGGGACCAGGGCCAGGTTCATGCTTTTCGCCAGTTTGGCATACAGTGAAAAGAAGCGCTCGGAATAATCCGGTCCGTAATTGGGTGGGATACGCATGCCTACCAGCAGGACTTTCGCACGGCTGGCCCTGGCCATATCTATCATGGCCTTGAAATTCGCTTCAGAGGCACTAAGTGATAGACCACGCAGGGCATCGTTGCCACCCAGCTCAATGATGAGAATGTCGGGATGATGTTTGTCCAGCAGTTGTCCCAGCCTGGCTTTGCCACCGCTGGTGGTGTCGCCGCTGATACTGGCATTGATGACAGTGGCCTGGATGTTTTTTTGCTGTAGTCTTTGCTCCAGCAGGGCAACCCAGCCCTTGCCGCGAGTCAGTCCATATTCTGCGGACAGGCTGTCACCGAGCACAACTACTGTTTTTGATGCAGAATAAGCAGGCAAGGCTGAAACTGCAAAAGCCAGGAGCACAATGACTTGTTGTACATGTCTTGTCGCATGACGTAGTAAGAACCGTAAAAGAAGCATACAAAGAAAACCTTATGGAATCAAATAAAGCGGCAATCGAAGTGAAGCATTTAGTTAAGCGCGTGGCTGATGCAACGGGTGAACTAAGCATCCTGAATGGTATTGATTTTACCGCGCAAGCCGGACAAACGCTTGCAATAGTTGGTGCTTCCGGTTCTGGTAAATCTACTCTGCTGGGCATACTGGCTGGCCTGGATACACCGACAGAGGGCAGTGTCGTCCTCGATGGCGTGGATATTTTTGCTTTGAGTGAAGATGGCCGGGCGCAGTTTCGCAAGGAAAAACTGGGCTTTGTTTTCCAGTCGTTTCAGTTGCTGATGCATCTGACTGCTTTGGAAAACGTCATGCTGCCGCTGGAATTGCGGGGTGAAAAACAGGCTCGTGCCAAGGCCGAAGAAATGCTGGAACAAGTGGGGCTGGCATCACGCCTGCGGCATTATCCCAAGTTCCTGTCCGGTGGTGAGCAGCAAAGGGTGGCGCTGGCCAGGGCTTTTGTGACAGAACCGCCATTGCTGTTTGCTGATGAACCGACCGGCAGCCTGGACGCAGTTACCGGTGATGCCATCATTAATCTGATGTTCAAATTGAATCGTGAACGTGGTTCAACCCTGGTACTGGTAACGCATGATCTGTCGATTGCGGCACGCTGTGGCCGGGTATTGACGATCAGTGCCGGTCATTTGCGTGGGGATGAAATCAATCATTGATGGCAGTCGTCGTAACCGGCTTGCCATCGTGATGGTAAGCCTGGATGCTGGCATCGCTGTATAGCGCCAGCCAGCCGCCACGGGGCGGTGTGCTATCACATTCCCAGTCTGCCAGCACATGTCGTGCATGGCCATCATGGATATGGATGGCGGGTCTGTGGGTATGCCCGTGTATCAGGGTGGTGGCCCGGGTTTGCGAAAACAGGTCTGCGATGGCCGTATTGTTGACATCCATGATTTCCACGGACTTTTGTTTCTGTTCCATCTTGCTTTCGGTGCGCAAGCCTTCGATGATGCTTTTGCGCTGTGTCAGTGGCATGGCAAGAAAAGCCTGTTGCCAGTCGCTTTGTCTGACCTTTTGCCGGAATTCCATATACGCATGGTCATCCGTGCATTGTGCGTCACCATGGGTAATGGCAATTCTTTGGCCAGCGACTTCCAGCACATGTGGGTCGGCTAACAGCACGGCACCGGTAGCGGCTGCGAAACCTTCGCCTATCAGGAAATCACGATTTCCACCTATCCAGTAAAGCTGTACCCCGTGTTCGTGCAGCGTGTGCAGGGCTTGCACGATCATTTGGTTATAGGGATCAGCAATATTGTCATCGCCCACCCAGTATTCAAACAGGTCGCCCAGCAGGTACAGGGCGGGTGCATGGCGTGCATGCTGTTGCAGGAAATCCAGGAAAATTTCCGTGGTCTTCGGCAATGCCGGATTCAAATGCGTGTCGGAAGCAAAAAGCGCAACCAGGATTGGTTGCGCTTTTTGCTGATGCGCGGTGGTGTCAGCGATCATGGATGCAGAAATAGAGAGAAATAGTCAGTCTTAAACGATTTCTGCTTTTTCGATGATGACATTTTCAACCGGTACGTCCTGGAACATGCCAGTACGTGTCGTTTTTACACCTTTGATTTTGTCAACGATCTCAGTACCTTCAACCACTTTGCCAAATACGCAGTAGCCCCAGCCATCCTGGCCAGGAAAGTCGAGGAAGCTGTTGTTCGCGGCATTGATGAAGAACTGCGCAGAAGCAGAGTGCGGGTCGCCAGTACGTGCCATTGCCAAGGAATAGCGCTCGTTTTTCAAGCCATTTTTGGCTTCGTTTTCGATAGGTGCATTGGCGGATTTTTGGTTCATGCCCGGTTCAAAGCCGCCGCCCTGGATCATGAAGCCATCGATCACGCGATGGAAAATGGTGCCGTTATAGTGACCAGATTCCACATAGGCCAGGAAGTTGGCGACAGTTTTTGGTGCTTTTTCTTCGTTCAGGTCGATCTTGATAGCGCCGAAGTTAGTGGTCAGAATAACAGCCATGGTAGTCTTTCATTTCAAAAAGGTTGAAGATGTATTGTAAAAAGCTTGAAGATTTATCTATTTTAACAAGGTCGCGGCTTGAATGATAATTGGTTTGTTTGGCACATCCTGCATCATCTTTGCCTCACCAGTTTCTACCGCTTGAATTTTTTCGACCACATCCATGCCCTGTATGACCTTGCCAAACGGGGTATAGCCAGCCGTCATTTTCAGGGCATTGGCACGTGATTCTTTCATATTCTGGCCACGCAGCTGGAATTCAACCGGATTGCCTTCTGGCAGTATCTGGTGATCCAGGGAATCATTGACCCGGGTATTGATGAAAAATTGTGAGGTCGCAGAGTTGGGATCGTCGGTGCGGGCCATGGCGATGGTGCCCAAGTCATTTTTCAGGCCATGATCAAGCGCCTGGCGGGCTTCGTTGGGTACGGTCTTGCTGGTCGGTTTTTCTTTTAAATCCTTGTCGTAGCCACCGGCCTGTATCATGAAATTATTGATCACACGGTGAAAGATCGTGCCTTTGTAATGGCCATTTTTAACATACTTGATGAAGTTCTCTACCGTTTTCGGCGCAGCCTCAGGGTAGAGCTCGATCACGATTTCACCCATGGTGGTTTTCAATGACACCTTGGGACGATCCTGGGCGGAGGCGGTCACTGCTACCATCATCAGGCAGCCACTCAGGATGACACTAAGGATACTGGCGAATCGCATTGCTGGCATTTTCATATTTAGTCCGGATGAGAGCAAAGTCAGGGTGGTTTAAGTCCAGGAATCAGGTATTGTTAAGCCAAATCTGTGTTCCAGTCTTCTGTCAGATCGTTGTTTCGTAAATTATGCGCCATCTTGCCGCTTCTTTCAGCCAATACTGACGTTTGCGTATGGCGCTACGGCTTTTTCCATTGCTGGTTTCCTGGGTAAAGGTGCTGACGATAAGCTCGTCTTTGCCCGGGTAACGAAAGTGCGTTACATCTTTCAGGCTTATGCTGGGATTATGCCAGTTATCCCAGCTTTGCTGCTGCTTTGGAAACCAGGTATTCAGATTGTCGCCCTGCATCGTCTTGAAATTGCGTGAATAATTGCTCAGGATGCGATTGGCATTCAGGCTTTCCATGTCCAGACGCCAGTCTTCCAGCAGTTTTACTGCAAAATTCTTGTCTGCTATCCACTTGGTGCGATTGACGAATTCGACATGCTCACTAATGATCACCGGTGTCTTGCCTATGTCCACCATGGCCGCAATTTTTAAAAAATCCGGATTGGTCAGTACCACGCAGCCGTCTGAGGCCAGTGGCGGGCGGCTGAAGCTTTCCGGCGGCATGCCATGTAGCCAGATGCCGGAACCATTACGGCCATTCAGCTTGTCCCATTCATTCGGGTAATTCAGGGGCAGGGCACCCGGGCCATAAAAGCTGGGCAATTTCGAACCGGCCAGCCGGCTGGTGATGTAGTACACACCGATAGGCGTCTTTTGATCGCCTTCCTTGAGTTTGTTGATGCCGAATTTGCCCTGGCTGATATAAAAATCATTCAGCAGCTTGGGCTGGCCTGCATTATTTTCATAGACATACAGGCGGGATTTGCGGGCATCCACGACGATGGCTTGCTTCTGGTCATCGCGCAGTTGCAATATGACGCGCGGAATGAAGTTGGGGTCGGGACGTTCGCGGTAGGAGCGTATCCTTGCTGCTGCCTCATCCCTGAGGTCTTTCAGTTTGTCGGGCTGGGTCGCCGCACCGGCACCAAAGCTGGCAACTGGCCGGGTATGCATGAGCAAGAGATCGCCCTGTATCAGGTGCGCCAGCTGAAAATGCGGATACGCTTCGACCAGCGCGTCGATCTTGCTTTGTGCTTTTTGCAGATTGTTGGCGGCAAGATTTTTGTAGACTTCAATCAGCAGTGCATCCGGGTCCGGTGCATTGGGATTGATCTCGGCGGGAGCCACTTTGGTGGGGCGTGATTTTGCCATGGCGATAGCCGGCGAAACCAGGTTCGCTACTATTGCCATTGCAAAAATTGCCAAAATAAGAAGCTTTCCGAGCCTGCCTGTGGTCGGAGCATCAGAGGTGACAGCGAAAAACATTAGCTACCCGCACGCTCCTGTTTGATCTGCCATTTGCCATCCTGCTTGACCATGTTCAAGGTCTTGCGGCTATTGGCAGTCAACTGATCAGAGGAATAAATCTGGCGGAATTTCGCTGTTGCTGTATTGCCATCCACGTTAATCTTGGCAGCTTCAATTTTGACATTGATGCGGCCTTTGCCTTCAATCCGCAGGCGGCGTTCTTCTGCCCAGGCCTTATGGCTTTCACCTTTGGGCGTCTGGAAGTCTTTGGCGTAATGGCTGAGGTAGGTGCTGGTGTCCTTGTTGCTCCAGGCTTTGGCCCAGTTTTCGACAGCTTTCAGCACATCTTCTTCATCCCGGTCAGCCACGGGTGCCGGGGTCGGTTTGGTGGCAGGTTTTTCGGCTTTTGGTGTTTCTGCTTCAGGTTTGGCTGCGGCTACCGTGATTGGTTTTGTAGCTGTTGTCTGGGGTACGGTAGTTGCAGGGGCGGCGGCAATTTTCGGATTGGTGCCACCAGTTGCGTTGCCGACCAGGTTACGTACCAGCGTCAGTTTCAGCTTTGCCGTGCTGTTGCCAGAGTCCAGTTGCAGGGCCTTGTCGTAGGCCTGGCTGGCCAGCTTGGCATACACGTCACCCAGGTTTTCATGCGCCGTGCCATAGGTAGGGTTGGTGCGTATTGCCATTTCCAGTGCAGCGCGCGCCTTGTCGTACTGGCCCGACGATGCATATAAAACAGCTAAATTATTATACGGTTCTGGCAGCTCTGGATAATCATCTGTCAGCTTTGTAAACACAGTAATGGCTTCTGCCGTTTTGTTTTGCTCTGTCAGTATCAAACCTTTCAAGAAGCGCATCTGCGCATCCTTGGGGCGTTGCGCCAGTGCGGCATCCACTTTTTGCATGGCTTCATTGATTTGTCCTGCGCGTAATAACTTTCCAACGTCTGCGGCATCATCTGCGTAAACGGTGGCAGACATCAGCAGTAATGTCAGACTGGATAAAGTAAGGACACTTTTCAAAATGTGGCGCATGGTGTTCGGTCTTGGATTTATAGGAGTTTGGCAGAACATGTAAGCAGCAATGGTATACTGAGTTTTGGCAAATGCGCCATCTTATCAAATAAGTGCTGGACTTGGGCGTTTGAGACTTAGTTTGAGGCTTAAACAGCGTGTTGCAATTACTTTATTTTAATTTTCACTGGCTTGCAGACCTGCAGTGCAGAACCGGACGCTGGTAAAAGAGTGGAATTGAATGCCTGCTGACACAGAATGGCGGCAGAAGATACCTGATGCACCGCATGGCGGGCCCGATTTTCCACCGCAATTCCACTGTAATTCCACCGCAATACTGGACAGCGAAGCTGTTTTTGATATCTAATCTGATCCGTCGGAAGAATATGTCACCAATTGGTCAAAATTGCATTGATAAAAAGATATTTTTATATCAATGATTTGTGTGCGCCACAGAGCGCACAGGCAATAGCGCTATCTATCATCCAGACTGTTGCACTGCTGTATGCGTATCTATGAAGCGCAGACAGATCAGAGGCGAATCTGGATAATTTTATAAACTCGTGTGATGTTAAGGAGGCACGATGACTAAGACAACATTTTTGAATTTTGAGCAATCTATTGCTGAACTGGAAACAAAAATAGAAGAATTGCGTTTTGTTCAAGACGACTCGGCTGTCGATATTTCGGAAGAAATTGATCGCCTGTCCAAAAAAAGCCAGATGTTGACCAAGGATATTTATGCCAAATTGACACCATGGCAGGTTTCACAGATTTCCCGTCATCCTCAGCGTCCTTATACCCTCGATTATATTAACCAGATGTTTACGGATTTCCATGAATTGCATGGAGACCGCAGTTTTT
This sequence comes from Undibacterium sp. Ji50W, assembly GCF_049340445.1. Taxonomy (NCBI): domain Bacteria; kingdom Pseudomonadati; phylum Pseudomonadota; class Betaproteobacteria; order Burkholderiales; family Oxalobacteraceae; genus Undibacterium; species Undibacterium sp. Ji50W. The sequence continues at coordinate 155,260 of NZ_JBMPOX010000011.1, read as the reverse complement.
CTGATGATTTGTCCATCGTCGGCGGCTTGGCAAGGTTCAATGGCCAGGCATGCATGGTCATGGGCCATCAAAAAGGCCGGGACACCAAAGAACGCGCCTTGCGCAACTTTGGCATGCCTCGACCCGAAGGCTATCGCAAGGCCATGCGCTTGATGAAGCTGGCTGAAAAATTTGATATTCCGGTATTCACTTTTGTGGATACTACCGGTGCCTGGCCTGGTATCGACGCTGAAGAGCGCGGTCAGTCCGAGGCAATTGGCCATAATCTGTATGTCATGGCTGAACTGAAAGTACCACTGATCACCACCATTATTGGTGAAGGTGGTTCGGGCGGTGCGCTGGCACTGGCGGTAGGTGATGCGGTGCTGATGCTGCAATACGCCACTTATTCTGTGATTTCGCCAGAAGGTTGCGCTTCCATCCTGTGGAAGACCTCTGACCGCGCATCGGATGCAGCAGAGGCACTGGGCCTGACGGCGCACAGACTCAAGGCCATGGGCCTGATCGACAAGATCGTCAATGAACCATTGGGCGGAGCGCATCGCGATCCCAAGCAGATGTGTGCGCTGGTGAAACGTGCACTGGCTGATACCTTGCGTCAGTTCCAGGGGGTAAAAACCAAGGATTTGCTGGCTGCCCGCCATGAAAAACTCATGAGCTATGGCAAGTTTAAGGAAACGAAACCGGCTGAATGAAGGCGGAACACAGCAGCTTGGCTCTTGAACAGCGATTTTTCGAGAAGCTTGGCAGTATCATCAAAGGCAACTGCCAGGACGGCGTAACAAATGGTCTTGCAGTTGCTTTCAGCGGTGGATTGGATTCCACCGTATTGCTCGATCTGGCAGTCAGGTATTGCCGTCACTTTGGGCATCCTCTTTTTGCCTTCCACATACATCACGGTTTAAGCCCGAATGCAGATGCATGGCTGCAGCATTGCCAATTGATTTGCGATGCTTATGGCGTGCGCTTGCTGGCAGAAAAAATTACGGTTCCGACGACTGGTGGCGAAGGTGTGGAAGCATCGGCCAGGGCAGGGCGTTATCGCGCTCTGGGGCAACTGGCACAACATCTGCAGATAGGCCTGATCCTGACGGCCCATCATCAGGATGACCAGGCAGAAACCCTGTTATTACAATTGCTGCGAGGTAGTGGTGTCGCCGGTATGTCAGGCATGGATGAATGTCATCGCGCGCAGAGTCTGTTCGGTACCGACAAGCTATTGCTGGCGCGCCCCTTGCTGACTGAAAAAAGGGCGGCGCTGGATGCCTATGCCGCTGCCAGTAACTTGTCCCATATCGAGGATGAATCAAACACGGATCCGCGTTACCTGCGCAATGCAATTCGCCATCAGGTGATGCCGGTTCTTGAAAATCTATCTGCCGGTTATTCTGAACGCCTGGCCAGGTCGGCCATTCATTTCCAGTCTGCCCAGGAAGTATTGATCGAGGTGGCCGCGCAAGATTTGGCTGCATGTGCAATTGAAGGTGGCTTGAGTCTGCCTGCCATGCAAGCTTTAAGCGAGGCCCGTCGCGACAACCTGTTCCGCTACTGGTTTGCCCAGGCTGGCATACGCATGCCGACCACGTCCCGGCTTAAAGAAATGCAAAGCCAGTTATTTACTGGCCGTGAAGATGCAAAAATTACCGTGCATCATGACAACCGGGCCATCCATCGCCATCAGGGTGGGGTATATCTGGAACATGCGCAAGACAGGGATGCAGTACGAGACCTGGCGCTGAACATTGAATGGCGTGGTCAGGCTGCCATGCATTGTCCTGAATTTGGCGGTACCCTGTATTTTGAAGCTGGTGATGAAGGTATTGCGACCGCGTGGTTGCAGCAACAGACACTGTCATTGCATTTGCGGCGTGGCGGCGAGCGCCTTAAACTGGCAGAAAACCGCCCCACCCGTGATATGAAAAGTCATTTCCAGTCTTTGCGCATTCCATTTTGGCAGCGTGAAAAACTGCCTTATCTATCGGTGGGCAAGGATTTGGTATTTGCAGCCGGGGTCGGCATGCAAAGCAGGTTTTGCACCAAAGAGGCAGGGCAGTGCATACGCTTGTCCTGGGCATTTGATGCAGCACTACACTCGCCCTAATAAAAAACTTATTTCGATTGATAGGATGTAAAAATGCGCAGACAGATAGTCTTGGATACCGAAACAACCGGCCTGAATGCACGAAACGGTGACCGAATTATTGAGATTGGCGCGGTAGAGTTGCTAAATCGCAAATTAACCGGCAATAATTTCCATATGTACATCAATCCTGAGCGCGATTCCGAAGAGGGTGCTTTGGCAGTGCATGGATTGACGACCGAGTTTTTGAGTGACAAGCCCAAGTTTGCTGAAATCGCAGCGGCTTTCTGCACCTATGTCAAAGATGCCGAAATCATCATACACAACGCCCCGTTTGACGTCGGCTTCCTGAATGCAGAATTGGCCAGGATGAATTTGCCGGCATTTTCGGAGCTGTGTCCGGCAATTACCGATACCCTGGTATTAGCGAAGGAATTGCACCCCGGCAAGCGAAATTCACTGGATGCCTTGTGCGGCCGGTATGAGATATCCAATTCACATCGTAAATTGCATGGCGCTTTGCTGGATGCTGAATTGTTGGCAGATGTTTTTCTGGCAATGTCTCGTGGGCAAAACAGTTTTGAAATCGACATGGCGGACGATGATGCACCCAAAGTGCAGGAATTTGTCATTTCAGATCAGCCGGTGGGTGAGATTGCTATTTTGGTCGCCGCAGACGATGAGCTCAATGAGCATGAAATGTTGTTGAATGGGCTAGATAAACAGCTACGTGACAAATGTATCTGGCACACGACGGTGTAGAGGAAACATCTTTTAAAGAGCTGAACTGTTTTGATGAGAAATTTAATTGCTTTAATAATAATTAAATAAGGTCACTTTCATCACATTAGTTGCAAAAAATGAATCACCTGTTGCAAACGGGTGATTTTTTTTCGAAAAAATTTCGCAAGAACCCTAAAGTTTTTGCTTTCGGGGGCCGTTAAGAAGCCATGGAAAGAATTTAAAAATAATTTTAAATATTCCCTAAAGTTTCTGAATTTGCTGCCGTTAATGAATATAAGAGGATAAGCCAAAAAAGCTTTTCTTTCTTAAGTCATTGTTTTTAATGGTAATTTTTAGATCGGCTAGTTCTGGGGTCTAAAAAAAATAAAATCTACTTTTTCGTAAAATTTTTATTTTGCGAATGTCAAAATGTGCCTGTAGGATATTTTCCTACGGCATGCTTTCGTTTTTTTCTGTATTTAAATACATACTCTCGCTTATACAGCGTCTATAGGCTTGCCTGCACAATGTATCTCACTGGCAACGCAATTGATGCCGCTGATTACAAACTGGAGGGTAGGACAATGACTCAGAACGATATGATGGCCGAAATTCGGGACGCTAATTTAAGCTACTTGATGCTGGCGCAACAAATGATCCGTGCTGATAAGGCAACTGCCATTTTCCGTTTGGGTATAGGCAAGGAAATTGCTGACCTGATCGAAGGCTTGAATAACGCACAGATATTGAAACTGGCTGGTTCCAATATGATGCTGGCGCGTTTTAGATTCGAAGACAGCTCCATTTTGTGCATGTTGACAAATTACAACAAGGAACGCGCTTTGGCCCATTCGCATGCTGCGATCCTGATGGCTGGCCAGGCTGTGGAAGAAATCCATTAATCCATTAATTCGTCAATAGTAATCATTCCGGTAAATGGAGAGAATCATGGCAGGCAAAAGCGTAGTGAACGAAGCTCACGAAATTCAATTGGCAATTGAACTGGTTAACCTGGGTGCCCGGCTGCAGTTGCTGGAATCCGAAACCTCTTTGTCGCGCGAACGTCTGCTGAAGATTTACAAGGAATTGAAGGGTGTGTCCCCACCCAAAGGCATGCTGCCTTTTTCTGCCGACTGGTTCACTACCTGGCAGCCGAATATTCATTCTTCCCTGTTTATGAATATTCATAAATACCTGCGTGAGCATGCTGGGGTGGATGGTATTGATGCGGTGATCAAGGCATACAAACTGTATCTGGAGCAGATCGCCGTGCCGGTTGGTGAAGAACCTGTGCTGTCTTTGACGCGTGCGTGGACGCTGGTGCGCTTTTTTGAAGGAAAAATGCTCAGTTTTGCAAAATGTTGCAAATGCGGTGGGCATTTTGTTGCGCATAGCCTGGATTTGCATGATGATTATGCATGTGGGCTCTGCCATGTTCCGTCGAGAGCAGGAAAAACAAAAAAAGCAAAAGACGCAGAATCCGCAATGGAGCTGGTCGCATAAAAAATAGGAGGAGCCTTGGAACTAGCGTCATCGAAAAGTCCCAAAGGCAAAATTTCTCCTGATGGCAGCATCCTGTCGTCTCCGGCAATTCGCGCATTATTCGTTCAGTGTATTGCGCTCTTGCTGTCCTATATTCTGTATAACCTGGATAAAGAGTTTTTCGCGGCAAGTCTGTCGCCTTACCTTATCCTGGTTGCACATTCCCTGTTCGCCGTCCTGATCAGCATCATGCTGCGCCTGCAGTGGTGGTGGTGGCTGATCGAATTCTTTTTCCCTTATGCAGTGGTGGCTTCACTGGTGTATCAGTTAAGCCCCGGCTACAGCCTGCTCATCTTTGTGCTCATGGTATTGTTGTTTTGGTCAACCTACCGCACCCAGGTACCATATTTTCCTTCCAAATCCAGTTTGTTGCCGTGTATTCTTGAGCAAATGCCAACAATGCCCGGATTGCGTTTCATTGATGTCGGTAGCGGCTTTGGTGGTTTGTCTTTGAATTTGTCGCGGGCCCGGCCAGAGCAGCATTTTTATGGTGTGGAAATTGCACCATTTCCATGGTTGGCCAGCTGGATACGGGCGCGATTCTCAAGCGGGAGTGCAGAGTTTTTTTTAGGGAATTATCTGGCGCTGGATTTTGCCGGCTTTGATCTGATTTTTGCTTACCTGTCACCAGCGGCCATGCCTGCTTTGTGGGAAAAAGCACAGGCCGAAATGAAGAAGGGGGCTTTATTGATGAGTTATGAGTTCCCAATACCGGGTATTGAAGCGGATTTGCAGATAAAAAGCGGTGCGAATGACCCCGTTCTATATGTCTGGCGCATATAATGTTCATATTGAAATGTATTCCTGAAGCAATATTTAACTTTCGTTTCTGGTTTTTCGGGGCTGGACTGAGTTAGTGTGAAGCGATATTGTGGATTTTCTCTGTAAGGAGTAAGCACTCGTGTTAGTTATAGTCGGCTATATTGTCGTATTGGGCTCCGTGTTTGGTGGCTTCGTCATGTCTGGCGGGCATATTGCCGTATTGTTCCAGCCGCTGGAACTGTTGATGATTGGTGGTGCTGCTGCTGGTGCGTCTCTGGTTGGCAATAATGCGAAAACTTTGAAAGCGACATTGAAGGCATTGCCAGGTGTATTGAAGGGGTCGAAGTACACCAAGGCGCTGTACATGGAATTGATGACCATGCTGTTTGATGTCCTGACCAAGGTCAGGAAAGAGGGCTTGATGTCGATTGAAGGGGATATCGAAAAACCGGAAGAAAGCCCGCTCTTCAGCAAGTATCCAGCCATCGTGCATGACCATCACATGATGGAATTCATCGGCGATTATCTGCGTCTGATGGTGTCGGGGAATATGGATGCCTTCCAGATCGAGAATTTGATGGACAATGAATTGGAAACGCATCACCACGAAGGTGCGGTGCCTGCGCATTTCATTGCCAAACTGGGTGATGGCTTGCCGGCGTTCGGTATTGTGGCTGCGGTGATGGGGGTGGTGCATACGATGGAATCCGTTGGTATTCCTCCGTCCGAACTGGGGATTTTGATTGCCCATGCGCTGGTCGGTACCTTCCTCGGTATTTTGTTGGCGTATGGTTTTGTTGGCCCGCTGGCTGGCCTGATGGAGCAGCAACTGGATGAATCATCCAAAACCTTTCAGTGCATCAAGGTGACATTGCTGGCCAGCCTGAATGGTTACGCACCGGCACTGGCGGTCGAGTTCGGCAGAAAAGTCTTGTATTCCACTGAAAGGCCGACCTTCATCGAGCTGGAAGATCATATCAAGCAATCAAAATCTAAATAACAATCACTGGATTGATGATGGCAAGCGAAGAATTACGACCGATTATCGTCAAGCGCATTAAAAAGGTGGCCGGTGGCCACCATGGCGGCGCGTGGAAAATTGCGTATGCCGATTTTGTGACGGCGATGATGGCGTTTTTCTTGCTGATGTGGTTGCTTGGCTCTACTGCCAAGGGTAACTTGAATGGCATTGCCGAGTATTTCCAAACGCCCTTGAAAGTGGCGATGGCGGGGGGCGACGGCAGTGGTGACAGTTCCAGCGTGATCAAGGGTGGCGGTAAGGATCTCAGTGCGCGTGAAGGACAAAATCGCAAAGGCGAGATAGACGCGCAAAAGAAAACCTATAATCTGCAGGCCGCGGAAGCTGCTCTGGCCAAAGTGGAAGCCGACAGGTTGAAAGGCTTGAAGGCTAAAATCGAGGCAGCCATTGAGTCGAATCCCACGCTGAAACAATACAAGAAGCAGTTGTTGCTTGATATTACGACCGAAGGCTTGCGCATACAGATGGTGGACGAACAAAACCGGCCCATGTTTGCGCTGGCAAAAGCTGATTTGCAGCCTTATACCCGCGAGATTTTGCATGAAATCGGCAAGGCCCTGAATGATGTGCCTAACCGTATCAGCCTGTCCGGGCATACCGATGCAGCTGCCTATGGCAGTGGTGAAAAAGGATATAGTAACTGGGAATTGTCGGCCGACCGGGCGAATGCTTCCAGGAGAGAGTTGATTTATGGTGGCATGGACGAGACCAAGGTGTTGCGGGTAGTTGGCCTTTCCTCGTCAGTTTTATTTGATAAACAAGATCCTTTGAATCCTATTAATCGCCGCATAAGTATCATTGTCATGAACAAGAAAGCCGAGCAGTCTGCTTCTCAGGATGGTGGTTCTATCGAAGTTGCAAATCAATCCGACTCAAGCGCTGAAATATCTGTGAAGCCTTGATAGGCAGTACTGGCACAGCATCATTAAGTCAAAATGTGAAGATAGGATACTTATGATGTCCAAAAAGAAAATATTGGGTTCTGAGGTCAAACAGCTGTTGTCCGGCGTGTCTGATCACGGCAACGCCCATTTGCTGGAAGTAGAAACGGACCTCGCACAGACAGCCATACTCTTGGGTGAAGCGATAGAAAAGCTGGGTGTCAGCTTCATGGCTTTACACGCGGCGATTTCGAGTGAACAGGAAGAAATCAACCTGATCATCGGTTCGGGCAATGTGTCAGATGCAAGTATCAATCGCCTCAAGACAATACAGGGTGATATCGCGACGCATATCAATGCGGCTGTGACCAGCCTGCAGTTTCAGGATTTGACCAGTCAGTTGATTTCAAGAACTTTGCAGCGTTGTGAAGGTCTGCGGGAAGTACTGGGTACGCTCGGTGTGGTTGGTAATGATATCGAACACGATGGTGGGGCCGATAATTTGCCTGCCTTGTTGCGGGAAACCACGATGCGACTGGAAAAGCAAAGTGTAGACCTGAAGAATTTGCTGCGAAAAGCCGTGCATCAAAAGCATTTGGATAGCGGTGATATAGAGTTATTTTAAATCAAGAGGCAGTGGTTTGAAGCTGCCTACAATTCGTATAACGGAGTAAATATGGCCAAGACAATTTTAGCTGTGGATGATTCTGGCTCTTTGAGGCAGATGGTGGCGTTTAGCTTGAAGGCAGCCGGATATCTGGTGATTGAAGCAGTGGACGGTCAGGATGGTCTGGAAAAGGCCCGCAACCAGGTTGTTGACCTGGTGTTGACAGATCAAAACATGCCAAGAATGGATGGCTTGACGCTGATCAAATCATTGCGGGGATTACCTTCTTATCAGCGCGTACCTATCCTCATGCTGACTACAGAATCCAGTGATGACATGAAAGCCAAGGGTCGTGCTGCCGGTGCCAATGGCTGGCTGGTAAAACCGTTTGATCCGCAAAAGCTGACTGAAGTAGTTAAAAAAGTGATTGGCTAAAAAAATGTCCCTGTTCCCCGGGCAAACAAATGTAAATCACGGAGTGAAATAATGACGATTGACATGAGTCAGTTTTTCCAAGTTTTTTTCGACGAGGCAGAAGAGCTTCTTGCCGAGAAGGAAAAATTGTTACTTGCCGTCGATATCGCTTCCCCAGATCCTGAAGATCTGAACGCCATATTCAGGGCTGCCCATTCCATCAAGGGTGGTGCGTCTACCTTTGGTCTGACCGACATGACCGAGGTCACGCACATACTTGAGTCTTTGCTGGATAAAATTCGCAAGGGTGAAATGGCGTTAACGGCGGAGCATGTTGACGCCTTTCTGATCGCAAAAGATATCCTGAAAATGCAGCTTGACGGCCACAAGCTGGGAACGCCAGTAGATCAGGATGCGGTTGCCGATGTCAGAATGCTGTTGCAATCCCTGTCGCAGGATGTGGTGCCGGTTTCTGCTCCGGTGGCCAGCTTTGTCAATAAGAGCGCCGACAGTGGTACGCATAACGCGGTGTACAAAACCTCTTTCCGCATAGAGTTGCCCAAAGTGACACCAGAAGATGCTGCGGCATTGATGTCTGAACTGGGTTTGCTGGGGGATATTTCGCGCGATGAAAACACGGGTGACAAGGTGGTCCTGAGCCTGCGCACGAATGAGGGCAAGGATGACATTATTTCCATCTGTTCTTTCATCCTGAATCCTGACAGTCTGAAAATTTCTGAACAGGCCATGAATAGTGCGCCCGTCGCGAAGGCAGCGCCTTCGGATGACGATCTTGGTTATGGTTTCTTTGAACCGCTGGATGCCATGTTTCCACCGGAGGAAAACAAAGCCGAGGCACAGGTTGAAAATACCAGTCCTGAACCCGTGGCGCAGGACAAGTCAGTCGTCGCGAACGATAAAAAGCCGGCAGCAAAAAAAGAAACAGAGAAAGTCGCCAATTCGCAAGAATCATCCACCATACGCGTGGGCATAGAGAAGGTCGATCAGTTGATCAACCTGATCGGCGAACTGGTGATTACCCAGGCCATGCTGGAACAGCGCACCCAGGACCTGGACCCGATTGCCAACGAACGCTTGTTAAGCAGCGTCGGGCATCTGACCAGAAATACCCGGGACCTGCAAGAGGCCGTCATGTCGATACGCATGATGCCTATGGACTATGTATTCTCACGTTTTCCGCGCATGGTGCGCGACCTGGCGACCAAGCTGGGGAAAAAAGTGGAACTGGTTACCTATGGTGCCTCAACTGAACTCGACAAAGGTCTGATAGAGCGGATCGTTGACCCGCTGACGCATCTGGTCAGGAATAGTATCGATCATGGTATAGAAATGCCGGCTACCCGGGCGCAGTCGGGCAAAAACGAGACGGGTAAATTGTCGCTGTCGGCGGTACATCAGGGTGGCAACATCGTGATTGAAGTCAGCGATGATGGCGGCGGCCTGCATAGAGATAAAATCCTCGCCAAGGCCAAGCAGAATGGACTGACCGTGTCAGACTCCATGAGCGATCCGGAAGTCTGGCAACTGATTTTTGCGCCAGGGTTTTCCACTGCAGAGACAGTTACCGATGTGTCCGGACGTGGCGTGGGCATGGATGTCGTCAAGCGCAATATTGCTGCCATGGGCGGGGTGGTGGATATCCGCTCTGCCAAAGGTTATGGCACGACGATTACGATTTCATTGCCGTTGACGCTGGCAATTCTGGATGGCATGTCGATCAAATTCGGCAACGAGATTTATATCCTGCCCCTGGGCTTTGTGATGGAATCCCTGCAGCCTGCCAAGGCCGACATCAAGGAAGTCAATGGCAAGGGGCGTGTGGTCAAAGTACGCGACGAATACTTGCCGCTGGTACCGCTGTATGAATTCTTTGATATAGAACCCAAATATACAGATCCATCTGATGGCATTGTCGTCATCGTTGAAGTGGACGGAAAAAAAGCAGCCTTGTTTGTTGATGATCTGGTTGGACAACAACAGGTGGTAGTGAAAAACATCGAATCAAACTACAAGAAAGTCCCGGGAATTTCCGGTGCGACTATTCTTGGTGATGGCGGCGTGGCACTCATTCTTGATGTTGCCGCTGTTTTGCGCACTGCGCGATAACCAATAAGTTGTACATTTAAGACGAGGAAAAAGAAATGACGCAATTTTCACAGGCGGGTGCTGACGGTAGTTCACATAACGGCGGTAGTAAAACTGATATTGCCGGACATGAATTTCTGGCTTTTACCTTGGGTAATGAGGAATACGGCATTGACATCCTCAAGGTTCAGGAAATACGCGGTTATGAAGCCGTTACACGCATCGCGAATGCACCAGAGTTTTTAAAAGGCGTCATCAATTTGCGCGGCATTATTGTTCCAGTCGTGGATATGCGCATCAAGTTCAACCTGGGTACGCCTACCTATGATCAATTCACGGTCGTGATTATCCTGAATATTGAAGGACGGATTGTCGGCATGGTGGTGGACAGCGTGTCTGACGTGACGACCTTGTTGCCGGAGCAGGTAAGGCCGGCGCCCGAAATGGGAACTACTTTCAGCACCGATTTCCTGATCGGGCTGGGCACCCTGGACGACAGGATGCTGATATTGGTTGATATCGACAAGCTCATGTCCAGTCCGGAAATGGGCTTGGTGGATGCTGCCGCTGCATAATGTAATTTGTAGGCGTTTTCTATGATGGCATCGGGTAAATAAATAACAATATAGAAGCCAATAAAGAAGGAAGAGGAGACACTATGAACCTTAGAAATTTTAAGATCGGGACTCGACTGGGGACAGGCTTTGCCATTATTTTAGCGGGTTTGATTACCGTTATCTTATTCGTCAATGCCCTCAGCGGGAATAACCGCAAGGCGATGGTGGACGGCTTGACTCTCGCCAGTCAAAAACAGGTATTGGCAAACAACATGAAAAGCGCCTTGCTGGAAGGCGGTATTGCGATGCGTAATATTGGCATTCAGTCGGATGTTGGCGAAATGCAGAAAGAAGAAGGCAAGGTCAAGGCGCAGCGCAAAAAATACGACGACGCCAAAGAAAAACTGTCCACGCTGGGCTTGAATGACGAAGAAAAAAAAATTGTTGGTGACATCGCAAAACTCGACAAGGAAATAGAAAAACCTTTTAAAGATGCGGTCGGCCAGGCTTTGGCCTTTAATGCAGAAGGTGCGGTGAAAATCATTTCTTCCGTCATCGATCCGCTGAATTCCAAATCCATTATTGAAATGAACCGGCTGGTCGATTTGCAGGATGTCGCTACCAAGCAAGTATTTGAAACCTCGGCTGCCGCCGGTGCCAAACTGACGATGTGGCTGTACATTATTCTGGTATCTGCGCTGGCAATTGGTGCCTTGTTCGCCTGGGCCATTACGCGCAGTATTACCCAGCCTTTGCAAGAAGCATTGGGCCTGGCAGAGACTGTTGCTGATGGTGACTTGCGCAGTCAGGTCAGTGTATCCGGCAATGATGAAGTGGCGTCGCTGTTGCAGGCCCTCAAAAACATGAATGACAATCTGGCCGCAACGGTAGGGCAGGTCAGGGTCGGTACTGAAACCATTACCGTGGCGTCGCGAGAAATTGCCTCTGGCAATGCCGATTTGTCGAGTCGCACCGAATCGCAAGCCAGTTCGCTGGAAGAAACTGCCAGTTCCATGGAAGAACTGACCAGCACCGTCCGGCAAAATGCCGACAATGCACGGCAGGCCAATCAACTGGTGGTGTCGGCATCTGGTGTTGCAGTCAAAGGCGGTGCCGTGGTGGGGCAGGTGGTCAGCACCATGGGTTCCATCAAGGAAAGTTCACGCAAGATTGTCGACATCATAGGCGTCATCGACGGGATTGCCTTTCAGACCAACATCCTGGCCCTGAATGCAGCGGTGGAAGCCGCCAGGGCAGGTGAACAGGGCCGTGGTTTTGCCGTGGTAGCGGCTGAAGTACGCAATCTGGCACAACGCAGTGCCAGTGCTGCCAAGGAAATCAAATCCCTCATCAGTGATTCGGTCGACAAGGTGGACCAGGGTAGCAGGCTGGTGGATGAAGCCGGCAAGACCATGGATGAAATTGTCACCAGCGTCCAGCATGTGGCCGACATCATGAGCGAGATCACGGCAGCCAGCCAGGAACAAAGTTCAGGCATAGAACAGGTGAATCTGGCGATTACCCAGATGGATGAAATGACACAACAGAATGCCGCTCTGGTAGAACAGGCAGCGGCAGCGGCAGAAAGCATGGAAGAACAGGCCGTGGCTCTGGCTGAGGCAGTCAGCGTCTTCAAATTGCAGGCCGCTACAAATCATACGGTTAAACCTACCGTCAGCAAGGCCCCGCCAGCCAAGGTTGCAGCCGCTGCCCGTCAGGAAGTCAAGGCATTGCCACGGACCGCTGCTACTACTGCTAAAGCAGCAGAGTCAGCCAGACCGACATCCGGGCCAGGCCGCCAGGCGGCCGAAGCCAGCAAACGCAATGAAGATGACTGGGAAGAGTTTTGACATGTAGTTGGTTTTTGATCGAAGGAAGCGTCGCTCTGCTTCAGTGTGGTTGAAGCAGACAAAAGACACATAATTTTTAATGTCGCAGCCAGTTTTTAGCCCGGAACTAATTCTTCATGGTGTATTGTGTTAATTAGATTTCGTGCAGAAATGGTGCATACGCTTCTGAAGATGATGGTGAGAGTTAGGGAAGGTATTAAATGACGAAATCCATCGACAAAAACAGGTCTGACAGTTCAAAAGAATTTTCTTTCAATGCACGTGATTTTGATCGTGTCAGAGACCTGATATACAAAAGAGCCGGTATTTCTTTGGCTGACAGCAAACAGGAGATGGTGTACAGCCGCCTGGCGCGTCGTTTGCGCGCAACAGGAATCCATTCATTTTCAGAATATCTGGATAGTCTTGAAAATCAGGAGATCGATTCGGAGTGGGAAGCCTTTACCAATGCGCTCACCACCAACCTGACCTCATTTTTCAGGGAAGAACATCATTTCCCCATACTTGCCTCGCATGTTGCCGGAAAAAAAGAAGCGGTCAATATCTGGTGTTCTGCCAGTTCCACCGGTGAAGAACCTTATTCCATCGCGATGACCTTGTGCGAAGCATTTGGCACACTAAAACCGCCGGCACATATCATCGCCACTGATATTGATACGAATGTCCTGGAGACGGCTTCACGCGGGGTGTATAACCTGGACCGTATAGAAAAACTGTCGGCAGAAAGAACCAGAAAGTTTTTTTTAAAAGGCAAGGGCGCGCAGGAGGGACTGGTGCGTGTCAGACCTGAATTGCGCGATCTGATTACTTTCAAACAATTGAATTTATTGGAAGACAGTTGGTCTTTAAGCGGCGAATTTGATGCGATTTTTTGCCGGAATGTCATGATCTATTTTGACAAACCTACCCAAAGCAAAATTTTGAAGAAATTTGTTCCCTTGATGAAGTCAGATGGGCTGTTGTTTGCCGGCCATTCGGAGAATTTTCTATACGTGTCAGATGATTTCAAGCTCAGAGGCAAGACGGTGTATGAGTTGGCCAAATCCCTTGCTTCAGGAACCAGAACAGCATCGCGTCATCTGCAGAAGGGCAATCCATGAGCCAGTTAAGTGAAGAGCATTTTGCCACGAACGTCTATTACGACAGGACGTTTGATTGCGATGCCGCCAAAATCCTGCCCGGTGAATTTTATTTCACGAACAAGGACATGCTGATTGTCACGGTGCTGGGTTCCTGTGTTTCTGCCTGCATACGTGACCGGGTGTCCGGGGTCGGTGGCATGAACCATTTCATGTTGCCGGATAGCGGTGGTGATGCCGATAATCCGGTATCTGCATCCATGCGCTACGGTACCTATGCGATGGAAGTGTTGATCAATGAACTCCTGAAAGCTGGGGCGAAGCGTGAAAACATGGAAGCCAAGGTATTTGGTGGTGGCAATGTCTTGCGTGGTTTCACCGCCATTAATGTCGGTGAGCGGAATGCCAAGTTTGTACTGGATTACCTGCGCGCAGAAAGAATGCGCGTGATTGCTGAAGATCTTAATGATATTTACCCGCGTAAAGTCTATTTCTTCCCAAGGACAGGCAAAGTTTTGGTGAAGAAATTGAAAGTAGAACATAACGATACCCTCAGAAGGCGTGAACAGGATTATGCAAGCAGGCTCAAGACTACCTCGGTTGGTGGTGAAGTCGACCTGTTTTAGTCACTGTATTGATGCCTGGCACTGATTGCCAGGCACCTCTGATTGCGGAGTATTTTGTAATGAAAATTAAAGTATTGATTGTTGACGATTCGGCCCTGATACGCAGCGTCATGAGCGAGATTATTGGCAGCCAGCCCGACATGGAAGTCGTCGGTGTGGCCCCTGATCCCCTGGTGGCCCGCGAGATGATCAAGCAGACCAATCCGGATGTACTGACGCTGGATGTGGAGATGCCCAAAATGGATGGCCTGGATTTTCTGGAGCGCCTCATGCGCTTGCGGCCCATGCCTGTCATCATGGTCTCATCCCTGACAGAGCGAGGTTCGGAAATCACCATGCGTGCACTGGAATTGGGCGCGGTGGATTTTGTCACCAAACCCAAGTTGTCCATCCAGAGCGGCATGCTGGAATATACCGAACTGATCACCGATAAAATCCGGATCGCGTCCAAGGCCAGAATCCGTCCACGCAGCCTGCCCCCAGCAGGCGGTACGCAGGCTACTGGCGGGGTATTGCCACCGGTTAGAAATCCGCTGACAAGTAGTGAAAAACTAATTATTATCGGTGCCTCGACAGGCGGGACCGAAGCGATCAAGAACTTCCTGGTGCAAATGCCGTCAGATTGTCCGGGTATTCTGATTACCCAGCATATGCCGGAAGGCTTTACCCGCTCATTTGCCAAGCGACTAGACGGTTTGTGCAAAATTTCGGTTTCCGAAGCCAGCGGCGGCGAGCGGGTATTGCCAGGGCATGCTTATATAGCGCCCGGCCATTCCCACCTGTTGCTGGGGCGCAGTGGTGCCAATTACGTCACCCAGCTTGACCAGGGACCGCCGGTGAACCGGCACCGGCCTTCTGTGGATGTGTTATTCAAGTCTGCTGCAGTCTATGCCGGTAAAAATGCAGTTGGCGTTATTTTGACCGGTATGGGCAAGGATGGTGCCGTGGGTATGCTGGAGATGAAAAATGCTGGTGCGTACAATTTTGCCCAAGACGAAGCAAGTTGTGTAGTATTTGGTATGCCGCGTGAAGCAATCGCAATTGGTGCCACCAATGAGGTTGGCCCATTGAATGAATTGCCCACCAAGGTCCTGCATTACCTGGCAACTCATGGCAGCAGAGCTTTGAGGGTTTGATGCATTAAGGTAGAATTTGATGCTTTACTGCAATTTCAGCACCGTTTTATGTAAATTTGTCCGATAATGCTAATAACTGTCCTTAAAGAAATAGTGGAGTAATTCATGGCCGATCAAAATCTCAAATTTTTAGTAGTTGATGACTTTTCTACTATGCGTCGCATAGTGCGGAATTTGCTTAAAGAATTGGGATATTCCAATGTCGATGAAGCAGAAGATGGTGCAATGGGATTGGCAAAGTTGAAGAATGGTGATTTCGATTTTGTCATCTCAGACTGGAATATGCCCAATATGGATGGTTTGACCATGTTGCAGCATATTCGTGCTGATCCAGCTTTGTCGAAAATGCCGGTACTGATGGTAACTGCAGAAGCGAAGAAAGAAAACATCATTGCTGCTGCGCAGGCGGGTGCCAACGGTTACGTCGTGAAACCATTCACGGCTGCTACCCTGGACGAGAAACTGACCAAAATTTTTGAAAAACTGGGGAAATAGCAAGACCATCAGTTTTCAACGGGGGAAAACATGAGTCAGAACATAAGTCAAAGTACTGAACAAGATGACCTCCTGCATAGAGTAGGGCACATGACCAGGCTGTTGCACGATAGTTTGCGTGGTCTGGGCCTGGATAAATTGTTGGAAAAGGCAGCAGAAGGTATTCCTGACGCACGTGACCGGCTGGACTATGTTGCAAAAATGTCTGAAAAGGCGGCGCAGCGGGTGTTGAATGCAACTGATGCTGCCATCCCCTTGCAAGAAACACTGGATTCAGAAGCCAAAACGCTGAGTGCGGCTTTGACTGTGATGCAGTCAGCGTCTGTATCAACTGCGCAGTATCAGGACATTGCGCAGCAGATGCAGGCTTACCTGAAAATGGCCAGTGAAAACAGTGTGGAAACCAAGTCTCATCTGATGGATATCATGATGGCGCAAGATTTCCAGGACCTGACTGGTCAGGTCATCAAGAAAGTAACTGAACTGGCTCAGAGTCTGGAGCAGCAACTGGTGCAACTGCTGATAGATTACTCGCCTGATGAAGTCAAGCGGGACATATCAGATGGACTGTTGAATGGTCCGCAAATCAATCCGGAAGGAAATGCCGAGGTAGTGGCAAATCAGGGGCAGGTAGATGATTTGCTGGATAGCCTTGGGTTCTGACTGTTTCATTCCTAATTAACATACATACTAGATAAAATGATCGAAGCGAGCTTCATTGTCAGGGAACCATTACTTGATCCCAAACAGCGGGTAATCGGATTTCAATTTTCTTGGCAGCAGCCTAATCAGGATATTGAATCGAGTACAGAAAGCCTGAGCGAACTCATGGAGTTTGTCGCTGAGGAACTGCATGATGATGACAAGGGTTTTTTACTCGGTGACAGCCTGCTGTTCCTCGAAGCCGTGCCAGAGTTGTTGCACGCACGGGGCTTAAAGCTGCTGCCGGCAGAAAACACCGTCCTGATTTTGCATAAAAAGTATTTCGCCAACCCTGAAACACTGGCGGTAGTGACTGAATTACGTCAGCTTGGGTTTGGTATTTGCTTGCGTGGTGCCGAATTAACAACGCTGGAGCGTTCTTATTTTGCCCTGATCACCCATCTTGAAGTGCAATTGAATGCAGCCAATTTTGCATCCCAGGCCAAAGTCTATGCAGCACTGAAGCAATCGACAGTGCGTATGGTTGCCCGCAACATCATGACCTGGCAGGATTTTGATGCCTGTTCCGCATTGGGCCTTGATAGTTTTGTCGGCAAACTGCATTTGACACCGCGTCCAAGCAGTGCACCCAAAACCCTGAATACCGCACAAACCACCATTTTGCAATTGATGGAAATGGTCAGGAAAAATGCCGACATACAGCAACTGGAAGCTGTCGTCAAACGTGATGCCACGCTGGCCTATAAGTTACTGCGCTATATTAACTCTGCAGGTTTTGGCCTGAGAACTGAAGTGCAGTCGCTGAAGCATGCGGTGCAAATGCTGGGATACAGCCCCTTGTACCGTTGGCTGACCGTGTTGTTGGCAACGGCCAGTACCAGTGGCTATTCGCCTGTGCTGCTGGAGACTGCGATTGTCCGTGGTCGCCTGGCTGAAGCGCTGGGGCAGGGCAAAATGTCCAAGAGTGAAGCTGAAAACCTGTTTGTAGCAGGTATGTTTTCCCTGCTGGACAGGTTATTGGGAATCTCGATGGAAGAAGTGCTGTCCACCGTACAGTTGCCTGAAGTCGTGACCGAAGCCCTGATTTCCCGTGGTGGCACCTATGGCCCTTTCCTGGCTCTGGCGGAAGCATGTGAGCTCAATAGCATGCTGGTCGGTTCACTGGCAGAGTCATTGAAAATTAGCCCTGCCGATTTGAATGCCGCGCACATGGCATCGCTGGTGTGGGCGAAGAATGTTGCTTCTGCCGCTTGATTATTTCCTTGAGAGCAATAAAAAGACAAGCATGTTGCTTGTCTTTTTTTTGTTTTGACTCAAGTGTTTGAATAATCGTTACTTTTCCAAAAAACAATTTTGAAGATGCGTAGAATACGCTCGCACCGATCAATAAGTTTATTGTCTTTATGAGTTTTGTTCAGCCTAGCCAGAAAGTACAACTGCCGGATATTCCTGCCTGGTTGGTATGGCTATTGGCTTTTTTCTTTCTTGCCTATGGTTTGGGTGCCTACCCGATTCTGGACAACAATGAAGGCCTGTACGCCGAAATACCCAGGGAAATGCTGGCGGCTGGCGATTGGCATAACTGGATCATCCCGCACCTGAACGGTCTGGCTTATATGGAAAAGCCACCATTGCTGTATTGGCTGACGGCCTTCTCATTTGCCCTGTTTGGCGAGCATGAATGGGCGGCACGCCTGGTGCCGGCGTTGTCTGCCCTGGCTTGTGTCGGCATGATGATGTGGTTTGGACGCCAGATCGCACGCCCGAATGCAGCAAAACTCGCTGCACTGATGTTTATCAGCGGTCTGGGCGTGATCGCCATGTCGCGTACCCTGATGTTTGACATGTTGCTGACGGCGATGTTGACGGGGGCATTGATGTCGGGCTATTTGTATAGCATTTCCGGTGAAAAGAAGCGCTTGTACTGGTCCATGACTTTTCTTGCCCTTGCTTTGCTGGCAAAGGGCTTTGTTGCGATTATTCTGTTCGGTATAGTGACTTTTGCCTACACTATCTTGCTATCGACTTCGCTGCGGGATTTTTTTGCGCGACTGGCCACATGGCTGAACTGGCGCGGGCTGGGGCTGTTTTTCCTGATTGCTGCGCCCTGGCATATTGCCGCCATCATGGCCGAACCGATTTTTGCCTGGTTTTATTTCATCAATGAGCATGTACTGCGTTTTTTGGGCAAGCGCGAGCCACATGATTACTATGCCGGTGCCTGGTGGTATTACCTGCCCAGGATGCTCATTTACCTGTTCCCCTGGTCATTTTTCCTGCCGCTCCTGCTATTTGTGAAAGCTGTGCAACCGACGCCCAGGTCATTGCGCAGTTTCTTGAGTTGTGCCTGGATTATTCCTGTATTGTTCTTTTCCCTGTCCAGTGCCAAGGCCAATTATTATCTGGTGGTGGTGATGCCGCTGGCGGCCCTGCAATTGGCGCTCGCGCTGGAAGACAGGGCCATGGGTAGTGCCTGGGCTCGCGGACTGGTGGCTTTGGTGCTGGCTGGGATTTTTGCTGCGCTGGCCTGGTGGGCCGATGGCGGCAAGGGCGCATGGCTGGCAACGCTCAGCATTTATGGCATGGGTGGCATGCATTTTGTTTATTGGTGCCTGGTCGTGATGACGCTACTCAGTGCCGGTATCGGTGTGCTGGTGTGGCGTTATCCGCGCACTGGCCTGCTGCCTTTTGTGGCATTGCCGGCAATGATATTGTTTACCGCAATCGGTGTTTTACAGGCATCTTCCGATTGGACATCAACCCTGCCCATGGCGCTTGAATTGCAAAGTAACAAGAACGAAAGTGAAGTATTTTTATACCGGGTCTTTGAAAACCAGTCTTCCCTGCCGTTTTACCTGAAGCAGCCGGTACGCATTATTGACAGCCGCAGCAGCGACCTGTTTTGGGGTAACAAGCTGCATAAAAACGAAATTGTTGTCACCGACACCATGTTTGACAAGATTTCTGATGAGAAAAAAGTCAGTATCATCGTCTTGGATGAGGATTTGCAGCATTTTAATGAAAAGAAGTATGCATCCAAATTCATAAACGGTAAAAAAATCGGTCATAGCACTTTGTTTGTGAATTGAGTTTGGCATTGAGTTTAGTATTGAGTTGGGTGCTGAGGGCGAAATCTTGTCGCCTGCGTTTGGAGTCGGCTTGGGCATCAAGGTATAATCTCGCTTTCTGATCCAACCAGCATATGTACATCGCAGCTTTTGTGTACATTGCCTCAACTACCTCGCTCACCATGTTGATATTGCCAGGCTCCAACGCCCTGTCTGCTTTTCGTACCTCCGGTCTTCTCTCTCGTTTGCAAGCTGTCGATGCCAATATTGTCGGCGTCAGTGGACGCTATGTGCATTTTGTCGATACGGCATCTGAACTGGTCAAGGAAGACGCTGATCGCCTGAACGCTCTCCTGGTGTACGGCGATGCATTTGCCGCCAGCAGTGAAGGGGATGTATTTGTCGTGATCCCGCGCTTTGGCACGATTTCTCCATGGGCCAGCAAGGCGACGGACATCGTCCACAATTGCGGCATGACGCATATCCACCGTCTGGAACGCGGCATTATTTACTATGTGCAGGTAAAGACGGGTTTGCTGGGCGGTGCCAAAAAGCTTGCTGATGGCCGCCGTGAACAGGTAGCAGCACTCTTGCACGACCGCATGACAGAAATGGTGCTGGCTGATGCACAGCAGGCGCAGGCACTGTTCTCTGAACTGGTCGCCAAAGAGCTGGAACATGTCGACGTGCTGCAAGGTGGCAAGGCTGCCCTGTTGCATGCCAATAGCGAACTCGGCCTGGCCTTGTCAGATGACGAGATTGATTACCTGGTGGATGCCTTTACCGCAGCCAAACGTAATCCTACGGACGTTGAACTGATGATGTTTGCCCAGGCAAACAGCGAACATTGCCGTCACAAGATTTTCAATGCAGACTGGACGATTGATGGTCAGAAACAGGACAAATCCCTGTTCCAGATGATCAAGAATACCCACGAACTGCAACCTAAAGGCACCATCGTTGCCTACAGCGATAATTCTTCCATCATGGAAGGTGCGGTCGTCAATCGTTTCTTCCCATCCGGTAAAGACCAGGTATATCAGGTCACAGAAGAACTGACGCATACTCTGATGAAGGTGGAAACCCATAATCATCCAACCGCTATTTCCCCGTTCCCGGGTGCTTCTACCGGCGCTGGTGGCGAAATTCGTGATGAAGGTGCCACTGGTCGTGGTGCCAGGCCAAAAGCTGGCCTGACTGGCTTCACTGTTTCGAATCTGATGTTGCCAGGCGCACGCCAGGCCTGGGAAAACACCGGTGATAGCCTGACTGCAAAAGCCAGTGCCGACACCTATGGCAAGCCAGACCGTATCGCCTCGCCGCTGCAGATCATGATAGAAGGCCCTTTGGGTGGCGCGGCGTTCAATAATGAATTTGGTCGCCCTGTTCTGGGTGGTTATTTCCGTACCTTCGAACAAAATGTCGGCGGCACGGTATATGGCTATCACAAGCCCATCATGATTGCCGGTGGTATAGGCAATATCTCGGACAAACACACCAAAAAGAATGATCTGCCGGTAGGCAGCCTGCTGATACAACTGGGTGGCCCGGGCATGCGCATAGGCATGGGCGGTAGTGCAGCGTCTTCGATGGCAACCGGCACCAATACGGCAGATCTGGATTTTGATTCTGTCCAGCGTGGCAACCCTGAAATGGAACGCCGTGCGCAAGAAGTCATCAATTCATGCTGGCAGTTGGGTGATGACAATCCTGTTTTGTCCATCCATGACGTCGGTGCCGGTGGTTTGTCGAATGCCTTCCCGGAAATCACCAATGACGCCAAGCGTGGTGCCCTGTTTGATTTGCGCAAGGTGCCGCTGGAAGAAAGCGGCATGGCCCCGAAAGAAATCTGGAGCAATGAATCGCAAGAGCGTTATGTCCTCGGCATTGCCCCAGAAAGCCTGGACTTGTTCCTTCATTTTTGTGAACGTGAGCGGTGCCCGTTTGCTGTTGTTGGTACAGCGACAGAAGAGCGTCAATTGCGCGTCATCGACCCGCAAAACGATACTTCGCCAGTCGATATGCCCATGAATGTCTTGCTGGGCAAGCCACCAAAAATGCACAGGGATGTCACCCACGTCAGCAATGATTTCCCGAAAATTGATTTGACAGGCATCGCTTTGCAAGTCGCCGCAGAGCGTGTCCTGAGTCTGCCTACGGTTGCTGATAAATCCTTCCTGATCACCATTGGTGACCGCACGGTTGGTGCTACCTCGGTGCGTGACCAGATGGTCGGCCCATGGCAAGTGCCAGTGGCAGATTGCGCCGTGACTACCATGAGCCTGGAAGGCTATCTGGGTGAAGCCATGTCCATGGGCGAACGTACACCGCTGGCTGTGATTGATGCTGCTGCATCGGGCCGTATGGCTGTCGGTGAAGCCATCACCAATATCGCTGCCGCACCGATCAGGGATATGTCGGATATCAAACTGTCGGCCAACTGGATGGCCGCCTGTGGCCAGCCCGGCCAGGATGCCGCCCTGTTTGATACGGTAAAAGCCGTCGGCATGGAATTGTGCCCGGCGCTGGGTATCAGTATCCCGGTAGGTAAAGATTCTTTGTCCATGCGTACTACCTGGAAGGATGAAGGGCAAAGCAAGGCCGTGACGTCACCGGTATCGCTGATTATTTCTGCCTTCTCACCGGTGTACGACGTGCGCAAGTCGCTGACACCGCAGATACGCCTGGATCAGGGCGATACCAGCCTGATCCTGATCGATCTCGGCCGTGGCAAGAATCGCCTGGGGGCTTCCTGCTTCGCGCAAGTCATGCAGCAACTCGGCAACGACGCGCCGGATGTCGATAGTGCAGAAGACCTCAAAGCCTTCTTTGCCGCTATTCAGCAATTGAATCGCGAAGATAAATTGCTGGCTTATCATGACCGCTCTGATGGTGGTCTGTATGCCAGCCTGTGTGAAATGGCCTTTGCAGGTCGTGCTGGGTTGTCTGTCAATCTCGACATCCTGACCATGGATAGTGAGCATGCAGCAGACCAGGGCGATGCCAAGAACTGGGCCAGCCAGGTGTCTGAGCGTCGCAATGACATGACACTGCGCGCCTTGTTCAATGAAGAGTTGGGTGCCGTGATACAGGTCCGCACTGAACAGCGCTCAGAAGTCATGGATGTCTTGCGTAGTTTTAATCTGGGTGCCTGCAGCCATATCATCGGCAAGCCAAACAATGGCGGCATCATCGAATTTACCCGTGACGCCAAGCAAATTTATTCGCAGCCAAGAACCACGTTGCACCAATTGTGGAGCAAAACCAGCTGGCAAATCGCCCGCCTGCGCGATAACCCAGCCGGAGCAGATGCCGAATATGCACGCATCATTGATGCGAATGATCCCGGCATGCAACCCAAGCTGAGTTTCGACCCGCAACAAGATGTGGCCGCGCCATTCATTGCCACGGGCGTGCGTCCCAAGGTCGCCATCCTGCGTGAGCAGGGCGTGAATTCACATATCGAAACTGCCTATGTCATGCATAAGTCCGGTTTTGAAGCGGTGGACGTACACATGAGTGACCTGATCGCCGGCCGCGCAAAATTGGCCGATTTCAAGGGCTTGATCGCTGTCGGTGGCTTCTCTTACGGTGACGTGCTGGGGGCAGGTGAGGGCTGGGCAAAAACCATTTTGTTCAATGCCATGATGTCTGAACAGTTTTCGCAATTCTTCCACCGCGATGATACGTTTGGCCTGGGTATCTGCAATGGTTGCCAGATGATGAGTAATCTGAAATCCATCATCCCTGGTGCACAGGCCTGGCCTAAATTCACCAAGAACAAGTCAGAGCAGTTCGAAGGCCGGTTTGCCATGGTGGAAGTGGCTGACTCTGCATCCATTTTCTTCCAGGGTATGGCCGGCACGCAAACGCCTATCGCCATTGCCCATGGCGAAGGCTTTGCTGACTTCTCTACGACGGGCGATATTGCCAAGGCACAGGTTGCCATGCGCTTTGTCAATAATGCTGGTCAGGCGACGGAAGCTTACCCCTACAACCCAAATGGTTCACCTCTTGGGATTACCTCGGTCACCAATGAAGATGGACGCTTTACGGTATTGATGCCGCATGCAGAGCGCGTATTCCGCTCGGTCCTGCATTCTTGGCATCCAGATGGCTGGGGTGAAGATTCCCCATGGATGCGCATGTTCCGTAACGCGCGTGTGTGGGTGGGCTGATAGCGTTTTCAAGCAAGCACAGCTTCATCGGAAGTGTCATTGATATGCCATATCCTGAGTCAGCAGATTCAAGATATGGCGTGCCTGAAAACAGGCTAGCGCATCTTTGTTCGTTCTATCAACCCGGGGTGACATTACTCCGAGTCTGGCTGCATGCCAGGATGCGCCAATTCAAATGCCTTTAGTTTCCCGCACGCTGTCGCGATGGCTCGCAAGGTCGGGTAGGGGGTGAGATCAACATCAAAACGCTGTGCGTTGAATAATTGTGGGACGAGGCAACAGTCAGCAATCGTCGGCGTATTGCCAAAGACAAATTGCCCTCTCTTGGGCGAATCCAGGATAGTTTTCTCAAGAGCCTGCAAGCCCAGTTCATTCCAGTGATGAACCCAGTTTTTCTTTGCTGCGTCAGTCAGTTTGAGTTCTTCAGTTAAATACTTCAACACACGCAGATTATTCAGCGGATGCATTTCACATGCAATGGTGTTTGCTATCTGCCGTACATAAGCCCTATCCTCGGGCGCTGGTGGTAATAGGGGATGTTCTGGATAGGTTTCTTCGAGATATTCAATGATAGCCAGAGACTGGCTGATCCTGTGTCCGTTTTCAAGCAGTAGCGGAACCAGTTGTTGTGGATTCAGGGCCTGAAAATCATGCGAAAACTGTTCGCCGCCATGTCGATTCAAATGCACCGCAAGATACGCGAAGGGAAGCGATTTCAGGTTCAATGCGATACGAACCCGATATGAAGAAGAACTACGAAAATAATTGTAGAGCATACGTTCGGTGGACATGATTATTCACACTCCAAGGTAGCGATGGATGATGTCAGGTTCATTTGAAAGTTTTGCCGAAGTGCCAGACCAGACAATTTTCCCTTTTTCCATGACAAAGTGACGATCAGCTAGCGTCAAAAGAGATTTGATGTTCTTGTCAATCACGATCTGTGACAGGCCTTCACTTTTTAATACTTTCAGTGCTGCCCATATCTCTTGCCTGATTAAGGGGGATAGCCCCTCCGTCGCTTCGTCTAATACGAGAAGCCGCGGATTGGTCATCAGTGCCCTGCCGATAGCCAGCATTTGCTGTTCTCCGCCAGACAGTTGCCATCCCTGGTTAGTGCGTCTTTCTTTTAATCTTGGAAAGAATTGGTAAACACGGCCTAATGTCCAGGGGGAGGAGAGGGCATTTTTTTTCGATGCCCTGGCCGTGGCGATTAAATTCTCTTCCACGGACAGGTTAGGAAATATCTGGCGCCCTTCAGGCACTAGCCCTAGGCCAAGACGTGCGATTACATGCGGGGCACTTGATTGAAGGTCCGTTCCTGCAAAGCATATATTCCCCTTTTGCACCGGTAATAATCCGAAAAGACATTTGATCGTCGTCGATCTACCCATACCATTTCGTCCAAGCAGGGTGATCACTTCTCCTTCCCTGACATCCAGATCGACGCCAAACAGGGCCTGGGCATGTCCATAGGAAGCAACGACATGTTCAATTTTAAGCAACTGGTCCATATGATCAATCCTTATTCTTCTTCACCGAGATAAATAGCTTTCACCTCCGGGTGATTGCGAATTTCATCAGGTGTTCCACAAAACATGATGCGACCATATACCAGCACGCTGATACGATCTGCCAGGGCAAATACCGCGTCCATGTCATGCTCAATCAGCAGGATTCCATATTTACCTTTGAGTCGCTTGAGTAATGTGACTACCACAGCAGATTCTTGCGAACTCATTCCCGCCATAGGCTCATCCAGTAACAGGAACCTGGGTTCTGCGGCCATCGCCATTGCGAGTTCCAGTTGTCGTCGCTCTCCATATGCCAATTCACCTGCCAGCATGTTTTGGCTGGCTACCAAGCCTATGTCTTCAATAACACGGTCTGCTACATGGGTCATATCCCGATGTTCAAGCATAGGTTTTAAAAAAGAAAATGCATTTCTTTTTGCTCCGGCTGCAGATAACACCACATTCTCGCGGACAGTGAATGACTCAAAGATAGAAGTTATCTGATACGAGCGAAGCAAACCCAGGTGAGCCCGGCTTTCTATCCCCAGGGGTGTTACATCTTGTCCTTGAAAATATACCTGCCCCATGTCGGGGGATAATTCCCCTGATAATTGATTGATGAGGGTAGTTTTGCCGGCACCATTTGGACCAATGATTGCGTGTAGTTCACCCGGTTGAATATCAATGGTGACGTTGTCGGTAACGAGCAAACCACCATAGCGTTTTGTCAGGGAGCGGGTACTCAGTAGACTGGTCGTCATGCTGACTTCTCCTCAGCAGGGACAGGCCTACTATTTTTCATCACACGATACTGATTGCGCAGACGTGTAAGCCGGTGATCGATACTGTTCAACCAGCCAACAATCCCGGATTTGCCGAGCAAAGCAATCAAGACAATGATGGGGCCAAAAACGACCATCCAATGCTCGAAGTATGCCTTTAGTATTTCTTCAAGTCCCAAGAACACAAATGCGCCAATAAATGGTCCGGCAACTGAACCTATCCCGCCCAGAACCACCATGACAATTAAATCTCCAGACACAGACCAGGCTAGCGTGCTGGGAGATGCAAATGCATTCAGGTTTGCAAAAAGCAGTCCTGCTATGCCACAGATAATCGAAGAAATCACATAGGCAACAAGCTGATATTTTTTTGCCGGAAACCCTGATGCATTAATGCGACGGGTATTCTGTTTCGCACCGCGCAACACCATTCCAAACAACGACGAATGAAGTCGCCACATAAACCAGGTGACAATGCACAGCAAGAAAAACGCAACATAATAAAGTGTGTTCAGGTCACCTAAGCTCACACTGAAAAATTTTGATGGATTAGAGATCGTCATGCCGTCGTCTCCACCATAATTTTTCAGGCTTACAAAGACGAAATATCCCATTTGAGCAAAGGCAAGCGTGATCATGATGAAAGCGATACCTGTAGTGCGAAGGCTGATGAGGCCGGTAATGCCACCAAGAACAGCACATGCCACTATACATATGCCCAATTGCATCCATCCAGAATCAATGCCATAAAAAGCTGGTATGGCAACGCAATAGGCACCAACGCCAAAGAAAAGGGCATGACCAAAGCTGACCAGCCCTGCATAGCCCAATGAAAGATTTAAGGCCATCGCAGCCAGTGCGTAAATCACTATACGGGCAAACAGTGATACATAAAATGGCTGTTCAAGCATTCCTGCTACGAGTGGCACTAAGCCAAGCATGGCCAATATGGACATGGGCAGAAAAAAAGCAGCTTTGTGAAACATGTCTTTTCTCAACATTACCGTCTCCCCGTTGGAAAAAGGCCCTGCGGTTTGACGGCCAATACAAGTGCCATCAAGATATAGACCAGCATGGAAGCGACGGCGGGCCCGGCTGCTGTCGCCACTTCTCTATCCATGACAGAACGGAATAACAGCGGCAAAAAAGCACGTCCCAGCGTATCTGCAACACCTACGATGATGGACGCATACAGTGCGCCGCGTATTGATCCAATGCCACCGATCACGATCACGACTAGTGTGCTGATCAACACGGATTCCCCCATTCCTGATTGAATCGACAGTATCGGTCCAGCCATCACTCCTGCCAATCCGGCCAGCACAGCGCCTATGCAGAACAAGAGGGTGTTGAGCAATTTAATATTGACTCCCAGTGCACCAACCATGGCAGGGTTGCTTGTGCCAGCACGAATGAGCATTCCCAATCGCGTTCCTTGCATGAGCCACTGTGCCCCAACAGCAACCACGATACCAACGGCAATAATAGAAAAACGGTAGGCCGGGTAAGTGATGCCAAAAAGATTCACTGTTCCTTCGAGAAATGCAGGGACAGGTAAAAAGTAAGGCTGAGAACCAAATAGGATGCGTACCAGCTCGTTAAAAAAAAGCACCAGGCCAAAAGTCGCCAATACGTGATCCAGGTGATCCCGGCTATAAAGGCGGGTGATGACGATGCGTTCCAATATCAATCCAACTGCTGCGCAACCGATGATGGCCGCCAGCACTGCCCAGGCGAATGATCCTCCGTATTCAAAACCGAGAGCGGAAAAATAGGCCCCCAGCATATACAGCGAGCCATGCGCCAAATTGACAAAGTTCATGATCCCAAATACCAATGTCAGGCCGGCTGCAAGCAAGAACAGGAGCACGCCGTATTGAATACCATTGAGTACCTGAGGGAATACCTGCATTAAGATATCCATTTACTTCCTCGGACATTGATTGCTGTAGGCGTCGGAATGCTCTTTTAGCGCAACGCTACTTTGTTTCACTTCAATCCGGCCTGCAGTTTTAACGACTTCGAATATGTAGTAGTTCTGAATAGGGAAGTTATTGTTATTGAACTGAAAAGGCCCCCTTACCGATTTGAATTCTTTACCAGCAGCTCTCACTGCCTCTGAAAAAGCTTTCTTGTCTGAGGTGTTGCCGCCTAGTTTTTCTACTGCCAGATTTATAATGCGTGCTGCATCAAATCCAGTTGCAGCGTATTCACTTGGAATGCGCTTGTACTTTGCCTGGAACGCTGCGACAAATTTCTTGTTTTCATCGTTGTCCAGCGCCGCGTCCCACATGGCACCAAAGGTGCTTCCAACGGCAAAATCTCTCAATGCCGGCATGGTTGTACCGTCTATGGTGAAGACAGAGAACATCGGTACAGTACCCAATAAGCCAGCCTGGCTAAATTGTTTGACGAAATTGACGCCCATCCCACCCGGATAGAAAACAAACACGGCATCTGGCTTTGCAGACTGAATTTGAGCGATTTCGGCAGAGTAGTCGGTTTGGCCAACTTGCGTATAGAGTTCATCCGCGACCGTAGCTTTATACAAGCGCTTGAATCCAGTCAGCATGTCCTTGCCTGCCTGATAGTTGGGTGCCAGGAGGAATACTTTTTTATAGCCCTTGGATTTGACATATTGACCGACCGCTTCTGCAGTACTGTCGTTTTGCCAGGCCACAGAAAACACGTTGGCGGCACATGAGGCTCCAGCGACTGGGGAAGGGCCAGCGTTTGTGCCGATGGCTACCACTCCTGAATCGACGATAGTCTTGAATCCAGCCATGAAAACGTTAGAAAAACCCAGACCGACAATGGCGTCTACCTTGTCTTTTTCGATAAACTTACGAATTATCTGCGCCCCTATTTCTGGTTTCAGTTGATCATCTTCTTTAAACAAGCTCACGGTACGGCCACCGAAACGGCCGCCATATTGCTCAATTGCCAGATTGAATCCGTCCAGTTGGTCTTGTCCCACCATCGCCTGACTGCCCGATAGCGGTGCCGAAAAACCAATCTTGATGTCATTGGCAGCCTGTGCTGCTGAAGTGAAAGCTGATGTGAAAGCTAAAGTGCATGCAAAAGTAGCTATGGCAGAACTTATTTTTTTAAAGGCTTTCATTTTGTCTCCTGATTTTTTGGTGCTTGCCTGTCATTGAAAAGCAAGCGTTGAGTGATACGGCTATTTACATTTCTATGAAAACCTTTCCGGCTTCAATCTTCACAGGGTAGGTACGAAGGTCTTGTGTGAGAGGGGAACACATTGCCTTGCCATTGCGGATATCGAATTTTCCCTGATGCAGCGGGCATTCAATTTCGTGTCCTTCCAAAAAGCCGTCGCACAAGCGCGCATGTCCGTGGGTGCATATGTTGTCAGTCGCGTAGACGTTTCCGTTAAAGCTATAAATAGCCAGGTCCCTTCCTTCCACGGCAACGCCAACCACATCATCTTGGGGGACATCATCGGCAGCAATTGCCTCGATCCAGTTTTGACTCATGGGAACCTCAAATCGGATAAATAAGTGAATTCGGAATCATTTCTGAGTCATAAATACACAGCTTTGACTCGAACTTCATTCCTTCAGGGGTCAGGCGTACTTTATCCAGGTAGCGACCGGCATTGAACACGGTGGTTTCCTGGTTAAGCTTGGTTCTGAACACGGTATAGTTCGCTTCTGACACAATCAGCCCGGCCTCCACGCTCTTGACTAAGGGAAGGCCAGTTATATTGCGTTGATAATAGGGGTCATGAAATAGAGTTTCTTCAATGCCATAGACACGATCCAGCAGCATTTTCTTGCTGATGAATGAGAGTGTGGCAAGCGGGAAGTTGCGCTCAAAATTCTCGCGCGGCTGGATCATGTAAATACAGGTTTCAGTGAAAAAATCCGGCCATTTTTTCCATTCTGCATTACTGAGCACCGCTGCGTAATCCGCATACAATTGGATCAGGTCGACATATGTTTTTGGATCAATCATGTTAACGCTCCATCACTTTCCGCCAATAGTTGTACATTCCGCGTATCAGTGTTTCTGTGACCATATGCTCCGTATCCTGGATGTGTATGCCATCCAGTTCGGCCAGCGTGCGATGATTCGGTTTTTGCTCGAACCCGCATTGTGAAAACTCGATGACTTCACCGTCATCTGCTGATACGAAGCCTGCCGGGCCAAACAGGTTTGCCTGAATCAAACGACGTTCTGTCATTTCTTCGCTATCGTCTTCAAAGCCAAAGTGGGTCCAGATAAAGTCAAATGAACCGCTACCATTAGGTTGAATGTGGCGAGTGGATACGCTATTGACCTGCTGTTGGAAAATGACACTTGGAAACACGGTCATCATCACAGCGGTCGGACCCTTCCACCAATCTTCCTGGACAATGTCAAGCAGACGTTTGTCGTTGATTTGCATGTTTTCTTTAAAGCTACTCACACCCGCAGTGACTTCGGCTGCTGTGCTACCTGTGCCACGGGTCGAGATCATCGCTGCATGGCGGAAATGATCATCCATGCGAAGCTGCGATTTGTTGTCTGCACGCCAAAGGCCATAGGTGACGAACCAGGTGTGCAGCAAACCAGGATGGTAGGGGTCCTTGATATTTTCTTGCATCAGCTTCCAGTTGCCCGGTATGCGTTGACGGTTATAACCAAGTATCTTGAGCTGGCGGCCATTGAACAGGCGATCAAAATACGTCAACATTTGCGGCCCAAGAAACTCTTCCAAAGGTTCTATATCTAGGTCGAAAGAGGCAAACACCACCCCGCCACGGGTAGCGACCTTTAACTTCGTCAAACCGTTATCCTCGGTTTTAAAGCTGACTGGCATACCGCCGTTAATTTTTCCATCCTGCTTGACGCCACGACGAAATGGAACTCCCTGCAGGTCGCCGTTGAGTTTGTAGCTCCACTGATGATAGGGGCATACCAGTTCTTTTTTATTACCGTGGCGCGCCCGGCAAAATTGCATGCCCCGGTGCGCGCAAACATTTTCGATAACACGAATGGCACCATCGGCGTCACGGGTCATGACAACAGATCGTTCACCGACAACGGTGCGTTTAAAATCACCATGATTGGGGATTTCGGCTTCCAGGCCGACGTAACACCAATGCTTGCTATAGAAAAAACGTTCCAGCTCTTTCTTGTAGATGGATTCGTCGGTGTAGGCCCAGAATGGGATTCGGCTAGATCCGTCGCCATCCCATTTCGGATTGCTTTGAAAAATAGTTTCTGAATCAGGCATGTCTCGCTCCCTTTGTGGAATTCATGGCACTTGCGAGGCAGCTACGCGCACCGCAATTGCGCCAAGACCATCTATTGCGCCGACCATCAGATCACCCGCCACGACGGCATTGACACCTTCTGGCGTCCCAGTCATGATGATGTCGCCAGGTTCCAATACTTCGAACTGCGAAAGATAGGCAATACTTTCCGCGACCGACCAAATCAATTCCTTGACGTCGGAGGATTGCCTGGTCACGCCATTGACAGTCAAGCTAATTGCGGCGGATGTGATGTGGCCCACCTCTTCTATGCGGTGAATAGGGCCGATCGGTGCCGACCCTGAAAAGGATTTTCCAAATTCCCAAGGGCGCCCTTTGTCACGCGCATCCAATTGCAGATCGCGGCGCGTCATATCCAGGCCAACTGCGTAACCATATACATGCTGTAGCGCAGCTTCTTTTGGGATAGCGTATCCCCCACGCCCAATCGCTACCACCATCTCAATTTCATGATGAAAATTGTTGGTCATCCCTGGGTAGGGAATACTTGATTCTGTGTTCCCCACCTTGACTGCAGCGCATGCTGGTTTCATGAAGAAAAATGGCGGATCACGTTCTGGGTCTTTCCCCATTTCGCGTGCATGGGCAGCATAGTTTCGTCCGACACAAAAAATGCGATTCACGGGAAATTCATCGCTGGTGTCAGCCACTTCCAGACTGTATGTGGGGGCAGTAGCTACGACATATTTCATTTTCTTCTCCGGTTGGTTATTGCTTAGTTATTTTGAATTCGCTCTTCGCGCCAAAGCCCCATTGCCTGCTGAACAGGCCGGTCGGAGTAACTGAACAGGATGCAGTTGCTGGCGGCACGCAGACTGAGCCTGTGCCAGGAAGGGACGACGAAGACATCGTTCTGCGAGAAATGAAATAGCTTGTTATCTATCGTCGCTGTTCCTTCACCTTCCAGACAGACGTAGACGGTCGCATCCGTGCAGCGATACGGATAGCTCTCAAAATTTCGTGGCAGGTATTGTGCGAAAGCAGCAATCGTTGGCATCGGCGACGCACCGGTAGCGGGATTCACAAAACGCAGCTTGTGTCCGTGATGCCGGTCAATTTCCCCTTGGGACACGGTCAGCAGCGATAAGCGCGTTTGGACAAACGGATACGCAAAAACCTTGGTGGCTTGATTCGACACCTGGTAAAAATCGACTGGCAACATGTTGCTGCCATAACGTGCCAATGCGTCTCCTTCTTGTCGACTGACCTGCTGAGATCGTTCCTCGCTATGTTCAGAAAAACCCGCATCGAAGAATCTGACCAGCGGAATATCCAGCCCGTCCAGCCAAATCACCGGGTCGTTGCCGAGGTTGCCATGATCATGCCAAGTCCAGGACGGCGTAATGATGAAGTCGCCCCGACGCATGGTGCTACGTTCTCCGTCAACCGCGGTGTAGGCGCCTTCGCCGTCCAGCACTAACCTGAGGGCAGACTGCGTGTGGCGATGTGCGGGCGCCACTTCTCCAGGCATAATCAGTTGGAGGCCGGCATACAAGCTTTGTGTGATCGATGAATTTCCGCGAAGTGCAGGATTCTCCAGAATAAGCACACGGCGCTCTGCCTCTTCTGCAGTAATAAGCGTGCCTGCTCTCAGAACCTGATCACGTACTTCACTGTATTTCCATAAAGCGGCAGCGACGACAGGTGCCGGTTCTTTGGGAACCAGGCGACCTAGCACTTCCCATAGTGGCGTCATGCTGTATTCGTTGATGTGCTGGTAATATCTTTGACGTTCTTCGTGAACATCGTTGGCTAATTCTTTGTTCATAGTGTGCTCACTCAATTTGCACTGGCATAAAATGCATCTGCATACACATGTTCATTCGCAATACCTTTTCTCTTCACTATCAATTTCGCTGCATCAACCATAGGTGGTGCACCACAAAGATAAGCACGCCATCCTGTTAAATCTTTCCAGTCTTGTTCAACGGCATCTGTCACCAATCCTATGCGATAGGTAGAATTGCTTTCCTTGGTCGAGACGATGACGTGCACGTGTAAATTCGGGTTCTGCGTTGCAATGGATTCCAGCCATGCCAGTCCGTATATATCTGCTGACGAACGAACACCAAAGTACAAATGAATTGGATTATTGAGCCCAGCGGCGGTGGCGCCGCGGATGATAGCCAGTACTGGCGCAAGCCCGGTGCCGCCGGCTATGCACAGTATTGGGCCGGTATATTTTTTGCGTAAATATGCAGTCCCCATGGGGCCCGAGATACGAATTGCATCACCGACCCTGAGTTCGTTGAAGACATATCCGGTGACACGACCACGTGGTACTGCGCGGATATGAAATTCGAGTAGCTCATCATCTGGCAAACATGCCATTGAGTAGGGCCGTACATGTTCAGCAGTGAACTGCAGCGTCGCATATTGACCCGGTGAAAATGAGAGCTGCTTGGGGGATTTCACGACCAGTCGTTTAATGTCGTGAGTCAGATTTTCCAGGGAAACCACGGTCCCTTTAATTATTCTGGCAGGATGATGAACGATCTCGTCAGGTTCCGGGATTTCGATCACACAATTTTCAGTCAGCACACTCATGCATGCCAATACGTGATTATCGTCGTCAGGATTGGTGATTTTGGCATCTCTGCCTGATTCGAGTACTTTGCCTTCCACTATGCGGCAACGACAGGTTCCACACCGCCCTGATTTGCAACTATAAGAGATTGGAATATCGTTCGCTTCCAGCACCCCCAGCAAATTTTCTCCGGGCTGTACGCTGAGCGCACGCCCCAGGGGTTGCACAACGAGTTCCATTTTTTCTCCTTTTACCTACTGACATTGACTGGCTGGAGGAATTATAGAAATCTGAGCTTTATTAATATATAGTATTCTGTGAATTTTAATAATCACTGAAAATGATATTGCCTAAATATGGAACTCAAGGATATTGACCTCAATCTGCTCGTCGTTTTCAATCAGTTATTGATAGATAAACGTGTTTCTATCGTTGCAGAAAAGCTTGGCCAGACACAACCTGCAATTAGCAATGCGCTCAACCGACTCAGACGTTTATTGGGGGATGAGCTGTTTCTGCGGACTTCAAAGGGGATGGAGCCAACCTCACTGTCCGTGCAGTTGGCGGAACCTATCGCCTATGCATTAAGTGCAATTCACAGCACCTTGAATCAGCAAACATTATTCGATCCAAAATGTAGCGCAAGAACTTTTAGAATCGGCATGACGGATATTGGTGAAATATATTTCCTGCCCAAATTAATGAACGCGCTTTCCGAGATCGCTCCCGGGGTCTCCATCAGTACGGTTCGTAACACTGCGGTTAATCTGAGGGATGAAATGGAGGCGGGAAATGTCGACTTGGCCGTTGGCTTATTGCCTCAATTGAAGGCTGGTTTTTTCCAGCACAGGCTCTTCGAGCAAAAATATGTTTGCATGCTGCGTCGGGGCCATGCTCTGGATAAGAAAAAAATATCCATAGAGGAGTTTTCCAATGCCGAGCATGTGGTGGTGATCTCGGCGGGAACCGGGCACGCAAAACTGGACGAATCCATAGAAAGAAAGGGGGTTAAACGAAACATCAAGTTGACTGTCCCCCATTTTGTCGCAGTTGGGCATATTCTATCCACGACCAACATGCTGGCAACTGTCCCCGAGCGCTACGCAAGAGAGTGCCTGACACCGTTCAATCTCCGGTTCATGGATCATCCCATACCACTGCCGGAAACCGGGATCAATTTATTCTGGCATGCCAAGTTTCATAAGGAACCAGGGAATCAATGGATGCGGCGCCTGATATTTGATACTTTTTCAGACACATAGTGTATCCAGCAATTCTTTTAAGGATTCAGAAACAAAAAAGCGGACTTGAAGTCCGCTTTTTCTTGTGCCTTGACAAAATTACTGAACTTTTGCCTTTTTAACCAGCGCTTGCTGATAAACCTGTACGCGTTGCTGCTGCAGACCGTCAACAATTTGCGGTTTCACTTCTTCCAGTGTAGGGAATTTCGCTGCACGTACATCATCCAGCTTGATGATGTGGAAGCCAAATTGTGTCTTCACCGGTGTTTCTGTGAACTGACCTTTTTGCAGGGCAGTCATGGCTTGAGAGAAAGCCGGATCCCAGGCAGCAGGAGATGCCCAGTCCAGATCGCCGCCTTTGGATGCAGAACCTGCATCTTTAGACTGCTTTGCCAGTTCTTCAAACTTGGCGCCAGCCTTCAGTTTGGAGATGATGGCTTTGGCTTCATCTTCCTTGTCAACCAGGATATGGTAAGCGTGGTATTCCTTGTCGCCAGCCTGTGCTTTTGCCTTGTCGTACTCAGCCTGTATCTCTGCATCAGTGACAGGGTTTTTCTTGACATGTTCAATCATCAGGGCACGAATCAACAAAGATTGGCGTGCTATTTCCAGTTGGTTTTTGACCTCTGGGTTTGAGGCTACTCCGGATTTCTCAGCTTCCTGCATCAATACTTCACGATTGATCAGTTCTTGCTTTACCATCGCACGCAATTGCGGGCTGTCTTGCTGTCCTTGTGCAGTCAATTGCTTGACCATGGCATCAACACGGCTGGATGGGATGGCTTTGCCGTTAACAACAGCCAGATTCTGTGCCAGAGCAGGCAGGGCAGTTGCAAGAAGTACTACCAGCAAATGAGCAGGTTTAAAAGTCATTGTCTGTTCCTAAATAACAAAATTAAATAAAACGGATTATAAGTAAACTGCCTAGGTCGGTATCTCTGACGGACTTAATGCCACGATGTTTAAGGCATGAATTTCCGTTTGCATCATATCGCCAACGGCATCATACACCAGTCGATGGCGAGAAATACGGTTTAAGCCCTCAAATTGCTGACAAACTATTCTTACACGGTAATGACCGGCTCCACCAGCGGCACCAGCATGCCCCCGATGTGCTTCAGAATCGTCGGTTAATTGACAATCGGAAGGCTGCAAGGTTTCCGAAAGGCGTTGCAATATTTTCTCGTCACGTGTCATTGCGCTGGTTCTTCCAGGTATTTTGCCAAAAACAGGCTTTGTACCACGACAAATGCAGGCATTATTGCAACAACAGCAATTAATTTGAAATTTGCCCAGGTATCAGTGGAAAAATGATAGGCAACGTAGAGATTGACGACGCCCATCAGCGTGAAATACAGTATCCACGCCACGCTCAGACGTGCCCAGATGGTATCCGGCAATTTGATTTGCGAGCCCATGGCAGCCTCGATCAGGTTGGACTTGAAAATAAATTGCCCCAGGGCAAATGCACCGCCATAACACCAATACAAGACGGTGGGTTTCCACTTGATAAAGGCTTCACTCTGGAAGTACATGGTGGCACCACCGAAAATCATGATGATGATGAAGGAAATCAGCAGCATTGCATCGACTTTTTTCCTGCGCACCAGCAGATAGCCGATCTGGATAACCGAAGCGATCAGGGCGACAGCGGTTGCCAGCATGATGGGTGCCAGCTCGATGGTGGTTGTGCCGCCCGAGATCATGCCAGAAAGATATTGCGTGACCAGCGCCTGTGCCTTTTCTGCGTTTCCCTCGCCCCATTTGAAAGCGCCAAAAAACAATACGACCGGGAATAAATCAAAAAGAAATTTCATGTGCGGACAGCTTAAGTTTCTGGTTCAAATTTCATGGATGCGGAATTAATACAATAACGCAACCTTGTTGGCGGCGGCCCGTCAGGAAATACATGTCCCAAGTGAGCGTCGCAGATATTACACAATATCTCGGTTCGCGTCATGCCATGAGATGTATCAATTTTTTCACGCACGTTGGCCGGGTCCAATGCCTTGAAATAGCTGGGCCAGCCGCAGCCGGAATCAAACTTGGCGTCAGAGGTGAATAACGGCGTGTTGCAGCAGACACAAGTATAGGTGCCGACCTCGTGGTGATCCCAGAATTTGCCAGTAAACGCACGTTCGGTGGCGGCATGCCGGGTGACTTCATATTCCATGGCGTCTAACTGGGTTTTCCATTCGGCATCTGATTTGACAACTTTTTTCATGATTTCCTCATTGTTTCAGGAAGAACAACTGACTTCTATATGCCTGGCCCAATCGGGGGGCAGGGTAGCGTAGTCTTCGTTTTCCTCTTGTTCGTCAAACGGGTTTTCCAGAATCTGCAGCAGTTTTTCCACTTCTGAAAAATCCTTGTTTTGTGCTTTTTCTATCGCCACCTGTGCCAGATAGTTTCTCAATATGTATTTGGGGTTGCTTGCCAGCATGCTGGCCTGACGTACCGCTTCATCACTGGCTTCCATTGCCAGTCGTGCCCGGTAGTGCGATAGCCAGTCATCCAAAGCTTGTCTATCGAGAAATAAATCGCGCAGGGGTTCATCCTTAGTCGAAATCTGGTTCGAAAGCTTACTTAAATTGCGAAAACTCAGGGTAAAGTCGGCTTGATTACTTTGTAACAGTTTGAAAAAACCGGCAAACAGGTCCAGATCACCTTCTTGCTCCGTATTCAGCCCGAATTTCCTGTGCATCAGCTCGCTCCACTTGTTACGGTAACTCGCTGGATAATGCGCCAGGGCGGCATTGGTTTCGTCCACGCTGCCGATCAGGGGTGACAGTGCTTGTGCCAGCGCCTGGCAATTCCAGTTGCCGATGGCCGGTTGCATGCGGTATGAATAGCGCCCTTGCTGGTCAGTGTGATTGCAGATGTGTGTTTCATCATAGGCTTCCATGAAGCCAAACGGGCCGTAATCAAGCGTCAGGCCAAGGATTGACATATTGTCGGTATTCATGACGCCATGCATGAAACCTACGGCCTGCCAGTGTGCCATCAATTCAGCAGTGCGCTGGGTGACTTCTGCCAGCAAAGCCTGGTATTTGTTGGCGTGATCTAATAGTTCAGGGAAAGACTGCTCAATGACAAAGTCGGCCAACAGACGCAGGTCATCCATCCTGTCATTGTAGTACCAGTGTTCAAATGAGCCAAAGCGTATGAAGCTGGGCGCAATGCGGGCCACTACGGCGCTGGTTTCTGGCGTTTCGCGAAACACCATCTGGTCCGAACCTATGACGCACAGTGCGCGTGAGCTGGGTATACCAAGGCCGGCCATGGCTTCTGAGCACAAGAATTCCCGTATCGACGAGCGCAATACAGCACGCCCATCCCCCATGCGGGAATAGGGCGTCATGCCGGAACCTTTGAGCTGGATTTCCAGATGCTGGTCTGCATGGCTCAGACCGCCCAGCAGCAGGGCCCTGCCATCGCCAAGTTGCCCGGCCCAGACGCCAAATTGATGACCAGAATAGACAGCGGCCAGTGGTTTACTGCCAGTAATGCCCTGATTGCCTGAAAAATAGGAAACAAATTCCGGTGTGTTCAGGCAAGCCTGATCCAGGTGCAGGTAATCCGCCGCCGCCTTGCTGGCAGCGACCAGATACGGCTGGCTGATGGGGCTGGCCGGCAGATGGGTAAAAAAATGCGCTGGCAGGTTTGCAAACTGATTTTCCAGGGCCAGATTTTGCAGCGTAAAAGTGGCGGCAGCAGATGTCATGGGGTGCCAGGTGGCTGTAAAAAGAATAAACGCATTTTGACAGATTTGGTCAAAATGCGTTTATTGGGGTGGGGCGCGGTGATGCTGATCAATACTGATTGATGCTGGATAATCCAGAGCGCCTAGCCAGGTACAGAGCCAGGAACAGTCAGGAAGCGCCAGGATCAACAATAATCAGGCAGAAATACGTTCCCGTGTCTTACAGCCGTCAATCAGGAAGGACAGGCTGATCACCAGTACCAATTCACCTTCAGCCGAACGGGCCGTACCCGTAATGCCCGGTGTGCTGATGCAGGTCAGCGGTTTGATCACCAGATCAGCCGTGCCATCCACCGCGTCTACTGACAGGATGTAAGGGCTTGGGGCTGCAATGACGATGCCAACACGCTCTGATGCCGGGGTATAACCTAAAATCTTGCCGAGTGATTTTACTGGCAATGGGCGACCCAGATCGCGCAATACAGGTTGACCACCGACACTTTCAAAGGTCTCGGGCAATTCGACCACGCGTTGCACGGTCGCCATCGGCAAGGCCAGTGAAGCGCCATCTGTACGTACCAGCATGGTAGGTACGATGGACAATTCGATCGGCAGACGAATCAGGAAGGTCGTGCCTGCACCCAGTTGTGACGCAATGCGTATGGCGCCACGATGACGTTCCACCGCGGTTTTCACCACGTCCATACCGACACCACGTCCAGAAACGCTGGACGCCACTTCCTTGGTAGAGAAGCCCGGCAGGAAAACCAGCTGGAACGCTTCGTCGTCGGTGCGGGCATCATGCGAATTGATGAGACCCTTGGAAATCGCCTTGTCACGCAATCTTTGCGCATCCATGCCCTTGCCGTCATCGGTCACTTCTATCATGACGCTGCTGGCTTCCTGCCAGGCCTTGAGAGAAATGGTGGAGCGTGGCGATTTGTTGGCGTTGATGCGTTCTTCAGACGTTTCTATGCCGTGATCAAGTGCATTACGCAGCATGTGGACCAGTGGGTCATACAGGCTGTCCACCACGACGCGATCCACTTCGGTTTCAGCACCGGCAATATTCAGATCCACTTCTTTGCCCAGATCGCGAGCCAGTTCACGAACCAGACGCGGGAATTTCTGGAACAGGCGACCAACTGGCTGCATGCGGGTGGCCAGGGTAGCGCGCTGTAGTTCTGTAGAGTAACGCGAGGCTCGGGTCAGGGTTTCGGTCAGTGCCGACATCAGTGGTGCTGCCTGACCATCAAATTTGAATTGCGACAGTTTTTCAAGCAAAACAGCAGCCTGATTGGCAGCCTGCACGGATTCGCCAGCAACTTCCAGCAAGACATTCAGTTTGACTGCATCAATGCGTATGCTTTCTTCCTTGGCCGGTGCGTTTTGTTTGATTTCTGCATTCGACAGCGAGGATTTGACCGCTTCGTGCTCTTCTTTTTGTCCGATGGCCTTGTCTTCCGCTTCTTCCGCGTCTGCTTCAGCGGCTGCGTCAACAGCTTCCGGTAAGGTGCCAGGTGGCGTCACTTCACGGAAATAAGCTTCCCAGTCAAGTTCACCACTGCTTTCCTTGGCAGGGGTGTCGACTTTTTTCTCGGCGGCTTTTTTGGGCGCAACTTCGGCCTTGGGCTTGGCAGCAGCAGGGGCTTTTTTGCTCGCACCCTTCATTTCGATCGCATCGGTCAGCATCTTTTCGAGCGATTTTGGCATTGTCGAAAGACTGGCTGGTTCGGTGCCATTGTTCAGTGCCGTCAACTGATCTGCCACAAAGCCGCTGGCTTCCAGTGCCGCTTCTATGGCTTCGGGGGTTACCGGTACCTGGCCCGTGCGCAGCGCATCGAACAGGTTTTCTGTCAGATGGCAGGCCGATACCATGGCGCTCAGATTCATGAAGCCGGCACCACCCTTAATCGTATGGAAAGACCTGAACACCGCATTCAGCGTATTCATGTCACCTGGATTGCGCTCGAGCGAGAGCAGGTGTTCTTCTACATTTGTCGCAAGGTCGAGCGCTTCGACGACAAATTCTTTGAGCATGTCATCCATTAGAAACCCAGACTATCAAGTAGATTGTCTACATCGTCCTGTTCCAACGCTGCGTTCGGGACAGATGGGCCTTCCATCAATACCACGGCCTTTTCTTTCAGGTCAGATGGTGCATTGTCGAGCAGTATCTGCGCCAGTTCATGTTCCACTATTTTGTTGATGGCGACCACTTTCTTGATCAACTGGCCCGTCAGATCCTGGAAATCCTGTGCCATCATGATGTCCAGCAAGCGTGCTTTTTCAGCATCGGTTGCTACCAGCACGGTAGTGGCAAAACTTTTGGAATCTGTCGCCAGCGATTTGAATTCGTCAACACTGAGCTTGCCTTCAAACAGGTTCGTCCAGCGCGCATCCATGGTCTTGGCTTTTTTTGCCAGTTCATCCTGTTCCGGCAGACCCAGATCAGTGGCATTCAAGACTTTGTTGGCAGCTTGTTCTGTCAGCGAGGCAACATATTCCAGCCTGTCCTGCGCATCAGCGATTTGTATTGCGACATCCGACAGTGAGCGGTCATAGCCGAGCTCACGCATGGAGTCGTGCAGCATTCTGACCAGTCCACCAAGGCGGTCAAACATGGGCTTGTTTGCTTCTTCGTCGGTGTTGTGGAAATTGAATTTGGCGGGGATGCTGTCGTGTGCCACCTGCGCATTTGGCTCTGCTGGAGATGGCGAGCCGAGCGGTGTAGGTGCAGCACCTGTTTCCACCCGCTGATTGGCCATTTCTTCAAACAATGCGTCCAGATCATCTGCTGAATCGGTCATAGTCCTTTATTCTCCATAATCGCATTGAGGTAGGTTCCCTGAATTGTTCAATGATGAATGCAATTCAGATCTTGTTTTCATGCTCTGGCGATGCTTCTTTCATCATTCCATCATAGTAGCAGGAGATTACCGAAGGATAACCCAGAGTAACAAAATTTGTCATGCTTTTGTTATATGCGATGCAGTTTTGTCACATTCTTTTACGTAGCCAAGTAAAAATTGTTCTGGCGTTTGAATCTGGAACATGCCGGCGTTTTTCATTTTTCTTGCCAGCTTCAACAAAGCCTTGTCCTTGGTGATCAATACTTGCGCTTGTGCATCGCGCGCAATTTCCAGAAATTTCTGATCATCCTTGTCGCTGCAGACGGGCAATTTATACGTTGATGGCTCTGCCGGTATGACGCATGGTATGTATGCATCATACCAGCCGGTAATCTGCTCCAGCTCTTCTGGTATGACCGGCAGGTGAGGGTATTTGAGTACTGCCAGCCATTCTTCCCTGCAATCATTTCTGGTGACAGCCTGTATCTCGCCATTTTGCAAGGCAGACAGCAAAACCGACCAGCGAGGGTCCTTGAAGACAAACAGATCGAGACAGACATTGGTGTCAATGACGACGCGCTTAGGTATGATGTGGGTCATTTTGGAATTTGAAATTTATTTATGCTCATTGTAATATCGCCAGCCAAAAGTCTGGATTTTGACACCAGAGTGAAAACCAGAACTTCCAGCACCCCGCATTTTCTGGATGAGGCTGAAGAATTGATTGCAGTCGCCTCGCGTTATTCTCCCGCGCAACTGACTGAGCTGATGGACATCTCTCCAGCACTGGCCGAACTCAACGTTGACCGG
Source organism: Undibacterium sp. Ji50W (assembly GCF_049340445.1). Taxonomy (NCBI): domain Bacteria; kingdom Pseudomonadati; phylum Pseudomonadota; class Betaproteobacteria; order Burkholderiales; family Oxalobacteraceae; genus Undibacterium; species Undibacterium sp. Ji50W. The sequence goes on along the minus strand of NZ_JBMPOX010000011.1, from coordinate 112,743 downwards.
TTTGCCGCCTGGCAGCGTGATCCGGTGGCCGGTCGCGGTAAGCAGGCCGTTTTTGCTTTCAATGGAGATGTCTACGAAGGTCTGGATGTGCACAGCCTGACTGCAAGCCATGTCAAATATCTGCAAAATCGCCTGTATATTTTGTCCGGGCTATATGGAGCATTGCGTCCTTTGGATGTTTTGCAAGCATATCGACTGGAAATGGGAACGTCTCTGGCAAACCGGCATGGCAAGAACCTGTATGCATTTTGGGGTGATAAAGTCAGTCTGTTGCTGCATGAGGCAATGCGACAGCAAAAATCCAAAACCTTGCTGAATCTGGCCTCTGACGAGTATTTCAAGGTGGTCAGACCCGCCGTGCTGGGCGTCAATATCATTTCACCGGTGTTTCAGGACTGGAAAAATGACCAGTATAAAATTATTTCCTTTTACGCCAAGCGCGCCCGTGGCCTGATGGCCCGTTATTGTGCACAGCATGGCCTGCGACGCGTCCAGGATATCAAAGCCTTCAATGAAGAAGCCTATACCTACTGCGAAGAAGCGTCGACTGGCAATAATTGGGTATTTCGTCGCAAAATGGCTGATCAGGACGGAAAATAAAATAGCCCCTACAGCCACACAGGGCTGGCAGAGGCTGTTTCCTTGGTCAGCTTATTTCATGCCTTCGGTCAACTCACCAGAACTTCCACCAGGCATCGCGACCACGGCCTTTGCCTGTCACAAAGTCACTGTTCGGGAAATTTTGCGTAAATACGCGATTGGCATCATTGCGCAAATCCGCCAGGCCCATGGCATCGTAGGAGCGAACCAGGATGAACATGGCTTCTTCAATCGCCGGTGCGTCAGGATATTCCTTGATGGCTGACTGGGCGCGGTTGGCTGCCGCCAGGTAAGCGCCACGACGCAGGTAATAACGCGCTACGTGGACATCGTACTGGGCCAGGGCATTGACCAGATATTTCATACGCAGGATGGCATCAGGCGTATATTTGCTGTCTGGGAACTGAATGGCCAACTGCTTGAAAGCGTCGAAAGAGTCGCGTGAAGCCTTCGGGTCACGTTCAGTAATGTCCTGATTGGCCAGGAAATTGAACAAACCGACCTGATCATTGAAGTTGATCACGCCACGCAAGTAGTACATGTAGTCAACATGACTATGATTCGGGTGGAGTTTGATAAAGCGTTCCACGGCGGCCAGGGCCTGTGCCTGGTCACCCTGTTTATAGTAAGCATAGGCTGTTTCGATTTGAGCCTGTTGTGCATAAGTACCAAAAGGGAAGCGCGATTCCAGTTTTTCAAAGTACTGAATTGCCTTTTCGTAACCCCCGCTGGACATTTCGTCTTTTGCTTCAGCGTATAATTTTGATGCTGACCAGGTTCTGGTCTCATCGCCTTTTTCTCCAAACACCCCGCAGCCGCTTAAACTTAAGGACGCGGCCATAGCCAGAACAAGCAATTTCAAAGATTTAATGTGCATAAATTTGTGCGTGAGCATGAAAACAATTTACGGATTATAGCCGATGGCAAAAAATGTGAAACCAACTACTACAGTGATTTTGTCAGATTCCGACCTGGAGACTGAATTTGAAGAGCTGAACGATACCACCGAAGTGGACGAAGATTTTTCGCCAACAGTCGAAAATATAGAATTAAAGCTCACATCGGACGCTTGTGGTGAGCGTTTGGACAAGACTTTGTCCAAACTGGTTCCCCAATATTCCCGCAGCCGCATCTCGCAATGGATAGAAAATGGCTTTGTCAGCGTCGATGGCAAGCCCGGACGCGGAAAAATGACCATGCTGGGGGATGAGCGCATCGTCATCCAGCCCCAGGCAGCACCGGATGAAGGTGCGTATGCGCCTGAAGACATTCCTTTAAACGTTGTTTTTGAAGACGAACACGTGCTGGTGATCAATAAACCGGCAGGCATGGTGGTGCATCCGGCTGCGGGCAACTGGTCCGGCACCTTGCTGAATGGCTTGCTGTATCGCTGGCCAGCCTTGCTGGGTGTGCCGCGTGCCGGCATTGTTCACCGGCTGGACAAGGATACCTCGGGCTTGATGGTGGTTGCCAAAACCCTGGTCGCCCATACCGAACTGGTCAGACAGTTGCAAGACCGTACCGTCAAACGTGAATACAATGCGCTGGTATGGGGAACCCCGAATCTGTCTGGCACTGTGGACGCGCCTATGGCCCGGCATCCGCGTGACCGTATCAAAATGGCAGTTTCTCAAAGCATCATTGCCAAACCCGCAGTCACGCATTTCCAGCGCGTCGCTGCCGGCATGCTGGAAAAATTCCCGGTCAGTCTGGTTGCCTGCCAACTGGAAACTGGCCGTACCCATCAGATTCGCGTGCATATGCAATCCCTGGGTTTCCCTCTGGTGGGTGATACCTTGTACGGCAAGCAGCATCTGGCACGGTTTTTCCCGCGCCAGGCCTTGCAGGCCAGAAAACTGGGTTTGACCCATCCCAAAACCGGCAAGCATGTCGAATGGGAAGTCAGTCTGGCAGATGATTTTTCTGACCTGTTAAAACAGGCCAACATTCAACTTACATGAGCGCTGATACAGGTAGAAGGACGCAAAAGTTGCCATTTCCGGTGTTATTGCCAGACTGGCAGGGCGCGCCTGCCCACGTGCGCGCCATGACCACTCTGCGTCAGGGCGGTGGCAGCCGCGGTGCGTATGGTGATGCCGCTGGCAATGCCGGATTGAACCTCGGTGATCATGTTGGTGACGATTTGATGGACGTCAAACAGAATCGGGATAAATTAAACCGGCAATTACCATCTGATGTCATATTCTTATCACAAGTGCATGGCAATATTGCTGTTGACGCCACCAGTTTGCGTAATAAGCAGCATGGTGCCGTCAGCGCCGATGCCGTGTTTTCCTCGCAGGCAGGCTTGGTGTGCGCAGTATTGACGGCGGATTGTTTGCCTGTGCTGTTGACCGACGTGGATGGCACCGTGGTGGCGGCTGCCCATGCCGGCTGGCGTGGGCTGGCAACGGGTGTCTTGCAAAATACCGTGCGCAGTATGCGTGAAGCCGGAGCCGGGGAGTTGCTTGCCTGGCTGGGGCCAGCCATAGGCCCGGCCGAATTTGAAGTGGGTAGCGATGTGTTGCAGGCTTTTTTAGCGCAAGTGGATGATGCTGATCTTTATTTCCGGGCCAAAGCAGCAGTGAATGGCCAGGACAAATATCTGGCTGATATTTATGGATTGGCAAGAAAATTGCTAGGTGATGTGGGTGTGACACGCATCAGTGGCGGCGAGCATTGCACGCTGCGCGAAAAGCAACAGTTTTATTCTTACCGGCGCGATGGCATTTGTGGCCGCATGGCCAGCATGATCTGGATCGAACGTCTTTGATTGTGCGTTTTTCGACCTCGATTAATCGGGATTATTTTGTAGCTTGATGTTTTGATTGTCGGTGTTTGCAGCACTTTGTTTTTGCAGTGCAGCTTGTTTTTCCAGTCGCTCACGCTTGCGTTGTGGTGTGCGCATCAGGTATAAAACTATTGTTAAAGGAAAAACGCAGTAGAACAGAAAAGTCATGATGCCGGTGAACACGGAGTGCTCAGTGATGGACATCATGAGGACGACGTAGATCCAGGCGATGGCAACGATATACATACTAACCTTAGTGCAAAAATAGGGGATGGCCGGGCAAGCAACCATGCGTAGGGATTTATCCCGGAACACTCACCGCAGGCAAAACGGAAAGCTTAAAATTATTTCGAAACGATACGCGAAAAACAGGAGGCACGCATGAAGACTTTCGATCCTCAAGCTATGTACTCCGAGTGGATGTCACAGCTAGTGAATCAAAAAAATTGGCAGGACTGGATGTTACCTGCCTCACCCTTGAATCAAATGCAAATGCCCTCTGGGGACATGCTCAAGGAACTGGGTGCGCTGATCGAACCGGCCACCATGACTCGTCTGCAACGCGAGTACATGCAAGAGCTGGCCCAGTTATGGCAAGACTTTTCCCTGTCCAAATTACCCGACCTGAAGGACAGGCGTTTTGCCGCACCGGACTGGCATAACCATGCCATGCATTCTTATAGTGCAGCGTCTTATCTGTTGAATGCACGGTTTTTAATGGCATTGGCAGAGGCTGTACAGGCTCCCGCCAAGACAAAACAAAAAATCGGTTTTGCGGTGCAGCAAATGATCGATGCCATGTCACCCGCCAATTTCCTGGTGACCAATCCAGAAGCCCAAAGCAAGCTGATCGAGAGCAAAGGCGAAAGCCTGGCCAAAGGCATCAGCCAGATGCTGGCGGACATGCAAAAAGGCAGGATTTCTCAGACTGACGAATCCGCCTTTGAAGTCGGCAAGAATGTGGCCACGTCGGCCGGCAACGTGGTGTTTGAAAACAAGTTATTCCAACTCATACAGTACCAGCCGGCCACCAAGACCGTGCATCAGCGTCCCTTGCTGATGGTGCCGCCCTGCATCAACAAATTCTATATCCTCGATCTGCAGCCAGAAAATTCCGTCGTCCATTATGCGGTTGAGCAAGGGCATACCGTGTTCCTGGTGTCATGGGCCAATCCGGATGAAAGCATGGCAGATGTCACCTGGGATGATTACATCGAAGATGGTGCCATCAAGGCCATCAGCGTGGTACAGGAAATCAGCAAGCAGGACAAAATCAATGCATTTGGTTTTTGCGTCGGCGGCACCATCATTTCTACCGCCTTGTCCGTCCTTGCTGACAGGGGCCAGCAACCCGCTGCCAGCCTGACTCTGCTGACGACATTGCTGGATTTCTCGCAGACGGGCGTGCTGGACGTGTTTATCGATGAAATGCAGGTCAAGATGCGTGAACAGACCATAGGGCAGGGCGGGCTGTTGCCGGGCCGCGACCTGGCCAGCACCTTTTCTGCCCTGCGCGCGAACGATCTGGTCTGGAATTATGTACAGTCGAATTATCTCAAGGGCGAGGCGCCACCTCCCTTTGATCTCTTGTACTGGAATGCGGACAGCACCAATTTGCCAGGTCCGATGTTTTGCTGGTATCTGCGCAATACGTATCTGGAAAACAAACTCAGGCAACCCGGCGCACTGACCGTGGCCGGAAGCAAGGTGGATCTGGGCAAAATTGATGCCCCATGCTTTATCTATGGCTCGCGCGACGACCATATCGTCCCCTGGCAGGCGGCCTACGCATCAACCAGCCTGTTGAACCCGCGTCACAAGAGCAAGAATCGATTTTTGCTGGGAGCGTCAGGACATATTGCCGGTGTGGTCAACCCTCCGGCGAAAAAGAAAAGAAATTACTGGACCAATACCCAGACGGGTTTGGATGCCGATAAATGGTTTGCCGCTGCGACCGAACATCCGGGTAGCTGGTGGCCAGAATGGGCTGATTTCCTTAAAGAGCATGGTGGAAAAATGGTCAAGGCGCCAGCCAAACCTGGCAGCCCGGACTTCCCGGCGATAGAAGTGGCACCGGGACGTTATGTCAAAGTAAGAGCAGATTGATCGTTTTTGTTATAATTAATATAAAATTTTAATCAGGAGAACAATATGTCAAAACGTGTAGCGTATGTAACTGGTGGTATGGGTGGTATCGGCACACCAATTTGCCGTCGTCTGTGCAGAGACGGCTATATCGTGGTGGCCGGTTGCGGCCCGAATTCTGCCCGTAAAGACAAATGGCTGGCGGATATGCGTGCCGAGGGCCTGGATATTCATGCATCGGAAGGTAATGTATCTGACTGGGAATCCACCAAGGCTGCTTTCGAAAAGGTCAGGGCAGAAATCGGTGAAGTCGACGTGCTGGTCAACAATGCCGGTATTACCCGCGACGGTCAGTTCCGCAAGATGAGTAAAGGAGATTGGGATGCGGTCATGGATACCAATCTGAATTCCCTGTTCAATGTCACCAAACAAGTCATTGATGGCATGGTAGACCGTGGTTGGGGTCGTATTATCAATATTTCCTCTGTCAATGGTCAAAAGGGCCAGTTTGGTCAAACCAATTATTCGACTGCCAAGGCCGGTATCCATGGTTTTAGTATGGCCCTGGCGCAAGAAGTTGCCACCAAGGGTGTCACCGTCAATACCGTGTCACCAGGCTATGTCGGTACCGACATGGTCAAGGCCATACGTCCTGATGTACTGGAAAAGATCGTTGCCGGTATTCCCGTCAAACGTCTGGCTGAGCCTGAAGAAATCGCTTCCATCGTTGCCTGGATTGCTTCGGATGAAGGTGGTTATGCCACTGGTTCCGACTTCTCCATCAATGGCGGCTTGCATATGGGCTAACGCCCAATCATCTTTAATAGTGGGAATTATTTAGAGTAAACAGTTTTAAATAGGCTTTTTAGTTCTCTTATTGCTGTCTTTCTGCCGCAGTGCGGTAAAATATGCCCATCAGGTCGCAAGATTTCGATGGGCATATCTTTTGCAAGTCGCAATTTAAAAGATGCAATAATAAAGGGGACAAACATGGTTTCGGATAGTGGCTACCCAGTAGCCACCACCAGTCTGAAGTCTTGTTTGCGTGAATTAGTCTGCGCCACGCTTGTGAGAAAGCTTTCATGATGTGGCTGGATATCGAAGTGATTAACTGAGATTTCAATGAATAGCGCAAAAAAATCAACACAGCATCTGATCAAAAAATACCCGAATCGCCGTCTGTACGACACCCAGACCAGTAGCTACATCACACTGGTCGACGTGAAGCAGTTCGTACTCGAAAACGACGATTTCGCAGTGGTCGATGCCAAATCCGGCGAAGATTTGACACGCAGCATTTTGTTGCAGATCATTCTGGAAGAAGAAGCTGGCGGAAGCCCGATGTTCTCCAGTGTTGTCCTGTCGCAGATCATCCGTTATTACGGACATGCCATGCAGGGTATGATGGGCAATTATCTGGAAAAAAACGTCCAGGCCTTTATCGATATCCAGAACAAGCTGGCAGAAAACTCAAAAGGCATTTACGAAGGCAAGCCCTTCAGCCCCGAAATGTGGACACAGTTCATGAATGTGCAGGGCCCGATGATGCAGGGCATGATGGGCAACTACATAGAGCAGAGCAAGAATCTGTTTGTGCAAATGCAAGAGCAGATGCAAAGCCAGGCCAAAAATATGTTCAATGTCTTCCCGTTTAATCCGGAAGATGTGAATAAAAAGTAAATTATATAGATAGACGATCTTACTTAAGCCCCTGATTTATCAGGAAAATTGCCATTCATACGGCAAGGTGAGATGGCAAAGGGTACAATAGCGGATTCGCTTTTGTACCCTTTTTGCTATTTTTTGCTATTAAGTATCCGTTATGTCTATCATTGAAATCCGTCGTCAAGAACCTGCCAACGCACCCAAGGTTGGGTTTGTCTCCCTCGGCTGTCCGAAAGCCCTGGTTGACTCAGAACAGATCCTCACCCAACTGCGTGCCGAAGGGTATGACACCGCCAAATCCTATGACGGTGCTGACCTGGTCATTGTCAATACTTGCGGTTTTATTGATGCCGCCGTGCAGGAATCGCTGGATGCGATAGGCGAGGCCCTGGCTGAAAACGGCAGAGTGATCGTGACCGGTTGCCTGGGTGCCAAGAAGGGGGCTGATGGCAAGGACATGATACAGTCCATCCACCCTAAAGTACTGGAAGTGACTGGCCCGCACGCTGTCGGTGAAGTCATGGCCGCTGTGCACAAGCATTTGCCCAAGCCGCATGAACCTTTCTTTGATCTGGTGCCGGCCCAGGGCGTCAAACTGACACCGAAACATTTTGCCTACCTGAAAATATCCGAAGGCTGTAACCATCGCTGCAGTTTTTGCATCATCCCATCCATGCGCGGCGACCTGGTATCGCGCCCGATTGCCGATGTCATGCTGGAAGCAGAAAACCTGTTCAAAGCCGGCGTCAAGGAATTGCTGGTGATTTCCCAGGACACCAGCGCCTACGGCGTGGATATCAAGTTCCGTGTGGGTTTTTGGAATGGCAAGCCTGTCAAAACCCATATGACGCAACTGGTCGAAGCCCTGGGTGAACTGGCCAAACAGTATGACGCCTGGGTGCGCCTGCACTATGTGTATCCTTACCCGCATGTCGATCAGATTATCCCTTTCATGAACAATGGCCATGTACTGCCCTATCTGGACGTGCCTTTGCAGCATGCCCACCCGGATGTGTTGAAGCGCATGAAGCGCCCGGCCAGTGGCGAGAAAAATATTGAACGCATCAAAGCCTGGCGTGCGATGTGCCCGGACATCACCATACGCTCGACCTTCATCGCCGGTTTTCCTGGCGAGACCGAAGAAGAATTCGAATACCTGCTGGATTTCTTGAAAGAAGCAGAGATTGACCGTCTGGGCTGTTTTGCCTATTCGCCAGTCGAAGGCGCGACAGCGAATGAAATTGCGAATCAATTGCCGGATGAAGTGCGCGAAGATCGCCGCCGCCGCGTCATGGAATTGCAAGAAGGCATATCCAAAAAACGCCTGCAGGCCAAAGTCGGTAAAACCATGCGTGTATTGATTGATTCCCTGGATCGCAGTGGCGGCGTTGGCCGCAGTTCTGCCGATGCACCTGAAATTGACGGTGTGGTCTACGTCAAGCCACCGTTTGAGCCACATCGCAAACTGAAGGTCGGTGAATTTGTTGATGTCACCATTACCGCCGCCGATGCCCATGACCTGTGGGGCGAGGCAGTCTGATGCGTGTCATGTCAGTGTTGAAAGTGTTGCTGCCGGTGGTACTGATGGGTAGTTTGGGTTTGCCAGTGCAAGCCCAACCGTTTGCGCCGATGTCTAACCCGCAGTTTGCCAAACCGGTAGAACTGCGTGGCAAGCTGGGTGAGGACAAGGTGACGATGCATATACAGCCCAAGCCCGAAGACAGGGATAGCGTCGAAGGTAACTATATCGTCGCAGGTGGCAAGCGCAATCACGGCCAGAAGATTTTGCTTGCTGGTGAAATCAGCGGCAATAAACTCAGCATGGAAGAATCCGAAGATGGTACGGATGTGTCCGGTCAATGGGATGGTGAACTGAAGGACAATGTCATACGCGGTATCTGGCAATCAGACGATGGCAAAGTCAGCAAGGATTTTGTGCTGGAACTGGTCCCGCCTGCAAAAGCCAGGAAAAATAAAACGGCACAGCCACAAGGCAAGCCAGTCAAGTAAATCACCGGGCCCGGGTCATGATCATGGCCTGATTGCCCCGGTTTATCCAACGTCAAAAACCACTACACCCTCAACCCCTTCCGTCACGCGGGCGACTATCTCGCCTTGCGGATTGACGATGCATGTGCAGCCGTGGCTAAGCTTGTCACCCGATACACCAACAACGTCAGAAGAAACGACCCAGCAGGCAGTTTCCATGGCTCTCTGGCGTAGATTCTCTACACTCTTATGCCGCCATTTGTCAGCGGTGGTGACAGCAAGCATATTATTAAGCGGGTAGCAGATCAGGCGGGCAGCTTGTGTGCTGAGCCGTTTTGCGCAATCAGGAAAGTTTGCGTCAAAGCAGATATTGATGCCAAATAAAAAACCTGATTTCTGAAAAACAGGCATGTCGCGGCCCGGTAAAAATGCCTGTTCTTGCGGGTGATTCTTGGCGTAAATGCCGCGCAGCTTGCCTTTGCCGATAAGTGCAGCAGAGTTATAGTAACCGTCTATGCCTTGCTCGACAAAACCAATAATCACATCGGTGGAAAAAGCGGATAACTTCGTCAGTATGTCATTGAACGAAGGGCTGTCAACAGCGATGGCCCGACGCGCAATGATTTGCTGATCGCTGGTGTATCCCTGCAAATAACATTCAGGAAATACAGCCAGTTCCACACCCTGATTGTCACACCAGGCCAGATCATCTTGCAGGCGAATCAGGGTGCTGGCGACGTCATCGAATAAGGGTTGACGCTGGAATGCGGCTACACGAATTTTTTGCATATCGATGCTGATTTACCTTCGTCTTAATAGGGGGAAGAGGGAAAACGGAGAAAATAGCATGCTAAGCCTACGGCACGACTTTGAAGGGTCTTTCAAGCCGGATGGCAGACCGCTTTGGCCGCGTAGCGGACGTTCATCGCACTTGATTCTGGGGGGGGGCTCTCGAAATGGTCAGCACAAGAGGTCGTTACTGCAATAATTTCCTGATCTAAGTACAATCAATCCAGCCTGCGCTTTGAAAATCGACATTTCGGTTGGGCCAATAAGTTTCACCAGAATATGGCGTCAACATTCATTTGCGCAATCTAACGCTCTTTCAGAGCATCTTTTCTGGCCAGATATTGAGAAAACTCTTTACGCAGAACCTCAATATTTTTCCCATATGAGACTTCGAGCGCTTGAGGAAACTCAGTTCCGGATAGTAAAAGCTGTATTAGTTTTCCGAAATTTTCAGGTTGGGAATCGTGCATATAATGTACAAACGATGCGCCAACTCTGTATATAAGCCAGTTTGCGGCCCCATTCTTTGTAACCGCATCAGCGGGATTCGTACTCGTGAACCAAAAGTCAATATTTCCAGACAAGTAGGCCTCTTTTTCCTCACTGCTCATTAATGCAGACACATCTTTGTATTTGGTGTAAGCCGGACCGCCGTCTGCGACAAAAACAGCAATTCCCTCTCTGAACCAAATAGGGATATTCTTAATATGTGCTTTTTCTCCAAGGTGGGTATAAAAAAGATAGTGCGTGAGCTCATGCGTAGTTAACTCAGCGAGAGATTCTTCACCGCGGCCAAAAGCACCGGGAGATAAAAATAATTTTCCCCAATACACAGCACCTCTGACATTTTTTGATAAAAATACGTATTCATTAAACGTGTCCTGAGACGCGCAAACATAAATTTCTATCGGTTTTTCAAAATGTGCATTCAGAGCAACTTCCACTTTACGTTGACTGGCATTTAGAATTTCCCTCAATGCAATTGCATCTTCCTTCGCATTTTTTTCGTACCTTATCCGCGAATCTTCCGCCAGGGTTATAAAGTTATCTGTCGACTTATATTTCGCTATTACTGACTTTAAAAATACGGGCTTATTTAATAAAATGCCGATAGCAAGTAGAAATATGATGCAAGCTACTGAAATTATAAATTTCCGACGATTCAATTTAGCTGTTTTTTCTAATTTAGCCATTAATATTCAGTCAGGCGATTTCCGGATACGATTTATGATGACGTGGCATAGCAGACGTTCCGTTTAGCTCAGTGGTTCAGTGGTAAATGGCTGATTGGCCGAAAGCGGACAGATGTTTGGCGACAGGTCGACATGCAGCACCAGAAGCTTACACGTGAAGACATGTAAAGGCATGAAAAAAGTGCGGAAAACTATGTCTTCATGGTGTGTCATACTTCAACCAGACTGCACAGATTTTCCGGGCGAGATGCGCTTGCTTCATACGTGGGCAGGCAATTGTGAAACTTTGGAGTGTTTACTGACAACAAGTCGAATTGTTCACACCTTGCAGTCCAGCACGCCTTATGAGACACACCCTCGGGAAGCTGGCCGTATTTACTCTTTGCGGGCGTATTGCAGCGCGAGGTAAGGGCACCAGCCTTAGCTGCAAGTGCTACCCTTGCGCCTTGCGCTACATCCCGAATCGCCTTGCCCGCACTCACTCCTATTGATGAAATGAGTTCTGGTGTATTCATGAAGCATAAAGCCCCGGTTCTGCGTTAACATAGCTATTCGTCTCTTGATATCCTCATCAAAGAAAAGTAGCCATGCCGGAAAATTCAAATTCTCAACGCGGATTCAATACCCGCGTCATTCATAGCGAATACGAAGCACCAGATGGTTTTGCGGCGCTTCCGGTCGCGATACATCATGCTTCCACCGTGTTGTTCACGGATGTGGCGTCCATGCGTTCCCGAAGCTGGCAAGACAAATCTGCTTATACCTATGGCCTGCATGGCACGCCAACCAGCTTTACGCTGGAAGCCAGGCTGGCCGAGATAGAGCAGGGCAAGCATTGCCTGCTGACACCCAGCGGGCTGGCGGCCATTACGCTGGTGAATATGGCTTTCCTGGCAAGCGGTGATCATGTGCTGATCCCCGACAATGTGTATAGCCCGAATCGTGAACTGGCAGACTGGCTTTCGCGCAGTTTTGGTGTCCATGTCAGTTATTACGACCCCCTGATCGGGGCGGGCATTGCTGCGCTGATACGTGACAATACCAAATTGATCTGGGCCGAGGCCCCCGGCTCGGTTTCCATGGAAGTGCCGGACGTGCCTGCGATCTGTGCCGCAGCCCATGCGCGTGGCGTCCTGGTGGCGCTGGACAATACCTGGTCTGGCGGGATTGCCTTTCCGGCGTTTGAGCATGGCATCGATATCATCATGCAGGCGCTGACCAAATACCAGAGTGGTGGTTCGGACGTTTTGATGGGGGCAGTGATTACCCGTGACCGGGCATTGAATATCCGTTTGCAGACAACGCATATGCGCCTGGGCTTTGGTGTCGGCATGGATGATGTTTACCTGGTTTTGCGCAATCTGCCAACGCTGCAGTTGCGTTTCCAGGCGCATGACCAAAGTGCACGCCAGGTCGCTGCATGGTTAAAGACGCGGCCAGAAATCAGTACGGTATTGCATCCGGCATTGCCAGGCTGTCCGGGTCATGACATCTGGCAGCGCGACTTTAACGGTGCCGGTGGCTTGTTCTCGGTTTTATTTGATGAGAAATACACAGAGCAACAGACCGACGGTTTTGTTGATAGCCTGAAGCTGTTCAAGATCGGTTTTAGCTGGGGTGGGGCGCATAGCTTGTGCGTGCCTTATCGCATTGAACAAATGCGTCAGCACTGGCCGCACAAAGGTATCTTGGTGCGCTTCAATATAGGGCTGGAAGACAGCGCAGATTTGATTGCCGATATCGAACAGGCATTGGTACAAATGGTGTGAGTTGAATTGAGTTGGACTGTGTTGATATTGAGTAGAAATGCAGGTGCAAGTGTAAAATTGGGCAGACCGCAAACGGTCGGCCCATGCACATAGCGAAATTATTTGCTGGCGCTGCTGGCTGTCGCGTCAGATGCGGGTGCTGATGTAGCGGTAGCTGAAGCCGCGACAGGTGTCACTGGCTCGGATGCACTGGCGGAAGCTGAATGAACTTCAGTAGGATTATGGCCGGCTGCTTCGCCTTGCATATCCACTTTGTCACCTGCCTTGAAAATCAGGAGCAGGGCAGCGGCTGCAAAAATAATAAAGCCGACGAGAATTTTCCACATGCTTGTCTCCAGAATTGTGCTTATAAGATGCGACAAGCTTAGATGTCCTGGCTTACATCATTCTTGCATCGCCACAGCACAAAAGAAAAAAAGGTGAATTTCAAAAGAAATTCACCTTTCTTATTTAATTCCCGTGATGGGGATTAATGTACGGCTCATTGGTATTACTTATGTTTGCTTCATTTGATTTTTTTTGATTTTTTTTTATTAATTACGCAGCCAGCAATTGACGTAATACGAATGGCAGGATGCCGCCATGTTTGTAGTAGTCAACTTCGATAGGCGTATCGATGCGCAACAGGACCTTGACTTCCTGTTTATCGCCATTGGCACGGTGGATGACCAGAGTCACTTCTTGCTGTGGCTTGATTTCATCTTCTATGCCTTTCAGGTCATACGATTCAGTGCCTGTGATGCCCAGGCTGTCAACACTGTCAGTACCCAGGAATTGCAGTGGCAATACGCCCATGCCAACCAGGTTGGAGCGGTGGATACGTTCAAAAGAACGAGCGATGACTGCTTTCACGCCCAGCAATTGGGTGCCTTTTGCTGCCCAGTCACGGGAAGAGCCTGTGCCGTATTCTTCGCCGCCGAAAATCATGGTCGGTACGCCGTCAGCAATGTATTTCATCGCTGCATCGTAGATGGCCATCGGTTCGCCGGTTGGCTGGAACAGGGTTTCGCCGCCTTCAACGCGGGAGCCATCTTCCTTCGCCGGGATCATCAGGTTTTTGATACGCACGTTGGCAAATGTGCCGCGCATCATGATTTCGTGGTTGCCACGACGTGAGCCGTAGGAATTGAAATCAGCCTTCAAAACACCGTTCTCTTTCAGCCATTTACCTGCAGGGCTGGATTCTTTGATCGAGCCAGCTGGTGAGATGTGATCGGTCGTGATGGAATCACCAAACACGCCCAATGCGCGCGCACCAGTGATGCCGGTTGCCGCTGCTTTTGGTTCCATCGTGAAATCAGCAAAGAAGGGTGGCTCAGCGATGTAGGTGGAAGCAGGCCAGTTGTAGACTTCGCCTTCAGCGACGCCCTGGATGTTTTCCCACAGTTTGCCTGGTGCACCTTTGACGTCTGCATAGTTTTCCTTGAAGGTCTTGGAATTCATCGCATACTTCATCAGCTTGTTGATTTCAGCACTGGTAGGCCAGATGTCGCCCAGGAAAATATCCTTGCCTTTAACGCGGCCAACTGGCTCTGTCATCAGGTCTCTGGTCATGTTGCCAGCGATGGCATAAGCCACCACCAACGGAGGGGACGCCAGGAAGTTGGAGCGGATATTCGGGTGAATCCGTGCTTCAAAATTGCGGTTGCCAGACAAGATGGCAGAAGCCACGATATCGTTGGCTACAATCGCTTCATTCATCGCTGGCGTCAGATCACCGGCATTGCCGATACAGGTTGTACAGCCATAAGCGGTGACGCCGAAACCGAGTTTTTCCAGGTAAGGCAGCAAGCCTGCCGCTTCCAGGTATTTGGTGACGACGCGCGAGCCAGGAGCCAGCGAAGTCTTGATATGTGGTGCCACTTTCAAGCCAGCTTCTACCGCTTTCTTGGCCAGCAAGCCAGCTGCCAGCAAGACGCTAGGATTGGATGTATTGGTGCAGGAAGTAATTGCAGCGATCAGGACATCGCCGTTTTTGACTTTGACGCCATCGCTATTGGTGTAGACCGCATCCAGATCTTCGGCTTTTTTGTTGAAGCCATTTTCAGATGTTGGTTTGGCAAACAGGTCGGCGAAAGTGGATTTGACGTGACCAATTTCAATGCGATCCTGTGGGCGTTTCGGGCCAGCCAGGGAAGGTGCAACGGTGGACAGATCCAGCGAGATTTCGGTGGTGTAGTCAATGTCGCCTGCGTTAGGGATGCCGAACATTTTCTGGGCTTTGAAATAGCCTTCGAATGCATCGATTTCTGCCTTGGTGCGGCCGGTGCCTTTGAAGTAATCTATCGTCGCTTCATCAACCGGGAAGAAACCCATGGTGGCACCGTATTCCGGTGCCATGTTGGCGATGGTGGCGCGGTCTGTCAGCGACAGGGAACGTGTGCCTTCGCCGAAGAATTCAACAAACTTGCCAACTACCTTGGCTTTACGCAGCAATTCTGTGATGGTCAGTACCAGATCCGTTGCAGTACAACCTTCGCGCAATGCGCCAGTCAGGTTGACGCCGACCACGTCAGGTGTCAGGAAATAGACTGGCTGGCCCAGCATGCCGGCTTCTGCTTCGATACCACCCACGCCCCAGCCGACTACGCCGATACCGTTGATCATGGTGGTGTGGGAATCAGTACCTACCAGTGTGTCTGGATAGTAGACTTCGTTTTTCTTGGCATCTTTGATTTTGTGTACGCCGCGCGCCAGGTATTCCAGGTTAACCTGGTGAACGATACCAAAGCCAGGAGGAACCACGCCAAAAGTATCAAATGCCTGCATGCCCCATTTCATGAACTGGTAACGCTCGTTATTGCGTTGGAATTCCAGTTTCATGTTCAGGTCCAGCGCTTTCTTTTCGCGGAAATGATCGATCTGTACAGAGTGATCAACCACCAGATCAACTGGAACCAGCGGTTCGATGTTCTTAGGGTTTTTACCTTGCTTGGCGGCGACGTTACGCATGGCAGCCAGGTCGGCCAGCAAAGGCACGCCAGTGAAATCTTGCAGGACAACGCGGGAAACGACGAAAGGAATTTCATCGGTGCGGGTGGCGGTCGCGCTCCAGTTGGCCAATTGCTTTACATGTTCTTCAGTAACTTTTTTGCCGTCGCAGTTACGCAATACCGATTCCAGAACCACGCGGATGGAAACGGGCAGACGGGAGATTTTTACACCGAGATTTTTTTCCAGTGCGGGCAAAGAAAAGAACTTGCCTTTCTTGGTGTCTGAAATTTTGAAATCTTTCAGGGTTTTGAATGCATCTTTGTACGCATTTTGGCTCATGGCTGTTCCTTATTTACAAAAATCAACGATCAGAAATTTACTTGCTACTACTATTTTATTTGATGAATATTATTCGACGAATATTATTTTATAAGTACCGGTGTCGCCTTGGGGGCGTCCACTTCTGCCAGGGCGGGTGTTGCTGTCTTGCATTCATTGGCCAGTTGTTGCCCCTTGTGTGAATCGAGTAACAGGCCTTTTGCAGGTATACCTATCCAGACCAAACCTGATTTGCGGTTTTCAAAACGCACGGCACCGGTCGTCGTGTCCACCTTGGACAGGCGGTACAAACGTTTTTTCCAGCGCATGGCAACGTGGTCAGTATCTTCAGGGTTGATGTACATCGTCAATGAATTACCCAGTTCGCATTTGTATTCGAAACTGCTGTGCTGTTGTATGTCCGGTTCTGGCTCATCGCTTTCTTTGCTGGCCGCAGCGGCAGCCGGCTTCGCTGTTTTGGCACCGACCTTGGTTTTGCTATGTGGCGCTTCCACTGCGTGGGCGTTGGCAGTGAGCATGGCGCATGCGGCAAATGCCAGGCTGATAAAAGAAAGTAATTTCATGAGGGTCTCCCTAGAGTAATTCTCGTGCTGCTTCTGGTAATACAACTTGCCCAAACTGGGCCTTTTTTAAAACTGTCCAATAGTAGCGGTAACTGGCGCGGTCGTGTAGCTGTCCTTGCCACTGTATTGGTCCCCATTGATGCTCTTTGGCTGATGACAGGATGGATACGGCTTCATCGATTTCCTGGTTGGGGGGCGTCAGCGCGCCAACTATGGCCTTAATCTGGTCCGGATGTATGCTCCACATGCGGGTATAGCCGCATTCCTGGGCGGCACGGCGCGCATCATTGGCGACAACGTCCTTGTCCCGGATTTCTGTGGTCACATTATGCGAGGGGATTTTTCCATGATGATGACAAGCTGCAGCTATTTCCAGCTTGGCGCGTAGTACCAGTGGATGCTCAAACTGTCCGGGCGAGCGCATGGCTGTGGCTGGAATGGCACCGTAATGGGCGGATACAAAGTCCATCAGGCCAAATGACAGGCACTGCACCTGGGGCAGGGCGGCAATGTCCCTTACTTCAGCCAGGGCACCATGTGTTTCTATTAATACATGGACAGGGATCAGGCTGCCATCTGCCATCTGCGCGTGGTGATTGATACGGCTAAGGGCAGACTGCACCTCGGCCACACTCTCCACTTTCGGCAAAACCACATAGGCCAGTTTGGTGGCGGCAGTGGGCAGGATGATGGACAAGTCCTGCTCAAAGGCAGGATGATGCAGGTCGTGCACGCGCACGCCTATGCGTTGAAACAGATTTTCTGTGCTCGACACTAAAGACGCGACCAGCACGGCATGGGCTTTTTCATTGCCGGCGGCTGCGCCGTCTTCACAGTCAAGCGTGATATCGAAAACGGGGCCAAGTTCCTGCTGTAAGGCGATGGACTTGCGCATGAGCTTTTCAGAGCCGGCATAGTGATCGCAGACCGGTAAAAACACCGGTGGCAACTGATCCTGAAAAAGCACAGAGGAGGGATGCATCTTGAATATGGCGTCTTGATTGAGACAGTCTGCGGCGAGTGGCCGCAGACTGTCTCAGACTTGATTAACCTACCAGGTGTTTCACGCCATCACGCTCTTCTTGCAATTCTTTGAGAGTGATGTTGATGCGTTCGCGGGAGAATTCGTCGATTTCCAGACCTTGAACGATCTTGTATTCGCCGTTTTCTGTGGTGACAGGGAAGCCGAACATGGTGCCTTCAGGGATGCCATAAGAGCCATCGGAAGCGATGCCCATGGTAGTCCATTTGCCGTTTGTGCCCAGAATCCAGTCACGTACGTGGTCAATCGCTGCATTTGCTGCGGATGCTGCAGAAGACAGACCGCGTGCTTCGATGATGGCAGCGCCGCGTTTGCCAACTGTAGGCAGGAACACATCCTTGTTCCAGACTTGATCGTTGATCAGGTCTTTGACGGATGCGCCATCTACTGTCGCGAAGCGATAGTCAGCGTACATGGTTGGGGAATGATTGCCCCAGACGCACAGTTTTTCAACAGCAGCAACCGGTTTGCCAACTTTGGCAGCAACCTGGGACAACGCACGGTTGTGATCCAGGCGCAGCATGGCTGTAAAGTTTTTAGCTGGCAGGGACGGTGCCGATTTCATTGCAATGTAAGCATTGGTGTTGGCTGGATTGCCGACCACCAGGACTTTAACGTTACGGGAAGCAACGGCGTCCAGTGCCTTGCCTTGTACCGTGAAAATCTGTGCGTTGGCTTCCAGCAGGTCTTTGCGTTCCATGCCTGGGCCGCGTGGACGTGCGCCAACCAGCAGGGCGACGTCGATGTCCTTGAATGCTGTCAGTGGATCGCTGTGAGCAGACATGCCGGCCAGCAATGGGAACGCGCAGTCATCGATTTCCATCATGACGCCTTTCAGCGCTTTTTGTGCTTTTTCGTCAGGGATTTCTAACAATTGCAGTATCACTGGCTGGTCTTTGCCCAGCATGTCGCCATTGGCGATACGGAATAGAAGGGAATAGCCGATTTGGCCTGCGGCGCCGGTAACAGCTACGCGCATAGGGGATTTCGCCATGATGCATCTCCGAAGTAGTGTAAAAACGAATTTCAAACAAATGCCGTGCCCGCAGGACGTTGCGAATGTTGCGGGCACTGTGTAAAACGCTTAATGATACCGTTGAAAACCATGCCAGTCAGCCAAAATCAGCGCTGAAGCCGTTTTTCTTCCTTTACATTAAAGACGTTCGAACTATATTGCACTGGTGTGGCAGCAATGCTGACCAATGCTGTGTGCAGGCTGCCAATTATATTCCCCGAGAGTTTAGGTGCTGCGCGCTGAAGTGTCAATGAATATCTTATGTCTTATATAAGACATATTACTTGACATTTTGTTCTGGACGGGATGGGTGGTTTCGTGGTGAAATTGCAGTCTATGAACTCAATCATTCCTATCGCAAGTAATCAGCCTGTCAGTCCAGCTACGCCTGGTACTGGTGCTGCTGCTTCGTCCTTGAGTGCTTCACCTACATTCAGCCCATTATATCAACAGATAAAAGCCCTGATCACCCAGAGCCTGCAATCGGGTGAATGGAAGCCGGGCGAGCTGATTCCCAGTGAAATGGAATTGGCCAGCCGCTTCAAGGTCAGCCAGGGTACCGTGCGCAAGGCGATTGATGAGTTGTCGGCAGAAAACCTGGTGGTGCGCCGGCAGGGCAAGGGAACCTTTGTGGCGACCCATCATGAGGCGCGCTCGCAGTTTCGTTTCTTGCGGCTGGCACCGGACGAAGGTGTGCCGCATTATCCCGAAAATAAAATTGTTGAAGTCAAGCGCATGCGTGCACCAGCCGAGGTGGCGCGTCTGCTGGATATCAAATCCGGGGATTCCGTTGTTTTCATCCGCCGTGTGCAGTCTTTTTCTGGCGTGCCCACCATTTTGGATGATTTGTGGTTGCCTGGTTCCATCTTCAAAGGCCTGACCGCCGAACGCCTGAATGAATACAAGGGGCCGATGTATGGCCTGTTTGAAACCGAATTCGGCACCCACATGATCCGCGCCTCGGAGCAGATTCGTGCTGTCTGCGCAGATGAGCAAGTTGCTCCCTTGCTGAATGTTGAGGTCGGCATGCCTTTGCTCAATGTGGAGCGGGTTTCTTTCACCTATGGTGATAAGCCGGTTGAATTGCGACGTGGTTTGTACCTGACAGTTAATCATCACTACCGAAATGAATTGAGCTAGTGCAGCACTACACCAGTACCAGCTGTTATTGCTGCGTTGCTGGCAGCGTCGGTGATTGCATTTCAAGTGGGATTGCCTGGTTTCGCGTTGATCCGTGCTCAGCGAGAGTGTTGGGTTTGGGTTTAAGATAGCGATATTTTGTAAATTGGGCTGATTTTTGTTGGTGCAATGCACCAAAATGAGCGAAAATTGCAAGGTTTATGTACAGACTAGTTAATGGGGAGATTATTTATGTCTGAAGTAGTAAAAACCAGACCGCGCTTTGGTGTAATGCGCCTGATAGATGCAACTGGCTACAGGCTGCCGCTGGCGGGCTTTGTTTCCATCTTGCATCGTGGCAGTGGAATGTTGATGTTCTTGTTGTTGCCTTTCATTTTGTATTTGCTCGATAAAAGCCTGACTTCAGAAACGACGTTCGCTGAATTGCAGGGTTTTATTGCACGTAATGTTTTCGTCAAGTTGGTCATCCTTGCCCTGGTCTGGGCGTACTTGCATCATTTCTGTGCGGGTATTCGTCATTTGTTCATGGATCTTCACTTTGGTCTGAATAAGGAATCTGCACGCCAGTCGGCGGTCAGTGTTCTGGTGATCAGCCTGGTGTTGGCTGCTTTGACAGGCCTGAAATTGTTTGGAGTATTTTGATGGCAAATAACAATATTGGTCCCAAGCGTCTGGTCGTAGGTGCAAGCTATGGCTTGCGCGACTGGTTGGCGCAACGTGTCACGGCAATCGTGATGGCTTTATATACGGTGATTTTGCTTGGTCTGTTTTTGACCGGCAAAAATTTCAGTTATGAAGGGTGGGCTGGCATATTTGCCATGCAATGGTTCAAGCTGGCGACATTCTCTGTCATCGTTTGCCTGTTGTATCACGCCTGGGTAGGTATGCGTGATGTCTGGATGGATTATGTGACACACAGCGTCTTTGTGCGTCTGGTATTTCAGGTTGCCACTATTCTGTGGCTGATTGCTTGTGCTGGCTATGCTGCACAGATTTTGTGGAGAGTATAAAAGTGGCTGCAATTAAATCCACAATTCCTAGCCGCCGTTTTGACGCGGTCATCGTTGGTGCTGGCGGTTCTGGCATGCGTGCTTCGCTGCAACTGGCTGAAGCTGGCCTGAATGTCGCGGTACTGTCGAAAGTATTTCCTACCCGTTCTCATACGGTAGCAGCGCAGGGCGGTATTGGTGCTTCCCTGGGCAATATGTCGGAAGATAACTGGTACTGGCACATGTTTGACACAGTCAAGGGTTCCGATTACCTGGGTGACCAGGATGCGATCGAATTCATGTGCCGTGAAGCGCCAAAAGTCGTGTACGAACTCGAACATTTTGGTATGCCGTTTGACCGTAATGCTGATGGCACCATTTATCAGCGTCCATTTGGCGGTCACACTGCCAATTTCGGTGAAAAACCTGTACAGCGTGCCTGTGCTGCAGCTGACCGTACCGGTCATGCCTTGTTGCATACCCTGTATCAGCGCAATGTGCGCGCCCGTACCCATTTCTTTGTTGAATGGATGGCGATTGACCTGATCCGCGATGCGGACGGTGATGTGCTGGGTGTTGTTGCGCTGGAAATGGAAACTGGCGAAGTCATGATGCTGGAAGCCAAAACCACGATATTTGCCACTGGCGGTGCCGGTCGTATCTGGGCAGCGTCGACCAATGCATTTATCAATACCGGTGACGGTATGGGCATGGCTGCACGTGCCGGCTTGCCGCTGGAAGATATGGAATTCTGGCAATTCCACCCAACCGGCGTTGCTGGTGCGGGTGTATTGATTACCGAAGGCGTGCGCGGTGAAGGTGGTATCCTGGTGAATAGTCAGGGTGAGCGTTTCATGGAGCGTTATGCGCCTACGCTGAAAGACCTGGCACCGCGTGACTTCGTTTCGCGTTCCATGGACCAGGAAATCAAGGAAGGCCGTGGCTGTGGTCCGAACAAGGATCACGTCATGCTGGATCTGCGCCACATTGGTGCTGAAACGATACAGAAACGCCTGCCATCGATCCTGGAAATCGCCCACAAGTTTGCCAACGTGGATGCGACCAAAGAACCGATTCCTGTCGTTCCTACCATTCACTATCAGATGGGCGGTATTCCGACCAATATCTATGGTCAGGTAGTGGCGCCGAAAAACGGTGGCAGTGAAATCGTCAATGGTCTGTATGCAATCGGCGAGTGCGCCTGCGTATCCGTGCACGGTGCCAACCGTCTGGGTACCAATTCGCTGCTCGATTTGCTGGTGTTTGGTCGTGCTGCCGGTAATCACGTGGTTGCCAGCAAGCTCAAGGAGCGCAGCAACAAGGAGTTGCCGGCTGATGCAGCTGATCTGGCGCTGTCACGTTTGTCCAAGCTGGAAACCAGTACCGGTTCCGAGCGCGTACAAGACGTTGCCAATGATATTCGTGCCACCATGCAGCAATACTGCGGCGTGTTCCGTACCGATGAATTGCTGCAAACCGGCTACAAGAAAATTATGGAGCTTGATGAGCGTCGCAAGCATGTTTCTTTCAAAGATAAATCCAAGGTCTTCAATACTGCACGGGTAGAAGCGCTGGAACTGGATAACCTGATCGAAACAGCCAAGGCAACGATTACATCGGCCGCCGCCCGTAAAGAATCCCGTGGTGCGCATGCACACCGTGATTACGAACAGCGCGACGACGTTAACTGGATGAAGCATAGCTTGTGGTATTCCGAAGGCAATCGCCTCGACTACAAGCCAGTCGTGACCAAACCACTGACTGTAGAAACCTTCAAACCGAAACCACGTACATTCTAAAGAGATACCGATATGGCACGTACACTAAAATTCCAAATCTATCGCTACGATCCGGACAAGGACGCCAAGCCTTACGTGCAGGATCTGACAGTAGAACTGCAAGACACCGACAAGATGTTGCTGGATGCATTGCAGCGCATCAAGTCTGATGTCGATGATTCCCTGGCGCTGCGCCGTTCATGCCGTGAAGGTGTGTGCGGTTCCGACGCCATGAACATCAATGGCAAAAATGGCCTGGCCTGTACCACCAACCTGAACGAATTGACTGAGCCTATCAAATTGCGTCCTTTGCCTGGCTTGCCAGTGATCCGCGACCTGATCGTGGACATGACGCAATTCTTCAAGCAATACAATTCCATCAAGCCTTATCTGATGAATGATTCCATTCCACCAGAAAAAGAACGTTTGCAGTCGCCTG
The DNA here is from genome assembly GCF_049340445.1 of Undibacterium sp. Ji50W. NCBI lineage: Bacteria > Pseudomonadati > Pseudomonadota > Betaproteobacteria > Burkholderiales > Oxalobacteraceae > Undibacterium > Undibacterium sp. Ji50W. The sequence continues at coordinate 89,623 of NZ_JBMPOX010000011.1, read as the reverse complement.
CCGAACGGGAAGAGCTGGATGGTCTGTATGAATGCATCCTGTGCGCCTGCTGTTCGACTTCCTGCCCGTCTTTCTGGTGGAATCCGGACAAATTTGTTGGCCCTGCAGGTTTGTTGCAGGCATACCGTTTCATTGCTGATTCCCGTGATGAAGCAACTGGTGCGCGCCTGGACAATCTGGAAGATCCGTATCGTCTGTTCCGTTGCCACACAATCATGAACTGTGTGGATGTCTGTCCTAAAGGTCTGAATCCTACCCGTGCTATCGGTAAGATTAAAGAACTGATGGTGCGTCGCGCGGTCTAAGAAGGTGTTGTTGTCAGCGATGCTCCGGCATCGCTGCTATTTCATGCGGTTTTTTACGGGTAACCTGAGAATCGCATGAAATAGTCAGTATGGAAGAGAATTAATTATGTCTGAGTCACAAGCGGTACCCCATCAAAGCGACCCGGTAAAGCGGGCCCGTTTGCGGTGGCGGGCGAGGCGCGGCTTGCTGGAAAACGATCTGATCTTGACGCGTTTCCTGGATGCCCATGAAGAATCCCTGACAGATGAGGAAGTGGATGCCTTCGGCCGCCTGATGGAATTGCCAGACAATACGTTAATGGATTTGATCATGGCTAAAAAGCAGCCAGAAGCTGAGGTCGATCTTCCTCATGTCCATGCTTTATTGCTACGTCTGCAAACGGCGTAAGTCAATTTGATTTTTGTGTTTTTTTGATTAACGACTCACCTCTTATCTGAAGGAAGAGCCATGACTAATTCTGAAACAAAAGCCACCCTATCATTTTCCGATGGCTCCCCAGCGCTGGAAATGCCAATTTACAAGGGCTCTATTGGTCCTGATGTGATTGACATCCGCAAGTTGTACGGCTCTACCGGCATGTTTACGTATGATCCGGGTTTCATGTCCACCGCAGCCTGTAATTCTTCCATCACCTACATCGATGGCGACAAGGGTGAACTGCTGTATCGCGGTTATCCGATCGAACAACTGGCAGTCAATGGCGGCGATTTCCTGGAAACTTGCTACCTGTTGCTGAATGGCGAACTGCCAAATGCTGCGCAAAAGAAAGAATTTGTTGCGACTGTCACCAATCACACCATGGTGCATGAGCAGATGCAATTCTTCTTCCGTGGTTTCCGTCGTGATGCCCATCCTATGTCGGTTTTGGTAGGTACAGTCGGTGCGCTGGCATCGTTCTACCATGATTCGCTGGACATCAATGATCCGCATCACCGTGAAGTATCGGCAATTCGCCTGATCGCCAAGATGCCGACCCTGGTTGCCATGGCTTACAAATATTCCATAGGTCAGCCTTTCGTGTATCCACGCAATGACCTGTCCTACAGCGCCAACTTCATGCACATGATGTTCTCGACACCATGTGAGCCATACAAAACCAATGAAGTGCTGGTACGTGCGCTGGATCGTATCCTGATCCTGCACGCAGATCACGAGCAAAATGCATCTACATCGACCGTGCGTCTGGCCGGTTCTTCCGGTGCTAATCCATTTGCCTGTATTGCTGCCGGTATCGCTTGCCTGTGGGGTCCTGCTCACGGTGGCGCGAACGAAGCGGCATTGAGCATGCTGGAAGAAATCGGCAGCGTCGACAATATTCCTAACTTTATCGCTCAGGTAAAAGACAAGAATTCTGGCGTCAAGCTGATGGGCTTTGGTCACCGCGTCTATAAAAATTATGACCCACGCGCCAAACTGATGCGTGAAACTTGCTACGAAGTATTGCAAGAACTCGGTCTGCAAGACGATCCACTGTTCAAGCTGGCCATGGCTCTGGAAAAAATCGCTCTGGAAGATGACTATTTTGTCAGCCGCAAGCTGTATCCTAATGTCGATTTCTATTCAGGCATCGTACAGCGCGCGTTGGGCATCCCAACCGCCTTGTTCACTGGTATTTTCGCCCTGGCGCGTACAGTAGGCTGGATCGCTCAGTGGAAAGAAATGATTTCTGATCCTGAGCAAAAAATTGGCCGTCCTCGTCAGTTGTTTGTGGGGGCCGCCAAGCGCGACGTACCACCGATCGACAAACGTTGATTAGTAAGCGTTGATCGGAAAGCGTTAATTCTCTAATCAGTTTTAATGTTGTAAAAAGCGAGTCTTTAAGACTCGCTTTTTTTTTCACTAAATATGCTATGCTTCGGCACGAAAGTGATTTTTACATATAACTTTCGCGATTAAATCAAAAATCATATTAAAAGAGCATGATTTTTGATTCGATCACGAGGATAGTTTGAATAAGCCCTTCCCCACAACTTGATGTGCAATCCGCTAACCGGTCAGGCCGTGTCGCGGAAGGTTAGATTAACCCGCTAATCTCGCGAAACGCGAAGAAAGGTGAGCAAGATGATGCAACAATATAACGCCAACTCGTACTTGTTCGGCGGCAATGCGCCGTACGTAGAAGAACTGTATGAAGCGTATCTGAATAATCCCGGTTCTGTTCCTGAAAATTGGCGCGCGTACTTTGACGCCATGCAAAATGTGCCTGCAGTCGATGGATCTTCCAAGCCCGACGTTGCGCATGCTCCCGTCATTGCTTCCTTTGCTGAACGTGCCAAACAAGGCCCGATACGCGCAGTCAATGCCACCGGTGATGCTGAAATGGGCCGCAAACGCGTCGCTGCCCAGCAACTGATCGCTGCTTATCGCTTCCTCGGCAGCCATTGGGCCAATCTGGACCCACTGCAGCGTCAGGAACGTCCAAGTATCCCGGAACTGGAACCCAGTTTTTATGGCTTTACTGATGCGGACATGGATATCCAGTTCAACATCAGCAATACCTATTTCGGACCAGAAACTGCATCATTGCGCGACCTGTTGAATGCCTTGCGTGATACCTATTGCCGTTCTATCGGTGCCGAGTTCATGTACATCAGCGACCCGACTGAAAAGCGCTGGTTGCAACAAAAACTCGAAGCCATCCGCTCTACACCATCCTTTTCCCTGGAAAAGAAAAAACACATCCTCGACCGCCTGACTGCGGCTGAAGGACTGGAACGTTATCTGCACACCAAATATGTGGGTCAGAAGCGTTTCTCTCTGGAAGGTGGCGAGAGCTTTATCGCTTCCATGGATGAAACCATCCAGCGCGCCGGTGAGCGCGGTGTGGAAGAAATCGTTATCGGCATGGCCCACCGTGGTCGTCTGAACGTACTGGTCAATACCCTGGGCAAAATGCCACAGGATCTGTTTGCCGAATTTGAAGGCAAACATGGTGACGATTTGCCAGCAGGTGACGTTAAATACCATCAGGGCTTCTCGTCCGATATTTCTACTCCAGGCGGCCCGGTCCACCTGTCGCTGGCGTTTAATCCTTCCCATCTGGAAATCGTCAACCCAGTGGTTGAAGGTTCTGTCAAAGCACGTATGGACCGTCGTGGCGACAAAGATGGCTCGCAGGTTTTGCCTATCCTGGTACACGGCGACGCCGCGTTTGCAGGGCAGGGCGTGGTCATGGAAACCCTGAACCTGGCGCAGACGCGCGGCTATGGTACCGGTGGCACCGTGCATATCGTCATCAATAACCAGATCGGTTTTACTACGTCCGATCCACGCGATTCCCGTTCTACCCTGTATTGCTCCGACGTCGTCAAAATGATCGAAGCGCCGGTATTGCACGTCAATGCAGATGATCCTGAAGCCGTTGTTCTGGCTACCCAGATCGCCCTGGATTACCGTATGGAATTCAAGAAGGATGTCGTGGTTGACATCATCTGCTATCGCAAACTGGGCCACAATGAGCAAGATACACCTGCACTGACCCAGCCTTTGATGTACAAGAAGATTGGTCAGCATCCTGGCACGCGCAAGATGTATGCAGACAAGCTGGCAGCGCAAGGCGCTATTCCTGCGGATGGCGGCGATCAGATGATCAAGGCTTACCGTGATGCCATGGATGCCGGCAAGCATACCCATGATCCGGTCATTTCCAATTTCAAAAACAAATACGCAGTTGACTGGATTCCTTTCCTCAACCGCAAATGGACAGATGCGGCTGACACTGCCGTTCCATTGACAGAGCTGAAGCGTCTGGCTGAACGTATTACCGTCGTGCCTGAAGGCTTCAAGCCGCATAGCCTGGTAGAAAAAGTCCTCGGTGACCGCGCTAACATGGGTCGTGGCGACATGAACCTGGACTGGGGCATGGGCGAACATCTGGCGTATGCATCCCTGGTATCTTCCGGTTATGCAATTCGTCTGACAGGTCAGGATGCAGGTCGCGGTACCTTCGTTCACCGTCATGCCGTCTTGCATGATCAAAATCGTGAACGTTGGGATGCCGGTACTTACATCCCCCTGCAAAACATTTCTGACAAGCAGGCCCCATTCACAGTCATCGATTCGGTCTTGTCTGAAGAAGCGGTACTGGGCTTTGAATATGGTTATTCCACAGCAGAACCAAACACGCTGACCATCTGGGAAGCGCAATTCGGCGATTTCGCCAACGGCGCGCAAGTGGTTATCGATCAGTTCATCAGCTCTGGTGAAGTGAAATGGGGTCGTGCATCCGGTCTGGTCATGATGCTGCCGCATGGTTACGAAGGCCAGGGTCCGGAGCATTCATCCGCACGTCCTGAGCGTTTCCTGCAACTGTGTGCTGACAACAATATGCAAGTGGTGCAGCCGACGACAGCAGCACAGATTTTCCATCTGTTGCGTCGTCAGATGATACGCATGTTCCGTAAGCCACTGGTCATCATGACACCGAAATCCCTGTTGCGTAACAAGGATGCCGGTTCACCATTGTCCGACCTGGCCAAAGGCAGCTTCCACACTGTCATCGGTGAAGTGGATGAAAAAATCGACGCGAAAAAAGTCAAGCGCGTGGTTGCCTGCTCAGGCAAGGTGTATTACGACCTGGTTAATTCTCGTAAAGAGCGTGGCCAGACTGATACGGCAATTATCCGTGTTGAACAGTTGTATCCTTTCCCGCACAAGAGCTTTGCTGCAGAACTGAAGAAATTCCCGAACTTGACGGAATTGGTCTGGGCACAAGATGAGCCGCAAAATCAGGGACCATGGTTCCAGATCCAGCACAATATTTTTGAAAGTCTGGAAGAAGGGCAAAAGCTTGCTTATGCCGGTCGCCCAGCGAGTGCATCGCCAGCTGTCGGTTATTACGACAAGCACTATGCGCAACAAAAAGCATTGCTGGAAACGGCATTTTCCAAACTCAAAGGCTTTGTCCTGACCAAATAATGACGCGATGCGACATCAGAAGCTGATGTCGCATTTGGCTACCCGAATCGGAGAGTAAAAAAATGGCAATTATCGAAGTAAAAGTTCCTCAGTTATCTGAATCTGTCGCAGAAGCAACCCTGTTGTCCTGGCATAAAAAAGTTGGCGAAGCAGTTGGCCGTGACGAAAACCTGATCGACGTGGAAACTGACAAAGTTGTATTGGAACTGCCTGCGCCTGACGCTGGCGTGATCACACAAATCATCAAAGGTGACGGCAGCACAGTGGTTGCTGGTGAAATCATCGCCATCATCGACACCGCAGCAAGTGCCAGTGCTGCCGCCACACCGGCAGCAGCACCGGCCGCCGTTGCAGCCGCCCCTGCCGCAGTCGCTGCAAGCGCCTCTGCGGATGCAAAATCTTCTGCTGGCGTGGCAATGCCAGCCGCAGCAAAAATCCTGTCAGAAAACAATCTGACGGCAGCACAAGTCGATGGCTCTGGCAAAGATGGCCGTGTCACCAAAGGTGATGCACTGGCAGCAGTTGCAGGTAAGTCAGCAGCACCCGTAGTTGCGCCTCTGGCAGCGCCGGTAGCCAGCAAACCAGCGCTGCAACAAGTTGCTGCACCGACCATCGCCAGCCTGGGTGACCGTCCGGAAGAGCGCGTACCGATGAGCCGCCTGCGTGCACGTATTGCTGAACGTCTGGTGCAGTCACAATCGACAAACGCGATCCTGACCACTTTCAACGAAGTCAACATGGCACCCGTCATGGACTTGCGTAACAAGTACAAAGACAAGTTTGAAAAAGAACACGGCGTGAAACTGGGTTTCATGTCCTTCTTCGTCAAGGCTGCTGTTGCTGCATTGAAAAAATACCCTATCATCAACGCTTCCGTTGATGGTAATGACATCGTGTACCACGGTTACTTCGATATCGGTATTGCTGTCGGTTCCCCGCGTGGTCTGGTGGTACCTATCCTGCGCAATGCGGATCAAATGACGATTGCTGAAATCGAGAAGAAAATCGGTGAATTCGGTAACAAGGCAAAAGACGGTAAATTGACTCTGGATGATCTGTCTGGCGGTACGTTCTCCATCTCGAATGGCGGTACTTTCGGTTCCATGTTGTCTACGCCTATCATCAACCCTCCACAATCCGCAATTTTGGGCGTGCATGCGACCAAGGACCGTGCCGTGGTTGAAAATGGCCAGATCGTTATCCGTCCTATGAATTACCTGGCAATGTCTTATGACCATCGCATCATTGACGGTCGTGAAGCTGTTCTGGGTCTGGTGGCAATGAAAGACGCGCTGGAAGATCCAGCCCGCCTGTTGCTCGATCTGTAATTCAGATTCAAAGCAAAGCGAGAGTCATTCCGTGAATATCGCTGACGAAATCAAACGTCTGCATGAACTGCATCAGGCAGGAGCCCTGTCTGATGCAGAATTTGCCCAAGCCAAAGCCAGATTGCTGGCAACTGGCGACACTTCCGCATCTGGTAATCATCAGGACCAGGGTTTCAACCATCTGAATCAATTCCGCAGGTCAAAAAAAGACCAGTGGCTGGGTGGTATTTGCGGTGGTCTGGCGCAATTTACTGGTCTGGATTCCTGGATCTGGCGTTTGATGTTTGTCTTTTTCAGTCTTTACTTTGGTGCTGGCGTGGTCGCTTATTTGCTGGCCTGGATTTTTGTGCCGGAAGAAGAGTAAAAAACCACGGTATGTCGCGAATTAGTCAATCTATACCTATCAGGATATTTTCATGAGCAAACAATTTGATGTTGTCGTTATCGGCGCTGGCCCTGGCGGCTATATCGCAGCAATTCGTGCTGCCCAACTGGGTTTTTCCACAGCCTGTATCGATGCCTGGAGCAATGACAAAGGCGGCCCGGCACCTGGCGGCACTTGCACCAACGTAGGCTGTATCCCATCCAAGGCCTTGTTGCAGTCTTCCGAACATTATGAACACGCTGGCCATGCTTTCGCTGACCACGGTATCCAGGTGCAGGGCCTGGGCCTGGATGTCGGCAAGATGCTGGGTCGCAAAAATACCATCGTCAAACAAAACAACGACGGTATCCTGTTCCTGTTCAAAAAGAACAAAGTCACTTTCTTCCATGGCCATGGCTCTTTCGTTAAAGCCGATGCGGCCGGTTATGAAATCAAGGTAGCTGGCAAGACCGAAGAAAGCATCACCGGCAAGCACATCATCGTGGCTACCGGTTCCAATGCCCGCGGCTTGCCTGGCGCAGCATTTGATGAAACCACCATCCTGTCGAATGACGGCGCACTGAAGATAGCTGAAGTACCGAAAAAACTCGGCGTCATCGGTGCCGGTGTCATCGGTCTGGAAATGGGTAGCGTCTGGCGTCGTCTGGGTGCTGAAGTCACAGTACTCGAAGCATTGCCGACTTTCCTCGGTGCAGTGGATGAACAAATCGCCAAAGAAGCACACAAGCTGTTCGTCAAACAAGGCCTGTCCATCAATCTGGGCGTCAAGATTGGCGAAATCGTCAATGGCGGCAAAGATGTGACCGTCAATTACACGGATGACAAAGGCGCTGAACATAAGGCCGTCTTCGACAAACTGATCATCTCCATCGGCCGCACACCTAACACCAATGGCCTGAATGCTGAAGCTGTCGGCCTGCAACTGGATGAACGTGGTTTCGTCGCTGTTGACGGTGATTGCAAAACCAATCTGGCGAATGTCTGGGCAGTGGGTGACGTGGTACGTGGCCCTATGCTGGCACACAAAGCGGAAGAAGAGGGCGTTGCCGTTGCCGAGCGTATCGCCGGTCAGCATGGTCATGTCAACTTCAATACCATCCCCTGGGTGATCTACACTTCACCTGAAATCGCCTGGGTCGGTCGCACTGAACAGCAACTGAAGGCAGACGGCGTGGCTTACAAAGCCGGCACTTTCCCATTCATGGCGAATGGTCGTGCCCGCGCCCTGGGTGATACATCCGGCATGGTCAAGTTCCTGGCCGATGCAAGCACAGATGAAATCCTGGGCGTACACATCGTCGGTCCTATGGCATCTGAGTTGATTTCCGAAGCAGTGGTTGCGATGGAATTCAAAGCGTCGGCAGAAGACATCGCCCGTATTTGTCATGCGCATCCTTCTTTGTCTGAAGCAACCAAAGAAGCGGCACTGGCAGTCGACAAACGTTCCCTGAACTTCTGATCGTTCCCGGCCTGTAGTCAGGGGTGCTGTCTTGGCACCTCTGATCGCAGCTTGCTGCCAGCACGCCTGGGTCCGGTCTGATGGGGCAAGGTGTGCGGCAGTTTCATCCGGCTACCAGATGGCAGCTAACGCAGTAAAGAATCATTTTCCCTCATGAATGTCATAGAGTTTTATCAGGATGCATTGAGCCAGCGTGGTTTCCAGGCTGACGAAGCACAAAGACGCGCAGTGGACCGCCTGCAGACTGCCTATGATGAATGGGTGGAATACAAAGGCAAGCGTGCGAATAAATTTACCCGCCTCATCACCCGCCCTGAAGTACCGCGTGGGGTGTATATGTGGGGTGGGGTCGGTCGTGGTAAATCGTTCTTGATGGACAGTTTTTACTCGGTCGTGCCGGTGGTGCGCAAAACCCGTCTGCATTTTCATGAATTCATGCGCGGTGTACACCGCCAACTGGATGAAATGAAAGGCGTAGCCGACCCGCTGGACGAGGTGGCGCGCAGGATCGCCAAAAAATATCGGCTGATTTGCTTTGACGAATTTCATGTATCAGATGTGGCCGATGCCATGCTCTTGTATAACCTGCTGAAGGCGCTGTTTGACAATGGGGTATCCTTTGTCATGACATCCAATTACCAGCCAGATACCCTGTATCCTGAAGGCTTGCACCGCGATCGCATGTTGCCGACGATTGCCTTGCTGAAAGAAAAACTGGATATCCTGAATGTGGATTCCGGCAATGATTATCGCAAGCGTGCGATGGAACAGGTGCAGGCTTACCTGACCCCGCTGAATGCGGCAAATGACCGTTCCTTGCGTGATATGTTTGCGCGCATTGCAGAAACCCATGATGAAGATCCGCGCGTTGATATCGAAGGGCGCAACCTGAAATCCTTGCGACGGGCCGGCAGTGTCATCTGGTTTGACTTTGCCACCCTGTGCGGTGGGCCACGATCACAGAATGATTATCTCGAAATCGCCAGTCGTTTCCATACGGTCATTTTGTCTTCCATCCCGCGCATGTCGGCCGCCATGTCGTCCGAGGCGCGTCGTTTTACCTGGCTGATCGACGTCTTTTACGACAATAAAGTGAAGCTCATCATGTCGGCAGAAGTGATACCCGAGGAACTTTATACCAACGGTACCCTGTCCAATGAATTTCACAGAACCGTTTCACGTATCATAGAGATGCAGTCCAAGGAATACATGGATGCAGATCAGCGCCAACTTGCGGAGAGTATCACTTGAATAAAAACATACTGACTGTCTGTGTTGCCGCATTGCTTCAACTGGCGCTGACCAGCCCCGCAATGGCTATCCCCGACAGCAATGAATTGTCGGCGATTGCCGGATTGACGACTACCCTCGATCAAAAATATGCACCTGGCAGCATTGCGACTGGCGAGGTGGCAGATATAGCCCTGAAAGAAGCCACGGTGGCACAGCAACGTTTGCAAAACTGGTATGAACAGGCGGACAAAGCCTGCCATAGTAAATTTTTTGTGAATGACTGCCTGGATGACACCAAGCAACAGCGTCGGCAATATATCGTCGTCTTGCAAAGAATCTCGCTGGAAGCCAAAGCCCTGCAACGTAAATTGCGCATAGAACAGCTGGACAGAGAATTGCTGCAAAGGCAGGCAAAACCTTGAAACGATGGGCACGCCTGTTGCCTGCCCATCGCATCCTGACAGATGGAAAGCAATCCGTCTGACCGCGCATCACGCTCACGAGATGGATGACACTTTCGTGCTGCTGCCGTGGCAAACCGGACGGTATCAGACAAATTTGCCATGCAATTTTGTAAGTAGTTGTAATGCATTTCATTCGCTTTCTCCACCTTTTTGCCCTTTGTTTGGCATCGGTTCTTCAGGTGTTTTTCTATTGAAACCACCAATTACATGCATAAAATAAATCGCAACACCGCGATTGCAACTCAAGTGCAAGTATTGCAAGTTTTTTGAATTTTCCTTACAGTCTGGCGATGGCGCTAAAAGCACAAAAGAAATAAGGGAATATTATGTGGTTTGTCGGGGGAATCATCGGTTTCATCATCGGCGTGGCAACGGGGTCTGGCCCCGTCATGCTGCTGTTTGCCGTACTGGGTGGCTTTGTCGGCCAGATGCTGGGCAGTTCCCGCAAAAAAAATCCCAAACCCTGGAGCGCAAGTGAAGCTGCGCAGGCGAAACCGGGACAGAGCAAACCTGAAGATCCGCTGGCAGAGATGCGCAGAAAAATGGCAGCGATGGAAAATCGCCTGCAAAATCTGGAGCATGAACTGGCCAGCCTGAAAGCTGGTACCGCCAGGAGTGGTGCTGATGCTGCTGCAGTTGCAGCCGCGACTTCGGTCATGCCGGAACAGGCATCCGGAATCGCTGCCTCAGCCATCCGTCCTTCGGATACCGGTATGGCGACAGCGCCGCCAGTCATCACCACGCCACCACCCTTACCATTCCCCCTGGCTGACGAGACCTTATCCATCGATGACGGTCTGACATTTGAACCGGCACCGGCCATGGCAGCGACCATCACTGGCAACGATGCGAATGCCAGCTTGCCTGCCAGGGATGAAGCCGCCTTCAAGCCAGTTGAGCTGACACCGGCAATGTCTGCACCAGTACCTCCGGTGGCGTCGCCAGCTATGCCAACTTCGGCGTCTCCTGTAGTGTCACCCGCAGTGACAACCGTCATACCAGCCGTTACGCCTGTACCTCCGGCCCCGGTCAAACCTGCGGTGGCAAAACGGCCTCCGCCACCACCACCCAAAAGCTTGCGTGAAAGTTTGCCTGCGCCGATTGCCAATCTGATTTTTGGTGGCAATACCCTGGTCAAGGCGGGTGTGCTGATCTTGTTCCTGGGCCTGGCTTTCCTGCTGCGTTATACCGCAGAGCGGGTAACGGTACCGGTGGAATTGCGTTATGCCGGTGTTGCGCTGGTCGGTGTCGTCCTGTTAAGCCTGGGCTGGTTGCTGCGTAACAAGCGGCGCGATTACGCCTTGATATTGCAGGGTATGGCGATAGGGGTGTTTTATCTGACGACCCTGTCCGCCATGAAAATGCATGGGCTGGTAACGCCAGAGGTAGGCTTTGGCTTCATGTTTGCCGTGTCAGTGTTAAGTGCTGCATTGGCCGTCTTGCAAAATGCGCCGATGCTGGCCATCGTCGCAGCGCTGGAAGGCTTTGTGACGCCGGTGCTGACCTCTACCGGCGAAAACCGGCCTATGGGCTTGTTCACCTATCTGGCGGTGCTGGATGTCGGTATTTTCCTGGTGGCCTGGTTCAATGCCTGGCGCATCCTGAACCTGATCGGTTTTGTCGGCACCTTTACCCTGGCTCTGGGCTGGGCAGATAAATTTTATACAGACAGTCAATATGGGCTGGTGCAGCCTTTCCTGCTGTTCTTCTTTGTCCTGTTTGCCTTGATAGGCTTGCTGTTTGCGCGTCGTACGCTGAAAGAAACTGAAAACCAGGAAGGCCCGCTGGCCACTCTGAAACGGGTGGGCAGGGTGGATAGCGCACTGGTGTTTGGTAACCCGGTCACGGCGTTTGGCATGCAGTACATGCTGGTCAAGCATACCGAATATGGGGCTGCATTTTCTGCACTGGCAGTTGGTTTCTTTTATCTGCTGCTGGCCAGGTTTGTGTTTTCCAGGCAGAAGCAGGGTCTGGCCTTGCTGGCCGAGGCCTATGTCATCGTGGCCGCCATTTTTGGTACTTTGGCGATTCCGCTGGGCCTGGAAGGCACCTGGACCGGCGCTGCCTGGGCGGTAGAGGGGGCGGGCATGTACTGGCTGGGCTGGCGCCAGCAAAGACCGTATGCCCGGGCATTTGCCTATGTCGTATTGGTGGGGGCCAGCTACAAGCTGTTAAATGGCATTTACCTGAATCCTGATCTGACCGGACCTTTGTGGCAGGGACCATGGCTGGGGCCGGTGCTGCTTGCCGTCAGCGTGTTTGTGGTCTGGAATTTGCACCGGCGTGCCGACAGCCAGACTGTTTCAAGCTGGGAAGAAGTGCCAAACCGCTTCTTGCCGTGGCTGGGTGTGGCGGCGATTGCCCTGTTGCCGTGGATGCTGCTGGTGCCGCAGTATGCCGCGGCGGCACTGGCAGTGCTGGCCTTGCTGGTATCGGCAGTGGTGCGACGTTTTGGCTTGCAAGTCTTTGCGCCAGTGGCGGCTGCCTTGCAGGCGACGGCCCTGGTGGCTTTCCTGTTTACCCTGCACGCAGCAACGGCAGCCACTGGTGCCAATAGCGCCAATAGTGTCAATAGCACCGCAGCATTGGCAGATGGCTGGAATGGCATGCTGGCAGCTCTGATCATTGCGGCCAGTATCCTGTTCACTGCTGGTCGTGCGATGCGCGAAACCAAGCAAAAGGCGCAAGAGCAGGGCAGGCCACCGGCCTGGTCGTATGTGAATAACCTGGCGGTTGTCAGTGGTTGCGCCTTGCTGCATCTGGCGATGTTGTTTGCGATAGACCTGCAACAGGCTGCATTGATCTGGCCACTGACATCCTGCCTGTTGCTATGGGCAGGCTTGCGCATGTCGCATACTGCGCTGGCCGGTCTGGCTGCGGCTCTGCAGGTGATTTCTGCTGTACTGTATGGCGTTGAAATTGATCATTATCATGGCCGTGCATTTGCTCATTTGGGCTTCCTGATTCCTTTGTCGCTGGCAATTGCTGCCTGGTTCAGTGCAGATCGCGTACGTGCCGAGGCAGCCAGAATGCGCCAGGTCTTGCTGGAGCTGGGCAATACTGGCAATACTGGCAATACTGGCAATACTGGCAATACGGGAAATGCTGCGCGACCGCTGGCTTCTGTCTGGTTGAACCCCTGGTGTAACGGCAAATTGGCAACGGTGCTGCCTATCGTCTGGGGTCTGGGATGGTGGTTGTCGGCATGGTTCCCCGAAAGCCTGGATGTGCTGGAACACAATGCGCAAACGGTGTATGCAGCAACGGTGGCCGTGACTATTTCCATTCTCAGTTCTGTGTTGATGATTGCACTTGCCAAATGGCGACGCTGGCCGGCCATGGGTGGCGCGGCTATCGTGTTCCTGCCTTTGCTGATATTCAGCGCCCTGATAGGCGTGTCGGGATCGCAAACAGACTACCTGCCATCGGCGCATTTTGGCTGGCTGCTGTGGTCCCTGGCCCTGGCCTGGCATGTGCGTGCCCTGAAATGGCAGCAAGTATGGCTGGCAAGCTGGCCACGGCTGTTGAGCCTGACCCATATCGTTGGCTTCTGGTTTTTCCTGCTGTTGGCCGCAAGGGAAGGGCAGTTGCGCTTTGAACCGTTGGCCGATACCTGGTCGAGCTGGCCTTTGTTGGGATGGGTCCTGGTGCCTGTCCTGGTATTCTGGTTTATCGGTTCACGCGTCCTGGCAATCATCTGGCCTCTGAATACCTATCGTCGTGCCTATCTGGAGCTGGCTTGCGCACCGGTTGCCGTGTATTTGCTGGGCTGGTGCTGGCTGACGAATGCCGTTAGCGCCGGTGATGCCAGCCCTTTGCCTTATCTGCCTTTATTGAACCCGCTGGAACTGGGGCAGTGGCTGGTATTGCTGGCCTTGCTGCACTGGTGGCGTGCCCTGCCATCGGCTGCGGTTAAAACCGATGGCTTGCAGGTATCCAAGGTATTGGCAGCAGCAACTGCCCTGGCTTTATTGACAGGGATGGTTTTGCGTAGCTGCCACCATTTTGCCGGTGTGCCTTGGGATGCAGATGCCCTGTTTGCTTCTCGCCTGAGCCAGGCGGCGGTATCGATTACCTGGGCGGTGTGTGGTGTGGCAGTCATGCTGTTTGGCAATCGTCGCATGTCACGTGGCATCTGGATCGCCGGTGCAACTTTGCTGGGCGTGGTCGTGGTGAAACTGTTCCTGATCGAACTGGCGGATCGCGGTGGCCTGTATCGCATCGTATCCTTTATCGGCGTGGGTATCCTGTTGCTGGTGGTCGGGTATTTTGCACCGGTGCCTGTCAAGCCAAAAGCGGTCGGGCCAGAGCCTGAGGATGACACCGAATCCCGTCAGGAGCACACATGAACCCCAGGCGCGCAATGAAAATCAAGGCAGCTATGCTGGCAGCCGCTGCGTTACTGCACCTGTCGCCTGGGATTGCGGCGACGGTCGGTGTGCAGCAGGCTGCGATCAGCACCCAGGGCAGCGGCCCCTACTATCGCCTCAATCTGCCTGTGGGCATTTACCCCGGCAGTGTGCACCCGGACTTACATGATGTGCGGGTGCGCAATGCTGCCGGCGAGTTACTGTCATTTTCCTGGGTGGATACCGAAACTGAAACGGCAGAATTGCATAGCACCAAGGTGCCGTTGTTTCCACTTCCGGATGAACAAAGCCTTACCGTCAACACGGCCAACAGTTTCCGGAAAAATCCGGATGGTTCGCTGACGCAATTGTCTGAATGGAAGACGGGCAAGAAAAAAACTGTCCCCGTCTGGATTCTTGATGTCAGCCAAAGCAAGGGACAATTGTTGCAGGTCAGGCTGGAACTGGCTGCGCAAGTCAATGGCCTGTTTGGGTTCAGCCTGGAGGCCAGTGATGATTTGAAGAGCTGGCGTTTGATCAGTGCAGATGAGCAAGTCATACAATTGCAGCATCAAAATGCCACGGTGCAGAAACTGGAAATCAATCTGTATCATGCAACTGCACGTTATTTGCGCCTGCGCTGGCGTGATGCAGATCAAGCGCCAGAACTGCTTGCTGTCACTGTAGATAGTCAGCAGCAAAGCTATACGCCGCCGCCTTTGCAATGGAGTGCACTGATACAGCCCAAAGGCTGCAGCAATACCTATTGTGACTACCCGTTACCGGAAAAAACCCCGATAGACAGCCTGCGTTTGCAATTGAGTGAACCGAATACCCTGGCAACGGTGAGTGTATGGGGGCAGTTGCCTCCGGCCCAGGCGACATCTTCGTATCGACATCATCACAATCCGCTGTATCCATTGCATGTCTTGCGGCATCACAAACAGGTGACAGCACAGCAGACAGATCGCGAAGTCTGGCTCAACGAGACACTGGCTTATCGCCTGAGCCTGCCAAATGGTGAAGCAAAATCGCCAGACCTGTTGATGGATGGTGCAAGTTATAAAGGTTTGCGACTGCAGACTACAGGTCCGCTTAGTTCTTTGGGTAAGCCACCGCCTGGACTACAAATCGCCAGCCTGCCGCGCAGCCTGGTATTTTTGGCGCGAGGAAAAGGCCCCTATATACTCGAATGGGGTGTGGAAGCAAAAGACGGCGCCGCCTTGCCCCTGCACACCTTGATGCCAAACCTGAAAATAGCACAATTGATCAAGGCGGATGACGCCAGCGTAGAGATTGCCAGCCAGCCTGTGATTGGCGAAACTGAAAAATTTGCAACGGCACCAGTCACGGCCCCGGCCAAAGAACACAAACCCTGGCTATGGGCCGCGCTGGCCGCTGGCCTTGTGATTTTGGGGGCGATGGTCTGGTCTTTGCTAAAAAGCATGTCTATCCAGAAAGAAGATACAAAAAAAGATACGACAGAAGCTAAGTAAAACAAACTCGCCGCCCATTGCCTGGATGAGGCCATCCAGGCGGCGGTGTGGTACTGACGATCACGAAGCGCTGATATTTTTTTTTTGAAGGACGGGTGCCTGTATTTTTTGTTCAAAATGCGCCTATTCAGCCTTTGAAAATTTTAAATAATGACAGGTAATTCAAGTAATAATCCACCGCTAAAATGGTCCACCCGACGATGTCATTGAGCGTCACGGACATGGTCACATTGCGCAATGTAAGGGATCGCGAAATCGATCACCTGCGCCGCTGCATAAGCACTTACGTGCTTAGAACGACATTGCCCTCACTCTCCGCACTCTCCGTGATCCTGTTCGGGCTGGTTGCGCTGCCGGTGGAAACGCGGGCTGAAGATCCAGCCAGCCCGACAGTGACGGTGACAGGCAAGAAAGAGCCGGTTGTCAAAAAGCTTGATAAGACTGTGTATGACGTTTCCAGCATGCCAAGGGCTGCAAATGGTACTGCGCAAGATGTTTTGCAGGCTACACCTACTGTGTCGGTGACGGCCGACGGGCAAATCTCGGTCAAGGGAAATTCCCAGGTGACGATTCTGGTTGACGGCAAGCCGACGGCGATGATGTCAGGTGATGAACGAGTGGTGGCGCTACAGACCATGAGCGGTGCCGACATCGCCAGCATAGAAGTCATCACGAATCCGTCCGCCGCCTATAATGCGAATGGCGGGGCGATCCTGAATATCGTGTTGAAGCGAAACCGCAAGCCTGGCGCACGTGCGCAGATACAGGGCAGCGCTGCGGACCAGGGCCTCTGGAATGTTGGCATGTCAGGCGATGTGACCGGAAACGATATAAGCGTGCATGGCAACCTGGCGTTCCGTCACGATGGCACGCTGAAATTTCGCCAGTCAGCAGTCGACTGGAATAATTCTATTGGTAGCCAGGGCGGACAAACACTGCAGACTTCGGAAGTGTTCGTCCGTCGCATCGTCGAAAGCGCCGCATTCGGCGTCGATTATGCCTTAAGCGACATGGATAGCCTCAGCCTGTCGACGCGATATAATAATCGGCGGTCGCGTCCGCTGTTCGACGTGCTCAACCAGAACCGTACGGGCGCTGCCGAGACCATCTATCATCGTATCTCCTACGGCCCCAACCAGCAGTCCGATGACAGCGCCAGCCTGAGTTACAGCCACCAGGACAATGGGTCGGCGCTGAAGGCCATGGTTCAGCGCAGCGATACAATCGGCCTGATCGACAAGTCTTATAGTGATGTGTTTGTCGAACCGGTGCGCGCCACCGCTTATAGTCATGGCGCTACCAGGTCGACGCGCCACCTTAATCAGGCCACCCTCGACTGGAGTCGCTCATCGGAACACGGCCAGTGGGGCATGGGTCTGGATATCCAGGACAAGGCGGACGACATCTACAACTACCAGGCGTCCGTCTATCCTGCGACAGGCACCGAAATACCTAATCCCGATACGACCAACGCTTACGCCGTGATGACCACGCTGAGCGCAGTCTATCTGACTGATAAGATCACGCATGGGAAATGGGAGCTGCTGCTGGGCGGACGGGCCGAGCGCATGGCGCTGAGGGTGAGTCCGGCAAAGGGCATCATGCAGACCGGGCAGTGGCAGGCATTCAATCCAAGCCTTCACCTGAAATATGCCGCCAGCGACCAAGCCGACCTGACGCTCAGCTTTCGCCGCAGTCTGCAGATGCCCGATCCGCGCGACCTCAATCCTTTCACCACCTATGTCGATGCGCAAAACCTGAGCCGTGGCAACCCCGGCCTCAAACCGCAGATACTGAACTCGTGGGAGCTTGGCACGAATGTGGACGCCCAGCACCTGACTAGCGATCTTGCTGTCTTCTACCGTAGCAGTCGCGATACAGTCACCGATGCGCGCAGTTTTGACACCGACAACGTGCTTGTCACCTCGAAGCAGAATGGTGGGCAGGCCCGCTCGGCCGGCATAACAGGCTCTCTCGATTGGACGCCTGAAGGGACCCTGCGTTTGGGCATGGACGCTGGCATCTATCGCGTACTGCTTGATACCCCCGATCTGTATAGCCTTGTGCACCAGGATAGCATTTCGGGCTATATGAATCTCAGAGCAGCTTACAGCTTCGGACACAACGACCTGTCGTTGAATGCAAATTGCCAGTCGGCAGGAATCACACCGCTAGGCCACTATGGGCCAACCAGCAATGTCAACCTGACCTGGAAGCACCAACTGAACCAGACGCTCAGCTTGACGGTCAACGCCAACGATGTTTTCGATGGCAGCAAGCGCAGCTATCGGACAGACACGAGCACTTTCCGTCAGACTGGATACGATCATTTCGTCGCACGGCGCATCTATGTGGGTTTTGTAAAAAAGATCGAGTGACTTAGAGAATTGAATGCGCGGCGAGCACGGCACACCAATATCGTGTTGCCTTATGGGGATCTCGGTGTATAGGTGAGAACGGTGGGGGATTGGCGGAAGAACAGCGGAAGAACTATTAGGACTTACGCAAAACTGTCCCAGCAAGGCGTGGCGACGAAGACAGTACTTTAGTACGCGGCTCCTAGGAGAGGAGCCACAACGCAGCTGGGGCGGTTTTGCGTAAGTCCTGACTATAAAAAAAACTGCCAACGAGTGTGTAACATTCGTTGGCAGTTATTCCAATCAGTGCTTGCTCTAATTGTGCGAAGACACAATTACAGTGGACGGCACATGTTCCATGTATTCACAATGGTGGTTTCATTGTAAGCAGTGGCTGCTGGTGCGGCTGCCACAGGAACCAAAGGATTAGCCGCGCCGTTAATGCCGCGTGCATCTCCAATATTGTTTCCCTCTGCACCATCAATGATGGTGTCGATACCACGCGCTTGCTTGGTAGTCAGTCCCGAAGCACAAGCAGAAGCACCTGTAAAACCATAAGTGCCAACGGACACACCAATAAGGCCATTTGTTCCAGTTCTTGGTAGTGCGGCTACCCCAACGGCAGTTGGGTCACCGGTAATAAAACCGGATGCACGCAAAGCTTGCCAGAAACTTTGCTCTTCGCCCGCATTGGTAAACGCCTGTGCAGGAGCGATTGTGAGCACATTATCGGCGTTGCCGCCGACAGTGGTGGCCCAACCCCGGCCAGTCATCGTAGCCAATAATTCATCTCCCGGGATAGCGTGAAAACGGTCAACATAGCTATTGTATGCAGCTGAAACGCCACGCAAATCAGCGGCAACCGATTTGATTCGGGAATTCTCTATCATCTCCTGGCCTTTTAAAACACCACCAAGCAACAAGCCGATAATGACAAGAACAACAGCAATTTCAACCAAAGTAAAACCAGATTGATTATATTTAATAGATTTCATACGTTCTCTCAAAAAAAGAAATGAAGATAATTTGAGGGTAACTTACCACAGTTCAACTATTTCACAAGATGTCTAATTTATTTACATATAGCAATGTCTTGATTGCAGGCATTATTTTGCAACATGAACTAAAAATTGTAATTGACCTGTTTCCGATTGCCCCACGCTGATTACTCCATTGCAAATTCGCAACATTTGTTTGGTTTGATACAGCCCTATACCGAGGCCAGCTGGGTCACTGCTCCAAAAGGGCTCAAACAAACGCTCAAAATGACTTACTGGAGGCGTGTTATCGGCTGAAATATTGATTTTTATATCAGACTCATTATCTTGAATGGTAATAAAAACATGTGGTTTGACTTCTGCTTCACGCAGATTGATATCGTGGTAATTTTTTAAAATATTGTCTAGCGCACCGTCCAGCGTATTTTCTGGCACGCTAATTTGTGCGTTACCAGTGATAGTGCAATCAAGGTGATATAGCTTGCATATTTGAGATAGTTCTTCCTGTAATTGCATCTGACGTAAGGGATTTTCACGTGATTGCCCTATGGTGAGCGTCCGCACGATATGGTCGGCGCGATGCCGTATCAAAGGTGCGGCTGCACGTAAGTAATCAAGTATCTGTTGCTCTTTGCCAGCGGGTACGGTCGCGAGTTGATCGCTCATTAACTGAATAAACTGCGCAACATTTTTCATGTCGTGTTGCAGAAACAAGGTTAATTTCGACATTTGCGAAAACGTCGCATCGATTGTTCCTGCTTTGATCCACATATCTGTGCGCAAGAGAAGTAAAAAAGTCTCAATCAGCGCTTCGTCGAAATAGCGTCGTTCATTGTATTGGCTTTGCTGAAAATCAATGAACAGTTTCATTTCTCCGACTTCGATTTCCCTGTGGACGCTGGTGCCGCTGGTTTTGCCGGCGCTGCCTTCCATCGAGATACCAAACCAATCCAATTTCCAGGTAATGCCACGTACTCCCGATTGCGCAAGCACTGGCCAGGCATTTCGCAAGAAAACAGGCATGTCGAACTGAAGTTGCTCATTGAGGCGAATCAGTGCCAGACTAAGGCGGTTAGCGTTACGCGCCTGTAACCATAAATACAGCAGTACCGCCGCAATGGTGGTACCTGTCAAAATAAAAATTGGGTAGAGATGTTCAAGCATCGCGCTCAATACCAAATTTTTTCAGGAAATAGTAAATATTCTCTCGCTTGACACCCAAACGCTTGGCACTTTGATTGACGTTGAACCCGGTTTCTTTCAGGATTTGTCGGACTAATCTTTCTTCCGCATCGGTTCGCACACCCTTTAAACCATCTCCTATCTGGGCGTTGATGGCAATCCGGGTAATACCTTGTTGGTTCAATTCACGTTCTTTCTGCAAGAACAGTAAGGCGCGTCGCACGGCGTGCAAGATGGTATCTGCCTTGGCCGGTTTGGCGATGAAATCAAAGGCACCTTCTCTAATGGCTTCCAGGGCTGCGGCATCTTGATCTTGCCCCGTCAGTACGATCACTTTCACTGGCAGTATCGCTTCTTGAATTGCTTTCAGGGTAGCGATGCCTTCGGTAATATTGTGCATATCTGGTGGCAAGCCCAAGTCGAGAATCACCACGGTAATTCCTGGATCGGCATGCAATTTTTCTAGCCCTGCTGAACGTGATTGCGCCTCACTGACGATAAAATCCTGCATGGTGAGAATCCCACGCAACATGATGCACAAGGCAGGATCATCTTCAATAATGAGAATATGTGCTTGAGTTGTCATGGGTTCATTTTTATTTTTTGTTCCAACTCTGTAAGGCGTTGCTCCAGGAAGCGGTACTCATACTTATCAGTAATTTGCCCACTTTGCAGCAGGCCCCCAAGCAGGATTTTGGCGCTTTGCAATTCATTCATGTCTTCCAGTAAGAATATTTCCATTTGCTTGGCCCAGCCAGGCACATCGCTACTGGTTGCATGCAGTAATATCGCATGCGCGTACTTGCGTGCCAACGGCATGTCATGTAGCCGATGTCTGGCGAGTAAAACAGCATGTGTCATTGACTTCCAGCGGCGATTGGGGTCGACCAGAAACTGCCGGTATACAAAATCCAGCATCCTGCGCTGTTTGTTTTCATCCGAAATTTCGCCATAAAGTCGACTGGCAGCAAACAGGGGATATTGCCCAGCAGGATCTAGCTCCAGAATCCGGGTAAGCCACGTTTCTAGTTTAATGTAGTCAAGTTGCTGAAACGAGAGATTGTGTCCGGCCTGATTGTCAAAAGCTTGCAGATACAGCATCATGCCCTTTGCCATAGCAATCGGCTCACCAAAGCTGCTTATTTTTAGCGTGGATAAAGATGGTGCAGGCATCAAATCTTCAGCTTTGGCGATGTGTGGTGGCTGCGCTAAAAACCAGGAAATTTGTACAAAAAAGCTCAATGCTAATAGTAAGAGTACTGGTTTGGGTACCGCAGAGATGGGACGCTCGCGCATGATCAGATATTCTTGCGATAAAAATCAAACAGTGCGGCAGAACTTGCCAAGGCAAGAAAAATCAGGCTTTGCACCAGCAGAGTGGATAATTCTGACCAATTTCCTGTCTGATAAACCAACCATTCGGTACGCGTAAATGTATCCAAATGTGGTAACACAGCCGACAGGCTATTGATCAAAAAGGCAATAGCCTGTTGGGATGTCGAATGCGTGCTCAAGGAATCCTGTCCTATCAACTTGATGGCAGAAATGACGCGAGACAGCAGGTAAAATCCCATGACTATGCTTAAGGCCGCGATAGTTTGCCTGAAGCTTAACACGCATAGCAGGCTAAACGCGGCCACAATCCACAGCTCGCAAATTAATGAAATTGTCCAAAAAACGGTTTGAGGTAATGCAGTAAAAAACATGGTCAGCAAGCCAAATGGCAGCGCAGCAATCACAGCAAGTGCCGCGAAGCCAAGTAATTTGCCGCATAGGTAAGCTGTCCGCGAGAGCGGTAATGCCAACAGCAACTCCAAAACTTTATCGTTGATCTCTCGTACCATGCTGCTTACTACAAAGGTGGCGAGCAAGAATACAGCGGAAATGCGCAAAAATGCTGCCATTAATGCAATTTGGATTTGACTGCTTTCGGTTAAGGCAAGCTCTTTCAGGAATCCGCTCAAACCAATGCCCGTAAGAGCAACCAGCAAAAGCAACCAGGTCAAGTGATTGCTTAATGCTTCCAGTAAGGTGTAAAAGGCGATGCTGCGGACTTGTCGGTGCATAAGATCAGTGCTGAAGTTACGTAAATAAGGCACGTAAATAGGGTAAGTAAATAAGTTAGATTAACAATTAATGGGCTAAAAAACCTGGTTTTTGACAGAGTTGGGCGGGGAGGGGCTTCTATTCTCAAATGTTTTAATATTACCTGCTAAAATCGTTTTTACCAACGTAGCTGGGAGCAGGCAAGGATGTACAGAATTTCCCCTCAATCCTGTCGTGGATTCACGATTATCGAAATGGCAGTGGTATTGCTGATCGCCAGTTTAGTGCTAGTGATGGCTATAAACCTGACTGGCAGCATGCGTGACACCCAAAACCGGCTGTTGGTACAAACCAAATTGAGCACACTTGATACTGCAATTGCGAATTATGTAGCGATCAACAAACGACTCCCATGCCCCGCGAATGGCACCATTGCGAGCGGTGCCCTGAATGCTGGCGTAGAGGCACCATCGCCGGCAACGGGCACTTGCAATCCCGCAGCACAGACGTATGGTGTTATTCCCTGGGTGACGCTAGGCCTGACAGAAGAAGATGCAACCGACCCCTGGTTCGCCAGAATGACCTACAGAGTTGATCCGGCTTTGACCCAAATCATACCTTTGTTGATGGATATGAGCAATTGCGACCCGGCTGCAACCGGACTAGCTGGCGCTGGGGGCAACTGCCTGGTACCCGTAGCGCCATGTACGGCAAGTGCCGCATGTACATCAGCTTCCAGTTTCCTGAATGGTAAAGGGCTTGATGTCTGGGATGGAAAAAATGGTGCTGCCGGGTGGGCGTCACGCCAGAATAATCGTGGCGCAGGAACGGGTGCAGCTTACGTCATTATTTCTCATGGTGCGACGGGTGCCGGTGCC
Source organism: Undibacterium sp. Ji50W (assembly GCF_049340445.1). Classification (NCBI taxonomy): domain Bacteria; kingdom Pseudomonadati; phylum Pseudomonadota; class Betaproteobacteria; order Burkholderiales; family Oxalobacteraceae; genus Undibacterium; species Undibacterium sp. Ji50W. Next base: position 66,225 of record NZ_JBMPOX010000011.1, on the reverse strand, counting down.
TACAATAAAAACGGCGCAGCCGGACCATTATTTGCCACTCAGCAGGGCTCTATCTCGATTCCGAATCCTGTTCCACCTCCTGCAACACTGGTTGCTGGTAATGATGAGATTCCCAATATGAATGGGCAAAGTATTGCACTTCCTTCTGCCCAGTTAAGCACTTACAGGGATGCACCACTAAACGACATTAAAACCCAGGCGCATTTCGACGATTATCTAAGTCATCCCACCATCATGTACGTATTAAATAAGGCAAATCTTGGACCGCGCGTACATTAAGCATCAGCGAGGCATGGCGTTGATGGTCTTTGTTTGCATAGTGATGATTGCTGCGATAGGTATTTTTGCGAAATGGACCTTGCAGCAAACGGAACGTCAACTCAGCAACCAAACTGCTGTCAACGCGACTTTGAAAAAAATTGACATTGCTTTGGCTAACTTTGTCGCTCAAAACAAACGTCTTCCGTGCCCGGCAGATGGAAGTATCGCCAGTGGCTTACCAAACGCGGGAATCGAAAGTCCATATCCTGCTGCTGCGCTTTGCGCACCGGCGACCCAGGCCAAGGGTGTCGTACCTTGGGTAACATTGGGAATTTCTGAAAGCGAAGCCACCGACCCCTGGAATGGGCGGATTACCTATCGTGTACAAGCTGCTTTAGCCAACTCAGTAACCAAACTCATGAATATGAGCTGGTGTGACCCTGCCGGCACCACGACTGGTGCGTCGGGTTTAGCACTTGCCTGCACTGCGGCATGCAGTGGCACGGCGTGTATGCATCCTTTGAATTTTCTGTATTCCAAAGGATTGCAAGTTCAGGACGGATTGGGGGGCTGGTTGAATCAACCTGCGCCACCGTGGGCAGCAGTCCCGCCGCCACCGAATTCTAGTGGGGCGGCCTATGTGTTGATTTCACATGGACCAACTGGGGCGGGTGCCTACAACAAGAGTGGAAATATTCAGCCAGGTTCAGCGGTCGTCGGTACGAATGAAATGGCCAACCGGAATAACCAGGCACTGACCGGCGCGACGATTTTTATCGACGCCAAGCCTGACAATACATTGACAGCCAGCCATTTTGACGACTATTTGAGTCACCCAACAATTTCTACCGTGTTGACCAATGCCAGCCTGGGCCCACGTTCTCCGCACTAGATCAATAAGCTCTAAATAAACACACCCTGGATCAACGCGCCCAAATTTATTTAGGCATCAGTCTGCGGCTTTTTGTTGTGCCGGAGGGCGTATAGGTGCATAGACCTCAACAATCTTGCCTGTACTCTTGTCAAAGGTCTGTCCAACTTTTAGATTCAATGGTTTTCCTGGTGATGGGGTGAGTGACACGACAGGTGTTTTTGAGCGCTGCTGCCACACGTGGATGACTTGAGATTTTTCGTGTTCGTTTTGCGGTACTTGATTGATCCAGACGGTATTCTTGCCGCTGCTACGTGTGACATATCCATCGAATGTGAATTGTTCGACAGGTGGTACTTTAGGTTCAGGGATGGAACTGGTAGGAGCTTCACTCTCCAGAATTTTCTTGGGTTCGCCGTGTTCCCGCAATTGATCAAGTTGGCCCCGTTCTGCCGGAGTCAAAAAAAGGCGTCCAATCGATGTAGGCTCTGCTGCCATGCAAAGAGATGGTATTGATTGAATGCTTAACACAAATAACAATGCGCGCATCATTGGCTTTCCTTACTGGCTGGCACGGGACGGCCCATGGTTATCCAATACAATGTGCATTCAGCCTCCAAGCGTGCCGATAGTAGCTTGTCTTTGGCAGCTTCGATAGCTTTTAGCGAGCATGCCTGGGGGCTGAGGATACCTTTGGCACTCAAATCAGTAAGAAAGGTGAGCATATCTAATTCATGCAGCAATCCCATTTTTACCACTAGCTTACTTCCGCGCAACTCCAGTTCTCCTATCGATATTGATGGGTCAAGCTGGAAATTTTTTTGAGGGAAAATTTCGTAAGCAATGGGTAATAATTTGCGGCTTTCCTGTATGGAATGCACATATTCAATGATATCCAATCGGTTTTCATCGCCAACGAATCCTCTTCGCATCAGTTGGACATAACGAGGCTGAAATTCGCGAATGTCATTTTTCTCATTGACTGCAAGCGTGTATTTTCCTTGTGCCTGATCAAGCTCAGTCTGTGCCTGCAAATTAATTGCTTCTTGCTTTAATAATACTAACTGACTCCCGCCTACCAGTATCAATGCAATGACTATGCATATGCCGAGCTTGATGCTTGCTTTACGTATGACGGGGAAATCATCTCGAAAGAAAGAATGCGCTACAGCGGCATCTTTTGGGGAAGTGGAAGCCGGGCTGGGTTTTGCAGGAATAGGATTTTTCTGAGCCATTTTAAGGTTTCCAAACTAATTTCAGGTTGAACCGTGGCTTCATTAAGTCTGCATCATTCCCGGCTTGGCTGTCCAATTTTACTGTTGGCCGCAGATCAATCGGGGGTTTTGTTATTTCGACCTGCATATGTGCATTTTTCTGTAACTCACGGGTCAACTGATTGACACTGTCAAGTGCAGTCCGGTAGTCATTTTTGAATGGGACAACTTCTCCTTCCAGCGTCAGTATTTCAATTGGCCTGTTGGGGATGCCAATCAGCTTAGCCACTAATGGCGTCGATTCTGTGCTTGCCACCGGTACCGCCGCAGCATCCGTTTGGGCGTCATTGGCACTGCTGACTTGCCAGTTGATTTGATGAATTTTGATCTGTGGCAGCGTGTCCAGAGCCTTGCCAAGCTGCGCTAACATGGAAGTGGGTGTCGGTGTGTTGTTTGTAATCATGCCTGCTACTTCAACTGCAGTCTTCATGTCCTGTGGACTAGCCAAGGTCACTTTGGTACTGCTCGCGGTAGCCTGATGCTTTGCAAGAATCTGCTGCGTATCCAATTGCGCTTTTTGCGCTTGATTGCTCGCATGAAATGCATTGTAGCCATTCGCAAATGTCCAGACTACCGCGCCTGTTACCGTCACAGCGCTCAGTAAGTCCAGGTTTCCGCGCGTTTTTGATAAATTGTGAAATTTTGCCTGTTCAAGCGTGGTGTAGTGGCTGGGTATGCGCTGACTGGCGAGGGTTGATAAAAATAGTGGCTCACAAAGAGTAATATCCACCATTTTTTTCAAATCAAATATGTGCCGTGCTTCGTTCAGGTCAATCAGTCGATGTCGCATGCCATCCACATCCGGACACAATGGATGCAGGTATGAAATGATTTCGCTATTTGCAATAACCACTACGTTGATTGCATCGCCACGTAATATGAGGCGCGTACTTGCCAGGAATTGTGTGGTCTTGGCTATTTCTGATTTGGCAAATTCAGCAACCGATTCCGAGCTCCAGGCAGTTTCAGGAGCCAATCGACTAAAACGAAGATAACCCTCGTGAAAATAACTTTGTCGCAAACCACTGGATTGGTGAGTAATCAGTAAGGTAGGCTCAGTGCCAAAGTGCAGTTTTTTGAAAAATAGAGGACTTAACAGCGCGACAGAATAAATTCCAGCCACATCTATTTTTTTAGCGTGCAGTTGTTCTAACCAAGGTTTAATCAAGATGGGATTAGTCAATGCACTGAACAGCATTTGATCATCTTTTCGCCCTTCATGCGCACGCCCTTGATGACTGGCTTTGTGAAACGGCGTATCACGATACAGCGTATTCAGGCGTCGCTGTATCAGGCTATTCCTGGCGCGACCAAACACATGAGGAATATTTTCTCGTTGAAAATCTTCCTCTACAAGGTCGGTCAACAGATAGGCAGGGATGTCACGGTGCAGTTCCAGGTATTCTGAAAATGCCAGCCAGCCGCTGGCATAGTTGCTAAATGTTTTTTCGGTAGAAAATACGTCCTTATCCCAAACTGTTGCAACAAGTTGGTTGTTGGTGAGGTAGAGCAGATGCTTAGCCAAAATTGTCCTTTTACAGCTAGTGTTAGGTTTTCATTTTGCTAATGGTGTCGTAGATGGGGCCCATCACCGACATCATGATCCAACCCAGCAGAAGCCCCAGTACGACAGTCATTACAGGTTCGATCATTGCCTGGACTTTTTCTATCATCTCTTTGATGTCACGATTATAAAAATAACTGACGTTACGCAAAGCAATATCGAGTGAGCCTGTAGCTTCACCAATCTTGAGCATGCTGATCACCAAGGGTGGGAAAATACCTATACTCTGAAATGCCCCGGTCACACTCTGTCCCTCAGATATTAATACTCCCGCACGACGCAAGCCTTGAGCGATAACTTCGTTGCTGACGATATCTTCAGATAATCGAATGCAATCCAAAATGGTGATGCCTGACTCATACATCAAGGCAAAAAAAGTAACGAAGCGTGAAAGTATGATTTTATGTAAAACCGGCCCAATCAGCCAAATACGCAATTTGTATCCATCTGCCATATAACGAGCGGCAGGGCTTCTTTTTAACAGCATGATACCGAAAACCCAGATCAGCACAGGAGCCGTCAATGCGATATACCAATAATTGATAAACAGTCCCGACACAAATATCAGTAGCTTGGTGTGCATGGGAAGTTCCTGTCCCATGTTCTTGATAAATCCGGTTAATTGCGGTACCAGATAAATCATGAGAAAAAAGGTTACCCCAGTCACTATCGCGCCGACAAATATCGGATACATGATGATTTTTTTTGTTTGCGCTGTGAGTTCGTCTTGCCACTTAAGGCTTTCACCTAAACTCTTAAAGACGTCCGATATTTTCCCGGTCTGTTCTCCAGTGGTGATCAGGCTGGTGAATGTTTTGCTGAAAATTTTCGGATAGCGGGCCATCGCTTCTGATAAGGGAGAGCCACCTTCAATATTTTCGATGAGGTCGGCTACTATGCCTCGAAAATTCCTGTTTTCAGTACTGTCATGAAGATCCGTAAGACCTTCCAAAATGGGGACGCCAGCAGAAGTCATTTGCTCCATATGGAAGCAAAAATTAATCAAATCTTTTCTTGAAATTTTAACGCGGCCAAATGAAAAATTTTTCTCTGTCTTTTCTTTGAAGTCAATCAGATCCAAATCCATGCGTTTCAAACGCAGTTCCAACTCCATCAGATTAGCTGCATCCATCTTGCCGCGAATTTTCTTTCCATCGGGATCAACGGACAGATAGGCGTAGAGAGTCATTAACTTAACCTGTCTGTTAAATCGACTATGCGGGAGATTTCGTCAAGTGTAGTTATTCCTTCAAGTACGCGACGTACGGCATCTTCTGCTATGGGGCGAAAGCCGCTTGCAATTGCAGCACTGCGTATTTCACGCGCAGTGGCACGGCGGGCAATCAGGTCGTCAAGTTCGCCGTGAATTTTCAAGATCTCCATGATGGCGAGACGACCTTTGTAACCTTGATGATCACATTTGCTGCAGCTGGCCGCCCGAAAAATCATGACGGGCGGCGTACCTGGTTGAATGCCAAGCAGCATGCGCTCAGTTTCGTCAGCAGCAACTTTTTCCTTACAGTGCGGGCATAACTTGCGAGCCAGCCTTTGTGCGACTACGCCAATAATATTGCCAGCCATCAGATCAGGCAGTATTCCTATATCCAGCAAACGCGAGATTGAGCCTATGGCAGAATTGGTATGCAAAGTTGAATATACCTGGTGACCCGTCATTGCGGCACTAAATGCCATTTCTGCAGTTTCTTTGTCCCGAATTTCACCGACCAATATAATATCCGGGTCCTGCCGCATCATGGAACGAATACCGCTGGCAAAGCCCATTTTTGCCGACTCGTTAACCGAGGTTTGCCGTATCATCATCATAGGGTATTCCACCGGGTCTTCGAGTGTCATGATGTTGACGGAATCGGTATTGACGTGATTCAGTATCGAATACAAAGTCGTTGTCTTGCCGCTTCCAGTTGGGCCAGTGACCAGAATAATGCCTTCAGGTCGGGCGATCATCAATTTGAGTAGCATCAAGGCGTCGTCTTCAAGGCCAAGGCCATCCAAAGGCACCAGGCTTTTTTGCCGGTCAAGAATACGCAAGACGAAGTTTTCGCCATGGGTAGTCGGTTGTGCCGCAGCACGAAAATCGATTTGACGTCCTGAAAAATTAATTGAAATCCTGCCGTCCTGGGGGGCACGAGTCTCGGCAATATTCATGTTACTCATGACCTTTAAGCGCACCACCATCGCTGGCCAGTAAGTCTTATGCAAGCTACGAATTTGACGCAAGATACCGTCGATACGATAACGTATGCGAAGAAAAAATTCTTCTGGCTCGAAGTGGATATCGGAAGCATTTTTTTGTACCGCATCTGCCAGAATCGCGTCCATCAAGCGCACTAGCGGTTGACTATATTCGTTTGATACAGTTTGCAAACTTTTATAATTGATTTCCCCTGTCTCTATTTCTTGCAAAATACCGTCAATCGATAACTCCAGACCATAGTATTGGTCGATAGCTTTCATAATTTCAGATTCGCTGGCGAGCATCGGTATGACATTGATGTCTTTGCCTAACATTGCCTGAATTTGATCTATCGCCACAATATTCGCGGTATCCGCCATCGCGAGCATCAGACTGTACTGGTCTTTGTTATAAACCATAGGGAATACGTGATATCGCTTGGCAATATCTTTCGGAATTAACTTGATTGCGCTGGCATCAGCGACAATGCTGGCAAGGTCCGTACTTTGTTGATTCAGATTTTCACTTAAGGCTTCACGTACGGTAGCTTCAGTGACAAAACCTAAAGAGATAAATAACTTGCCGAGTGGACTGCCGTTATTTTTTTGCTCGATCAATGCAATACGCAATTGATCTTCGCTAATGACACCTTTCTGTATCAGAAGTTTGCCTAAGGGAAGTTTTGGTTTATTGGCCATTGATCAATATTGATTTTTGCTGGTTACTAAAAGCTGCAAATTTGCATCTGCACTGGACGCATGAAATTAGAATGCACCTGCGCTGACTCACTCTTCAGCAATGTTTTCAAGATCTTTAATGCGCTGTTTAACGTCATTCCGGTTGAAATTCCCGGCGCTGTTTTCAACTAATTTGAGTGCCCGCTGATAGTATTCGATGGCGAGTTTCACTTGATTTAATCTGTCCAGACTAATGGCCAGGTTAAACGCATAATCAGCGCTATTTGGCGTACTCACGTAGGCTCTAAAGAAAGTCTGTTGGGCGTCGGACCAGCGGGACTGGTTTGCATACAAATTTCCAAGTGCAAACAAGATTGCGCCCGACTGGGGATTTTGGCTTAACGCTTTTTTCAATCTGCTTTCGCTTTGAACGGGGTCTCCCTGCTGCAAGCTGGTTAAGCCAGCAATGGCATCTGGATCACCAGGGTTAAGGTCCAGGATCTTGCCGTAGAAAAAACCGGCTTGCTCCGCTTGCCGTTGATTGAGCGCAATAGCAGCTAAACCGAGGAGGGCGTCACGATTGTTGGGTTCGTGCAGTATGACTTTATTGTATTCCTGCTTGGCTAGTGCAGAATTACCAGTGATATATGCCTGATAGGCGCTATCCAGAGTGGGGTTGATTTTATTTTCACTACTACTTTGGCGAATGTGGATGGCATTGTTTTCATTGGCAGATGTCGATGACCTTGCTGATTCAGTCTTCGCTTTTGACGCAAGCACCGTGTTCTTGTCCGAGCCCAATTGTTTCGCACTGGCGTCTGCTGCCATGTCAGCAGGACCTGGTTTTGACGGAGGTAGTATTGCTTGCTGTGTCGTCGCGTCTTCTTTCGGCACAGGTTTATCCAGGTTCAAACCCGCATCAGCTAACTGTTTGGCTTTTGATGCAGAATCTGCATCGGCATCTGGCACAGTGGCTGCCTGGGGCGGTACCTGGGCCGGTACCTGGGGCTGAGCCTGAATCTTTGGCGTGATTGGTGATGTAACCGCAAGCTTGCCGGTAATGCCCGTATCGTTTATCTGCCAATACACATAAGCTGCGCCCAGCAAGCTAAGCAAACATCCCGTAGCTACCACACCGATCACTAGTTTACTGCGTTTGCGTTCAGGTGTTTTTGATGAAAAAACCGATTTCGCCTTTTGCTGTTCGGCCATCAGTTGTTTCATTCTTTCATCTGCCGCCTGTCTCTCTTCAGTGACTTTTTTTGCTAAATCTGGTCGGGCAAATTTTTGGGCTCCGGCATCAGGCAAATCGGCATTGCCCCCGGATGTATTTACTTCATCTTCAGTGTCGTCTACCGGTTTTTGGGGGGGAGATGGCGCGTCAAAGCCGTGGGGGCGCGTAGCGTCTTGGCGCGATTCATGATGTTGTGAGGCCGGCAGGGGAGGGATGGCTATGGATTCAGATGAAATCTCTTCAATTGACGCTGGAATAGTGTCGCTGAAAACATAGGCGTTTGCCTTTTCATCTGATGTTGCCAAGCCAGATGCTGACGATCCGGAATCGGTTTTCTCAAGTAGGTCAGGCGTTTCTTTGGGTGACAAAGTTAATTCATCGTCTACCGATAGCTCATTCTGCTTCTGTTTGGTTTGCTCGGCTTTTTTGAGCGCTTGCATTAATAAACTCACTTCACACCCGCCTTGCTTTGCTCTGGAGGAGTTTCCGTATAGGGTTCGTTATTTAGTGGTGCATCGTTGGGTAGCAAATAGCGATAGTTCTTGTAATCACCACTGATACTGGCGTCCTTGACTACAATAGGGCGCATAAAAATGACTAATTCAGACTTGTTGGTAGTTTCATTCCGAAAACTCAGCGCATTCCCTAATAGTGGAATTCGGCCAACTCCGGGCACTTCATCTTTCAAGTTATTAATGGTGTCTTGCATGAGCCCGCCCATGACCGCTATTTGACCGCTGCTCACCTTCAAGACGGATTCCATTTCCCTGGTTTGAATGACCGGTACATTACTGACTACTGGCACAGTCGCTTGTGCCAACGCCGGGTTTGGATCCTGTACATAGCCAATGATGCGTGAGATGCTGGGGCGGACATTGATCGTCACCTCGTCATTGTCCGCGATTTGTGGTGTAACACTCATCACGAATCCAACTGGTACCGTGTTTAAACTGGACGTATATGTGGTGACAGATGGGGTGCCGACAGAGCCTTGCTGGGTCGTTGCCGTGATAGTGAAATAAACCCGGTTATCAACCACTTTAAGCAGTGCAGTCTGATTATTGAGAACACTGATTTTGGGACTCGATAACACTTTTACCTTGCCAAATGATTCAAGTAACTGAATCGTCACAGCGAGATTGCCAAGACCGGTAAGTGGTTTTAAATAATTTAAGTTAAATAAGCCCTGACTAGCCCCTGGCTTGATACCAGAAGGTAATGGAGCTCCTCCCACTTGTCCAACCGATATACTCGGCCCTTCAGTCGCACTGGTACGTAAGGATGACCAGTTTATTCCTTGCTGGTACTGGTCATTGAGCTGGACCTCAATCACGGTAGCTTCAATCATTACCTGACGCTTGGCACTGGACATGACCAAGTCGAGAAATTCCTGAATTTTTTCATGCTGCCGGCTGGTCGCCCGAATGGCAATCAAGCCGGTTTCCGGATTTGCGATCACAGATGCGGCTTCGCGATAGGTGCTAGGGCGGCTGGCGGCTGGCGATGCTGGATTGGCAGCGTTGCTAGCATTGCCAGCCCGACCTGTGGTGTTTGCTGGGCTTGTTGCGCCTGTGGATACTGCAGCCGTTCCACCGTTCATAGTGTCAGGCAAAATTTTGTCGGTTTCCCTCAGCGTATCCTTGATATTTTCTACCAGGGTTGCCCAAAAACGATTGTTCGATGTGTTGGAAACCGAGGTGGTCGAGTTATTATCCCCTGTTCCACTCCCCGCACTAGCGCCGGTGCCAGTAGCTGTCGATATCTGGGTAGCAATGCTTACCTTGCTATTGGTGTCGCGTGAAACGTTGACATAGTCAATTTTATAATTTCGCAAAAACGGTGCATCGGGCAGCACGATCAAATTGGGTCCGTCCAATTCGAAACGCATATCTACCTGTTTCGAAATACGGGTTAATAACTGCGGTAAGGATTGATCAAGTGCATTGAGAGTCACCTCTCCTTCGATCCCGGGATGGATGTCGACGTTCAGCTTGGCATCACGTGCAAGCGCAAACAAAAGCGGTTGTATTGCCACTTTGTATACGCTGACACTATAAGTTTCAACTTTGGGAGTTGCCTTGGGTTTCGCCAGAACTGCACTTTGGCGTACAGGTTCTGGGATTTTGCCATAAGGGCGCTCACTTTCCTTAATGTGACTTGTCGAGGGTGCAACAGGTTGAGTGCCACAGGCGGACAGTATAGTCAGGCAAAAAAAGGAAATTGCAATTTTAGTCATTAATATATGCTTTACTATTTTTGTTGTAATTTAATAAACATAAGCCATCTATAAGCAAAAATGCTCCTGCCTATTTCGCGTATCAATGATAAGTAAGTAGTATAAAAACGGGTCTTTGATAATCACTCTTTCAAAAACATGTAAGAACCTGTTTTCGATCTTACTGCGCGGGCGTGATCGGGACTCATGCGCTGCTCAAAATGCTCATGTACTTAAGTACATTCCGCTTTTTGCGCTGCTCTTCACCCCGCTGACGCTCGCTACAGATCGTAAACACGTTCTAAGGCGGTATTATTAAAATTAAATAATTTTAAGTCAGAATACATTCCCGAAAGCACTGTGCGGCATAGTATTTTTATATGCTGATCAAAAAATGGCAATATGCAACATATTGATTTGATCGATTCGATTGATTTAATGGATTTAGTTACTACCAGGCCATTATTGTGGCCACAAATCTTGGCCGTGCGAGCGCAATATTTCTGCGCGAAGTCCACCTACAGTTCTTAGCTGACCCCGATAGTTCCATTTTTTCTCTAATTCGACGTTGACTTGCCGGGCTTCTTCACGTGACCCGAAACTGGAATATACGATACCAAAGTGGGGAGTCCCGTTTATCCGCGTTGGATACAGATGTAACTTATCAATGCCAGTCTCAGCTTTGGCTTTTTGTAAAAATTGCTCGATTTTAGTGTAGCTGCTCGCATCAATCAGTGCAATTTGAACTGTGTATTGATCTTGCTGCATATCGATTAGCCAATTTTTTGATCTATCCGCAAGCTGTTGAAAAATGCCCGGCACTGCTTGTTTCTTTGCGACTGTTGTTGGTTCTGGTTCCACATTTGATGAGGCCGACTTATCTGACTTATCCGACTTATCCTTATTTGCCAGCGATTTTTGCAGGGGAACCGGGGCTGATCCGGCGTTGGTTTCAGGCAACTTCTCTGATGCGGCAGTGGTGGCGATGGTGGATGTGGTGACTGTGTTTGCCGGTACTGATACCGGCGCCGCATTTTGATCGATGGCAACCGGGGAAGTTTGACCCGGCTGTTCAGATGCCATTTGCGCCGGGCTTGCTGGCGCTGCAGATGTAGTGGTAGCAACGGCAGTGGTGCCAACTTGTGTCGTCGCTGGTGCACCACGATTCTGCCAATAAATTCTCCAGGCTAAATCTGCCGCAATAACAATAGCGACGGCTAATAGCAGGACGAGACTCCATTTCGGTTGGGACTTACTGGTTTTTTTTACAGAAAATTCACTGTCGAGAATTGCTTCTTTTACGTGTTTGGCCTGAACCAGATGCGCATTGTCGGCAAATGCGGCCAGGAGTGATTTATCTGCAAGTATATTGATACGTCGCACAATTCCTTCGGATACCTGAGCCAGTAATTTAATCGCGCTTTTGTCAAATATGTCTGGCCCGCGATAGCCCGCTGCTCGCATCCGAAACATCAAGAATTTGGGAATGGTATTGGGGAGTAATGGAGGAATTTTGAAACTATGCGTAATACGTTCCTTCAATTGCCGCATTCGCGGCAAATTTAAATGTGCGTCTAGTTCTGGCTGCCCAAACAAGACAATTTGCAGTAGTTTGTGATGAGAGGTTTCCAGATTAGAGAACAAGCGGATCTCTTCCAGGGTTTCAAGCGACATAGCCTGCGCTTCCTCAACCAGTAACACTACCTGCTTGCCTTTGATATGCTTGCCTATCAATTCAGCATGCAATAATCGTATAACTTCATCTGGCCTTTTGTTTGAGGTATTTATCTCAAGTTCGCCCGCGATCACATACACAACTTCTGCCCGGCTCAAGGTTGGATTGGCAAGGAATATGACTTCCACGTTGGCCTGCAGCATACCTTCCAACATGCGACAAAGCATAGTCTTGCCACTGCCAACTTCACCGGTAACCTTAATGATGCCCTCTCCATGGGTAATTGCGTAGATAAGCGCCTGCAGAATATCCCCGCGCTGACTCCCGGAATAAAAGAACGCAGGATTAGGCGTGATGCTGAAAGGAGACTCGTTTAGTCCAAAATGAGAGCGATACATAGGGTCCAGGTGCAGATGGGTCTTGTGTCCGGTTGAAGACTATAAGAGTACATCATGTCAGGCATACAAGGAATATCTTTGATTTTTGCACGCAGGGGAGTGCGCTTGATCTTCCGGATCAACACGTACTAAGAATATTGGAATAAGGGTCGTGACTTCTGATATCGCCAAAGACTGCAGAAACCGCTCAAAAACACCGGGTAAGCACCATTTTTGATTTTCTTTTATCAATAATTGTTACAAAGCACGTTTCAGCGCGATAATAGTAATAATTCATTTGTAATTCTTGGATAAAAATATAATGTATCTCGTCAAAAAAATGTCGATCCGCCAGTTGGTCAGCTTGGGCGTAATAACTTTTCTCTCTCTATTTCTTGTTGCCTGTGGGGGTGGGGCAGGCACTGTAGGAATAGCGACTGGCACGGCGCTTTACACAACTGCGCCCAGTACGATCACAATCAACAGTGGCACGACGAGTTACACCATAGGTGGTGGTACTGCGCCCTATAAATCCAGCTCAAGCAATGCCAATGTTGCCACGACAGAGGTCAAGGGAAGTACCTTGACCATTAGCGGACTATCGTCCGGGGTGGCGCAGATAACCGTTGTTGACGCCGTTGGGGCCTCGGTCACCCTGGCTTTGACCGTAGGTTCTGGTAATACTGTTACCGCATTATTCACCACAGCCCCAAGTCAGGTTACTGTGGGTGTGGGGGCAACCACAGCTTTTACCATCGGCGGCGGAAAACCAACGTATGTGATCAGCAGCAGTAACACATCTGTGGCGACGGTTGCCATCAACAATAATCTATTCATTATTACAGGCGTCACTGCCGGTGCGGCGCAGATCGCTGTATTTGATGCGACAGGAAGCGCTGTGACATTCAATGTGACGGTTGGTTCGGGAGCCGTGACTGCACTCTATACCACTGCCGCAAGTACGGTATTGGTTGCCAGTGGCGAAACCGCGACTTTCAGTGTGGCAGGCGGCACGGCACCATACACGGCTACCAGCAATAATGCGAGTGCGATCACTGCCAGTGTTTCCGGGCCGAATTTGAGCATTAAGGGTGTTGCAACAGGGACTGCACAAGTTTTATTATTTGACGCGAAAGGAGCCTCTGTCACCATTACAGCGACGGTAGCTGCTACTGGTAGTGCAACGACACTCTATACTGCTGCGCCAAGCTCACTTACTTTTGCAGTGGGTGAAATTGGCTCATACACAGTAGGGGGCGGGACAGGGCCATATAGTGTCGCTACGAGTAACCGTAGTGCAGCAACCGCGAGCATCGCTGGCAATAAACTGACTGTGACAGGTATTGCTGTCGGTATTGCGCAAATCAATGTTATCGATTCATTGGGGGCGTCGGTAGTCGTCACCGTGAATGTCGGTTCTGCCGGGGTTGCTACTTCGCTTTATACGACATCTGGAAGTGCAGTTAATCTTGCAGCAGGAACCACAAATACTTACTCGATAGGTGGCGGTACCACCCCTTATACCAGCACCAGTAGCAATACTGCTGTTGCTACGGCCAGTGTTTCTGGCAACACCTTAAGTATTCGGGGGATTGCGGCAGGTTCTGCACAAGTTTTGGTTTTCGATGCCACGGGAACCTCGGTAAACATCGCTGTGACGACATCACAAGTTACTACTTCGCTTTATACAACATCGGCAAGTGCAGTTAATCTTGCGGCAGGAATCACAAATACTTACACGGTAGGTGGCGGTACTGCCCCTTATACCAGCACCAGTAGCAATACTGCTGTTGCTACGGCCAGTGTTTCTGGCAACACCTTAAGTATTCGGGGGATTGCGGCGGGTTCTGCACAAGTTTTGGTTTTCGATGCCACGGGAACCTCGGTAAACATCGCTGTGACGACATCACAATCAGGTAGTGTGACTATTGATGTCCAGCCAAACGGTGCCAGCGCCAATGTGGGTGATGTTTTGCAATTCCTGGTCAGCGGAGGTACCGCGCCCTACAACATAACTGTCAACAACCCTAGTATTGCGGCAGTTAGCCCGACTACAGTGGCTGCCAGTGGCGGGGCGTTTGCGGCGACTTTACTCAATGCAGGCAGTACCAATGTGACCATTGTTGACGCTTTGGGGCAAACCAAGGCTTTCACTCTTACGGTCAGTCAGTTGTCAACTTCGCTAAGACTGTCACCAAGTGCGATCATCATCGGCGAGGACAGCACCATCCCACTCAGCTTCAATATTTACGGTGGTACCGGGCCATATCGCGCATTTACCAGTGATCAAACCTTGTCTTCGGTAAGTATCACAGGAGCGACATTAACCATAGGCTTGGGAAGCAATCTTAATCGATGCATCAATCCAATTGACTCCAGTGGGCTGCGAATTCCGCAGGGTACATTTGATGTCATTGTGACGGTAGTGGATAGTCTTGGTGCCTCTGCAACCAGCATTATGACCATCAAGGACAATGGTGTTGGCAATGGCAGCGTGGTCACCCAACCAGCTCCGTTTGTCGCACCGTGCACATAAAGACTTGTATTTAATAGGGAGTGCCGTTTTGCTGGTTGCAAGCGGCCATTCATTCTGTGAAGCGATGCAGTGTTTGCAGGGGGGCGTGCGGATTATTCGGTGCTGGCTCAAGCGTTTTTAGCGATACGGATACGATGGCTTTTGCAGACTTTGCAGCATCATGTAAGGCGCTGTATAGGGCATGTCGACCTGATTACTCGATACAACGCATAAATGCCTGTTCCAGTGTAGATGTCCCATATTGTTGGCAGCAGGCAGCCGGGGAGCCGATATAACGAAGCTGGCCCTGATGCAAGATGGCAATACGATCGCAAATTTCTTCGACGTCCGCCAGGGCATGGGAACTGAAAAACAGCGTGCTACCCTTGTCACGCAACTTATGCAAGCGGGTTTTCAATAAGGCGCGTGCCTTAGGGTCAAGACCGCTCATAGGCTCGTCCAGTACATACAACTCTTTTTGCGCCAGAAAGCAAGCGGCCAAGCCTAGCTTTTGTGTCATGCCCTTGGAAAACAGACGCACCGGACGAATCAGTGCAGAGTCATCCAGGTCCAATGTCTGCAATACTTCCTGTGCTTCGGATTGCTTGTAACTTACGTTTTGTAGCTCTAGTATGTACTTCAAAAAATCTTTGCCCGTCAGGTAATAGGGGGGGGCAAAACGTTCTGGCAAAAAAGCAATCGGCTTGCGCGCATTGCTCAATGTATTGTGTATGCCAAAAATATCTATTTCCCCCTCGTCAGCCGTACAAAAATCCAGCAAACATTTGATCAGGGTTGTCTTACCCGCACCATTTACACCAATCAAGCCAAAAAATTCACCTTGAGCGATGTCTAGCGTAATGCCATTCAGGATAATTTTTTTATCGTGACGTTTGACGATATTTTTAAACTGCAATGCTGAAGTGGTCATAGAACGCGCTAGTGGATAATTAAGAAATGAATGTTTAGATCGTGTCGTCACCAGAGGTATGTTCCGGCTTTCCTGCCGTGATTTATAACTTTTGCAGGCGCTGCAAGGCATCTTGCAGGGTGGCGTCCTGTTTGGCAAAGCAAAACCGCACGATGCCAGATTCCTTGTTCTGCTGATAAAACGCCGATACAGGAATGGCGGCCACACCGATCTCGGTAGTCAACCAGCGGGCAAAGTCCAGTTCCGGCATGCCTGATATGGCCGAATAATCGACGCTTTGAAAATAAGTGCCGGCACAAGGCAGCAGGCGCAAACTGCTGTTTGCCAGGCCAGCACGGAACAGGTCACGTTTTTTCTGGTAAAAAGCCGGCAATTCCAGATAGGGGGCAGGATTACCCATGTAATGCGCCAGACCTACCTGCATGGGGGTGTTCACGCTAAACACATTGTACTGGTGCACCTTGCGAAATTCTGCCATCAAGGCTGCCGGGGCGGCGACATAGCCTATCTTCCAGCCAGTCACGTGATACGTCTTGCCAAAACTGGAAACGATATAGCTGCGGGCAGCCAGTTCAGGGTAGCGTGACAGCGATTCGTGGCGCTGTCCGTCATACACCATGTGTTCATACACTTCATCCGAAGCAATCAGGACATTGGTGTCACGCACGATGTCCGTCAGTGCCGCGATATCGCTGGCATCGAGCACACTGCCGGTCGGGTTATGTGGTGAGTTCAGCATGATCAGGCGGGTTTTGTTGCTGATCGCCGCCCTGACCTGGCCCCAGGGGATGCTGTAGCCATGCTCGTCCAGTTCCATGCTTACAAATACCGGGACGCCGCCAGCCAGCTTGATCGAGGGCACATAGCTGTCGTAGGCGGGTTCGATGACAATGACTTCGTCACCGGCATGTACGCTGGCCAGCAATATCGT
This sequence comes from Undibacterium sp. Ji50W, assembly GCF_049340445.1. Lineage (NCBI taxonomy): Bacteria > Pseudomonadati > Pseudomonadota > Betaproteobacteria > Burkholderiales > Oxalobacteraceae > Undibacterium > Undibacterium sp. Ji50W. The sequence continues at coordinate 49,506 of NZ_JBMPOX010000011.1, read as the reverse complement.
CAGTATGCCCTGGGTGGCGCCAGCGGTAACGGTGATTTCGCTGTTGGCGTCATAGGCATGCCCGTAGACATCCAGAATCTTGCGGGCAATCTGCTCACGCAACTGCGGCATGCCGGTCATTGGTGGGTACTGGTTAAAGTCTGCCGCCATGGCGGCAGCTACCGTTGCCGGCAACGCCGGGTCACAGGCAAAATCAGGGAAGCCCTGGCCCAGATTGACCGCCTTTTTTTCGGCTGCCAGCGCAGACATCACGGTGAAGATGGTGGTGCCCACTTCGGGCAATTTGGATTCGGGAACGAAGCGGGCAATAGTCGTCATCAGTGAAAATAATTTAAAACAGAAAAAATCGTTTATTTGGTACCAAACAAGCGGTCACCCGCATCACCCAGGCCAGGAACAATATAACCATGTTCATTCAGGCATTGGTCTATCGATGCCGTGATGATGGCGACATCAGGATGGGCCGCCTGCATGACCTTGATACCTTCCGGGGCCGCCAGCAGGCAGACGAATTTGATGCTGGTTGCGCCACGCAGCTTCAGGCGTGCAATGGCGGCAGCGGCAGAATTGCCGGTCGCCAGCATCGGGTCAACCACGATAACCAGGCGTTCGGCGATGTCTTCCGGTACTTTAAAGTAATACTCGACCGGTTCCAGGGTTTCCGGGTCACGGTACAGGCCAATATGGCCAACCCGTGCATTTGGCAGCAAATCCAGCATGCCATCCAGGATACCGTTACCGGCACGCAACACCGAAATCACGCACAGCTTCTTGCCGCTGATGGTCGGCGCATCGATAGTGGTGATAGGCGTTTCTATCTTGACCAGCTCGATAGGCAGGTCGCGTGTTACCTCATAAGCCAGCATTTGGCTGATTTCACGCAACAGACGGCGGAAATTATCCGTAGGCGTGTCTTTGCTGCGCATCAGCGACAACTTGTGTTGCACCAGTGGGTGTCTGATTTCGGTAACGTCTTCGTTCAAGATAATTCTCCGGCAATGTTGTCAATGTTGTGTTAGCCGCTATTTTACGTCCCTCCAGCCTTAAGGGAAACGGATAAAACAAGAATTGAGGCGTTTTTCCACTTCTGCTCCGGTCATCGTCAGTTTTTTCTTCATTGATAATTCAGGATAAGAAGTTCCGGCATGGCAGGGCCCGCGATGACGGCGAACGACTATCAAATCAGGAGTGCAGAATGGACAGCAATCAAGCCTTGTTAAATAAATTATCTTTGGGAGACTACTCCCTTGATCGCCATGGCGACCATAAAGACGATTATTTACCACCGGAAGAGGCCATTGAATCCAATGTCCGCATCGACGTGAAAGGTATTCGTGAAGCCATTGCACGGGTAGAAGCAGAAGCCCGTGCCACCGTTGCCGCCGAAACCAGGCTGAAAGCAGAAACCCAGGCCAGGGCGCTGGCAGAAACCAGGGCGCAGGCCGAAGCCGAAGCCGCAGAACTTGCCCAGCGCAAGCTGGCACTGGAGCAGGAAGCCGCTGTCGGTACCCAGGCAAAACTGATGGCCGAGCGCCAGTCGAATGCTGCCAGCCAGGCGCGTATCGCCGCCACTGCCGAAGAAACCCGGAACTTGCAGGAAAGGGCGCAGATGGAAGCCCGTGCCCGTGAACAATCCGAACTGCGCTCAAAAATGGAACAACAGGCCACCGAAAAGGCCGAGAAACAATACAAGGCTGAATCGGCGCTGGCTTCCCAGGCCCATGCCGAAGCACAAAAACTGGCAACACAGACCACCAATGCCAGGAACTGGGCGGCCGAACGCTTTGCCGCGTCACAATCCGCCCGTCAACAGGCAGAAGAACGTGCCCGTGCCGATGCGCGCATTACTGAACTGGCACGCGAGCGCGAAAAGCAGGAGCGCGAAGCCCGCGAAACATCAGAAATGCTGGCCAAGGTACGTAGTGAATCCCTGCAAGTTAACAAGGAACGCGATCAGGCCGAAGCCATGGCACTGGAATATGCCATCAACCGTGCCCCTGCCGAAGTGCGTGCACGTGAAGACGCCTTGACCCGTGTTGCATTGGAGCAAGAGCAAGAAGCCATCGCTCATGCCCGCATGGAATCCGAAAAAAAGGCGGCTGAAGCGATACAACTGCGCATGCAGTCAGAAGAAGAATTGCGTATTGCCGCCTCACGCCGTGAACAGGCTGAAATGATTGCCGCGACCACGGCACAAGCCAGACGCGACGCCGAAGACAAAATCCGCATGGCAACCGAATCCCGCATCCGTGCCGAGCGTGATCTGCAATCGACCGCCATGAGCCGCATCGAAAACGAGCAACAGGCCGATTTGCAAGCCCGTGCCCGCCAGGAAGCAGAAGCCGTCTTGTCGGAAGAAGCGCGTCAGCGTCGCCTGGCAGAGAAAGAAGCAACTGAAATTGCCCGCCAGCGCGCAGCAGAAGAACAGCGTGCCGCCAAATTGGCACAAGAGCGGGTGGAAATAGAACGTGTTGCCGTAAAGGAAGCACGTGAGCAGGCTGATTCCGAGCAACAAGCCCTGAGTGCCAGCGCTTTCCAGGCTGAACTCTTGAAAAGAGCCAATCTGGCATCGGCAGAAAAAGCCAAAAAAGCCAAAGAACTGATGCTGGCTGAAAAAATGCGGGTAGAGGCAGAGCAAAAAGCTGCTGCTGCCTTGCAGGAAAGACTTAACGCTGAACGTAAAAAAACCGAAGAATCTGAAGCATTGGCACAGGCCGACCAATCACATGCCGAACTGTTGCGCCTGCAGGAACAAGCCGACCATGCACGTCGTGTCGCCCAGGAATCAGAATGTGTTGCAGAAAAACTGAACCTGGAAAAAACCATGGAGCAGGTGGAATTGCAGCAAAAAATGGCGGCGGCCGCTGCCAAGAAAAATCACGATGCGACTGAGTTTTTGCGCGTCCAACAGCAACGCACTAATGATGAGGTGAAAGCGATGGAACTTCAGGAAGAAAAATTACAGGCAGAACGTCGCCGTGCCCTGGCAGTGCAGCAAGTGCTGCAAGCGACCCAGGAAAAACTGCAGTTGGAACAGACAGCCCAGCAAGAAGCAGAAGCGAGACTGCGCACCGAAGAAGAAGCCATGGCCATTGCCATAGCCAAAGAGCAGGCAGAACGTGAAGAAAGACTGGCGCTGGAAGCAACGCTGGAAGCAGAAAAATCTGCACTGGAACAGACTGAGCTGCAAAAAGAAACCCAATGCAAGGCCGCCAAGGTGGCTTTGCTGAAAAGCCATCAAGCCACAGAAATGGCACGTGCCGAGCAAATGCACCTGGAAGCTGAAAAGCAGGCGGCAAGGGCAGCACAGGAAAAACTCGAAGCTGAAAAATCAGCTGCCGAGCAAGTTTTTGCCCGTGCCCACGCAGACCGTGAACACGTCAATGTCTTGAATGCCCGCCAGCAGCAAGAAGCCGAAGCCCGCGCCGCACGTCAGACCATGATTGCTGCAGAGCAAGTTCGCCTGCAAAAAATGCAGGAACATGCAGAGCTGCAAAAGCAATCGGCGGTCCTGGCCCAATGCAAGGCAGTAGAAGCAGAAGAACTGGGCAAGACGCTGAGACTGCGTGCCGAATCCGAACAAAGAGCCCTGACCCTGGTGCAAGAAAAACTGGAAGCTGAAAAACGCCTGACCGCAGAATGGCAAGCCAAGGCTGTAGTGGAGCAGGAACAGCGTGACCAGCACCTGGCCAGACTGCAATCCGAGCAAACCTTGCGTACTGCCATGGAAGCCAAGGTCGCAGAAGAAAAAAAACTGCTGGAACAAAATAATCAACAAGCCAAGGCAGAACAACAAGCCGCTGCCGCTGCCGGTGCCCGTGTAAAGGCTGCCACGCAACTGGCAAAACTGGAGCAGGAAAAAGCCAAATCCCAGCAACAGGCTGCACAGGCACTGGAAGAACAAGCCAGGCTGGAAAAACAAAAGGCAGAAGCTGCGCTGACAGAAGCACAAGCCGCAACTGAAAAACTGGAATCAGAAAAAATCGCCAGTGCTGCTGCCATTGCCAGGGCGACAGCAGAACAACAACATGCCCAGGCTGCCGCTGTTCGTGCCAGAGCCGAGCAGGAAGCCAGGGAACTGGTCGCCGCCAAACTGCAGGCTGAGCAGGCATTGCAAGTGCAGGCACAAGCCTATGCCGCCAGCCAGCATCGTGCGCATGAACTGGTGGTAGAAAAAAACCATAAGCTTGCTGAACTGGACCTGGTATTGCAGCAACGCCTGGCAGATGATCAATCTTTGCTGGACAACACAGAAGCAAAACTGCTGGCTGAGCAAGATGCACATCAGCAGGTGCAAAGCCGTCTGGCCAGCGAAACCGAAGCCCGTCAGTTTGCCGAAGCACGTGCCCGTGCCGAACAGATCATCCGTGCCGCGACCGAAGCGACACTGGCATCAGAAAAAGCCCTGTTCCAGGAATTGGCTGCCCATGCTGACGCCCAAAAACTGGTGGCAGAATTGCTGGCACAGCGTCTGCAACAAGAACAAGAATTGCTGGCCACCCAGCAATTGCGTGCTGATGCCGAGCAAGCCGTACTGGCCAGCCTGACTGCCAAGCAACAGGCAGAACTGGCCGCCGCCGCCGAAGCCCAGGCCCGCCTGGCTGCAGAACAGGAACAATGCAAACTGATAGAAGCGCGCAAGGCAGCAGAAGCGGAAGCCCGCCAACTGGCAGAAAAATTCAATGAAACAGAAAAACAATGGCTGGCGCAATCGGCTGAAGAAGCGCTGATCAAACGCCAGGCAGCCGCTGCACTGGAAGAGAAATCTGCCCTGTTGCTGGAATTGAGCCGTGCCGGGCAAGAAAAAATCGCGACCGAACAAAAAATCAGCGCTGAATTGCAAGCCAAACTGGAACGGGAAGAAGCCGCAGAAGTTGCTTTGCAAGCCAAGCTGGATACCGAACGTCAACTGGCAGAAGCCGCCGCGCAGCGTGCCACCAAGGAACAGCAGGCGCTGGAAGCTGCTTTGCGTGTGGCAAATGCCGAGCAAGCTTTGTTGTCCCGCTCGATAGAGCATGCCGAAGCCCAGCGCATGGCCGCAGAAGCAACCGAAACCAGATTGCGTGAAGCAGACGCATTGACTGTTACTGAAAATCATCGCGCTGCCTGTGAACTGGAAGCACTGAGCCTGGTTCAGCAAAAACTGGCAACCGAACAAAAAGCAGCGCAAGAAGCCGAGCAACGCCAACTGGTCGAGCAAGAATACCTGAGCCTGTGCGAAATCCGCGCCAATGCCGAACAAGACGCCAATGTCGCCATCCAGGCCCGATTGCAAAGTGAAAAAGAAGCCGCAGAACTGGCCCATGCACTTGCCATATCTGAACAGCAGGCAACTGAACTGGCACAGGCCCGTGCCATAGAATTATTTGAAATGCAACAGGCAGAGCAGCAACGTGCTGCGCTGGAACAGCGTGAAATCATCGTTATCCAGCAACAGAAACAGGTGGAAATGGATAGCCTGCAACTGAAGCAGGAAGCCCTGCGCCTGATCGAAGACAAAATGGAGGCTGAACGCCTGGTTATGATGGCGTCGGAAGAGCGCGTACACCTGGAAGCCGAACTGGCCGAGCAAAGCGCGCAAAGAGCCGAACAACTGATCATCGCCAATGCCATTGAACAAGAAAAGCTGGCACTGGAACGTGAAGTGGCTGCCGCTACTGCATTGCAAATCGCCGCTGATGAAGAAGCATTGCCAGCATTGCGCGCAAAATTGCTGGAAGAAAGCCAGATTGAAGCGCTGGAAGCCCAAAGACTGGAACAAGAACAGGCTTTGACAGCAGCTATTGCCGAGCGTGTGGCGCAAGAACAGGCACTGCAAGCGCAACTGGCACAACAACAGGCAGTCGAAGCTGCATTGCAACAAGAATATCAGCGCCAGGTGGAAGTTGCACAGACACAAACACAGGCAAAAGAGCAGGAACTGGCCATCGCCAAAACCAAACGCCTCGAACAAGAACAAGCCTTGCAAGCCCAACTGGACCAGCAACTGGCGGCAGAAACCGAATTGCAAGCCACATTGCAGACAGAGCTGCAACGTCAGGTAGGCGCAGCGCAGGCACAAACCAGGGCCAAAGAGCAGGAGCTGGCAACAGTGGTGGCAAAACGCCTGGAAGAAGAGCAAGCCTTGCAGGCACAACTGGATCAGCAAGTCGCAGTGGAGCAAGAGTTGCAAGCCATGTTGCAGGCTCGTGGCCAGGAAGAAGCGCAAGCCCAGGCACTGATCGCCCAGGCACTGGCATCTGCCAAAGCATGGCAAGCGCAAAATGTGTTGCAGATCCAGCAGCATCAAGATGAATTGCAGGCAGAAGCAGAATTGGCCAAACAGACCCTGGAAGCCGAACATCAAGAGGCAGAGCAATTGGCCCAGGCATTGATCACAAAACTGCTCAACAACAGGCATCAGTCAGAAGAATGGCGTCAGCAAGTCGAGCAAATTCTGGCGATTGCACCAATCGATGTGGCATATGATGCACAGGCACTACAACAGGATGAAGTGCAAAAACGTTTCCGCCTGCGTCCAGCAGTAATTGCTGGCCTGATACTGTGCGCCGGTATCGCCGGGTTTGCCGGTTTAAGCAATGTCGGTATCGCCGGCACTGCATCCAGAGCCGTGACACAAAAAACCGCAGCCCTTGAGCAAGTCACTCCGGCAGCAACACCAAAGCTGGAACCAGGCATGCACATGAGTTATGAACTGAGCGCACCCCAAACCGAAACACCGGCGCAGGCTGAAGAAAAAAGCAAGCCTGCTACCCAGTTGGCCATGGTGACTGGTCGCTTGTAAAACAGAGATCGTTTATTGATAGTGCAGTAGTGAAAAAATCCCGGGAAACCGGGATTTTTTCATTTTATTTAGTATGCCCACTTCATGCCGATTATTGAACATTTGACGCAAGCAAATATGTTCATTTGCCCATAGTCCCCCACAATCAACGCAACAGGTTTGTGGTTCTCCTCAAACAGTGGAACGTTAAGATCATCATAGTCAAGAATACCAAGAAACCCCATTTCGGAATCACAATCGCAACATAACAGGCCATCCTCTGTCGCCAAAATTGGTGCCCCACCAAGTTGATGGTAGACGCCTGGGTTAATTTTTCTGGAGATTAACATTTTTGCATCTCCGGCTTTCGTTGGGTATTCATTTGAGGCTAATTCACGCAAGGTTAATTTTCTCGCCTCATAAGGAACGTTGATATTCTGTAGTATTTCCCCTCCATCTAACTCGCCACCAACAATCTCGAGATTACCTGATTGCTGTCTAATCCAATAAGGTTCCATGTAGAACGCACAAAACGGACAAAACAAAACGTGTATGTAAAAACCTGGCCACGCAATTAGCTTGCGAACTCTTGGATCCACAGTACACAGATTTAGAGCTGGAAATAATGGATTCGCACAGTTTGGGCATGCCACATCTGGTGCTCCTTTAATATTGCCTGCGCCAGAATAATGCAGACATGCACCTCCTTCCCCATTGAGGGTGTCAGCACTTATCTGAAGCCGGTATCCAAAAGATTTTGATATGTATTCACGCATAGCTATCTCTCAATCGATGGGCGTCATCTAACATTTTCTGCATACGAACTCTTTGGGCCCCAGTCAGTTCGTGAGCAACTTGGTCTTTTGGAGTCTGTTCGTGATCTTTGTATGAAAAAGCGAGACTTACCAGGCGGAAGAGCTGCAAATTGATGCTGATCAGTCGTTTGCAGTTCTTCTAAAATCGCTTAGATTTCTTCAGCTTATCCAGACTTACATCGCTTTAGGCAACTTCTCTCTCATCCTACTATTGCAACTATTCGTCGAAATGCGTGAGTAGGTTTTTAGACGTCTTTGGCTTCCTGTAACGCAATCACGATGACAAAGCCACCTTCCTGATGGTTGTAGATGCGCAATTTGCCGCCGTGGCGTTTGATGATACGGTCAACAATCGCCAGACCCAGGCCAGAACCATTGGCCTGGCTGCGTGAGGCGTCGCCGCGGGTAAATGGTTTTAGCAGGCGTATCAGGTCCGTTTCTGCAACACCGGCCCCATGATCACGAAAACTGATCAGTATGCCGAGCTTGCGCTCTTTGTTTTTGCGTGAGCACTGTATATCCAGCGTCGTGATCGGTGCGCCAGTGGTCTTGCCGTAGCGGCAGGCGTTTTCTATCAGGTTATTGAATAGCCGCCGGACTTCAGTCATATTGCCATTGATGAACAGATCGGGGGTGATCGCGGTACGCAGGCGCAGGTATTGAAAGCGCGAGGCTTCATCGATGATCTGCTGCAAGACCTCACTCAGGTTGATGGTTTCCAGCTCCGCTTTATCCAGTGGCTTGGCGTAATCGAGAAACTGGCCGATGATGGCGTCCATCTGTTGCAGGTCGGACTGCATGCCTTGTCTGGAATCTGCACTCAGGTCGGCCATTTCCACTTCCAGTTGCATGCGTGCCAGCGGGGTGCGCAAGTCATGTGAGATGCCGGCCAGAATGATGGTGCGGTCGGCTTCTATCCTGGCCAGATCTTCCATCATGGTGTTGAAACTCTGATTGGTTTCACGTATTTCTTTCGGGCCTTTTTGTGGCAAGGGTGGTGGTTGCTTGCCCTTGGCGATGGCGCGGGCAGCATTGCTCAGGCGTGACAGCGGATCATTGATCAGCTTGGAAATGATAGCTGCACCCAGCAGCGTCAGGAACAGGGTTGCCATCGCCCAACTGAACAGTTGCAGGCCAATAGGTGGGTCCAGCCGGTCTTGTTCCAGGCGCAGCCAGTAGTGGTCATCGTCGATATCAAAGCTGATCCAGAAACCACTGACGCCATTCAATTTACTGGCAAAGCGCGTGTCGGGGCCCAGGCCTCTCAGCATGATGGTTTTGGATTCCTGGAAGAAGCTGGTGGCATCCGGTTCTTCGACGTGGTCATTGTCTTCCAGCAGGTAAATCTGCACCCCTTCCTTGTTGGCCAGGTCGGACAATAATTGGTGCCGTTTTTCGGGGGCCGAATGGGTTAGCGCAGCACGGGTGATAGTGACGATGGAAACGATCTGCGCCGCCATTTGCTGCGCCCGGGGCGTGGTTTCCAATATCCGGAAATTGGCCATCCACGCCGTCATACTGGCGGTGACAAGCAGCGCCAGCAAGAAGAAGGTGCGCCAAAACAAGCCGCTCTTAAGCCACTCCAGGCTGTTCAAATAAGAGTGCATTCAGTTTTGGCTTAAAAACAACAGTAAAGAAGCAAATGATTAAGAGATTTGTAGCTTAATGTGACTGACCATCCGGTATGAACACATATCCCAGACCCCACACAGTCTGGATGTACAGGGGATTGCCAGGGTCTGGTTCTATCAGTTTGCGCAGGCGCGAAATCTGTACGTCCAGGCTGCGGTCAAACACCTCATACTCGCGGCCCCTTGCCAGTTCCATCAACTTTTCACGTGACAGGGGTTGCCGTGCGTGGCGTGCAAATACTTTCAAGACCGAAAACTCGCCGGTAGTGAGGGCGATGTTTTCATTTTGTTTTTTCAGTGTGCGGGTGCCCAGATCCAGCACAAAGTCACCGAAGGCGAAGCTTTGCGGGCCCTCGGATGGGGCGCCCGGCAATTCATCGGGCGTTTTGCGGCGCAATACGGCGTTGATACGGGCCACCAGCTCACGCGGGCTGAAAGGTTTGGGCAGGTAATCATCCGCGCCCATTTCCAGGCCAATGATGCGGTCTACTTCTTCGCCCTTGGCGGTCAGCATGATGATCGGTGTTTTGTCGCCAGCACCGCGCAGACGGCGGCAGATTGCCAGTCCGTCTTCACCGGGCAACATCAGATCTAGCACCAGCATGTCATAACGCTCGCGTATCCACAGTTTGTTCATGGCCTGGGCGTTTTCGGCGCTGACTACCTGGAAACCTTGTTCGGTCAGGTAGCGACGCAACAAATCGCGCAAGCGCAGGTCATCATCAACGACCAGAATTTTTGCTTTCGGGCTATTTGAGTTGGTGTTTGTAGAGTCTGGTGTGGGGGTCGTATTGTTCATGGGAATATAGTACTGTCATCGAGTAGGCTTGCAAACAGAATTACTTGTCTGGATTACAAACTGTTACATACTTTACGGAATACCATAGCGGAATTCTTGCAGCTATCGTAAACTGAATTCAATCAAATTGACTAGCATCAGATGCAAGTTTGGGAATAAAATTAGCATCCTTTTCTCTGGCCTTCATTGAGCATCCATTTTCTGCATCTTTGGTCGTTAAATTATCAGGCAATCTTATTAGGCAATCGCTTTTTGTAAGCAAACCAGGCAATGAATATACCGTACTTAAAAATTTCTGTCTTATTGTTGTCGCTGTCATTGACGGCGGGAGCAATGGCGGACAATGGTCGGGCGAACAACGGCGGTGGATTCTGGAACAGGTTTAGTGGCGGTGATGCCCAGCGTAAAGATGAGCTTGCCCGCAAGGAAGAGTTGCTCAATAAGCAGCGCGAACGTCAGTTGAGCAAGAAACTTAACCAAAATCGTTTACTCGATAACTGTAGTGATACGCAGCGTGATGGCGAGCATGGCTGTGGCCGCGCCGACAGTGCACAAAAGCGCAATCGCCTGACCCCGGATGAGCGACGCGCCTTGCGTCGCCAGATACAGGATGCCGGGCATGATCTGTATACCCCCATTCGTTGATCCAGCCAGATCATCGCAATCAACTGGTTCCGAAAAATTATCTAAATTAACTAAACCAGCTAAATAATTTTAGCGACGGTTTTGCTTCATGATTTTTTGTTGTTCACGTTGCCAGTCTTTTTCTTTCTCGGTATCGCGCTTGTCATGCTGCTTTTTACCTTTGGCCAGGCCGATCTGACATTTGATGCGCCCCTTGCTGAAATGCAGGTTCAGCGGCACCATGGTGTAGCCAGAGCGTTCAACTTTACCTATCAGTTTGCTAATTTCTGCTGCATTTAACAATAATTTACGTGTCCTGACCGAATCGGGATGAATGTGGGTAGAGGCAGTCGGCAGGGCACCAATATGCGCACCGAATAGAAAAATTTCGCCGCTCTTGACGATGACATAGGCTTCTTTCAACTGCGCGCGCCCAGCACGTATGGCCTTGACTTCCCAACCTTGCAGGACGACACCGGCTTCGAATTGTTCCTCGATAAAATAATCGTGGAATGCTTTTTTATTATCAGCAATGCTCATGTGGGATGAAAATAGGTGATCTCAGGTTAAAGAAACGGTGGAATGCGTTTCGATCCCTGCAATGACTCGGTTAAAATGCGAACCTGTGATTCTACCAAATGGTTCTTCTTGATGGCAGTCGTGCATAAAACAGTTTTTGTAGCTTACAGTGCAGAGCAAATGTTTGCCCTGGTCGATGACGTCGAAAAATATCCGCAATTCTTGCCCTGGTGCGGCGAAGTACACGTCGCCGAGCGTACCGAGCATGAACTGGTTGCCACCCTTGCCATTAATTATCATGGTATCAAGCAGCAGTTTACAACGAAAAACAATAATCAGCGTCCCCATATGATGCAAATGAATCTGGTCGAGGGGCCTTTCAGGCAATTATCCGGTTGCTGGAAGTTCACTGAACTCAGGGCAGATGCCTGCAAAATCGAATTTGATCTCAATTATGAATTTTCCAGCAAATTGCTGGAACATCTGATAGGCCCGGTGTTTTCCAAGATTGCCAACAGCTTCGTCGATTCTTTCTGCACCCGTGCCGAGGCCTTGTATGGTTGACCAGGCAAGCATGGTGGTTCAGGTCTGTTATGCCAGCACATCCACCGTCAGCCTGCTGGAGGTAGAGGTCGATACCCAGGCCACCCTGACGCAGGTGATACAGCAAAGCGGTATCATACAGCGGCATCCCGAGATTGATATCAACGTCTTTAAAGTAGGGGTCTTTGGCAAGCTGAAGCCCCTGGACGCACATTTACATCCAGGTGACAGGGTGGAAATTTATCGCCCCCTGCTTGCCGACCCGATGGAAGCACGGCGCCGTCGAGCGAAAAAACAGGCGCGGGGATAAGCCGACGCCTGGTATTTCGCTTATTTGCAGTCTGCCAGGGTTTTCTTGAGATCGCCCAACTCCTGGCTGCGCTGGGCATCATCCATGAAAGTGCGTTCACCATTTTTGTCTACGTTGGCAACGCGCACGCCAGACTCCAGGCTCTGTTGGTAGCTGCGGGCACGTTCACAGTTTTTGGCCTTGGCGGCGGCAGACTGCTTTTCATCCTCGGCTTTTTTATCTTTTTCTGCCTGTTCGGCTTTGCGCTTGTTGTAATCCTCATTCTTGCTGGCAGTCGTCACCGGCTTTTGCAGCTTGCCTGCATCGTCTGCGGCAGAGGCGGGCGCTGCATCGGCAGCCGATGCTGACTTACCGCCCATATTCGGTGATTTGATGATTTTATTCTTTGGTACCGAAATCGGTGGTGGTTTGTCCGAAAATTGTTTGTTGCCTTTTTCATCCAGCCATACATACTGAGCATGAGCGGCGGCGCAGGCAAGAGTGAGAATAAAGGGCAGGGCAATGCGTGAAATTAACATAAGAAACTTTCTTTAAAACACTTGATTATTCGAGAGTTTTACACGTAGCAAGACGATTCCGCAAGTTTTCTGTATAATTCGGTTTTGCGCCTATAGGAAATGCTATGCGTTTACTTCAAAAAGCACTCACGTTCGATGACGTGCTACTCGTCCCTGCATATTCGGACATACTCCCTAAAGATACCTCACTTGCGACCAAATTGACGCGCAATATCAAGCTGAATATACCTCTGGTATCAGCGGCGATGGATACCGTCACGGAAGCCCGTCTGGCCATAGCCATGGCTCAGGAAGGTGGTATCGGTATTATTCACAAAAACCTGACTGCCAAAGAGCAGGCTCGCGAAGTGGCCAAGGTCAAACGTTTTGAATCCGGCGTGTTGCGTGATCCCATCACCATACCGCCCAACACCAAAATTCGTGATGTGATTGCCCTGTCCCAGCAGCATGGCATCAGCGGTTTCCCGGTGGTCGAAGGCAAAGTCGTGGTGGGTATCATCACCAACCGCGATTTGCGTTTTGAAGAAGAACTGGACGCCGAAGCACGTGCCAAAATGACACCGCGTGAAAAACTGGTGTTCGTCAAGGAAGGTGCCGACCTGGCAGAAGCCAAACGCCTGATGAACAAACACCGGCTGGAACGTGTACTGGTTGTCAACGATGCATTTGAATTGCGCGGCCTGATCACCGTAAAAGATATTCAAAAATCAACAGAACATCCCTTTGCCTCCAAAGATGAACAAGGCAAGCTGCGCGTGGGTGCAGCTGTCGGTGTTGGTGTCGACAATGAAGAACGGATAGACTTGCTGGCCAAAGCTGGAGTCGACGTCATCGTGGTTGATACCGCCCATGGCCACTCCAAAGGGGTGCTGGATCGCGTACGCTGGGTAAAAACCAATTACCCGCATATCGAAGTCATTGGTGGCAATATCGCTACGGCAGCCGCTGCGCTGGCACTGGTAGAACATGGCGCGGATGCAGTCAAGGTCGGTATCGGCCCAGGTTCCATCTGCACCACGCGTATCGTCGCCGGTGTGGGGGTGCCGCAGATTTCTGCGATTTCCAATGTCGCCAATGCGCTCAAGGGGACCGGTGTTCCCTGTATCGCTGATGGCGGTGTCCGCTTCTCTGGTGATGTGTCCAAGGCACTGGCTGCCGGCGCATCCACGGTGATGATGGGCAGCATGTTTGCCGGTACCGAAGAAGCGCCGGGCGAAGTCATCCTGTTCCAGGGGCGCAGCTATAAATCGTATCGTGGCATGGGTAGCCTGGGTGCCATGGCTGATGGCTCTGCTGACCGTTACTTCCAGGATGCGGCAAATAATGCTGACAAGCTGGTGCCGGAAGGTATTGAAGGCCGTGTCCCTTACAAAGGCAGCGTGCTGGCAATCCTGTATCAACTGGTGGGCGGTGTGCGTTCTTCCATGGGATATTGTGGTTGCGCTTCGATTGACGATTTGCATACCAAATCAGAATTCGTCGAAATCACCTCGGCCGGTATGCGTGAATCGCATGTCCATGATGTGCAAATCACGAAAGAAGCGCCTAATTACAGAGCCGACTGATGCATATTCCCCGAATTGAAGGCACCAGGAGATTGGTATGTCATCGCCCTTAGATCGATCCAGTCCTTCCACATCGACGCGCGTCAATTCGGGATTTGAGCGTCTGGTAGCCGAAAAAATTGATGTCCGTCTTGCCCGCTTCGAACGGCTGGGCATCAGTATGTTCGGGGTTGCAAACTGTTTTGTCAGCTTAGGTAATCTGTCAAAGCGCTTTGACTTTGCCGAACGTTCCATCACCAGTGTTGAAGCCATGTTTTGTGATGCCTTCAACTTCACCGATGATTTGCTGGAAATTCATGATTTGCGCCTGCATGAAGAACTGGGCAAGCACGGGCTGGTGGTCGGTACACCATTCTTGCGGTTTTTCGCAGCGCATCCCATTTATGACCATACCGGCCATCTGATCGGCAGTGTCATGCTGGTTGATTATGAACCGCATACACTGGGTGACGATGAGCGCCAGATCTTCAGTGACATGGCTGCCATGATAGAGCGTGAACTGGCGTTTGATGTGCTGTACCTGAACCAGCTGGAAGTCATCAAGCAAAACCGCAGCCTCAAGCGTGATTCGCTGATCGACCCATTGCTGGGAACCTGGAATAAAGCTGCCATCATACGTTCGCTCAAGATAGAAATGGAACGTTGTGCAAAGGCAGAAAAACCCCTGGCCCTGCTGATCGCCAGCCTGGACCAGATGGAAAGCCTGCGCGAATCAGAAGGTATCGCCATTACCGACCTGATGCTGGTCAAGACCGTCAGCCGTGTCCGTTCTTGCGTACGTCCTTTTGATGCCATGGGGCGATTCGGTACTGACTTGCTGCTGGTGGTATTGCCCGGGGCATCGCATCTGGTTGCTACTGCGGTGGCCGAAAGAATCCGCTCTTCAGTCATGATGCATCCCGAAGTCGTGAATCAAAAAGAAACCTCGCTGACCATCAGTGCCGGCGTCGCCTGTACTGATTTATTTCCGGATGTGGAACCGGAAGCATTAATCAGCCTTGCAGAAAAAGCCCTGCTTTCAGCCAGAAATGCAGGAAACAATCGTGTTGTTCAGGCCAGGCCTGCACAACCTGACATGATAATTTGAGTTATGCATTCTAAAATTCTTATCCTTGATTTTGGTTCCCAGGTCACGCAACTGATTGCCCGTCGCGTGCGTGACGCAGGGGTTTTTTCTGAAGTACATCCGTATGATGTCAGTGATGAATTCATTCGCAACTATGGCGCTGCTGGCATTATCCTGTCTGGCGGCCCCAGCAGTGTGACCGAAGGGGATACCCCACGTGCACCCATGGCCGTGTTTGATGCCGGCGTGCCGGTACTGGGTATTTGCTATGGCATGCAGACCATGGCCGAACAACTGGGTGGCAAGGTTGAAAACGGTCATGTGCGTGAATTCGGTTACGCCGAAGTCCGTGCCCGCGGCCATACCGCCCTGTTCAAAGACATCAATGATTTTGTCACGTCAGAAGGCCATGGCATGCTCAAGGTATGGATGAGCCATGGCGACAAGGTCAATGAAATGCCGCCAGGCTTCAAACTAATGGCATCTACAGACAATTGCCCGATTGCGGCAATGGCTGACGAAGAGCGTCATTTTTACGCCGTGCAGTTCCATCCCGAAGTCACCCATACCCTGCAGGGCGAAGCCATACTTGGCCGTTTTGTGCATGAAATCTGTGGCTGTAAATCAGACTGGAACATGCCTGATTACATCGCCGAGGCAGTCGCTTCGATACGTGCCCAGGTGGGTGATGATGAAGTCATCCTCGGCCTGTCCGGCGGTGTCGACAGCAGCGTTGCTGCTGCCTTGATACACCGTGCCATTGGCGACAAGCTGACCTGTGTCTTTGTAGACCACGGCCTGCTGCGTCTGGATGAAGGTAAAATGGTCATGGAAATGTTTGCCAACAACCTGGGTGTCAAAGTCATCCATGTTGATGCCAGCGCACAATTCATGGGCCATCTGGCCGGTGTCACTGACCCAGAAGCCAAGCGCAAGATCATAGGCCGCGAATTTGTTGAAGTCTTCCAGGTTGAGTCCGGCAAGCTGAGCAATGCCAAATGGCTGGCGCAGGGCACGATTTACCCTGACGTCATCGAAAGTGCCGGCAAAGGCAAAAAAGGCTCACACACCATCAAGAGCCATCATAACGTCGGTGGCTTGCCAGACACCCTGAACCTGAAACTGCTGGAACCCCTGCGTGAATTGTTCAAGGACGAAGTACGCAAGCTGGGCGTCGCCCTGGGCCTGCCGCACAGCATGGTGTACCGTCATCCTTTCCCTGGCCCTGGCCTGGGCGTGCGTATTCTGGGTGAAGTCAAGAAAGAATTTGCCGACCTGCTGCGCCGTGCCGATGCCATCTTCATCCAAGAACTGCGCAGCACCTTCGTGGACCCGCATGCAGAAAAACCGCAAAGCTGGTACGACGCCACCAGCCAGGCCTTTGCCGTATTCTTGCCAGTCAAATCCGTTGGCGTGATGGGTGACGGCCGCACCTATGAATACGTGGTCGCCCTGCGCGCCGTGCAAACCCAGGATTTCATGACAGCCCACTGGGCACACCTGCCACATGAGCTGCTGGGTAAAGTATCCAACCGTATCATCAACGAAGTACGCGGCATCAACCGCGTGGTGTATGACATCTCAGGCAAACCGCCTGCGACGATTGAGTGGGAGTGATCGCACGAGATGACCAGCAGCTTGATTTGCAGCGTGATGCATTGACGGGGGCGGGTGTCGAGTGATTTACGAGGAAACGGCCAGCGGCAAGAGTGCTGACCGCTTAGAGCTTGAGCAATGCCGCGAGGCGCTTCGCGCTGGGGATACCCTTGTAGTAGGCGGTTGGATAGACTCGGACGTAGCTTGCCCGATTTGGTGACGATCGTGGCTGACTTGGAGCAGTGCGGCATTGGTTTTGAAAGTCTCTCGGAAAAGATCGAAACAGGTACTGCAGTTGGCAAGTTGGTTTTTCATGTGTTTGCTGCACTGTCAGAGTTCGAGCGGAATTTGATTCGTGAGCGCACACAGGCAGGTCTAGTTGCCGCCCGTGTCCGTGGTCGAGCTGGTGGCCGTAAGCCGAAACTTTACGACCAGAAGGTGCGGGAAATCAAGGCGCTTTTGCGTGATCCAGATATTCAGTTGGCTGACGTGGCCCGCCGTTATGGCGTTTCACGCACCACACTTTACAAACATGTTGGTGTTGTTGCGCCAAGGTAATGAGGTTATAGCAATGACGAGCGAAGGAGCGGTGATGGACAGAACAATTGTTCAATATAGGGTGAATTGGCCTACATATGCCATCTATTGAGAAACAAACCAGCGAGCGATGTGATTGCCCTTGCGGTTGCGGGCAAAGTGCAAGTCTTCTTTCCGGTAGTTTCAACTATACGACAGATAGATACGTTGTATTTCGCACAGTTTTGCTTCAGTGCGACGAAGGCGGTGCCCACGTTTGGTCAATTCTTCGCAGTGGCCCATGGTTTAAAGACGACAAGCGCGATTGCTGGCTAACTTTGCATACCTGGATCAATGAAAAAAATCTCGCAACACGGATTGAAGATCCTGAGAATTCGCCCTTTTCAAAATTGTTCTTGTTTACCGAGCGGCTTCTGACACGGGAGGAAGTTCTTTTGCAACCTGGGGGCAAGGAATGGGCCTTTAGGGTCCATGGTGGTCTGATTGTTAAGCACAAAGAAATCTCGGCGTTTCTTCTTAAACTCACCGATGTGTAAGCTAGAACCCCGTACGCAACCCGTGAACAAGGTATTTTTCATGGCATCGACTGCGATGGCTAGCTCTAACGTGGCGCAACCATTGAAGATTAGAGGCTTATTTACAATTGAGTGAGAGTGATTTGAGGTTGTTCGGGGGCTATCGTCAGCCATCGAAGAACTGTCGTAACGTATTGATTTATAAGGAAATACGTCGCGGCAGTTATCGGTTGCTATCGACCCCAGTAAAATAACTTGCTGGTCAAGCTGACGGTAAGATTTTGACCTCGGATTCAGACCCAGATTTTTACCGTTATGACTATTTCGGTCTTGACGGTAAAAATCACCCCGAAAACCTGGCCCGGACAATTCTATTCCCGTTTTTACTCCCCATGTAAGTGCGTGGCTTACATGGGGTGATGCTGGCATTTAGTATTTTTGCTGTGCCAAGTCCGCCAGCAATCCTGGCCCAGTTGGATTCCAGCCCAGCTTCTTGCGTGTCAACGCGCTCGATGTCGAAAGGTCGAGGCCGGCGAACATGGCGAGCCAGCCAAAATGCACCTGCGCTTCTTCCACCGACAACGATTTTACCGGCAGATTCAGGCCGCGCCCAAGGGATTCTGCGATGTCGCGCGTGCTAACGCCTTCTTCCGCCACGGCATGATACTTCGCGCCGGCTTCATGCTGTTCCAGCGCGAGCCGATACAGCCTGGCCACGTCCGACACGTGGGCTGCGGGCCAACGGTTGCGCCCGTCTCCGATGTAGGCGGATATGCCTTTTTCGCGTGCCACCGGAATGATATAGCTGACCAGGCCTTGCTTCAATGGGTCGTGCACCTGGGGCAGGCGCACCACGGCCGCGCTCACACCCTTACCCAGCAAGGCCATCGCCGTTTGCTCCGACACGCGCGGAGTCCGGGGATCGGGTAACGGCACATCTTCTTCCGTTGCCAGCGTTCCAGGCGCGGCGAGGCCGCCGGCGCCCGAGGTGACAATGAAGGGGCGGTCAGAACCGGCGAGCACGGCGCCCATGGCATCGATAGCCCGTCGGTCGATTTCGCAATTCTCCTGGAATTTGGAGAAGTCGTGGACGAAGGCCGTGTGAATGACGGCGTCGGCGGCAGCGGCGCCGCTCTTCAAACTTTCAAGATCGTGCAGCGAACCGCGATGCACGTCGACGCCGATCGAACCCAATCGCCTGGCACCGTCGTCTGAGCGGGCCAGACCGAGAACCTTGTGGCCCGCTGCAATCAATTCCTGGCAGACGGGGAAGCCGATGAAACCGGTTGCGCCGGTAACGAATACACGCATGGTGATACTCCTTGATGATTTAAACGTGATGCAACACTTGGATGCACCTGATCGCGCAAAGATATCCCGATTCGGCAACGCCGGCTTTCAACAACGCCGGGGTTTTTTCATCTTCAAACTGCGCCGCTGCGGGAGTATCATGAACACGGGTTATTCTGGCGGTTCGCCTCATCAGGGTAAAGTAGTGACAATATACCGGTATAAACGTTAACAGGATAAGCATGACGACTGGCAAGGAAAATGCGCTGGGCACCTATCTGAAAGACCGCCGTTCCCGGCTTGATGCTGCGGCGCTGGGCTATGCCACGGGTCGCCGCCGCACGGTCGGTTTGCGGCGCGAGGAAGTGGCGCAGCGCGCCAACGTCAGTGCCACCTGGTACACCTGGCTGGAGCAGGGACGCGGCGGCGCGCCTTCGACCAATGTGCTCGATCGCCTGTCGCAGGCGCTGCTGCTGACCGATGCCGAGCGCGAACATGCGCACCTGTTGGCGTTTGGCCGGCCGCCGGAAGTGCGCTACAAACACGTGGAGAGCATTTCACCACGCCTGCAGCACATTCTCGATGCACTCAAATACAGCCCGGCGTTCGTACGGACATCGACCTGGGATATCGTCGGCTTGAACAAGGCGGCATCGCTGCTGCTGGGGCCGCCGGAGTCCCTGGCTGTGCCGCGCAACATTCTGAGAAATTTCTTCGGCAACCCTCAGGCGCGACTGTTGCAAACTGATTGGGCGACGGCGGCGCGCTTTGTGGTCGCGGCATTCCGCGCCGACATTACACGCGCCGGGGCGACCGAGGAAGTGAAACAATTGATCGACGAGCTGAGCCTGTCGAGCCCGGACTTCGCGGCCATGTGGCGCGAGAACGATATCGTGTCGCATGGCGGGGGCTTAAAGCAGCTTAATCACCCGGTGGCGGGCATGCTGAGCCTCGAGTATTCCTCGTTCGCCGTCGATGGCAGATCTGATCTGACACTCGTGATTTATCAGCCTGCGACGGCGGAAGACACCAAACGTATTCGTCTGATGCTGAAGGCGGGGCGATAATGGAACACTGGCGCTTGACCGCTTCCGGAGTGATAACTTCGTGCCCCGCTGCATTGTTCACAGCGTGTGGTAGATGAAGCTAGAACATGATTGCTCTAGAAAACTGGACAAGAGTTTAAGTAATATCCTACTATGACCGAAACGAGCAGAATATGGACTGAACAATTTCAGTGGGCAATAGCAAGCCAATGACCGCGATTGCGCCATAAAAATGAAAACACTAACCGCCTCCGCCATAAGCCCGGTCCTCCTGGAAGGAACGGAGCCGATTGTCGGGCAGTTGCCCGTCGGTATTTTCCGCAAGGACGCGGTCGGGCGTTTTATCTTCGTCAATCCTCTCTTCTGCCAACTCAAGGCCACTTCGGCGGACCAGATTCTGGGCCGGACCGCCAGCGAGATCGCCGCCAGCACGGCCTCAGACGCCAATACAATGTGGCAGCCGGAACCCTGCGCGCATGCATGCCGTCAGCACGCGCTGATCATGCAAACCGGGCAGCAGGTCGAGCGAGAGGAAATGTGGCTCGCTGCCGAGGGGCAGCCCCGGTATCGCCAGATTGTCGAATCTGCTGTGCGTGGGTCTGACGGGGCAATTATCGGCAGCCAGGGGGTCTTGTTTGACATTACCCGGCACCGGCAAGCAGACGAGTGGCACGCCAGTGATATGCAAATCAACGGCCATGAACTGCTGCGGGCGCTGTTGGACAATTTTCCTGATCATATTTATTTCAAGGACACCGAATCCCGTTTTATCACCTGCAGCGCAGCCATGGCCCGCGAGTTTGGAATGAACGCGCCGGAGGAACTGGTGGGTAAGTCTGATTTCGACTTTTTCTCCGATGAACACGCCCGTCAGGCGTTCGATGACGAGCAGCAAATCATCCGCACGGGATTGCCGATGATAGGCTGTGTGGAAAGGGAAACCTGGGTGGATGGGCGGCCCGACACCTGGGCATTGACCACAAAAATGCCCTTATGCGACAGCGCTGGCCAAATCGTTGGCACCTTTGGTATCACCAAGAACATCTCCGATCTGAAAGAGGCCGAGCGCCAGATCGCCGAGGCGCACAAGCAGTTGCTTGAAGCCTCGCACCTGGCTGGCAAAGCCGAGATCGCCACCAATGTGTTGCATAACGTGGGCAATGTGCTCAACAGCGTGAACGTCTCGACCACGCTGATTCTCTCGCTCATTCGCACCTCCAAGATGGATGGACTCGTACGGGCAGTGCAATTGATGGACCAGCACACGGACGATTTGGGTGCGTTTATCACAGCGGATACCAGAGGCAAGGTGTTGCCCGGCTACCTGCGCCAGTTGGCTGCCGTGCTGGTGGCAGAGCAACAGGAAGCCATCAATGAGCTGGTGGCCTTGAGCAAGAACGTGGACCACATCAAGGAAATAATCGCCGCACAACAGGTCCATGCCGGAAAGTCCAGCCGTTTGGAGATGGCGCAGATCGGTGAACTGCTGGAAGACGCATTGCGCATCAACGCCCCCGCGCTTCTGCGCCGCCAGGTGGTGGTGAACAAAGAGATCGCGCCCATGTCCGCGCTGCCGCTGGACAAAGGACGGATACTGCAGATACTGGTCAATCTGATCGGCAATGCCGAGCAGGCCATGGAAGAGGGCGAGGGAGGCAGAGGCGAGCCCAGGCTCACGCTACGTGTGGAACTGAGGCAAAATCAAGACCAAAACCAAAACCCGAGGCTGATTATCCAGGTCACCGACAATGGGGTGGGCATCGCCCCCGAGGCCCTAACCCAGGTGTTTGCACACGGCTTCACCACCAAGAAAACCGGACACGGATTCGGGCTGCACAGTGCGGTAATCGCGGCACATGAAATGGGTGGAACCCTCACGGCCCACAGCGACGGACTGGGCACCGGAGCCAGGTTCACGCTGGAGCTTCCGATCCGGATGAGTGGAGATATGCCCTGAGCAAGCAACAAAATCGACGTATTCACCCTGGCTGATGATAGGCCAGCCATCATACGTGCGTTCAATATGGATGGTTTAAAGGGATTAATGCTTTTTTGATAAAAAATACAAAAACCTTGCCTGATTGCACGCGCGCTACGCAAGTCAGAAGGCCAATAAGCTGCTCCGTGGTATCATGTGTCCCTTTTGCGTTTCAAAAACGTACTAAAATTTCATGCATCGTGTTTATCATGTGGTGCAAAAGAGAGCGGCTTTGTCAAAAGCCTTGCCTGTGCAGCCTTCAAAGTCGCTGCTGACAATCATGCGGGAATAAGACGTGACTTATAGCGTCAAAGAAATTTTTTACACTCTACAGGGCGAGGGCAATCATGCCGGACGCCCGGCGGTGTTTTGCCGTTTTTCTGGCTGTAATTTGTGGTCGGGGCGGGAAGAGGACAGGTCGACTGCGGTTTGCCAGTTCTGTGATACTGATTTTGTCGGTACAGACGGCGAGGGCGGCGGCAAGTTCAAGCAGGCCGCAGCGCTGGCTGCGACCATTAACGCTTTGTGGCCAGTGTCCTATACTGCCAGTAAGTATGTGGTGTTTACCGGTGGCGAACCCTTGTTGCAACTGGATGCAACCCTGATCGATGCCATGCATGCGGTGGGGTTTGAAATTGCTATTGAAACCAATGGTACCTTGCCGGTGCCAGCGGGTGTGGACTGGATTTGTGTCAGTCCTAAAATGGGTTCAGAACTGGTGGTGCGCCAGGGCAGTGAGTTGAAAGTCGTGATCCCTCAATTTGGCCAGGATATGGCTGCATATGCAAATCTTGATTTTGAACATTATTTTGTACAGGCCATGGATGGCCCTTTAAGAGACGATAATTTGCGTCTTGCAATTGAATTCTGCAAACAGCATCCGCAATGGAAGCTGAGCTTGCAAACCCATAAACTTTTACAGATTCCTTAAGTTTTCATGTTAACGATTACCAGAAAATTGGAATTCGATGCCGGTCATCGTATTCCTGATCATGGCAGCCAGTGTCGCAATTTGCACGGTCACCGCTATACCTTGCAAATTACGCTGACCGGTGATGTTGTCCAGAAAGATGGCGAGTCGGATAATGGCATGATCATGGATTTTGGTGATATCAAGGCACTGGCCAATGAACATCTGGTCAATTTGTGGGACCATTCCTTCATCGTCTATGAGAAGGATTACATCATCAAGAATTTCCTGGAGAAATTGCCAGGACATAAAACAGTAGTCATTGATCGCGTACCTACGGTGGAAAACCTGGCGAAAATCGCCTTTGATATTTTGAAGGTGGTATATCACGGCAGGTTTGGTCGTACTTTAGAACTGACCAAGGTAACCCTTTACGAAACACCAAATTGCTGGGCCGAGATAGACGGATAATGGCTGGCGAACCACATCCCGCCGCGCCGGATGCGCAGCAAATGCGTGATCTGGAGATGATGCAGGTCGCCTTGCAGCAGGCCAGGCTGGCCTGGGCCGAAGGCGAGGTGCCGGTAGGGGCTGTCGTGGTCAAGGATGGCCAGGTGATTGCCACCGGCTATAACCGCCCGATAGGCAAGCATGACCCTACTGCCCATGCAGAGATCATGGCATTGCGGGCTGCGGCTGAAGTGATGGGCAATTACCGCCTTCCCGGTTGCGAGCTATATGTCACGCTGGAACCCTGCATGATGTGTGCCGGTGCCATGATGCATGCGCGTCTGGCACGTGTCATTTATGGCGCCAGTGATCCCAAAACCGGTGTCGCCGGTTCTCTGCTGAATGTATTCGCGCTTGATCAATTGAATCATCATACCCAGATAACGCCGGGGGTGATGGCGGAAGAGTGCGGCACCCTGCTTAAGGAATTTTTTGCCCACAGGCGTGCCGTGGCGGCGCAAAAGAAAATCGTGGCAGATGGCGCTGGTACTGTAGACACATGAGCAGATAAATTAGCAGATTAGTCAGCAGACAACTACCGCAAGGCCTTCATTCACACTGACAGTATCCCTATGCAAGAGATAAAAGAACAGCCCGGCCTTGCCGTTGTCGCACCCAGCGGTGCTCCTTTGGATGATGTGGCGGTAGAGCGTGGGCTGGCGTTGCTGGTACAACAGGGCTTCAAAGTGCACAGCTATTACCAGCCAGCGCACAAGTTCCAGCGCTTTGGTGCCACCGATGCCGAACGCGTGCAGCAAATGCATGCCGCCGCCCAAAACCCGGATGTGCAAATCGTCATGGCCTTGCGTGGCAGTTACGGCATGTCCCGGCTGATGCCACATCTTGATCTGGACTTGCTGGCGCAAAGTGGCAAACGTTTTGTTGGCTACAGCGATTTCACACTCATCCATCTGGCCATGCTGGCACGTAACCGGCTCAGCCTTGCCGGGCCTATGTTGTGTGATGATTTTACCCGTGAGCAGCCCTGTGACTATACCTTGAAGCAATTCAAGGACAGTATCAGTAATGAATATCACACCGTTGAGTTTCAAACCACCCATGAAGATGTGGAATTGAACGGACGCTTATGGGGTGGCAACCTGGCCATGCTGGCCCATGCAGTGGGTACGCCTTACTGGGCCGAAGCACAGGACGGGATTTTATTCCTGGAAGATATTGGCGAGCATCCTTACCGCATTGAACGCATGCTGTTGCAACTGCATTTTGCGGGTGTGCTGAGCAAGCAAAAAGCCATCATCCTGGGTAATTTTTCTGCTTACAAGCTGGCCCCGCATGACAATGGGTATGATTTTGATGCGATGCTGGACTATCTGCGCAGCATACTCGATATTCCTGTCATTACCGGCTTGCCCTTTGGACATATACGTACCAGAGCCAGTCTGGTGGTGGGTAGCGATGCAGAATTGAAGATCACCGCAGGTGCGGTTCGTCTCGACATGCGGTATCGCTGGTCATAATTTGTACCGCACTTGAAATGTAAAAAAGCCCGGCAAACGCAATGTTTGCCGGGCTTTTTGATGTGACTGACCTTAGTGCAGTTTAATCCGCTGCATAAATATCATTGTCTTTGGTTTCTTTGATGAACAGGGCACCGATGATGAAGGTTGCCGCTGCGATCACGATAGGGTACCAGAGACCATAGTAAATATCGCCCTTGAATGCCACCAGCGCAAATGCCGTGGTTGGCAGCAAGCCACCAAACCAGCCGTTACCGATATGGTAAGGCAGGGACATGGATGTGTAGCGGATGCGGGTTGGGAACATTTCAACCAGCATGGCAGCGATAGGACCATATACCATTGTTACGTAGAGCACCAGGATGACCAGCAATAACAACACCATGGGTTTGTTGACTTGCTCAGGGTCTGCCTTCGGTGGGTAGCCAGCGGCTTTGATGGCGTCACCCAGTTCTTTGGAGAAAGCCTTGTCTTTGGCAGTGGCTTCAGGTTTTGGCAAGCCATTGGCATTGTACGAAGCAATGACTTTGTCACCAACTTTGACCGAAGCGATAGTGCCTGCCGGAGCAATTTCGTTAGCGTAGTTGACCGAAGCGGCAGCCAGTTTTGCTTTAATGATATCGCATGAAGAGGTGAATTTCTTGGTACCGGTAGGGTTGAACTGGAACTGGCAATCATCAGGATCAGCAGTAACCACGACTGGTGCGTTTTTCAGTGCTGCTTCCAGCGCTGGGTTGGCATAATGCGTCAGTGCGCTGAAAATCGGGAAGTAGGTTATCGCAGCAATCAGGCAGCCTGCCAGAATGATAGGTTTACGGCCGATCTTGTCAGACAGGGAACCAAACACGAGGAAGAATGGGGTGCCGATAACCAGGGATATGGCGATCAGGACGTTGGCTGTAGGGCCGTCCACTTTCAGGGTTTGCTGCAGGAAGAACAGCGCATAGAACTGACCTGTGTACCAGACCACTGCCTGGCCTGCTGTCAGACCCAGCAATGCCAGGATAACGATTTTCAGGTTTTTCCATTGACCGAAAGATTCTGTCAAAGGTGCTTTGGAAGTTTTGCCTTCGGCCTTCATTTTGGCGAAAGCAGGGGATTCATTCATGGACAAACGGATCCAGACCGAAACCGCCAGCAGGAAAACCGATACCAGGAAAGGAACACGCCAGCCCCAGGTACCGAATTCTTCTTCACCAATGGCAGTACGTGTACCCAGAATCACCATCAGGGACAAAAACAGACCCAATGTTGCTGTAGTCTGGATCCATGCAGTGAAAGAGCCACGCTTGCCGTGTGGTGCATGTTCTGCCACGTAGGTTGCTGCACCACCATATTCACCGCCCAGCGCCAGACCTTGCAGAATACGCAGGGAGATCAGGATAACCGGTGCGACAATGCCGATGGTTTCATAGTTAGGCAGCAGGCCCACGCAGAAGGTGGAGCCACCCATGATCAGAATCGTGACCAGGAAAGTGTATTTACGACCTATCATGTCTCCAAGGCGACCGAATACCAGAGCACCGAAAGGGCGGACAATGAAACCGGCGGCAAATGCCAGCAGGGCGAAAATGAAAGCTGTATTGGGGTCAGTGCCGGCAAAGAACTGTTTGGCAATGATTGGGGCAAGTGAGCCGTATAGATAAAAGTCGTACCATTCAAAAACGGTGCCCAGCGAAGAAGCAAAGATAACCTTGCGTTCTTCTCCAGTCATGCCGCCTGACGTTGCGGTAGGTGCTGTCGCCATGCTTGTCTCCTGTTTTATGTATATAAGTGTGCTTGATAAAAATGGCTGGAAAAACTGATCGGAAAAATTCGATGCATATTTCAACATTTTTTTATTGCAAACTAAGTGTGCAAGTTGAAACTTACGGCTTGCTTGCTCGAAACTTACAGAAACTTACGAATGATATTGATAAGGTGTTCAATCAATAACAGTATTTGGGCGTAAAATGGAATTCAATAAATTTACGAACGGTCGTACTAAATTGTGATATTCTAGTTTTTGCGCTTGAGCTGGCTCCGGCTATCGTCGATGCGGGGCAATTTCAGGCAGAAATGCTGATGTATGCTGAAGAACGGTTTTGGCGGGCAGGCTTGCAACAGGGGTGATTGTCATATCTGCATCCCGGGCCATGCCGGCACGCAATCCCTGCACTATCACGCTGCAATATAAAATACTTACAACACCATAGGAGATCTACATGTCTGATGCAGTTATCGTATCCACCGCACGTACCGGCCTGGCAAAATCCTGGAAGGGCGCTTTCAATATGACACATGGCGCCACAATGGGCGGACATGTACTCGACGCAGCTATTCAGCGCGCCAAGATCGATGCAGCAGAAGTGGAAGATGTGATCATGGGTTGCGCCACGCCTGAAGGGGCGACAGGCAGCAATATTGCCCGTCAGATTGCCTTGCGCGGCGGTTGCCCAGTTGCCACCGCTGGCATGACGGTGAACCGTTTTTGTTCATCCGGCCTGCAGACCATCGCGCTGGCAGCGCAACGCATCATTGCCGGTGAAGGTGATGTCTATGCGGCAGGTGGTGTTGAATCTATTTCTTGCGTGCAAAACGAAGCGAATAGCCACATGATCGTGGAAACCTGGTTGAAACAGCACAAGCCAGAAGTCTATTGGCCCATGTTGCAAACAGCAGAAACCGTTGCCAAACGCTATGGTATCCCGCGTGAACGTCAGGATGAATACGGCGTACAAAGCCAGTTGCGTGCCGCTGCTGCACAAGCCGCCGGCTTGTTTGATGCCGAAATCGTACCGATGACAACCGTCATGGGCGTGGCTGACAAGGCCACCGGCATGCTGATTACCAAAGAAGTCACGATTTCTGCAGATGAGGGCATACGTGCAGATACTACGCTCGAAGGCGTATCCAAAATCCGCACCGCCGTACCAGGTGGTGTCATCACTGCCGGTAACGCCAGCCAGTTTTCTGACGGCGCATCGGTAGCCATTCTGATGAACAGCAAACTGGCAGAAGCAAGGGGTTTGCAACCACTGGGTATTTTCCGTGGCTTTGCGGTTGCTGGTTGTGAACCGGATGAAATGGGTATAGGCCCGGTATTTGCGATTCCAAAATTGTTGAAAAAAGCCGGTTTGAAAGTCGAAGACATCGGTTTGTGGGAGTTGAATGAAGCCTTTGCAGTACAGGTATTGTATTGCGCAGACAAGCTCGGCATTCCTATGGATAAGCTGAACGTCAACGGCGGTGCGATTGCGGTTGGCCATCCTTATGGCGTGTCCGGCGCACGTCTGACAGGCCATGCCCTGATCGAAGGCAAGCGTCGTGGCGCGAAATATGTGGTGGTGACCATGTGTATCGGTGGTGGCCAGGGCGCAGCGGGTTTGTTTGAAGTGGTTTAGGCTTGATGGCATGTTGGGTGCTCACATTGTCTTGTGTTTGCAAGACGATGTGAGCAAGATTGGTATTTCATTTTTTCATCCAAAAAAACACCATGCAATCTAAAATTCTTCCCCGCCGTGATCTCGATTTTCTGCTATATGAATGGCTGAACGTAGAGTCACTGAATCAAAGGCCACGTTTCGCCGACCATAATCGCGAGACCTTTAATGCGGCGCTGGATACTTGCGAGCAAATCGCTACCGATTTGTTCGCTACCCATAATAAAAAAAATGACCAGAATGAGCCGCATTTTGATGGTGAAACCGTGCATATCATTCCCGAAGTCAAAACGGCGCTGAAAGCGTTTTGTGACGCGGGCCTGATGGCGGCGGGGCAGGATTTTGATGTCGGTGGCATGCAATTACCCTGCGTGGTCGAAAAAGCCGGCTTTGCCTATTTCAAAGGCGCGAATGTCGGTACCGCATCTTATCCTTTCCTGACTATCGGCAATGCCAATACCTTGCTTAAATGCGGTACGCCAGAGCAGATTGAAACCTTTGTCAAACCCATGCTCGATGGCCGCTTCTTCGGCACCATGTGTCTGTCTGAACCACAGGCAGGTTCCAGCCTGTCGGACATCGTCACCCGGGCAGAACCGCAGGAAGACGGTACGTATCGCCTGACGGGCAACAAGATGTGGATATCTGCCGGAGAGCATGAGCTGGCAGAAAATATCGTCCATCTGGTGCTGGCCAAGGTACCGGACGAAAACGGCAAACTGATAGCCGGCGTCAAAGGCATTTCACTTTTCATCGTCCCCAAAAAACTGGTCAACCCTGATGGCAGCCTGGGTGAACGCAATGACGTGGTACTGGCCGGGCTGAACCATAAAATGGGTTATCGCGGCACCACCAATTGCCTGCTGAATTTTGGTGAAGGCAAGTTCAAGCCGCAAGGCAAGGCTGGTGCCATCGGTTACCTGGTCGGTACTTTGCATCGTGGCATGGCGAATATGTTCCACATGATGAACGAAGCGCGCATAGGCGTCGGCCTGGGCGCGGTCATGCTGGGCTACACCGGTTATTTGCATGCGCTGGATTATGCGCGCAATCGTCCGCAAGGCCGTGCTCCACTGAACAAAGACCCGGTCGCACCGCAAGTACCTATCATCCAGCATACGGATGTCAAACGTATGTTGCTGGCGCAAAAAACCTATGTCGAAGGTGGCCTGGCGCTGAACTTGTTCTGCGCCCGTCTGGTCGATGAAGAACGCACCGGCACGACGCCAGAAGCACGCATCCATGCGGCCCAGATGCTGGAAATATTGACGCCGATTGCCAAGTCCTGGCCTTCGCAATGGTGCCTGGAAGCGAATAACCTGGCGATACAAGTGCATGGCGGTTATGGTTATACGCGTGAATACAATGTTGAGCAGTTTTATCGCGACAACCGCCTGAACCCCATCCATGAAGGCACGCACGGCATACAGGGGCTGGATTTGCTGGGACGCAAAGTTGTCATGCATGATGGCGCGGCGCTGGAAGCACTGGGTGAAGTCATGCACAAGACTTTGTCGCGTGCCACACATCATCCTGAGCTGCTGGATTACACCAAATCGCTGGCGCGGGTACTGCAAAGGCTGGCAACAACGACACAGAAACTGCATGGCTGCGGTGATACCAACAAGACCCTGGCCAATGCTTCACTGTATCTGGAAGTGTTTGGCCATGCCGTGGTGGCCTGGATCTGGCTGGAGCAGGCCCTGCTTTGCCTGGGTAAGGAAGATCATCACGATGCAGATTTTTATGCCGGCAAACTGCAAGCCTGCAAATACTTCTTCCATTGGGAATTGCCACGCGTACATCCGCAACTGGATCTGCTTTCCAACATCGATGTGACCACCTATGAAATGCAGGATGCCTGGTTTTGAGGTGGATATCTTCCACTGAGATTTTTAGTAAATAATTCCATAGCAAGAGACAGTGATGCATGGGTACCGGTATGCGTGCACATGACATCCTGCCCACACAAAATAAACAGGAGACTAGCATGACGACAGCGACACGTTCAGTACAACAGTTATTCGATCTGCGCGGCAAGACCGCGCTGGTGACCGGTGGATCACGCGGCCTCGGCCTGCAAATGGCAGAAGCCCTGGGCGAACAGGGTGCCAAAGTGGTGCTGTCTTCACGCAAGCAATCTGACCTGGATGAAGCCGTTGCCCATCTGAAAAGCCGTGGTATCGATGCCAGTGCAATTGCTGCCGATCTGTCGAAAGATGCGTCAGTACAGCCATTGGTGGATGAAGCGCTGGCCCGCCTTGGGCATATCGATATCCTCATCAATAACGCTGGCGCGACCTGGGGTGCCCCGGCGGAAGATTATCCGGTCGATGCCTGGGACAAGGTTATGAACCTGAATATACGCAGCATCTTTTTGATTTCGCAGGCCGTCGGCAAGCGCTCCATGATACCGCGCAAGTATGGCCGCATCATCAATATCGCTTCGATTGCTGGCCTGGCTGGCAATGCGCCGGGCACCATGCAGACCATCGCCTACAACACCTCCAAGGCTGCCGTCATTAACTTCACCCGCACCCTGGCTGGTGAATGGGGTGTGCATGGCATTACGGTCAACGCGATTGCGCCGGGATTTTTCCCCTCCAAGATGACCAAGGGCATACTCGAACATCTGGGTGAAGAAAAACTCTCCCAGGAAGCTCCTTTGCAGCGCATAGGTGATGACGAAGACCTGAAAGGCGTGGCCATGCTGTTTGCCAGCGATGCCGGCAAACATATTACCGGCCAGACCCTGGCCGTGGATGGTGGTGTGTCGGCGGTATGACGGAGGCACATATGTCGCTTCCTGAAATTCCCGCGCTTCCCGCACTTTCTATTGCACAACCAACGCCGGTATTGAATCCCTTTTTGCATGACCTGGGTGTGGAGTTCCTGGAGATGGAAAATGGTCATGCACGGCTGGCGCTGGATTTGAGTGAACGCCATATGAATAGCTGGCATATCGCCCATGGCGGCGTCACCATGACCATGCTGGATGTGGTCATGGCGATGGCAGGGCGTTCCCTCAGCAATGATTTGAAGGGCGTGGTGACGGTAGAAATGAAGACCACCTTCCTGCAGCCTGGCGGTGTGCCAGGTGGCCGCATGGAAGCACGCGGCAAGGCTTTTCATCAATCCACCACCATGTGCTTTTGCGAAGGCGAAGTCTGGAACGGCGATAAGCTGATTGCCAAAGCCATGGGCACATTCAAGTATCTGCGACGCCTTAAATCTGGCGAGAATATGAAAAAGCTGTACGGTAGTGATTGAAGTCTAAAAAGTAGTACCTGCAAATCCAATAAAAAATATATGGAGATCAACATGCAGCAGACTCGCTTTGCAGTTCTTTTCATAGCATTACTCGGCGGACCATTCATGAACATATCTTCGGCACAAACTGCCTTGCCTGATGCTGAGGCAAGCGATCCGCAGAAACTGGGCTGGATGCAGGGCTTCCCGCCTGCGCCGGACAAAATCATCAAATTCGCCAATGGCAGTAATTATCAGTTTCCGCGCACGCGCTGGTCGTTTTCGCATGGGCGTGAACTGGGGCCAACCAGCAATGTCTGGCATGGGGCGGGCCCTGTCTCGGTCTTACCCCTTGTTTCGCGTGAGCGCGAGCTGGATGCCATACAGTTTCAAGATGAAAAAGGTTTCAGTGTTAGCTGGTCGTATATGCTGGCACATACTTATACGGACAGTGTTTTGGTGCTGCACAAAGGCAAAATCGTCTACGAGCGTTATCTTGGTATCAGCAGAGCTTACTTGCCGCATATCGCCATGTCGGTGACCAAGTCCTTTGTCGGCACCATGGCTGTGGCATTGGCTGCAGAGGGCAAGCTGGATCCCAGTGCACCCGTCACACAATATATCCCCGAACTCAAAGAGACTGCGTATGGCGATGCGACGGTGCGCCAGGTCATGGATATGACCATAGGTGTGCAGTATTCTGAAAATTATGCCGACCCCAAAGCTGAAATCTGGGATTACGCCAGGGCAGGCGGCCTGCTGCCGACAGCAGCAACTTATGATGGCCCCAAAACTTTTTATGATTTCCTGGTGAAATTGAAAAAAGAAGGCAAGCATGACGAGGCCTTTGCCTACAAGACCGTGAACGCCGAAGTGCTGGCCTGGATAGTCAAGCGGGCCACCGGGCAAAATCTGTCTGATCTGTTGTCTGAACGTATCTGGCAAAAACTGGGGTCGGAAAATGATGCGTATTTTGCGGTGGATAGTGTTGGTACCGAACAGGGTGGCGGTGGCTTGAACCTGACCTTGCGCGACATGGCACGCTTTGGTGAGATGATGCGTTTGAATGGCAAGTTCAATGGACAGCAAATCATTCCGGCAGCGGCGGTAGAAGACATACGCAAGGGTGGCGACCCGGCCAAATTTGCCAAGGCAGGGTATGCCACCTTGCCCGGTTATTCGTATCGCAATATGTGGTGGGTAGGGCATAACAGCCACCAGACATTTGAAGCCCGTGGCATACACGGACAACGTATTTATATCGACCCGGTGGCCGAAATGGTCATCGTTAAATTTTCTTCCCATCCCACTGCTGCGAATGGCGCGACTGACCCTGTCACTTATCGTGCTTTCCAGGCTTTGGCAAATCACTTGATGAAATGAGTAAACCATGACGACTAATTCTCAACTTGTATACCAACGTATTGTGCTGGCTTCCCGCCCTAAAGGCCAGGTTGTGCCAGAAAATTTCCGCCTTGAATCCGTGCCCGTGCCAGAACTCAAAGATGGTGAGCTACTGGTACGCAATCACTTCATGTCGCTTGACCCTTACATGCGCGGACGCATGGAAGATGCAAAAAGCTATGCTGCGCCGCAAGTCATAGGTGAAACCATGATAGGTGGCACCGTGGGTGAAGTGGTCGCCAGCAAGAATACCAAATTCAACGTGGGTGACAAAGTCATAGGCATGCTGGGCTGGTCAGAAATGGGTGTGTCTGATGGCTTGCTGCTGCGTAAAGTCGATACCACCCACATCCCTTTATCTGCCTACCTGGGCTCAGTCGGCATGCCTGGCCTGACCGCGTGGTATGGCCTGACCCAGATCATGCAACCCAAAGCCGGTGAAACCGTCGTGGTGTCTGCTGCCAGCGGTGCAGTGGGCAGCGTGGTTGGTCAGTTGGCCAAACAGATGGGGTGTCGTGTGGTGGGTATTGCTGGTGGTGTGGATAAATGTGCGTATGTCGTCAATGAACTGGGTTTTAATGCCTGTATCGATTACAAGGCAGGTAATCTGGAAGCTGATCTGGCAGCAGCAACACCGGATGGGATTGATGCCGTTTTTGAAAACGTCGGCGGCGATATTTTTGATGCCAGCCTGGCGCGCATGAATGCCTTTGGTCGTATCGCCTTGTGCGGTTTGATTGCCGGTTATAACGGTGAACAGATGAGTATCAAGAACGCCCGCGTATTCCTTACCATGCGTTTGACCATGCGTGGCTTCATCGTTTCCGAGCATATGGATTTGTGGCCGCAAGGTTTGAAAGAACTGGGTGGCCTGGTAGCGACGGGTAAGTTGAAATTCCGTGAATCGGTCGCTGAA
Organism: Undibacterium sp. Ji50W; assembly: GCF_049340445.1. Classification (NCBI taxonomy): domain Bacteria; kingdom Pseudomonadati; phylum Pseudomonadota; class Betaproteobacteria; order Burkholderiales; family Oxalobacteraceae; genus Undibacterium; species Undibacterium sp. Ji50W. The sequence continues at coordinate 15,502 of NZ_JBMPOX010000011.1, read as the reverse complement.
GGAATTGCCGCTGCACCTGAGGCATTTATTGGTTTGTTGAAAGGCAAGAATTTCGGCAAGCAATTGGTGAAATTAATTTGATTTAACTGATGTAAACCTACTAGCGAGCGCAGAGAGAATCCATGACCGATATGATCCTTCACAATTTTGCAATTTCCCCGTTTTCAGAAAAAATCCGTTTGATTTTCGGCTTTAAACAATTGAACTGGAAATCGGTCATGGTACCCATCATCATGCCCAAGCCGGATGTAACGGCATTGACCGGTGGTTACCGGCGTACACCCCTGCTGCAAATAGGTGCGGATATTTATTGCGACACATCCCTGATTGCCGAGGTGCTGGATAAGCGCGCACCTGCACCCGCGCTGTATCCCGCAGCCATCAACGGCATTGCGCGCAACCTGGCGCAGTGGGCTGACAGTACTCTGTTCTGGACGGCAATTGTTTACGCATTTCAGCCGGCGGCCATGCCCTCTATATTGGGCAATATCAGTGCTGAAGAAATGCAGGCCTTCAGTGCTGACCGCACCGCCATGCGCGGCAATATGCCACGTACCAGTCTGGGGGAAGCGAAAGGGCAGCTCAGTGAGTATTTAAGACGTCTGGAAAACATGCTCAGTGGTGATGCGCCATTTCTATTGGGGGCGCAAGCCAGCATTGCGGACTTTTCTGTCTACCAGGCGTTGTGGCTGATACGCATTGCACCAGCAATCAATCCTGTCTTTGATGCTTATCCAAAACTGTTGAAATGGATGGGCCTGGTGGCCGCTTTTGGACACCACCAGTCAGAAACTTTGAGTAGTGCAGACGCACTGGACATTGCGAGGAACGCGCAAGGCTTTGATATAGACGGACGCAATTTTGTTGACAGCCACGGCATACCTTTGGGTGAGCAGGTCGTCATCATGCCGACTGACTATGCGCTGGACCCGGTCGTGGGTGAGTTGGTGATTGCCAGTGACAATGAATTAGCCGTGCGTCGTGACGATGTGCGTGCGGGAAACGTGGTAGTGCATTTTCCACGCCTGGGGTTCCAGATGAAACGCGCAAAATAAATTCAGAAAAGTACACAAAAAATTAAAAATCATTAAATAAGCCAATTACAGGAGACAACATGAAAGTATTTAAAGATAGAGTAGCCGTGATCACTGGTGGTGCCAGCGGTTTTGGCCGGGAATTTGCGATCATCGGTGCGCGCCTGGGCATGAAACTGGTGCTGGCTGATGTGCAGCAGGATGCCCTGGATAAAACCAAGGCTGAACTGGAAGCGCAAGGCGCGCAGGTTCTGGCCATGCGTTGCGATGTACGTCATGCCGAGGAAGTACAGGCATTGGCCGATGCGACGATGGAAAAATTTGGCGCCGTGCATCTGGTATTCAATAATGCAGGCGTCGGCTCTGGTGGCCTGGTTTGGGAAAACACCCAGGCTGACTGGGAATGGGTATTGGGTGTCAATCTTTGGGGTGTCATTCATGGCGTGCGCATCTTCACCAACCTGATGCTGGAATGCGCCAGGAAAGACCCGCAATTTGAAGGGCATATCGTCAATACAGCGTCGATGGCCGGTATGTTGAATGCGCCGACCATGGGTGTGTATAACGTCTCCAAACATGCGGTCGTGTCTTTGTCTGAATCCCTGTACCAGGATTTGAAACTGGTGGAAGCACCGATAGGTGCTTCTGTGCTGTGCCCGTATTTCGTACCTACCGGTATTTCGCAGTCGCACAGAAACCGTCCGGAAGATGTGCCTTGTTCTGCGCCCACTGCCAGCCAAAGGGCAGCGCAAGCGATGTCGGACAAGGCTGTGACTTCCGGCAAGGTGACGGCGCAAGAAGTGGCTGAAAACACCTTCAAGGCGATTGCTGACGAACAGTTCTATATCTTCTCTCATCCAGGTGCCCTGGGTAATGTGCAGGAACGTATGGAAGACATCGTCCTGCAACGTAACCCGGGTGATCCTTACAAGGCAGCGCCGCATATTCGTGACATGCTCAGGGTCAAGCTCAAGGCATAAGCAAAATATAAGAAAAATATAAGCAAGATGCAAGTTCGCATCCACCCACAAGCATCAGGGAGAAGTATCGATGACAGCCGAGATTCAAAGCAATCAGTTTGCCGCACTGGACAATGGTACCCGCCTGCATTTTGCCAGTGCAGGTGAACGCGGTCGGCCGCTGATCCTGTTTGTGCATGGCTTTCCAGAATTCTGGTACGAATGGTCGGCCCAGTTAGCCGAATTTGGGCAAGACCATTTTGCCGTGGCACCGGATTTGCGTGGTTTTAATTTGTCAGACATGCCTACTGATGTTACCGCCTACAAGGCCAGGCATATTGTCGATGACCTGCGTTTGCTGATTGCCCACTTGGGTTATCAGCAAGCCACGGTCGTCGCGCATGACTGGGGTGGGGCGGTTTGCTGGAATATGGCGATTGCCCTGCCTGCCTTGTTTGAAAAACTGATTATCATCAATTCACCGCATCCGTATCTGTTCATGCAGGCACTGGCGACTGATCCCGCGCAAAAGGCGTCGAGTGAATACATGAACTGGCTGCGCAACCCTGGTTCTGAAGAAGCGCTTGCCAAAGATGATTTTGCGCTTATGGATGGTTTCTTCAATGGCATGGGGCAAGGTGAGGCAAGCTGGTTTGATGCCGATACCAGGGCTGCGTATCACGCTTGCTGGGCGCGTGGTTTGACCGGTGGCGTCAATTATTACCGCGCTTCACCCTTACATCCGCCGACGGAAAAAAATCCGGGGCCGCTGCAATTGAATCTGAACCCGGCTGATTTTCAGGTGAAGGTACCCACCCGTGTCATCTGGGGTGAAAACGACAAGGCGCTACCCAAGACTTTACTGGATGGCCTGGAGAATTTTGTCGAAGATATCCAGATACAGCGTATTGCTGAAGGTTCACACTGGGTCATCCATGAGCAACCGGAACGTATCAACCGTCTCATCCGTCAATTTTTGCAGAGTTAAGAACTATGGCCAAAGCAGATTTTGCTTTCTTCCATCGCTTGCGGGTGCGCTGGTCAGAAGTTGATATGCAAGCCATCGTCTTCAATGGCAATTATCTCAATTATTTCGATGTGGCTTTTACTGAATACTGGCGTGCCACCGGCTTGCCGAATGTGATCGTACAGGCAGCCGGGGGCAAAGAGTTGTTTGCCCGTAAATCCACTATTGAATACATGGCACCGGCCAGGTTTGATGATGAACTGGATATAGGCGTGCGTTGTGCCAGTATCGGGCGATCATCACTACAATTCAGGCTGGAAATTTATCAGGGTGAACATCATTTGATATCTGGCGAGCTGGTATATGTGTATGCCGATACCGAAAAACGCAAGGCAGTTGCCGTCACCGATACATGGCGTGCGATAATTTCATCCTTTGAAACGCACACGCCTGCCGATACCCGAACATGAATACTGAAAACCTGCGCCTGGTCATTGCCGACTGGGCTAGCCTGCAAAAAGATGCCCAGGCCATACGCTATGCGGTCTTTGTCATTGAGCAGAAAATTCCCGCTGAACTGGAATGGGATGCCGCTGACGCACAATGCGTGCATGCGGTTGCCTATGATGGCAGTGGCAAGCCAGTAGGAACTGGCCGCCTTTTACCCGATGCCCATATTGGTCGCATGGCAGTGCTGGCAGAGGCCAGGGGCCTGGGCATAGGCGCGCAGATTTTACGTGCCCTGATGGAACAGGCAAAAGCCAGGGGGGAGTCATCTGTGCGCCTGAATGCACAACAGTCAGCAGAGAATTTTTATCTGAAGGAAGGCTATGTGCGGGATGGTGATCTGTTTGAAGAAGCTGGCATTCCCCATGTCAGCATGGTTTACCTGTTTGCCTGATTGCTTGCTGTATTGATGCAATGCCGCCCTGGCCAAAACGGCAGGGCGGCATTGTCATTTCAAGTCTTGTCACTTCTTCTGGCTGAACAAAGCGGATTTTTCCACTGATTATTTTTCTGCCACTGCGGTATCTCCTCTCCCGTCATTTCTTATTTTCCCATCTGGATTTAGCTGCCTCCGGCCTTGCATCTATTGCTGAAACGCCCAGGTTTTCATTGTGGAGTCATCGCGTCATTTTTAAACTGGTCTTATACACACATGAAATTCAGCATGAAATTCCGTATGTAATTTGCAATATGTACTTACGGTAAATAGTGACGGTTTAATTAACAAAAATCATAAATTGCAATATTGACATTATAAAAACATACACTACAATACAAGCTGATATATATTAAACAAATATGGTTATTTGATTTTTGCTACTAAGAATATGATGATGATAGTTAGAGTTAATTCATTTAAGTAATTGATATTAAACGGAAATAAAAAAATTCACAATATTTAATAATTTCCTTGTAGCATCAAAATCTATGTGGCAATATAAGCTTATGCATTAATTTGCAGTTGCCCGGATTCAGTCACACTTTTAGCTGACTCACGTTTTTGGGAGAAATCATGACTATTGAAAACTCGAAGGTCTCGACCCGACTCATTACTGGTTTTGGACTGGTATTGGGCTTGTTGCTGGTGGTTTTGTTGTTGGGAACCACCTATATGGCAAAGATGCATGAGCGTCTGGAAGAGATTGCCAACGTCAATAATGTGCAATCCAAGCTGGCATCGACGATGTACCTGACGGTGACCGAGCGCGCCCTGGCGTTGCGCAACCTGATTCTCTTGTCGGACGCTGCCGAAATTCAAATAGAGGTCAATCGCATCAAGGCACAGACGAAGAAATATGCTGATGCGGAAGAAAAATTGACCAAGATGATCAATGAAGATCCCAATGCTTCTTCAGCGCAGATCACTTTGCTGGGAAGCATCCGGGATCAAGCCAAACTGTCTGAACCTTTCGTCACCAAAGTAGCTGAATTAGGTGTCAACAAGCAAGCTGAAGAAGCATACAAGATCCTGCGCTTCGAGTTTCGCCCCATACAAAGAAAATGGTGGGACTTGCTGAATGACTTTATCTCTGATGAAGAAAAGCAGAATGCAGAAGCGATTACACAGGCAGAGCTTGACTATGCCAGTGCAAAAAAACTCATGTATATATTTGGTGCCGTTGCGCTGTTAGTCGGCATGTTGGCATCCTGGCTCATCGTCAGGAGCCTGTTGAAGCAACTGGGTGGTGAACCTCACTATGCTGTCACGATTGCCCAGAGAATCGCAGCGGGTGATTTGTCTGTGCCGATACGTTTGGCCGAAAAAGACACGCAGAGCCTCATGTATGCCATGCAGGAAATGCAAGGTGGTCTGGCCGGTATTGTCGGACAGGTGCGTTCTGGTACCGATACGATAGCAACGGCATCCAGACAGATTGCATCCGGCAATATGGATCTGTCTTCACGCACTGAGCAACAGGCTGGCTCACTGGAAGAGACAGCTTCTTCGATGGAAGAGCTGACTTCGACTGTCAAACAAAATGCGGACAGTGCCAGGCAGGCCAATTTGCTGGCGCAATCAGCGTCGGATGTGGCCGTCAAGGGCGGTACTGTGGTGTCCGAGGTGGTGCAAACCATGGGTTCCATCAATACATCTTCCCGCAAGATTGTCGATATTATCGGTGTCATTGACAGCATTGCGTTTCAAACCAATATCCTGGCGCTGAATGCTGCAGTGGAAGCCGCACGCGCAGGTGAGCAGGGACGCGGTTTTGCCGTGGTGGCAACCGAAGTCCGTAACCTGGCACAACGCTCGGCCGAGGCAGCACGGGAAATCAAGCTGCTGATCGATGATTCCGTCACCAAAGTGGGTATCGGGGCAAAACTGGTTGATCAGGCTGGCGTCACGATGGAAGAAATTGTGATCAGTATCAAACGCGTGACCAGCATCATGACTGAAATCATGATGGCCAGCCAGGAGCAGACCGCAGGGATAGAACAGATTAATGAAGCCATCGTACAGATGGATGATGTGACCCAGCAAAATGCTGCCTTGGTGGAAGAAGCTGCGGCGGCCGCCAGTGCCTTGCAAAATCAGGCAGATGATTTGTCAGAGCTGGTCAGCACCTTCCAGCTCGCTTCCGGAAAATTTACAGAACCTGGCTGGCGTGAACCTGTGGCTGACGACAAGAAAGTCATACCATTGATCAAAAAAGCGACACTGGAAAAAAATAAAACGCCTGTCAAACAGATCAAGCGGGTTACTGCGGGTAGCACTAGCGCAGCGCGTAAAACAGACACGCAGGACTGGGAAGAATTCTGAAAGTAAACAAGGTCTTTGTTGAATCGGAGGTCAGAAAATGCAAGCAAGCACGACAGCACTGGACGAAGCACCGGCAGACAATGTGCCGGTTGAGCGCAGAAGCAAATTTGGTCGTTTTGTGCACAATCCTCAGTCGCGTGGAGGAGACATTAACTGGCATTACGGCACCGTTACGTCGATAGCACGTGAGAGGTTATTGCACCAGAGTCCAGCCACCTTGTGGCTGACCGGCTTGAGTGGGGCAGGAAAATCAACGCTGGCATACGCACTGGAAAAACTCTTGCTGGAACGTGGGCATTGCTGCTTTGTGGTGGATGGCGATAATCTGCGACATCACCTCAACAGTGACCTGGGTTTTTCACCACATGACAGGCGTGAAAATATCCGCAGGGCGGCAGAGGTTGCCCACCTGCTCAATGAGGCGGGCATGATCGTCATTACTGCTTTTATTTCCCCATTCCAGGCTGACCGGGCCATGGCGAAAGAAATCATCGGTGAAGAGCGTTTCATTGAAGTGCATGTCAGCACGCCTGGCATAGTCTGTGAAAGACGTGACCCCAAAGGCCTGTATGCAAAAGCGCGCAGGGGTGAGATACCCGAATTTACCGGCATCTCTGCACCCTATGAAGCACCGTTGAATCCTGACCTGGAAATCAATTCTGAATTGCACACGATAGAAGAAGCAGCTGAAAAACTGTACGCACACATGATAGGGCTGTGCTATATCAAATAGTACAAATAAACGCAAATAGTGCCAAAGCGGAAAAATCCATGTCTGCCGATACCGACAATTCAGTGCATGCCTATGATGTGTTCAATGGTGACGCTGATGGCATTTGTGCCTTGCATCAACTCAGGCTGGCAGAGCCGCGTCAGGCAAAATTAATTACCGGTGCCAAGCGGGACATTGATTTGCTGAGTCGTTTTGCAGTAAAACCAGGCGATTTGCTGACCGTGCTGGATATTTCTCTGGACAGCAATATCGCGGCACTGCGCCAGCATCTTGCCGCCGGTGCAGATATTACGTATTTCGATCACCATGCAGCGACGCAGGCTTTTAAGCATGAACATTTGCATCTGCATTGCGATATGGCCGCCGATGTCTGTAGCAGCATACTGGTCAATCGCCATTTGAACGGCAAACATGGGAAGTGGGCGGTCGTCGCAGCCTATGGCGACAATTTGCCCGAAGTGGCCCATGCCATTGCCAGCCAGGCTGGGCTGGGTGCGTTGCAGCGCGGCCAATTGCAAGAACTTGGCACGCTGCTCAATTACAACGCTTATGGTGAATCGGTGGATGATTTGCATTTTCACCCCGAAGCCTTGTACCAGGCCGTGCATGGCTATGTGGATCCTTTTGATTTTGTGAATAATGCCTTGCCATTTCCTGTGCTGCGCAATGCCTATGCCAGTGACATGGCGTCCATGCAGGGGTTGCGAGCCTATTTGCAAAGTGACTTGTCAGCCATCTATGTCTTGCCAGCGCAAGCCTGGGCCAGGCGTGTTTCTGGCATTTTGGCCAATCAATTAACGCAAGAACAGCGTGGAAAATCCTTTGCCGTGCTGACTGCAAAGCCGGATGGCAGTTATGTCGTCAGTGTGCGTTCAGGCGACGCCGACAATTGCCCGGCAAATCAATTCTGTTCTGCGTTTGCCAGCGGTGGCGGCCGACGTGGCGCAGGTGGTATCAATCATTTACCAGCATCAGAAGTAGATAGTTTTGTACAAACTTTTATTGGCTATTTTGAAAAAATGGAAAAGCCGCAGTTCAGCCTGTCATAGGCTGGCAGGCAGATAAGGCGGACTTCCAGATTCAGATCTTTCAAGCCTTTCAGATATTTAAGCATGGGGAGAGCATCATGGCAGAAACACATAGCGTGACCAGCGTACAAAAAGTGGCGACCACCAGCAAGCGACCAACTCCCGTGTTGATGATACCCTTGCGACGCTGTGGCAGTCATGCCCTGCGTTTGCGCTTGAATAATAGCGAAGAATTTTATTCGCCTTATCCCCTGCATATTGTCGACTTCATGCCTCTGGTGCCACGCTACGGTAATCTGGACGATGACGAAAACTATTTCCGCCTGGTGGTCGATGTGGTTGGTTTGCAGGCGGCCAGCATGGTGAAGTGGAAGGGCATGGTGTTTGATCCGGTGGATGTCTTTGAATCGATCAAGACCGAGAAGCGTAGCGTGCACAGGATATTGTGGGAACTGTTGCTACGCACGGGTGAGCATCACCATGCCAGCATCGTCATGGATAAATCGCTGGATAGCGTGCATTATGCAGAAGAGCTGTTGCAACTTTTCCCGAATATGCTGTTCCTGAATGTGGTGCGGGACCCGCGGGCCCAGGTCGCGTCCATGAACAAGGCCATCATTCATGATTATGATTCCACCCTGAATGCCATGGCCTGGCTGGAAGCGCACCAACTGTCACGCGAGATCATACAACGTCACCCAGATCAGGTATTGACGATACGTTATGAAGACTTTTTAAGTAACCAGGAAACAGTCTTGCGGGCGATTTGTAAATTTTTCGACATTACATTTTTACCGGAAATGCTGGATGTCACCCGTTCTGCCGAGGCGCAACAAATATCCCATATGTCAGCCTTGTGGGAAACCAACCGTTTCCCGCCGGTCTTGGCGAACAAAGACAAATTCAAGCAACAGTTGAGCATGCGCGAAATCGAAGTCATAGAAAGCCTGACCAAGGAATTCATGCAATTGTATGGATATGAGTTGATGACCGATGCTAATCTGGAATTGAGCCAGGAAGTCCTGGCTGCCGCCAAGGAAAAATCCAGCAAGGGCAGGGAAGTGGCCTGGGATACCCTGAAGCATGATAATTACAAGGACTATGTCCTGCGTCGTTTCAGGGCGGATTACCTGGCCGGCCTCAACCAGCGCCTGCCTATGCATGCATAGCAATGAAGGTTTAAAACTATAGTAATTAGGACTTACGCAAAATTGTCCCAGCAAGGCGTGGCGACGAAGACAGTACTTTAGTACGGCGAGGCGCCGCAACGCAGCTGGGGCGGTTTTGCGTAAGTCCTACTAATGCAACCATGATGCCGGCCCCTGTTACCAGGGTGCCGGCTATTCTTTCTGCCATCACCGCATACCTTTCCTGCGTTGCCCAATGGCTGGCTGTGCTGGCCAGCATGCCATATCCCAGCAGGATGAAAAATTCCGGAATCATGGAGCAGGCTGCCAGTATTAGCATCAAGGCGCTGCTGAATATCCTTCCACCGCTGAGCGCAACGCCATCATTGCCATCTTTTTAGTGCCATCCTCATGACCTGACAAAGTTGAGCAGCGCCGTCAAGACTTGATCGGCTTGCTCGGCCATCAGCGAATGGCCACAGTTTTCTATGATGGTTTGCTGGCTGTGGGCGATGGCCTTGCTGAGAAGCAGGCTGGCCTTGACTGGTGTCATCATGTCTTTTCTACCGAGGATGAACAGGGTGGGGCAGCGCACCGACAGTGCCGCCACTTCACCATTGGCATAGGCATTACAGGCAGCAAAGTCGGTATGGAATACTTTAGCCGGATTGATGGCCGAGATACGTTGCATCAAACGCTGGCTGACACCCATGACGTAAAAGCCTGGCCCCGGACAGGATGGCTTGTGGGCAATCGACGTGTGTGACCAGATATTCACCATATCAATGGCAGTTTGTTCTTCGTCACGCGCTGCATTCAACAGCGTATCCGATACCCGCATGGGGTAGGCGGTGCCAACCAGGGTCAGCTTGCTGACACGCGCTGGCGTTTTGTAGCAGGCCTCCAGGGCGATCAATGAACCCATGCTGTGTCCTACCAGCGTGGCTTGCTCTATACCTGCCACATCCAGCAAGGCGAGCAGCCAGTCGGCCATCTGTTCCACGCTGCTTAGTGCGGCCCCTTTACTGCGTCCATGGCCTGGCAAGTCAATTGCGAGCACATTAAAACCGTGATGGGCGAAATAACGTGTTTGCAAACCCCAGACTGAATGATCATTCTGGGCACCGTGGATAAATACGACGGTGGGCTGTGCCGGATTGAAGTTTTTGCCTCCGGTATAGCAATAGGCTGCATGGCCATTTACCTGGAAAATCATCTCAGGCTCCTTTCTGGGCCGCTTTCAGGCCGCGTGTCAGGTCGTCGATCAAGTCATCGGCATCTTCCAGCCCTATGGACAGGCGCATGGTGCCTTCATTTATCCCGGATGCAAGTAATTGTTCTGCCGGTACCCGGAAATGCGTGGTGGACGCTGGATGGATGACAAGCGATTTTGCATCGCCTACATTGGCGAGATGGGAAAAAATAGTCAGCGCTTCGACAAAACGCTGGCCCGCAGCGCGATCAGCTTTCAGGTTGAATGAAAATACGGCACCGCAACCTTTGGGCAGCAGGGTTTTTGCCAGCGCATGGTCAGGATGGGATGCCAGTTCAGGGTAAGAGACTGAAGCCACCGCCGGATGCGCCACCAGGAATTCGACGATCTTGCGGGTGTTGGCGACATGCCTGTCCATGCGTAAGCCTAAAGTTTCGATGCCTTGCAAGATGTTGAAGGCATTGTGCGGACTCATACAGGCACCAAAATCACGCAAGCCTTCGCGTCTGGCCCTTAACGAGAATGCTGCAACGGTAGATTCTTCCGAGAAAACCATGCCATGAAAACCATCATAGGGCTCGCATAGCTCGGCAAAACGGCCCGTTTTTTCATAGGCAGCCTGCCAGTCAAATGTACCGCCATCCACCAATAGACCACCGATAGCAGTGCCATGACCACAGAGGAATTTGGTGGCAGAATGAAACACCAGGTCGGCACCATGCTCAAACGGTTTAAGCAAATACGGTGTGGTGAACGTGGCATCCACCATCAAGGGCAGATAATTCTCATGCGCAATGGCTGCTACGGCAGGTATATTCAATACGTCGAGACCCGGGTTACCGAGGGTCTCGGCAAATAATACCTTGGTATTCGGGCGTATGGCGGCGCGCCAGGCATCCAGGTCGCGTGGATCAACAAAGCTGGTTTCTATGCCAAACCGCTTCATGGTGTAGGCCAGCAGGTTTTGCGAGCCGCCATACAAGGCACGTGAAGCCACCACATGGGAACCGGCACCGGCAATGGTGCACAGGCCCAGATGCATGGCAGCTTGCCCGCTGGCAACGGCAATACCGGCAACACCACCTTCCAGTGCAGCAATTCTTTCTTCCAGTACGGCATTGGTAGGATTCGATATGCGTGAATACACGTGGCCAGCGCGTTCCATATTAAAAAGTGAGGCCGCGTGATCAGAATCCTTGAAAACAAAAGAAGAGGTAAGATAGATAGGTGTGGCACGCGCCCCGGTGGTCGGGTCTGGCGCGGCCCCGGCATGCAGGGATAGGGTGTCAAAGCCGTGGTATTTAGGTCCGCTCATGGGGGAGGCTCTCCATATGTGAGGCAGCAATGCTACCATCGCTGCTGTCTTGCTTGCAAAATCCGCGTCTTTCTGCAGGAAAAATATTTTACGTGCTGGATTTTTTGCGAGGCTTGCGATACATTGCAAATAACGATCACAAAAATACAAAGAGAGGGGCATCATGAAAGTCTCAGAGATACTTCAAGTGAAAGGCAACATACTTTTCACGATTACGCCTGATATCCCTATTACCGAAGCGGTCAGTGTCATGGAAGAGAAAGATATCGGTTCTCTGGTCGTGATGGAGTACGGCGATCTGGTTGGCATACTGACCTTTCGCGAGGTCATACGCGCGATTCATAAAAACCAGGGTTCGCTGGGCACGGGTACCGTGCGCAAATACATGGATGACCATCCGCTGACTGTGACCCCAGAAACCGAAGTCAATGAAGTGCGTCGCATGATGCTGGAAAAACACTCGCGTTACCTGCCTGTCATGGATGCGAAAACCCTGCTTGGGGTGATTTCATTCTACGATGTGGCGAGAGCCGTGCTGGAAGCGCAAAGCTTCGAAAACAAGATGCTGAAGGCATATATCCGCGATTGGCCGGTTGAAGAAAACGAGCAGTGATCAAGGATGCCTGATCAAATTTAAATTGACGCCCGCAAGCACGCTAAGCGGGCGTTTTTTATTGTCTCAAATTAAGGGAAATACTATGCATATCGCTGTTGTTGGTGCAGGATTATCAGGTTTGACCGTTGCGCGGCAATTGCAATCGCAAGGCCATCATGTCACCGTGTATGAAAAAAGCATGGGCGTCAGTGGCCGCATGAGTACCAGGCAAACTGAACTGGGGGGCTTTGATCATGGCGCGCAATATTTCACCGCGACATCGGACCGTTTCAAAAAAGAGATTCTGGACTGGAAAAAATTTGGCTGGGTAGTGCCGTGGACCGCCAAGCTGGCGACGCTCGATGCCGGTGTCAGCAAGGCGGCTGGTCGTACTGGCACCCGTTATGTGCCGGTGCCGGGCATGAGTGCCCTGTGCAAACAGCTTGCTCACGGGCTGGATATCCGTACCGAGCAACAGGTCACTGCACTGGAAAGCCAGGGTAAGCAATGGCTGTTGTCGGTGCAATCCAGCACGGTTCCCATTGCTGCTACGGCTGGCCCTTTCGATGGGGTCATCCTGGCCATACCTGCAGACCAGGCAGAAGTCTTGCTGTCGGTTGCACCTGCCATGGCAAAGCAGGCCAGACAAGCCAGGCTGGCACCGTGCTGGACGCTTATGCTGGGCTTCCAGAGTTCGCTTGATCTGCCATATGACGGTGCCTGGGTCAACCAGTCGCGCCTGGGCTGGATTGCTCATGACGATGCGAAACCCTTGCATCGTGCTGGTGAACGCTGGGTCTGCCATGCGACACCCGCCTGGAGCCGCGAGCATCTGGAAGATGATGCAGAACGCGTCAAGGAAAAACTGACCAAGGCTTTCCATGAAGCGACCGGTTCCCGCATACAGCCTATCCATGCAGTTGCCCATCGCTGGCGCTATGCGCAGGCAGAAAGCACCCTGGCTGTGGATTGCCTGTGGAATGACAAGCAACGCCTGGGTGTTTGCGGTGACTGGTTTGCTGCAGGTCTGGAAGGGGCGGGCAGAGTGGAAAATGCTTTCCTGAGTGCCCTGGCGCTGGCCAAGGCAGTGACCTGGAAGGGCTAAGTGATTGCACTGGAGCCTGGGTCGCCATTTCGGTGGCGACCAGTCTTTGATGTGATGAATGCCGGATCAGCCTAGCAATTTGGCCAGCCCACGGGCTGGCTGGCCGGCATCATGCAGGGTCCAGGTTTTGCGTATGTTTTTGGGGACATGCCACAGTGCCGTCGTGCCTGCACGAAAAAAAGCCGTTTCACCGGGCTTGAGTGAAAAACGTTTGCCCTGATACTCAATATCCACCCCGCCGTCGAGGACATAGATGGTTTCATCGAGCTGGTAATGCCATTCAAAGGTCGAAGGGCCATCGCATTCAAAGATGCCGGAAGTGGTTTTGCCGTCATGCGACTTGAAAAATTCTGTCGCCCTGAAGTTGGGATTGCCTTCCTTGATCCAGGTCGGATCAACCTCAAAAGCCTTGACCGGCATGCTGATTGCCATGCTACTGGCAGGCGCGACCTGGGTCACATAGGCAATCGCCTGGTATGAGGTAATACCCAGCAAGGTCATCAGACCTGCCGCCACACCGATGGTAAGAGATTTCTTCATGCGATAGTCACTCCTTGGCGCGAGAGTAACATTATCTTCCGGCATCGGATGAAAAATATCGTCAAATCATGGGGAAGTGTGGCCTGGATGCCAGTATGCCTGCATGGATCAGGTATGGCTTCGCTCGCCAGTCTGCAAGCGCCAAAGGGCGGCATAGCCACCACCGAGGCTTAACAATTCTTCATGGGTGCCGCTTTCCACTATTTTGCCTGCTTCCAGCAAATGGATGCAATCGGCCTGGCGTACGGTGGACAGGCGGTGGGCAATCATGATGGTGCTGCGGTTGCGGCTGACTACATCCAGACTGCGCTGAATGGCGGCTTCGGTTTCATTGTCGACGGCACTGGTGGCTTCATCCAGGATCAGGATGGGCGGATTTTTCAGGATAGCCCTGGCCAGTGCCAGACGCTGGCGTTGGCCGCCAGATAATTTTTGCCCGCGTTCACCGATGCGGGTGGCAAAACCCAGTGGCAATCGGGAAATGAATTCCGTGGCTTCGGCGGCTTGTGCGGCTTCGGCAATGGCGGCATCGCTGGCACCTTGCACGCCATAGGCAATATTGTCGGCTATGGTGCCATCCGTCAGGAAGCTGTCTTGGGCCACATAGCCGATAGCACGGCGTAAATCCTGCAAATTCAATTCGCTGATTTCATTCCCGTCCAGGGTAATGCGACCGGATGTGGGAGAATAAAAGCGCAGCAGCAGTTTGACCAGCGTGGATTTGCCCGAACCGGTGGAGCCGACAAAGGCGATGGTTTTACCGGCAGGGATGTGCAGGTTGATTTGTTGCAGGGTTTTTTGTTCGCCATAGGCAAATTCAACTGCATCAAAACGCAATTCCCCTTTGACCTGGTCCGGTGCTACATGCTTGCCTTCATAAGTGATATTGATTTTGGTGTCCAGCAGGCCCATGGCCCGGTCAATTGCGGACATCGAGCGTTGATACATGTCGGCGACCTCTGCCAGCCCCGTCATTGGCCACAACAGGCGCTGAGTCAGGTAGACCAATACAGAATAGGCACCGACCGCCAGTTCGCCCTGCAAGGTCAGCCAACCACCGTACACCAGGGTGGCGGTGAAGCCAGCCAGGATCGCCATGCGGATGACGGGTGTGATTGCCGAACTGATGGCAATGGCGCGCGTATTTGCCTGCCTGTAGGCATCACTGGCTTCGGCGATATGGTTTTTTTCAAAACTCTCGGTGGCGAAGGCCTTGATGGTGGCCAGACCCAGCAAATTATTATTCAACCTGGCACTGACGTCGCCGGCAGCTTCGCGTACTTCTGAATAACGTGGAGCCAGGCGTTTTTGAAACCAGAAGGCACCAATGAGAATGGCCGGTACTGGTAACAAGGAGATCACTGCCAGCGAGGGTTGTAGCGTGAAAAATACGGCGCTGACCATGATGGATGAACAGATGACCTGAATGATCTGATTTGCACCGCCATTCAGAAAACGTTCCATCTGGTTGATGTCTTCATTCAAGATGGACCACTAGCGTCCGGTTAAAAGTCGAATAAATTCAATTGGTTAGCGTTGGGTGCTGTTTCAGAAATGTAGTCATCGGTCTGAAAGGCGCATGAAATCTCAGTTTTCTCAAAAACAGAGACCGATAAGA
>NZ_JBMPOX010000010.1:0-195201 GCF_049340445.1 Undibacterium sp. Ji50W | reverse complement strand
AGAAACACGGAACTGGTCACTGGGGGACAGCGTCTATCTCAATCCAGAGAAGGCTCGTGTAGAAGAAAAGGCGTACATGAAGGCTGCTTAATTTAAATTGAGGCGACAACTACCTTGACACACACCGCTTCGCCAAAGAACGTATTCAAAGAAAGGCGACCGCAGACTCGCTCCCTGCGGGAGTGCCCATTTATGTAGTGCAAAAAATGGGAAGGTCCGAAACTCGCCTGCGGCTCAGACACCGGCCCTTCTTTTTCCATTTTCTGCACTACACAAATGGCTTCGTCCCAAGCGGATGAGAGTCAAAAACAACTACAACGTCAAAATCTACAACAAAGTCAAAAGCAACTACAACCCCTACACCATGGTTAATCGATGGCATTCAAATAAATATGAATGCGGTTATGTTGACGTTGGTTTTGACTTTGCTGTTGCAGTTGTTTTTGACGTTGTCTTTGACCTTAATCCGCTTGGGACGATGTAATTTGTGCGTCACAGAAAATGGATCAGAAAGCTTCGTGTTTGAGCGCAGCGAGTTTCGAAGCTTTCCCATTTTTTGTGACGCACAAATTATGCTGAAGCGTAGCGTAAGCACCCGAAGGGCGAGTCTGCGGTCGCCTTTCTTTGATTCCGTTCTTTGGCGAAGCAAAGAAAGGAATTCGGCCGCCGGGCCGAGACCCGGCTTGTGTCCACGAAGAGCAATCTTTTAATCAAAGTACGACATGCAACGAACGCCGCCGGAGCGACGCAATTAAGGGCACGACCCCTCGATGAAACCCGCTATGCGCTTGGCTTCACACCAGGCCAAGCCCCCGCCTCACAAGCCCAATCGAATATAAGTAAACACCGCCATCCCAAAAAATATCGTCTGCAGCATATTTCGCCGCACCAAAAAGAAAGCCGTTGCCAGCAAGCCTGCCAGCAGGCGTGGATTGTTCAAGCCGATTTCCACATGACCACTGGTCAATAACAAATCCGGCACGATGATGGCGGCCAAGGCACAGCCTGGCGCGTAACGCAAAGCCTCCTGTACCCGTTTTGGCAAACTGATGTGATGCCCGACCAGCCAAAAACCGCTGCGGGCAATGAAGGTGGCCAGAGTCAACAGGACGATGACCAGCCAGACTTCCCAATCGTTCATGTTGACTCCTCGCCGGTTTCTTTATTGGCCGGATCATGGCCGGCTTTCTTGCCTTCCAAAAACTCTTCCAGCATCATGGCGGTCCCCATGCCGAGCAAGACTGCCAGCAACAGACCCAGCTTGTAGGGCAAATTCACCGCCAGCAAGGCACAAATGCCGGCCACCACCACACCGGCAAAGGCCGCGCGATTAATGATCAGTGGCAGCATGATGCAGAGTATGGCCAGCGTACCGGCAAAACCCAGCCCCCAGCTACCCGGCACCTGGCTGCCCAGTAAGATACCGACAATGGATCCCGTTTGCCAGGATGCCCAGTTAGGAAAAACCAGGGCTTTCAGGTACGCAAGCTTGCCCTTGTGCTCGCCAAATTCGGGGTAACGCTGCATGAACAAGCCAACCGCAATGTCGCCGGTCATGAATCCCAGCCAGGCGCGGGTACGCCATGGCAGGTGCGAAAAATGGGGTGCCAGGATGGCAGAAAAAATCAGGAAACGCAGGTTGACCACCAACGCAGTTGCAAAAATCACCCAGGCAGGGGCATGCGCCGCCAGCAGGGGCAATGAAGCCAGTTGGGCTGATCCGGCAAATACCAGCAGGCTCATGCCCAGTGCCTGCGGCAATGTCAGGCCAGCCTTGATCATGGCAATCCCGACCACCAGACCCCAGGCTGCAATACCAAACCAGGTTGGTGCGCCCACTCTCAAACCTTCCTTGAATGCAGCCTTGTCGGTATCGAATGACATGTAAGAGGGGAGGAAATGCGGAAAAGTCCATTATTGTAACGGTGAAACTAAAAGCTTGCCCAGGACACCCTGCCCTGCCCCATTTGCCAACATTTATTCTCAATTTGACAAATCGCAAATTCAAACCAGCTCGCCACGCATTCTCACTCTGCAAGGCCAGAATCCGTTAAAATCGCGGTGGCAATTTCTATTTTGGGAAAGCAGGCTGCCTGACAGCAGGCCCGGCGGCTTCCCGCATCATCATTATTTACCGGAGTCACCATGTCCACACCAGCCAGCACCACCAGTAACATCGTCGAATTGCAAGCCAAGGATCTGCCGGCACACTGCCCTAATCCTGCCATGCCGTTGTGGTCATCCCACCCGCGCGTATTCCTGGATTTGTCGCATGGTGGTAGCGCGACCTGCTCTTATTGCGGCACGCAATACAAACTGGCGCCGGGCGTTGTGCTCAAGGCGCATTGATTCTTTACGATCATGTCCGCAAAAAAGCAAATGAATGGCAGTGCAGACGAGGTCGAAGCTGCCTTTTATGATGCCCTTAGCCGTGCCGATCTGGATGGCATGATGGCCCTGTGGGCCGAGGACGAAGAAATCGTCTGCATCCATCCAGGTGCAGGCAGGCTGATCGGTCATGCGGCAATACGCAGCTCGTGGGAAAGCATCTTTGAACGCGGCAATGTCAATATTCGTCCCTTGCAACTGCACGCCACCCACAATATGCTGACTGCGGTACATAGCATTGTAGAAGAATTTCAGCGTCCCGGTGACAGCAAGCAGGACGTCCATGTGCTTGCCACCAACGTCTATGTCAAGACCCCGCATGGCTGGCGTATCACCATGCACCATGCCTCTGTCGCATCGGGCAAGGCACCGCGGGATATGTTCAAGGCCAACATCCTGCATTAAACCGCCATGGCATACGCTCCAATGGAACAGAGTCACATGAAATAGGTTTACATGAAATACCTGTCACCACGCTGGTTACCCGGCGGTCATTTGCAAACAATTTATCCGGCCGTGTTTATCAACAAACCCGTCACGCCCTTGCGACGTGAACGCTGGACCACGCCGGACAACGATTTTGTGGATGTTGATTTTCTGGATGGCGAACCAGGCAAGCCCTTTGTGGTGATGTTCCATGGTCTGGAAGGTTCCAGCGACAGCCATTATGCGCGTGCCATGATGGCAGCCCTGCTTGAGCGTGGCTGGTCGGGTGCCATACCGCATTTTCGTGGCTGTTCTGGCGAACTGAACCAGGCCCCGCGTTTTTATCATTCTGGCGATGCGCAAGAGATAGGCTGGATCATACAGACTCTGTATCAGCAATTTCACCAGCGACATGCCGACGGTAAATTTTATGCGGCCGGCGTCTCACTGGGCGGCAATGCCCTGTTGCGCTGGCTGGGCGAATCGCAGCACCATGCCGACATCGTCAGTGTAGCCTGCGCCGTGTCTGCGCCTCTGGATCTGGCCCAGGGCGGCGCTTCACTGTCCAGCGGTTTCAACATGATCTACACGCGCATGTTCTTGAAGACGCTCAAACCCAAGTGCCTGCAAAAGCTCGATCAGTTCCCCGGACTGTTCAATAAAGATGCCATGCTCAACGCCAGGGACCTGTATGAGTTCGATAATGTCGTTACTGCTCCGCTGCATGGTTATCTGGATACCGATGATTACTGGCATCGCGCCAGTGCCAAGCATATACTCAAGGACATCACCGTACCGACGCTGGTGCTGAACGCGAAGAATGACCCCTTCCTGCCCGGCCAGCATTTACCCGCGCAGGCAGCAAACTGTGTCACACTGGAATACCCCGAACACGGCGGCCATGTCGGCTTTGCCGCAGGGAATGTGCCAGGCCATTTGAACTGGCTACCACAAAAGATACTGCACTTCTTTGAGGCGAATAGCTGATGGATGACATCGTCAAGGCAGCACTGGCAAAATGGCCGAATGTACCCCATTGCTATGGCTGGCTGGCCCTTGACGCACGTGGCAACTGGCGCATGCGCGACGACCGCTGCCAGGCCCTGAACCTGCCTGGTGACGTCATCCGCCACCCCACCCTGCTGGCCTTCATCGCGCGCAATTATCTCTGCAATGCAGATGGCTGCTGGTATTTTCAGAATGGCCCGCAACGCGTGTATGTAGACCTGGAAGCCACCCCCTTCATCGCCACCACCACCGCCCACGGCAGTTTTTCCCTGCAACACGGTGAACAAGCGTTCACACCCGAACTGGCCTTCCTTGATCCACAAGGCAGATTGCAACTCAGCAGCGGTACCACCCTGGCGCAACTGGATGACCGCGATCTGGCTGAATGTCTGACTTGGCTTAGCCTAGATAAGGAGCCCGTGAGAGATGAAGAGCTGCTTGCCTGGCTAGATGATACTATGACCAACGGCAAGCTTCTACTGCAACCGCCTGGTGCGCGTGATTTAAGCCTGGAAGTGCAGCGCTGTAAAGAGAATCAACTGATGCGAGAATTTGGGTTTGTGGCACGGCCCAGAGTCAAAGGATAATAAGTAGAACTCACTTCATAAATACGGGTGAGATGAATTCTCACCATAGTCCTCGGTAACAACGCTTGTTTTCTCCACAGTCACAACTACGCCACAAAATGAACAAATTATTGTCTTTATTCTTCTTTGGTATTTTTTTTGCAGTCGCGAATGCATTTGGTGCATCAGCGTTTGATATGTACCTGGGTCCCAAACTGCCACCAGAACAACTCGCTACACTGAGTAATCCAAATGCAATCATTCAATTTGTTGATGAATTGGGTTCACACGGTCAGGCAGAAGCGGAAGTACGTGTATTGCCTGGCAAACACTCGATCGGGATTGAAAGCAAGACCTCAAGAGATGCGGTGGCGATTTATGCAGTTTTTGAAATCAACAAAGAATACGAAATTATTCCCAGTTATCAGGATAATCTTTGGCGTCCTAAAATTGTCGAAAAATTGTCGGGCAAAGTCGTCAGTTGGATGGGATTTTTACCGATAACAGATTTAAAATCGGGAGCAAGCCGCGCTCAAGTCGAGGAAATTTTTAAGAATCAGGCAGTCCGCGCTAGCTACTCGTACCAATTCAAAGGCCTTGTCTATCAAGTAGTACATTACAACCTCTATAGACAGAGATTCGGAAATGAACCCAAAGATACAGGTACGGACTTCATCATTATCTATCGCCCGGACAATACCGTATTCTATAAAGGTACATTTACCGGTGATTTACTTAGATCGAACGATCCGCTTATTCAGAAAATGCTACCTATGATCAAAGAAAGGTGGGCAAATGAGGTTTATGGCCCACCCGTAGCTAAATAATGAAAATGATTGATCGCTAAACAGTCAACCCTGATTGCAGCCCTTAAAAGGCGACTCCAGCGTAATGCTGCAAGAACCTTGTGTAGCCATATCTGCGTGGCGGCCTGCTCACAAGTCATTGGCCAGGTACCGGCATCTGGATGCATAATGCAATTCTTGTCGTAGCCATTTTTTCATGGCGTAGAACAGGTAGCTGCGGTCTGACTGGCGCTTCCTGCATTGACTGCAGGCGCAGGTGCATCTTGCGCGCTTGCCGTACTGGCACTTGCCACTCCGGCGACCATGCAGGCAACGCAAATGCCCGACACTATTTTCTTCATCACTGGTCTATTTAAATATAGAACAGACTTCATACATGAAGCGATATTTACTGCGCATTATCTGGAAATTATTCTTCTGACCAGGGGCCATCATCCCATCTGCAAATAGAGGGCAATGAATACCTTATTTCAAACCATCAACGCCGCTTTTTCTCATCTGCCATCTGATCCTTGTGCTTCTCTTTCCATTCACGCTCACGTGCATCAATGACGGACAATTCAAAATACTGGGCGTCCTTGTCACGACGGGCGATTTCCAGCTGTTGCAGGGCAGCGTCCCAATTACTTTGTATGCCATAAGCTTCGGCCAGGGCCAGATGCTGGGCAGCTTGTTTGCCCTGGGCGTCGTAGACCTTGGCTAACAGGTTATACAGTTGCGGCTCTTGCCGGTACAAGACGATCTGGTCGCGTAAAAATGCGGCGGACTGTTCTTCTTTTTTATCTGCCAGCAAGGCTTCTGCATATTGCAAGGCTACGCCGCGTGACAGAGGCAGGTCACGCATGGCTTTTTCTGCTTCTTTGACGGCGGCACCGGTTTGCTGGCTACCAATCAGGATGTCGATCGACAGGTCTGCAAACATATTGCTTTGCGATAGCAGGTCTTTATACCTGGCATCCTTTTCAATCATTTTCTGCGCCTGGTCCAGCAGTGCCCTTGCTTCCTTGTAATCCAGCCGTTTATAGGCAACAAAGGCATGGCCATATTTGGCAGTGATCTGGTCTTCCAGCTTGCCAGATTTGGCCTGCACGTCAAAGTAGGTAATGGCATCGATCAAGCCCTGAATGGTACTGTCCTGCAAGACACGCACTCTGACTTTGGCCAGCAAGAATTCCAGGCTGTCAGCGTGCTGCCGATAGCGCTGGTCGACCAGGCGCGACTGGATATCGGCAATGCGTTCACTGGTCAGCGGATGGCTGCGCAGGTAAGGCGGCACATTGTCGGTGTAATTTCGCGTCGAATTTTGCAGGCGCCCGAAAAAACTCACCATGCCGGACGGGTCAAAACCGGAATCGCGCAAAATCTGGAAGCCAACGCGATCAGCTTCGCGCTCTGCGTCGCGGCCAAAATTCAATTGCTTTTGTATCGCCAAGCCTTGCCCACCGGCCGCCAGCGCCATGGCGGCATCCGGGCTGGAGCGTGCAGCCAGCACGGCCAGTGCCAATGCCGCCAGCGGAATGAGTGCATCGCCCTTCTGGCTGGTCAGCATTCGGGCGATATGGCGCTGGGCCACGTGACCAATTTCATGCCCCATGACCGAAGCCAGTTCCGATTCAGATTGTGCTGCCAGGATCAAACCTGAATGAAAACCGATAAAGCCACCAGGGAAAGCAAAGGCATTCAGCACCGGATCGCGGACGGCAAAAAATTCGAAATTGAACGATGTTTCACCACGCGCATCGGGGCGGGTTTCCAGCATTTTATTGCCCAGGCGGTTCAGGTATTCTGACACCGGGGCATCATCCATGAAATCCGGGTCGCGGCGTACCACGCTCATGATCTGCTCACCCAGCTTGCGTTCCGCCAGTGGCGACAATTCTTCGCGTGAGGTATCGCCCAGTGTAGGCAGGTTTTGCGCATGAGCCAGTTCGGGTGCCATGCTGAGATTACCCAGACCACCAATCAGCAAGATGGCGGCACACAAAGAAGTGCGGCGAAATGTGCGACGGACCGTATTCGCAATGCTATGATGCCTGGACACTGAATTGCTTCCTTTTTTCTTCACTTTTTGCCTGTTATCACAATAATGAGTAATGATTCAACAAACCAGGGCCTCAGCCATTTTGATGCCAGTGGGCAAGCACATATGGTCGATGTCGCCAGCAAGAATGACAGCCACCGTAGTGCCATTGCCCTTGGTAAAATCCGCATGAAGCCGGAAACCCTGGCCATTATCCAGCAGGGCAATGCCAAAAAAGGGGATGTCCTTGGTATCGCCCGCATCGCCGCCATTATGGCGGCCAAACGCACCAGCGATCTGATTCCACTCTGCCATCCTCTGGCCCTGACCAGGGTCGCTGTTGATTTTAGCATTGATGAAGGCACAGCCACGATCAGTTGCCAGGCTCAGGTTGAAACAGTTGGTAAAACCGGCGTCGAAATGGAAGCACTGACTGCCGTCCAGGTCGGGCTGCTGACCATTTATGACATGTGCAAGGCAGTCGACCGCGGCATGGTGATGACCGACGTGCGGGTGCTGGAAAAACATGGCGGCAAATCCGGGGACTGGGTCAGCCTGATTGACGGATAGCGAGATCAGCAAGATCAGGCAGTAAAATAAAGAAGCCGTCAACGCAGTGGGGCGTTTCCTGGTGCTTATGGCGCATCACGTGGCGGCATCTTGATAAAAATGGCCTTGTAGCGTTCGTCCTGGGCCGACTTGGCTTTCCAGTAATCCCAATATTCCGTGTAGACCGTCGGATGCAGTCGTTGCAGGCTCAGCATCGCGCGTTCAGCTTTCCTGGGTTGTCCATTCAATACATAGGCTTCGGCCAACTTGTTGATGATATGCACAAAACCGAATCGCGCTCCCCATTTTTCCATATAGGCAATTTCGTCTGCTGACATGCCTTCATGGGGATTGATTCTGGTCAGAGTGAAATAGTCAAAGAATTGTGGAAAGAAAGTAAACACTGGCTTTTGCATGGGGGCCTGCGGCGCTTTGTAGCCAGACTGCTCGGACCGTAAAGCCTGGAAACCGGCAACCACCCGTTGATAATCCAGGCTGATCAGGGCCATCAGCAACAGCGATACTGCCACCAATACAGACAAGGCGGCTGGCGCCACCCGCACGCCGTCTGCCGGCCAGCGCATCTGGTGCACCATACCCATAAGAACGCCTATTGGTATCAACACATAGGCATACCATAAAGGGAATTCAACCATGCTGTGCACCATCACAGCGACAAAACACAAACGGGTAAACTGAATCGCCAGATGTGCCGAAGGCTGGACGCAGGTTTGAACAAACCACCACGCCAGTGTCAACATCAACATCACGGTATACGGCCAACCCAGCTCTGCTGCAAAATTCAAGATCAGATTGTGCGCATGTTCAGCATAGGTACCCGAGCCCAGATCTGCCGCTATCCTGACCTGTTCAGCACCAAAACCAAACCAGCCCACACCAAACCACGGGTGTTCTGCCGCCATGCGCCAGGCCTGCGACCATAAGACCATGCGCTCGGAACGTCCGCCCACGTGTTCAGCAATTGTGCCGCCACTAAACCCGAATACTTCGCCCAATGAAGGCAAGGCCGCTACCATACCGGCATACAACAAGGCCATGGCAATACAAAATACCAGGCTGACCCGCGGTTCAATTACGTTACCACTGACTGTAGAGCGTCCCAGGCCACACATCAAGACAAATGCCGGAACAATCACCCAGCCTATGCGCGAGTGAGTCAACGTCAAGCCCCACAGCAGGAAAACCACTGCCACTGTGACCAACCATGCTGGCATCTTGCGTGCTCTATATAGATAGAAGCTCGAAGCGAGGGCAAAGCACAGCAACAAAGCCAGTTGATTCGGCTGTGCCACATTGGCAAACGGACGCATGAAGGGCTGCGTATTGGTGGCGATATACATGACGAACGGCCAGGCATATAAGCCAGACAACTGTATGCACTGCAAAACCACCGACAACAGACCAGCAAGCAGATGGGCAGCCGCCAGGGCCTGACACAGCAATGTCACGCCACCCTCTTTCGCCGCCCAGGTTGCCCCTATCATGATGGCAGCTATCAATGCAACTATATAGAGAATGGGCAGGATGAGGTCAGCCGCGTTTTCAAGATGGCCAGCAATAAACTGCATGCCTATCCATAACAGCAAGCCTACGAACAGGTAGATGATGGCTGGCACTCGTAGCCGTGGCGCTGTCTCAGCCGCGAGAAATGCAAAGGCCAGTACCAAACCCAGGACGCTGAGGACGTCATGATAATAAGTACGATAGGGGTGGATATGAAAAGGATGGGCGTAAGAACAAATTAACAAAAAAGCAAAAACAGCAATCGCCATTGTTGATTTTTCCTTCATAAATACGCTGGGAACCATGTAGCAGTCTGCTTTTCATATTGACGACAAGTAAATTATCGCACGGCGATGAACACAATACGGCCCGAAACAGCCAACAAAAATCGTCAATTAACAAATTCTGTCACTGCCATTTCCTGCATTGACAAAAAACGGCCGCGCAATGGCCGGGCAAGTAAGCAGATGTAAAAAAATCGGCTACTTGTGTTGTACCCATGTGAGAATATGGCTGGCAAGCAACTTGCTTGTTGTAGATCAGCTTCTGAACTATTCCTATTTTGATCAGAAGTTTCTCGTTTAAAAAAGCTGGCACATATCATGCTTATAGGTGAGTGCAGCACTTAATATAGTCTTGTTTCACTTCAATTTTAAGGATTTATCATGAAAACTATGCAAAAGGGTTTTACCCTCATCGAATTGATGATCGTTGTTGCGATTATCGGTATTCTGGCTGCTGTTGCTATTCCTGCTTACCAGGATTACACAGTTAAGTCCAAAGTATCTGAAGTTGGTAGCCTGATCGCTCCAGCATTGGCACAAGCTGGCGTTATGTGCTCTGGTGGTACTCTGGCATCTGCTACAGCAAACTCAACAATGGGTATCCCAGCTGCTTTGTCTATCGCTGGTAAATACGTTCTTTCCGTTGGTGTAACTGCCAATACCGCATCATCAATCCAGATTACTGCCACAATGCAAGCATTGCCAGAATTGGGTACTGCAATTAGCAAAACAGTTACTTACGATGGCGCCTGTGGCGTTGGCTCCCTGCGTTGGACAGTAAGCGGCACCGTTCCAGCTAAATATCTGCCTAAAGCTTAATAGCTAAATAGCTAAAGTATCAGCTAGCAAAGAATAGGGAGATCTAAGCATCTCCCTATTTTTTTAAGCAGCAGGCAAAAAAATTGCGCCAAAGGTACATCAATATTGTCTGATGTTCTTGAAATATCGATAACAAGTTGAGGGAGTAATAACATGAAAACGCAAACATCACACTTAACTGCAAAGCAGCATATGCAACGTGGCTTTACGTTAATAGAATTAATGATTGTTGTTGCGATTATTGGTATTCTGGCCGCTGTCGCAATACCTGCCTATCAAGACTATACAATCAAATCAAAAGTTGCTGAAGTAGGCAACCTGATTAGTCCAGCATTGCAAGTTGCTGGTGTTATGTGCTCTAGCGGTACTCTGGCATCTGCCACTGCAAATTCTACTCTGGGTATCCCAGCTGCTTTGTCTATCGCTGGTAAATACGTTCTTTCCGTTGGTGTAACTGCCAATACCGCATCATCAATCCAGATTACTGCCACAATGCAATCATTGCCAGAATTGGGTACTGCGATTAGCAAAACAGTTACTTACGATGGTGTCTGTGGTGTTGGCTCCATGCGCTGGACAGTCAGTGGCAGCATACCGGCCAAATATATCCCTAAAGCGTAATTGCTTTAAGTTACTCAGTATGGATTGAACTGCTGCAGAAAACATTTACTTCCCAAGTATTATAGTAATACCCGATTAAATAGGACTTACGCAAAATTTTCCCGGCAAGGTGGCGACGAAAGTGGTACGGCCAATATCAATAGCGCTGCCGGCATATTTTTTTGCGTAAGTCCTATTAAACAAACTCTCTTTTGGTCATTTAAGTAGCAACCGTAAAAACTCCCTCTGCCTCCAAAACTGGGAAAACATATCTGGATAAAACAGCGGATAATTTGGCTATAAATGCGATGCTTTCAGTATAATATTGACTATAATCACGATACATATCCTAAAGAGCGCAAGAGCACTTATCAATTACTGCCCTATCAGGCTGCGCTAATTGAGTACTTTCTCCGGAGTAACGCTGATACTATTGAGCTGCTACACCGTTAAGATAAATTAAATAACAGAAGGTCTTCGGACCTTTTTCTTTTTAGACAATGATAAAAAATCGTTTCCCTATACTGGCTCTGTTCCTTATTCTGGTATTGACATTTTTTGTTTACCAGCCCGGATTGAGTGGCTATTTCATGTTTGACGATAGCGTCAATATTCTTGAAAACGATAAACTCCGTATCACCAGTCTGAATTGGTTGGGGCTGAAGCAAGCCGCTTTTTCCGGAACAGCCGGCGCACTTGGCCGCCCCATTAGCATGCTAAGTTTTGCCCTGGATTATCTGGTCGCGGAAAATAATCCTGCTCAATTCAAACTCACCAATCTGATTATTCATTTGCTCAATGGTATCTGTGTGTTTTTCTTTAGCACATTGCTGTTGAAAGCCCATCGCACGAAATTTACTAGCAGTATTCCGCTCGAAAATGCTGGTTGGGTCAGTGTATGTATTGCCGCAGCCTGGTTACTGCACCCGCTGAATCTGTCCGGTGTACTCTATGTTGTGCAACGCATGACCAGCTTGAGTAGTTTGTTTTGTCTTCTTGGCTTGATTTTTTACGTGCACGGCCGCTTGCAGATGGCAAGCAACAGTAAAGGCTGGTTGTACATATTCGCCGCTTTTTTTATATGCACTCCACTGGCTATTTTTAGTAAAGAAAACGGTGCCCTGCTACCATTTTTCTTTTTTTTGACCGAATGTATTTTCTTTGGCTTTAATGCGCCAATTCTATCCAGAAAATTACTCAAAACCATATACGTCTGCACCTTGGCCATACCGCTGCTGGGGATAGCAATTTTTCTGGCATTACATCCAGAATGGCTGAGTAATACTTACAAAATACGTGACTTTACCCTGGCAGAACGCATGCTGACCGAAGCACGCATCATCTGGTTTTATATACGCCTGGTATTTGTGCCAGATATTAATGTGCTGGGATTGTTTCATGACGATATCTCCTTGTCCAAAGACTGGCTGGAGCCCATTACCACCCTGCCCGCCTGCCTGGGGATATTGGGACTGGGGATAGCTGGCCTTGTTGGGTATAAGCGTGTACCGATTGCGGCCTACGGCATATTGTTTTTCCTGGTCGGCCACAGTCTGGAGTCAAGTTTCATCCCCCTGGAATTAATTCATGAACACAGAAATTATTTGCCGTCTTTCGGCCTGATTTTTGCGCTCATGTTTTACCTGTTTGTGCCTGGCAAACACAACGAGAGTATGAAAATCCGTAGTTTGCTGGCCATTTTCATCCTGATCATGCTGGGCAGCATCAGTTATCTGAGAGCCGCTCAATGGGGTAATGCGGTAGAAATGAAACTGAAGGAAGTCGCACACCATCCGGAGTCAAACAGGGCCAATATGGATATCGCGGCATTTTATGCAGCAATGCCGGCAACAAATCAGGAAGAAGCGGACGACTACTATAAGCAGGCTTACCAGTTTTATGCCAAGGCAGCCGAATTATCCGCTTCGGACACGCTGGGATTAATGGGTTTGATCTCATTGAATGCGAATAGAACGATGCCGGTTGAAGATGTATGGGTCAGCGCACTGACGCAACGCTTGACTAAATTCCCGTTTGCAACCAATACTGGAAACTCTCTATCAAGATTAAGCCAGTGCGCGATTGCCAAAAATTGCGAGGGTATTGACATCACTGTCGGGCAATTATTTGAGGCGGCATTAAAAAATCCGACTTTGACAGGCAAAACAAAAACGCAATTACTGTTTGCATGGAGTGACTATTTGCTGCGAATCCGGCAAGATCCGACGGCCGCCTTGCGAGCCGCTCGTGACGCTGCGGCCTCGGCACCGAATGATATTGATGCGCAAATGAATACCGCAATCATGCTCGTGAATTTGAAATTGAACGAAGAAGCGAAAAAACAAATTACCGTGGTTCGCCAGCTTGATCATTTACAAACGCATACCAGCTCACTGGCCGAGCTGGAAAAGCTTATCAAGTAAAAACAACAAGACCATCATTATGTCCGCTACCCTGTCCATCATCCTTCCTGCCAAGAATGAAGCTGCTTCCTTGCAGAGTCTGTTACCCAAACTGCGAGAATATGCAGGCGAGGCAGAAATCATCGTCGTTGACGATGGTTCTACCGATAACACGGTAGAGATATGCCAGCAAAATCAGGTGAAAGTCATCTCTCATCCTTACAGCATAGGTAATGGCGGTGCCATCAAGTCTGGCGCCAGGGCGGCCAAGGGTGAAACGCTATTGTTCATGGATGCTGATGGCCAGCACAAGCCGGAAGATATTCCACGCCTGTTGGCGAAACTGGGTGAAAAATACGACATGGTAGTTGGTGCGCGCGACCGCGCATCGCAAGCTGGTGCCCACCGCGCTGTCGCCAATGGTTTTTATAATCGCCTGTCGAGCTGGATGGTGGGGCAAAAGATACATGACCTGACATCTGGCTTCCGTGCAGTGAATGCCAAGAAGTTTCGCAAATTCCTGTACCTGCTACCGAATACCTTTTCTTACCCGACCACAATTACCATGAGTTTCTTTCGTGCTGGCTATGCCATAGCCTATGTGCCGATCGAAGCGCCAAAACGCATCGGTAAAAGCCATGTGCATGTGATCAAGGATGGTTTCCGGTTCTTGCTGATCATTATCAAGATCGGCACACTGTATTCGCCACAAAAACTGTTCTTGCCGATCAGCCTGTCGTTCTTTACGACAGGACTGGCCTATTATCTGTATACATTTATCACCACGCACCGCTTCACCAATATGAGTGCGCTGATGTTTATCTCGGCCATACTCACCTTCCTGATGGGGATAGTCTCGGAACAGGTATCTGCCTTGCACTACAAGGATAGCGACAATGAGCCATCTGGCCAGTAAGGCTAGCCTGGATGTCTTGCTGGTCAGTACCTCGTACCCGAAAAATGCAAAAGACTGGCAGGGGCGATTTATTGCTGACATGTTGCAATCGCTGTCGGAAAAAACAACGCTGACGCTCAGCCTGTGGGCACCTTCTGGCGACATACCTGCCAATGTTCGCAACAGCCTGACAGGCGAAGATGCGCTATGGCTGGATGGCATGCTGGCAGAAGGTGGTATCGCCCATATCGTGCGCAGCAAGGGGATAAAAGGCGCGTTTTATGTACTCAAGCTATTAAACCTGCTGCGACGCACTTATCGCGGGCCACATCAGCCTGACGTTGCCCACGTCAACTGGCTGCAAAATGCCCTGCCTTTATGGGGAAGCGCCACACCCGCATTGATTACAGTCCTCGGTACCGATTTCGCCTTGCTACGGCTACCCGGCATGAAAGCAGCACTACGTCATGTCATGGCACAGCGTCCCTGCATCATTGCCCCGAATGCAGAATGGATGCAGCCAACATTGCAACACGCCTTTGGCGATGTAGCAGAAATCCGTGTCATTCCTTTTGGAGTGGAAAAGAAATGGTTTGCCATACAGCGACACACTCCGGCACCGGCGATCAAGAAATGGCTGGTGATTACCCGCATCACAAAAAACAAGCTGGGCACCTTGCTGGAATGGGCTAAAGATCTGGTGCATGAGCAACGCGAAATACACCTTTTCGGCCCCATGCAGGAGCAGATAGAACTACCGGACTGGCTGCATTATCATGGACCCACCAACCCCACCGCTCTGGTCGGCGAATGGTTTCCGCAGGCAACCGGTGTACTCACACTCAGTCAGCATGATGAGGGCCGTCCACAGGTTTTGCTGGAAGCCATGGCGGCTGGCCTGCCAGTGATCGTCTCTGACATCCCTGGACATACCAGCCTGGTTCAGGACAAAAAAACCGGCTGGATTTGCGATAGCCAGTCCAAACTGCAACAGGCGCTGGATTTCCTCGACGATCCAGAGAATAATGAACTCACAGGCAAAGCAGCACAAACCTGGATAAAAACAGAAATCGGTACCTGGGACGATTGCGCAAGTCGTTATGAATCAGCCTATTTTGATTTGATGGCAAAAAAATGAACAGCGATGGCATCCTGATTATTGGTGGCACTGGCTTCATGGGATCAGCCATTGCCCGTGGCCTGCAACATGACCCGGCTTGCCGGCAACGCCCCATCCATATTCTGGCAAGGCATGCAGAACCCGCGTTGCCGTCAAATATACAAGTACACCGCGGCAGCATGGACAACAGCGATCTTTTGCGTAGCCTGTTACCTGGCTGCTCTACGATTATCCATGCGGCTTCGTCGACTACACCAGGCGTTTCGGCAAAACAGCCGACACTGGAAGCAAGCCAGAATATACTGCCGACCTTGCGCTTTATTGAATTGCTCAATGAATGCGGGCCAAAACAACTGCTGTTCTTTTCTTCTGGCGGCACTTTTTATGGCAATCCTGATAGTTCACCAGTATCTGAAAATACCCCTTTCTCGCCACGTTCGTATTACGGTGCTGGCAAGGTTGCCATAGAAGCCTTTTTGCAGGTCTACCAGGTGCAGACTGGCAGCAAGGTCACCATATTGCGTCCCTCTAACGTGTACGGCTGCGGTCAGGCTTTCCGTCCGGGCTTTGGTGTCATCCGTACCATGCTGGAACATGTATTGCGCGACACCACCATAGATATCTGGGGCGACGGCGAAACCATACGTGATTTTTTGTATATCGATGATCTGGTGCATGCCTGTCTGGCCCTGATACGGCAGGGTGATGTCAGCGGCAGCTACAATATCGGTTATGGCGTCGGCCACAGCCTGAATGAAGTCATACGCAGCATGGAAACCATGTGCGGGCGCAAGCTGAAAGTGAATTACCAGCCGGTACGCCAGGTGGATGTGGCACGCATCGTACTCAATAACGACAAGCTCTCCCGGCAATTGAACTGGCAACCCCAGGTTTCACTCGACCAGGGAATAGCACTGACCTGGCAAAGTCTGCAAGGATAGAGCCCGATGACCTCTGCATCACCACCGGACAAAGCCCCCGTCTGCAGCGTCTGCATTGCCAATTACAATGGACTCAAGCTGATCGACGCCTGCCTGCAATCCGTCTTGCAGCAGCAATTTTCCGGCGCAATTGAAATCATCGTCCATGACGATGCTTCAAGCGATGGTTCAGCCGACTATATTCGCACCCACTACCCTCAGGTCCGGCTGATTGCCAGCAATGACAATGTCGGTTTTTGCATATCGAATAACCGCATGGCAGACATTGCAAGGAGTGAATACTTACTCTTGCTAAACAATGATGCAGAATTGTTTGATGACGCCATTGCCACACTCTACGCGCATGCACAAAATTTGCAGCAGCCTGCCATACTGGGCCTGCCACAGTATGACGCGGCTACCGGCAAACTGATCGACATAGGCAGCAGTTTTGATCTATTCCTGAATCCAGTTCCCAATCTGAACCCGGAAAAGCAAGATGCAGGCATGATCATCGGTGCCTGCTTGTGGATGCCACGAATATTGTGGATGGAAATTGGTGGTTTTCCAGACTGGTTTGGCTCCCTTGCAGAAGACATGTATGTCTGCTGTGTAGCGCGCTTGTACGCCTATCCAGTGCTAGCCCTGGGGACATCCGGTTTTCGTCACTGGGTTGGACAAAGCCTGGGTGGCGGCAAGGTGCTTGAAAACAAACTCAGCACCAAACTGACACGACGCGTGGCATCTGAACGTAACAAAACCTATGTCATGATCATGACAAGTCCTGCGCCATTGATTTATCTTCTTTTACCGCTGCATTTGTGCATGCTGTTATTGGAAGGCTTGGTACTTGCCGCGTTAAAACAGCGCTGGACATTATTTAGCCAAATCTACTGGGGCTGCTTGAAATCACAGTGGCAGGAAAAGAAAAGGCTGGCTGCCTGGCGCCGTCAAATACAAAGCAAGCGCGTTGTCAGTCAGTCTGACTACCTCAAAGTATTCTCTTTGGTCCCGTATAAACTGCGCATGCTTTTCAGGCATGGATTACCCGAAGTTAAATAAAATCCGCAGCTAGATGTGTCACAAAAAGTTCGTCACATCAAACCCCACCAGACTCAGGTTATTGATATTCTTGAGCGTGCCGACCAGTGTAATTTCATCGGGCGTGATATTCGCAACATCATTCTGATTAATCACAAACCAGATACTGGCATCACCAATGATATCCGCAGTGATCAGCACCATCTTGGTAGCTACTGTCGGTGCAGCGAAAGCCTTGCCAGCACCAAATAAGGCAGCCAGTTTTGTCGGGTCCAGCGCATTACCCTGAACTGTCAGTACATCCCCATTTGCCCAGGCCTTGGGCACCACGCTGGCAGCGTTCACGGCAGCAATCTTGGTGGTACCTGTTTTATTCAGGAAGGATGAAAAATTCAATACATCCCCACCCTTGCCTATCGCGAAATTAGTGATCAGGTCATTGCCATTTTCCTGAGGTGTAATACCAAACGAATACGTGTCAATAGCAGCACCACCTTGCATGGTGTCATTCCCTTTGCCTCCGTTAAAAAAATTCGGGTAGGCAGAACCTATCAGTAGGTTATTGCCATCATCACCCTTGAGGGTAGTCGTCACGGTAACTTTGCTGCCACCTGTGGTTGTAGTGGTAGCTGCAGCCAGGCTGCTGAGATCAACATTATTGACCTGCTGTATGCTGCCGCTGAGTAAATCCAGGTTCTTACCATCCAGCAAAAGTTTGTCCAGCAACAAATCCACTGACAGCGGTGTCGTCAACGCCCCCTTGCCACTCAACAAATGATTGGTTTCATTCAGTGGGATATCGATGAAATTGATTTGCAGATCAGACTTGACGGCATTGATGATATTCACCACCTTGCCACCAGTGAATGCGGCATTGTCCAGCGTCACGGTCAAATTACTGACATTATTGACACTATTATTACTGGTAGCAAAACCCGTCAGTGTCAAGGTTGCCGTGGTATCGGTGGTCTTGGTCAGGCTGGCCGTCAGGCCGGCAGGCACATTCGATACTTTCCCCAGGCTGGCACCGACATTGCCCTTAAAGGTATCACCGGTCAGGATCAGGGTGACGGTATTGACGATGCTACCGTCATTGATCTGTTGTTCATTAAATACCGTGGAAGAATAGCTAATGCTGCCTATGGTCGGCGTCACTTCAGATGCTTGCGCTACCTTCAGCACCAGTTGCTCAACATTGGTAGGCGCAGCAGCAGCCTCTGCCGCGGTAGGCATACGTCCCAGCAGCGTGGTGTACACCACGCTGGCATACACCTTGGTTGCCGCCGAGGTTTGAAATTCTGATGACTGCGCAAACTGGTTCAGAATTTCACCACGCAACATACCACCCGCCATTTGCTGCAGCCAGTAATCACGGCCTGCGACATCCGCATTGCGTCCCAGCACGTTTTGGTAGATCAGGTCCAGATACTGGGTATTCGATATATTGCTACCGTATTTGGCAACAAATTCTTCCGATTGCGCAAAGGTTTGGGCAATTTGCAGATTACTGCCACCGTTTCTTTGCACGCCCATCCAGAACAAAAAACCATCATAGTCAGGGATGCGATTAAAGGCGGCAAAATAAAGACGCACTATCTGTTCCGCTTCCGGGCTGTAATCAGGTGCGGTCAAAAAATTGTATTCAACACCCGCCCGTGTCAGCAAGCCGGAATCCAGACGCGCCGCATACAAATCAACCGTGGCCTGATCAGCCGGTTTATTCCACAACACCTGATACAGGCCCGTGACAAATTCTTTATTGGTTTTGGCCATCATTGCACCTGAACGATTTACAGCAAAGGATAGAAAAACAATATGACAGACCTTACCCGCAAGCAAGTCCGTCTCTAGCTCTATAACGGCAGAATTCTGGATAATTTCAACATAGTTATTTTTCCGTACGGCAAAAACACTATTTTTGCTAAGTATAGTGGATAAATTCCATGTCCAATTCAAACAATAGCCAGTGAAAATTAGGGCAATTCGCGATGCACCTCACACCAGTCCAAACCAAAAAGAAGCGACGCTGTACTTTGATCGATGTCAACAATTCAATGCGATAATCTGTCAGCAAGAAAAATCGTGAGGCAAGCGCGTCAGAAATTTATCGATTTACAAGAAACCCATGAAAATCACCGTCCTGTTCCCCACCCAGACCGAAGCCAGCCTGTTTCAGCGTGACGATGTCAGCACCGTCATCTCTGGTGTCGGCCTGAGCGCCACGGCGCATGCGACGACCAAACTGATCTGTCAGCACAAGCCGGACTTGCTGATCATGGCAGGCATCGCCGGTGCCTACCCCCATTCTGGCCTGAAGATCGGCGATGTCTGCCTGGTCGCCACAGAAGTGGAAGGTGATCTCGGCTTCTTCACCCCGTCCGGCTTTGTGCATCTTGCCCACTTACCGATAGACATGGAATTTGAACGCCGCCATACCCTGGCCTGCCCGCATCTGCCAGCCAAGCCGCTCCTCCCGCTGGCGCGCAGCATGTCATTGAATGCAGCCATGGCACCGTTTGTGAATACCGGCGAAGTTGATCTGGAAAACATGGAAGGCGCCGCTTTTTTTCATACCTGCCTGCAAGAAAATCAGGCTTTCCTGGAGTTGCGCGCCATCTCGAATTTTGTCAATATCCATAATGATGAATGGGACATGCAAGGCTCGGTCAAGGCCATGACCGCTGGCCTGCATCAATTGATAGACTCGCTAGTACTATCCACATAGACTCATTCTGTTTATGTCAGAATGAGTTACAAAAATTGATCTGTCAATGCAAGCAACAGACAAGGGCAATCCGATACCATTTTTCATGAAGGCAAACATGAATGATCCAAGGCCTGCGTCTGACAGCACGACTGAACTGCATTACAGAATGCCGTCAAAATAAGCAGTAATTGTTACCTGTGCTGTCGCACCGGCTGGTCTACAGTGGTAGCTGTGTTGACACCGCCACGATCAAGGATAGCAATGAAAATCACGGACATCCCCTTTGGCACCACAGACTGGAATTCGATAGCAACGACCACCCATCCGGGGGTGACCGGCACCGCCTACTGGCGCACCTGCCACTTCGGTGACATACGGGTGCGCATGGTCGAATACACGCCCGGTTATCTGGCCGACCACTGGTGCAGCAAAGGCCATATCTTGCTATGCCTGGAAGGCGAACTGCACACGGAACTGGACGATGGCCGCGTAGTGAGCTTGCGGGCAGGCATGAGCTACCAGGTAGCCGATAGTGCCGAAGCCCATCGCTCATCGACCACTACCGGTGCCAGGCTGTTTATTGTTGATTGAGAGATCAGACCAAGCAATTGAGATAGCAGCCTGCACCAACGTAAACCCAGTAAAATGGGCAGGTTGAATTTATGCACATGCTACTCACCATATCTTGAACCAGCCCA
Organism: Undibacterium sp. Ji50W; assembly: GCF_049340445.1. Taxonomy (NCBI): domain Bacteria; kingdom Pseudomonadati; phylum Pseudomonadota; class Betaproteobacteria; order Burkholderiales; family Oxalobacteraceae; genus Undibacterium; species Undibacterium sp. Ji50W. Next base: position 174,428 of record NZ_JBMPOX010000010.1, on the reverse strand, counting down.
ATTCCATTACCTATCCAGTCAGACACCAGGTCTTCCCTGTGCACCCCAAGCTGACGACCCTGCTCATGCATGTACTGGTGGTGGAACTGGATGACTGCAAGGCATCCTTACCCGCTACGCTATGTCCAGCCATCATGCTGTTCGTGCGTGGTGGTGGTCACATAGAAAATGCAGACCAAAGTCGTACAGAATCACCACGTTTTTTCTTGCGTGGACCGACCATGACGCCCATGCATGTGCACTATCCGGCAAATACCCTGGCGCTCTCGGTCTGCCTGCGGCCCGGCATGCTGCATCAGGCTACCGGCCTGAACGTCAACGACATCGCTGATGGCTACATCGCGATGGACAGACTGGTGGCCAAAGAAAAACTCAGTGCATTTTTACGCTCTTTGGACAGCGAGCTTGAGATCGGCCACATCGTCAAGCTGTTCCAAGATTTTTTGCTGGAGATACTTGATCATCAAAAAAAGGGTAGTATCGGTGCTGCATTTCTGGCTGCACATAAGAAAATCTTCTTTCCCCTGCTGGACCTGTCCGCCTATTTTGGGATAGGGCAAAGGCAGCTTGAACGCCGGGTACGTGATGCTTTTGGTGTCACGCTACGCGATGTCCGGCGTATCGTGCGCTTTGGCCAATCCCTGCCCGCCCTGATCAGACCGGATGTAGCCTGGGGTGACCTGACCCAGATTGCGCAAGACACCGGTTATTACGACCAGGCCCATATGCACAGGGAATATCTGGAGCTGGCGGGCATTGCCCCGGCCCAGCTAAGGCAAAAAATCAATAGCCAGGACCCGGCTTACTGGATTTACCGCATCGCTACGCAAGATTTCTACGATCTGTTTTTATCGGTCGAATGACGGGTCGGTACAAATTTGACGCTTTGATACAAGTGCGCGGCAAACATATTGTTTAGACTGTTTTCCATGATTAAACATGAGGAAGCAAGATGAGCGAGACTGAAAACAACATCGTAGCGGGCACCGTAGCGGGTAAGTCAAATGCAAGCTTGCAGGTCAGGCATTTGCATATCGATTTCTCTAAGGGCTTTCCACGCCACTGGCTGGGTAACGATGCGTTTCGCTCACAGTTATTCAATGCCCAGTCCTTCAGCTTTCCTCTGGGGGAGCAGTATTTCATCGACAGCGTACGCGCTGCCCTGCCGCTACTGAGCGATGAAAAACTGAAAGCCGATGTTAAGGGTTTCATCGCTCAGGAATCCACCCACCGCCATATCCATGAACAATACAACCTGCAACTGAATGCCCAGGGCCTGAGTTATTTCATCGAACCTTTTGTAGCCTGGCGCATACGCACGGCAGCCGGGCTGAATGTCAAAAACAACCTGGCCATCACCATGGCGTATGAGCATTTCACTGCAATTTTTGCCGACGGTGTCTTGAGTGAAGCAAAATGGGTGGAGGATGCTGTAGAGCCGATGAAACGTTTATGGACCTGGCATTCGATAGAAGAAACCGAACACAAATCAGTGGTTTTTGATGTCTATCAAGCGCTGGGAGGTGGTTACTGGCGGCGCGTCGCCTGGTTACTCTATGTGACGATACTGTTCAGCTTTGACACCGCGGTACAGACTGCCCATTGTCTGTATCGCGATGGCGAATTATTCAAAGCTAAAACGCTATGGCAAGGATTGAAATTTTATTTTGGCCGCCGTGGCTTGTTATGGTTTTCCTTACCCCAGTATCTGGCTTACTTCAAACCAGGATTCCAGCCATGGGAAAGAGACAATCTACATCTGACCAAGGATTGGCTGACAACAAATGCGGATATTTACAAAAACGTTGGAGTAACTACACCGGCTGCAGGCAAGCCATAATTTCATGAACCAAATTGATTCACACCGGCACGCCAGCAGAGGGGACCAAGCGTCCGTCAACCAGTTCAATAATGCGGTCGCAGCGTCTTGCCAGCTCCATATTGTGGGTCACCATCAAAAAAGTTGTCCCATTTTCTGTATTGACCTTGCGCATAAGCTCAAATATGGCATCGGTGGATTTGGTGTCCAGATTGCCTGTAGGTTCGTCTGCCAAGATAAGCGGTGGGTTTAATGCCAGTGCCCGTGCAATGGCGACACGCTGCTGCTGCCCACCAGACATATTACCCACCATGCTATCCTGCCATTGTGCGAGCCCGACTTGTGCCAGCAAAGCCTGTGCGCGCTCGCGCATGGCGGTATTTGGTCTGCCTTTCTGCATCAACATCGGCATCATGACATTTTCTGTCGCGCTAAAAGCGCTCAGAAGATAATGCGCCTGAAACACAAAACCAATCGCCTCTCCGCGCAGACGGGTCAATTCCGCATCGTCCATGTGGCTGGTTTCTTTGTTGATCAGATACAGTTTGCCACTAGTTGGTCTGTCCAACAGACCGATAATATTCAATAGGGTACTTTTTCCCGAACCGGATGGTCCAATCAAGGCGGCAAATTCACCTTTCTGTATCGACAAATCAATGTCGTGCAAAACCTGTGTCTCTGCCTGTGTACCGACAGCATAGAATTTATTCAAATGCTCAAGGCGAAGTAGAGAATCAACCACGAATAGCCACCACGGGATCAAGCCTGGCTGCGCGAATTGCCGGAGTGACAGCAGCCAGCAGGCCAGTCAGCGTCGCAATCAGGGCACTCCAGAGAAACAGGCTCATATCCATGCTGATAGGGAACATGGGCGTACCGTCGGGGTTCTTGGCTATCATCCTCCAGCCAGCCAACAAACCGGTCGCCAGGCTGGAGCCCAAGATAGAACCCAGCAAACCAACGACTGCCCCCTGTATCAAAAATATACGCATGACCTGCCTGCGCGTACCCCCCATTGCGCGCAAAATACCAACTTCTTTCTGGCGTTGAACTACCGACACCACCAACACGCTGGCAATACCTGCCGCGACAGATAAGGCAACAAAAATACGTATCAACAAACTTGAATAAGTCTGTGCCCGCATACCTAGAAAGAACTGGCTGTTGGCAGCAATCCAGCTCATCGCTGTCAGGCCGGTCGTATTGGCAATTGCCTGAGCAATATCTTCTGCTGCATAGGGGTCACGCACGGTCAGATCTATACTGGAGACGCCACCGACCATGCCCAGCAGATTCTGTGCTGTGGATAATAAAACATAGACAGTGCGCTGATTAGCGCCGCGACTGCCCAAGTCGAAAATACCGGCGATATTCAAATTCAGGCTGGCACCTGCAGCACTGGTGACACGTAATTTGTCACCCAGTTGCACTCCCATGTCATCCGCCAGTTGCACACCAATCAGCATGTCAGTATTCATCATGCGACCACTGCCACTCACCATTTTTTCTGGTAAAGGGACTATTTTCATGTAAGCATCAGGCTCTATGCCGAGCAGAGATATGGCCTGGGTTGCACTGCCACGTACCACCAGCGCCGGACCGCTGGCACTGGCTGATACCGCAAGGACATCCGCACGCGACTGCATTTGATCACGCACTTTTTGCCATTGATCAATGGTGTTCATGCGTTGGGATGGTTTTTGTACCGTCGATGCGACAAGCTTGCCAGGCGACGCCGTCAACACGTTAGTGGCTTGCTCTTTTGGTCTTTCCAGACTGATATGGGCTTGCGAACTGAGTACACGTTTGAACAAATTTCCCTGCATGCCCGACAACAGCGCCGACATGAAAACAATCACGCCTACACCAATCGCCACTCCCAGAATGATGAATAAGGACTGCATGCGTCCCTCACGCAAAAAGCGAATCGCGACTATCCATTCAAACGGCAACAGACTGTTCATGACTTGCTACCATTCTTGCTTTCTTTGGGTAAATCAGCGCGTACCCGCTTGCCTTCCGCGACAGTAATCCCCGTAGCTGGCAAGATCAAATCATTCTCATTTAAGCCAGACAGCACTTCAACACTCTTGTCGCCGCGAACACCAATTGTGATAGCTCTGTGCTCTGTCTTGTTGTCTTTCAACAGCATCACCCAAGGTGAACTGGCAGCATCATGTACAGCATCAATGCTAATAGACAGGGCATCTTTACGCCTGGCCACTTCAATTTCAACTGACACCGTCATATCCTGTTTCAAGAAAGCGGGTGGATTGTTGACCGTCAGTTTGACATCGACAGATCCGCGTTGCGCATTAATGCCAGGGTTAATATAAGTCAGCACAGCAGGAAATTTTTGCCCCGGATAGGCATCTGCCATTGCCTGGGCGCTTTGATTCATTTGCAGATAGCGCAGATTTTTTTCATCAATCTGTATCAGCAACTGGGTCAGGCCCACAGGCGACAACACCATCAACACCTTGCCAGGCTGGACAATATCGCCACGTTCAACATCACGCGATATCAATACACCGTCACTGACAGCCCGTATCTGCATGTGCAGCAATTTTGCCATTGCTGCATTTTCTGCAGCCCTGGCCTGGTCCAGTGCGGCAGTCGCCAACTGATAATCACTGCCGGCTGGTTTGCTGCTTTGAATTTGTAGTCTTACACTATTGAGCTGGCTACGTGCAACATCCAGATTGCGTTTGGCATCATCCAATTGTGCCTGCCCAACAAAACCCTGAGCAACCAATTCACGTGTCCGGTCAAATTGCTTTTGCACATTAGATAGATTGGCCTGTGCCTGCACAAAAGATTGCTCCGCCAACGGTTGGGTTAAATCCTGTAATTGCTTGATTTTGATCTCGGCCTGATGCACATTGGCTTGAGCCAGTTCCAGCGCAGCAGTTTCATCGGCGGCTTCCAACTCGATCAATAGTGCTCCCGCCTTGACCGTTTGCCCCTCCTTCACCGGCACATTGGCAACCCGGCCCGTCACCTGTGCACCAATATCAACACGCGCCGGGGTTTCAACCCGACCACTGGCGACCACGGTTTGTATCAGTTCACCGCGTTGCAACTGGTAGACTTTGACTTTGGCGCCAAACAGCAATGGACGGGCAAAATAAGCGATTACGACAAGGGTAAGAATCGCCAGGATACCAGTCAACACATTACGCCTGTTCAAAAATCCGGCTTCTTTAGTCATCGAAAACCCTCTGGTTTTTAGAGCGTGTGGAAATATCCGACAAGCAGGGCCGGCGCATCCCATTTGAATACAATGGACTCTGCGTGACTGAAGATCAACATTCCCTGTTATTGCCCGGCTTACTGGCCTTTTGTCGCCAAATCACGAACGCAAATCCGTGGCAACCTGAACGCGTAGGCGTTCAATCGGGTCCAGCTCGTCAAAAGATATGAGCCACCTATGTCAAGTGTCCTTCAATTGATGCAGTGCATATTGATATTTAGCAAGCTCGCAATAAAAAAGCTCGCCAGAGGCGAGCTTTTCATCAGGACTTTCTCAGTCTAAAGTCAAAGCAATCAGCTTAGTGCTGCAGCAAGGCATTCACTTCTGCCAGATCTTCTTCTTTTAGCGTACCAGCGGCAGACTTCAGGCGCAGGCCGTTAAGGACAGTGTCATAACGCGCTTTTGCCAAAGTCTGACGGGTTGTGTACAATTGTTGCTGTGCATTCAGCACGTCGATATTGATACGCACGCCAACCTGATAACCGAGTTTATTTGAATCCAGAGCAGACTGGCTGGAGATTTCTGCAGCTTCATACGCCTTCACTTGGGCCAACCCGGAAGTCACACCAACAAAAGCCTGACGTGCGCCCTGAGCCGCTGTGCGGCGTGCGTTTTCATAATCACTGCGTGCCTTGTCTTCCAGTGCAATCGATTCCTTGACACGGCTGTTAACAGCAAAACCAGAGAACAGCGGGATATTCCATTGTACGCCTATGGTAGTCGGCTTGATGACGCCGCTTGAAGGCGGGTTGGTCGCGCCACCGGTGGTCTGGCGACCGGTCGTCGCTACCAGGTCAACTGTGGGGTAATGACCGGCACGGTTTTTTTCGATATCACGCTTGGCAATTTCCACCGCAACTTGCGAAGCGACCACACTGTAGTTTTGCTTTTCTGCCGAACCAACCCAGTCATCAATCACTGCCGGTTGTGGCGCATTCAGTTTGACGCCAGGTCGCAATGGTGCCAGTTCACCGGCTTCTTTGGCAATAATTTGCTGCAAGGCTGCGCGCTTGATTTCCAAATCACTCTGGCCTGCATATTCCTGTGCAGTCACCAGGTCATAACGTGCTTGTGCTTCATGCGTGTCAGTGATGGTTGAGGTACCTACTTCAAAATTGCGTTTGGCAGAAGCCAATTGTTCAGAGATGGCGCTCTTTTGTGCACGCAGGGTTTCTAGTGTATCCAGCGCTGCCAGTACATCGAAATAAGCTTGCGCTACCCTTACGATCAGGTCTTGTCTGGACTGGGCAAACTGCGCTTCGGTGACCAGCAGCAAGAGTTTGCTTTGTTCATATTGCTGCCAGTTGGTCCAGTTGAACAAGGGCTGCGACAGCGCCAGCGTCCAGGCATTGGATGTGCCTTTCACGGTATGCGAACCAGGAAAGGCATCGACTTCAGCATCGGTGCTGGATTTGGTGTCCGATCCTCTCAAAGCGATACCTGGCAACAGGCCGGCACGACCTTGTATTGGTTTTTCCTGTCCAGCCGTCAACGATGCGCGGGCACTCGCATACTGCGCATCATTTGCCAAAGCATCCTTGTAGATTTGCAGCAAATCTGTGGCGTTTGCATTCAGCGAAAGGAAGGCACTGGCAAGCAGTGTGGCAAGAATAGGATTACGCATGTAACGCTCCGAAAAAAAGTGAATTAATAGGTAGGCATTGCTGGGTCGACTTGCTGCGCCCATGCATGCACCCCACCCGTCAGGTTAATTGTCTGGGTATAACCCTGACGCTCTAAAAAATTTGCTACCTGCATACTGCGTCCACCGTGATGACAGATGCAGACAATCACGTCATCCGGTTCCAGTTCATGAAAACTCGTTGGTACCGTTTGCATGGGCATCAGTTGCACACCGGGGATATGACAAGTCTGATGCTCCCATGGTTCCCGTACATCGAGTAAAACAGGTGGATTTCTACTGCTATCGTTCAGCCATTGTGCAAGTTCGGTGGCAGTGATGTGTTGCATGATTTTTTTCCAGTTTGTTCTAGCGTATCGGTTTCAAATTACAAGCTGAAATGAGAAACCGGTGCAGCACCAACAGCAGGGGCAACCACGGTTTCAAACAAATTGCGTGTCGATACATCTGTGCCAGAAGTACGGGTCTGCAACTGTGCAGTCAGGGTCGGCAGTTGACCAACAAACGCCAACAGACGCCCACCGGTATTCAACTGCTTTTGCAATTGCTCTGGCACTTGCTCCAGGCCACCGGCGATGACAATGGCGTCATAGGTGCCGGTGTCTTTGAAACTGAATGCATCTGCCAATACGACATCCACATTACTCACATGGTTGTTGGCCAGATTAGCAACCGCCAGGTCACGCAGGCCTGGAGATGATTCCAGTACCGTGACATGACGCGCGCGATAGGCCAGCAGTGCTGCCAGGTAGCCGTTACCAGCGCCGATCAGCAATACTGTTTCCTGCTTCTTCAGGGCCAGTTCTTCCAGGATGCGGGCTTCCAGTTTTGGCGTCATGGCCTTGCTGCCATCTGGCAACGGCAATTCGGTGTCAAAAAAAGCCAGGCTTTTTTGTTCTGCCGGGAAATAATCCTCACGCTTGACAACGATCAGCATGTCCAGCACTTCCTGGTTCAAGACATTCCATGGACGGATTTGTTGTTCTATCATGTTGAAGCGGGCTTTTTCGATGTTCATTTCTTTACTCGATTGCAAAATTAATAGGGAACCGGCATTTTATCAAAGCACTTGGGCAGTTTGACGATTACCTCGCCATTTTTGCGTAATCCATAGACCAAGATCATCCAGATAGGTATAAATCACTGGCACAACCACCAAAGTCAGCAATGATGAAGTGATAATCCCACCTATCACTGCCTGCCCCATCGGTGCACGCTGCTCGGAACCTTCGGACAAGGCAAATGCCAATGGCACCATGCCAAATACCATTGCCAGCGTCGTCATCAAGATGGGGCGCAAGCGCACATGGGCGGCCTCCAGCAAGGCTTCCATACGATTCATGCCATTTTTTCTCGCCTGATTGGCAAAATCTACCAGCAAAATGGCATTCTTGGTAACCAATCCCATGAGCATGATGAAACCGATGATGGAAAACATGTTCAGCGTAGAGCGGAAGAACATCAAAGCCAGGAACACGCCTATCAAAGTCATGGGCAGGGCCGACATGATGGCGATCGGCTGCAAGAAGCTGGCAAACTGTGACGCCAGGATCATGTAGATGAAGATCACCGCCAGGGCCAGAGCCGACAGCGCATAGCCAAAGGATTCGGTCATGTTCTTGGTCGCGCCGCCCATCTTGTAGCGATAGCCAGGTTGCCACTGCATGCCTTCCAGCACTTTTTTAACTTCAGCACTGACTTCTCCGGCCGAACGGCCAACCACATTGGCCGACAATTCGACTTCACGGTTCAAATCACGACGATTGATCTGGTTGGCACCGGTCGATGGCTTGATATCAGCCACCTGGCGCAAGGGCACCATTTTCGGTGAGCCATCGGCATTCGTCTGTGAACTGGTCAGCATCAGGCGCGACAGGTCTTCGGCATTATTCCTGTCATTGGGTGACAGACGCACCGTGACATCATAGTTTTCATCATCCGGCGCACGCCAGGTGGTGGCGATTTCACCCGCCAGCAAGGGCCGCAGGGCACCGCCTATCTGCGCCACACCGACACCCAGGTCAGCCCCGATATCACGGCGTGGCTGTACCGAGATGGTCGGTTTTTGCGCCTTCAGGCTGGAATCCAGATCGACCAGGCCAGGAATAGTACGCAATTTTGCCTGCACCTGTTCCGACAATTTACTTAGTTCCACCAGGTCACTACCTTGCAGGCTGAAGCGCAGGTTCTTGTTATCACCACCCACGCCATCGAGTGCGCCGATATGGGTGACGGTGATACCGGCAATCTGGCTCAAACGGGCGCGCAACGGTATCGACATCTGCACCGTGGTTCTGGCCCTGTCCTTGCGTGGCACCAGGCGAATAAAAGTGGTCACATAATTCTTGCCCTGGGCCGAACCGGTGTTCACCGTGCTGTAGGTATCCAGTACTTCCGGGAATTCCTTGACCACGGCTTCCACCTGATGCACCTTGGTTTCTGTCAGTTCCAGCGATGAACCTACTGGTGTGTAATAGGTGACGCCGGTTTCAGAGTAATCTGCCTGCGGCACAAATTCGGACCCGATCAGGCCTGTGCCGGGTATTGCCAAACCCAGGAAAAAAGTCAGGCCAGCGATCAGCAGGGTTTTGATGCGGTGCTTGAGCGACCAGCGCAACATGACTTGATAGCCGCGTGAAAACCACTGCACGCCACGTTCGAACTGTTCGAGTACCCGGCCTATGCTGTTTGCATACCAGCCCTTGCGGATGGACTTGCCGTTTTCATCTACCGTGGGATGACCATGCGCATCGGGGTCGGGCCAGATGGATGACAACATCGGGTCCAGCGTGAAGGATACAAACATGGAAATCAGCACGGCAGCCGTGACGGTAATGCCAAACTGATGGAAGAAACGGCCAATGATGCCGCCCATAAAACCCACAGGCAAAAACACCGCGACGATAGAAAAAGTGGTCGCCAGCACGGCCAGGCCGATTTCTGCGGTACCTTCCAGCGCAGCCGTATGGTGATCCTTGAACTTGCCATTCACTTTCATGCCGGCGTGACGCACGATATTTTCGCGCACCACGATGGCATCATCAATCAGCAAACCCACACACAATGACAGGGCCATCAGGGTGATCATGTTGATGGTGAAACCAAACATGTCCATGAACAAAAAGGTACCGATCAGTGCCACCGGCAAGGTCAGGCCGGTGATGACGGTAGAACGCCAGGAATTCAGGAACAGGAAGACAATCAATACCGTCAGTGCAGCCCCTTCTATCAGGGTACGGCGGACGTTTTCCACTCCCACCCGTATCTGGCGGGAACCATCCTTGATGACCTGTACCTTGACACCCGGGTACTGTGCCTTCAACTGTGGTTCCAGTGCCTTCAGGGCATCGGTCAGGCCATTGGCAACTTCTATGGTGTTTTGCCCCTGGGCTTTCAGAATATCCAGTGCCACAGTGCGCTGGCCGTTATACAGTGCCAGGCTTTCCTGCTCTTCCTGTCCATCCAGCACGGTCGCCACTTGCGACAGCAAGACCGGCTGCCCTCCACGGCGGGCAACGATGATGCGGCCAAAGTCTTGCGGATTCTGGATGCGCCCCTGTATCTGCACGACCTTTTCATTATCAAGCGCACGGATGGCACCGGTGGGCAGTTCCTGGTTCTCATTACGCAGGGCATTGATGACCTGATCCACACCCAGGCCCAGTGCTTCGAGTTCATTCGGTTTCAGGTAAATCTTGATCTCGCGCTTGACGCCACCGACCAGGGTAACAGAACCGACACCGCGTACATTTTCCAGACGCTTTTTGACAAGTTGATCACCGATGGTGGTCAGCTCGCGGAAATCGCGTTTCTTGATCTTGTCGTCATTCGTCACCGATACTGAAAAGATCGGCTTGTCCGACGGGTCATAGCGGGTGACCCGTGGTTCCTTGACCTCTTTGCGGAAGGTGGATTTGATCAGGGCCACTTTTTCACGCACGTCCTGCGCTGCCTGTGCCGGGTCTATCGTCAGATCGAATTCCAGAATGACCACCGACGTGCCTTCATAGGAACGCGATGTCAGTGCGCTGATGCCATTGATGGTGTTGACGGTTTCTTCCACCTTGCGTGTCACATCTGATTCGATGGTTTCCGGCGAAGCACCCGGATAATCAGTCTGGATAACCACCACCGGAAAGGTAATGTCAGGGAATTGATCAACCCGCAGACGCTGGTAAGAAAACAGGCCGAGCACCACAAAGGCCACCATCATCATGGTTGCCAGCACCGGGTTGCCTATACTGATACGTGTGAACCACATGCTTACACCTTGCCTGTGGCGGTAATCAGTTTGACGGCAACTCCGGCACGCAAGCGCCCCAGGTTGGCCTTGACGATACGTGCATCCGGCACCAGGCCAGCAGTGATTTCAACCACCGCCTGGCCCTTGCTGTCACCATGCAAACCCAGCTTCACCGGCTTTTGCTGCAAGACATTGTTTTCTATCGCATACACAAAAGCCTGCTCAGCTTCATACTGTATGGCAGTCTCGGGCACGGTCAGTACATCGGATTTTTTATCCACTACCAGTTGTGCCTCGCCGAACATGCCGGCCCGCAACAGGGTATCTGGATTGGCAACCTGCACATACGCCATAATGGAGCGCGAGCCAGCAGTCGTAGACGGGTTGATCCTGACGACCTTGCCCTCGACTGCTGCCGTCACGCCTTCAATTTTCAATTGCACTGCCTGGCCGATACGGATGCTGGCGATATCCTGGGTCGGTACCGGTGCTTCCATTTCAAGTACACGCAAATCGACTACGTCCAGCAGGCGATTATCAGGGGATATTTTTTCACCAGGCTGTACCATGCGGCTACTGACCATACCGGTAATCGGCGCGCGGATGACGGTATCCGCCAGGGCTTTCTGGGCCACGGCCAGCGCGCCTTTGGCGCTATCGACATTGGCTACCGCAATCGCATACTGATTATTGGTATTGTCGTAGGCGTTCTTGGAAATGAAACTCTTGTCGAGCAAGGCGCGGTTATTGTCGCGTGCCGTGCGGGCGATTTCCAGTTGCCCCTGGGCGGCGGCCAGCGCACCACGCGCCTGTTCCTGCCGCGCCAGGTAATCGCTAGTATCCATTTTCACCAGGACCTGGCCAGCCTGCACGGCCTCGCCTTCGCGCACCAGTACTTCGGTAATATCGCCCGCTACTTTAGCTTTGACCGCAGCCTGATTGACTGCACGCAAGGCACCTGACAATGCCAGCAGTTTCCTGACTTCGGTGGTTTTGACTTCAGTAATATCGGCCGGCAAAAACTCCAGTACCGGCACTGCTGCATTGGCAGCAGCGCTGACTGTCGCTGCAATAGCGGCAGCAGATGGCGCAGTTGTGCCCTGCGATTTTCTTTTGGCTAGCAGCAACCCTGCAGCCAACAGCACCACAACGGCGATGATCCAGAATGTCCTGCGCTTTAACATGATTGTTTTTTCCAAAAAGTAATTGTTTCAAGACCTGGAAAAACACGGGCAATAAGCCCCCCAAAGGTCAGATGAAACCCTGACTTTAAAGCCTGACACTATGTAAGGGTCAAGCAGCGCATCTATATTTTGTAGAACCAGAACTGTTGCAAACGCAGCCAGCACTATGCCGCACAGGCATTGTCGTGCCTGCGACCGCTACACTTGAACGTTCTGGTGGTGCATCAAATTTTTATAATTCTATATACGCAGGCTATGCAATGCGATTTCTATGTAATGCTCAAGATAGGTATCAAGCTTGTCAGGATCGATCTGGCAAACACCTTGTGAATGCTTCCACATCATCATCATGATCACGGGTGCCGTCAGTATTCTGGTATCAATTTCCAGATCCACCTGGCGGAACTCACCACGCTCCATGCCCCGACGCAATACTATTGTCATCAGGTTTTCACCCCGATCGACCACTTCTTCCTGATAAAACCTGGCCAGCTCAGGAAAATTCCCGGCTTCTGCCATCATCAGTTTCGGCAAACCGGATAACTTGGTCTTGCCAACGTTGTCCCACCAGGTATGCGTGATCAAACGAAACAGTTCATCGCTGCTACCGTTAAACTGGCCAATCGCATCCTCTGCTGCTCCGATCAAAGGCACAATGCTTTCCCTGACTACAGCCTTGAATAATTCTTCCTTGCTGGAAAAATACAAATACAAGGTACCTTTGGAAACGCCAGCAGTACGCGCCACATCATCCAGACGTGTCGCAGCAAAGCCGCGCTCGACAAACAGGTCAAGGGCAGCAGCAAGCAATTCTTGCGGGCGGGCATCCTTACGACGCTCCCATTTAGGCTTAAAAGGACATGACATTATAACAATAACTCAATTAACTTACTTTTGAGTCAGTAATATAGTCCCCGTCCCTTTCAGCGTCAAGACAAACGCATGTTGCGTCTTAATAAAGTCTTAATCAGAACAAAAAACACTTAAAAACTGGTGGATTAATAGTTAAATAATAGAAATTCGATTAAGCATCCGAAAACCCATCCATCGCACCCACCTGACACACAAATTGCGCGATCTCTGCCAAACCATGCTCGTTGTCATTCTGATGTTCAGCTACTTTGCCAAACAACTACGACAACCACCAGCACGATGCGACAGAATGCAAAAATTGATAGCCCAAACATATAAATATTGGAACAGGCTGCTTTATATATAAGGGACACCGAATAAAAATATGCAAATTCAGTAGCTGAACAGGTCAGAATATTTCAACAGTGATTTTGAAATTGGGTGTCAATTTTGATCCTGGCAATCTCTGCCCGACCAAGACTGTATTCACGTGGAGAGCATTGCATGATACGTTTGAAGGCGGTGCTGAATGAACTTTCCGAATCATAGCCGAGTGAAGGTGCAATAATGGAAATGGGGTCACTGGTGTTCATCAGCCGGTCGCCAGCAAGCAACATGCGCCAGCGGGTCAGATAATCCATTGGTGATTCCCCCACCAGTTTTTTGAATTTCAATGCGAAGGTAGATCTGGACATATAGGCACGTTCGGCCAGGCTCTGTATCGTCCATTTTTGTGCCGGGTTTTCATGCATGGCATGGATGGCGGCGCTGATCTGCTTGTCTGTCAGTGCATAGATCCAGCCTACGCCACCACTAACACTTTGTGTGTTTTTGGCACCTGCGGCCCGTTCCAGCAAAAACAGACGCAAGGCCTGGACGAGCATCAGATAGGCGAGGTGCTGGGCAATCAAAGTACCGCCAGGCTGTGGTTCACGCAGTTCCTGCATGATTTGTTCCAAGGAACCACGCAAGGCTTTTTTATCTGACTCTCTGTGGATATGAACGACCGCTGGCAAGATACCCAGCAGTATTCCTGCGTGTCTTCCGGCAAATTCAAAATAACCGCCCAATCCATAACAATCACCACCGCCGTTATAAGTGACAACGCCACCTTCCTTCACTGTGGGAAACACCATACTGGCATCGACAGGTGGTAAAGCCGGGTCGCTGCCAAGCGTGGCTGGCTGCCCACCCGGCAACAAGACGCAGTCGCCTTCTTTGAGATGCACTGGTTCAGGACAACCTTCAACCGTGAGCCAGAATTCGCCAGAAAGCAGTGCATAACAGCGTATGCCTTGCAGTGCCTTGAAATGCAGCGACCATTGCCCGCCCGCATCGAGCCCGCGGAACATATAACTGCGAGGTTTGAGTAAGGACAAGACGTCTGACAGCGGATCCATTACGTCCCCGGACGATTGAAAAGATAAACCGGACTATAGAGCATGGATCGTCCCGGTACAAGCATCTATCATCTGGTCATTCTTACCCTTTCGTTCTTACCCGCTACGGGCTCACAATCTCTGGAATGCGAATGACTACCAATACTGCTGCATGGATATCAACGAAGCGCACTGATCTGGAGGTAAAACCAGCCAGTTACACGCCACCCGGGGACCTGGAAATAGTTGTACGAAACCACGCCGTCGCCATCAATCCGCTGGACTGGATATTGCAAAATGCAGGCGAGTTAGTTTTTTCCTGGATCAAATACCCGTTTATCCTGGGATCAGACCTTTCAGGCGAGGTCGCTGAAGTGGGCAAGAAGGTCACCCGATTCAAAGTGGGGCAACGTGTACTGGCACATGCGGTGGGGAGTGATCCCACACGCAACAGCGCAGCCGAAGGCGCTTTTCAGCATTACACTGTGGTCCTTGAACACATGGCCTCACCCATCCCCGATCACATGTCGTACGAGAGTGCAGCGGTGCTTCCGCTGGGCTTGTCGACGGCGGCTTGCGGCCTGTTTGAAAAAGATCAGTTGGCCCTACGGCATCCTTCTGTCAACGCCAAACCAACCGGACAAACCTTGCTGGTCTGGGGCGGCTCCACGAGCGTTGGCAGTAACGCGATTCAGTTGGCCGTTGCCGCCGGTTATGAGGTGATTACGACTGCCTCACCAAAAAACTTTGACTACGTCAGAAAACTAGGCGCTAGTCAGGTCTTCGACTATCGCAGCAGCAACGCGGTAAAGGATATCATCAAGGCCTGCCATGGCAAGACCATGGTTGGTGCATTGGCGATTGGCATGGGGTCAATAGAAGCCTGCCTCGATATTATGCATGAAAGCAAAGGCAACAAGTTTGTTTCCATGACGACCTTTCCAGTCTCTTTCCAGAAAATGACAAAGGGGTCTAATCTGAAACTACATTTTCTACTTCAGCTTCCGCGGCTGGTCGTATTTATGCTATCAATGCAGATCAAATCACGTCTCAGAGGCATACGTACCAAAGTCATCTTCGGTACATCCTTGATTGCCAATGAAGTCAGTCAGGTCATCTACGTGGATTTCTTGCCCACGGCCCTGGCTGAAGGTGTCATTGTTGCCGCCCCGGAACCACATGTGATAGGCAAAGGGCTGGAACATGTGCAGGCAGGTCTGGATATGCAAAGAAAAGGCGTGACAGCCAGCAAGATAGTCATTTCCCTTTAACGTGTATACAGCAACGCTACAACGCCAGAGTGCGTGACCATATCCCTGCCTGCTGATTCACCAATCAGAGAAAGAAGTAAATCCATGACATCGCTGAATGATGCACTGAAGGTTTTACTGGCATACAGCCTGATCATGATGATCGGCCTGATAGTGACCTGGTGGTGGTCGCGTTTTGACGAAAGGACAATTCGTGGCGTAGGCGTCTGGATAAAACCCATGAAATTCATGGCGGCCACGGCATTATTTGCCATCACGACTGCATGCCTGATGCGGATGGCAGACGTCAGGCCGCAAGCATTGCCATCCTTCTATTGGATTGCAGTATTAATTGTCAGCACATCTTTTTTTGAAGTAGCTTACATCAGCTTGCAGGGCAGCCTGGGTGAAGCCTCGCATTACAATACATCGGACTTGCTGCACGCCGTCATGTCTGGGCTTATGGGTATTGTGGCTGTAGCGCTGACCGCTTCACAAGCCTGGCTGGCCTGGGTGATCTGGACGCAAAATGACAAGCCAGCCCTGTCGGTAATGCAGTCTGGAATTGTCGTCGGTTTGATACTGACCTTTGTATTGTCGACGCTGAGCGGCTTTCTTTTGGGATCCCATCAAGCACCGCCCGGGAAAGGATGGCCAATAGTTGGCTGGCATTTGCGTGGTGACATCCGGCCAGCACATTTTCTTGGTGTACACGCGCAGCAATTCATACCGGCCTTCGGTCTGCTTGCTGAATACTTTGCGGGTGGTGCTGCACTTGCTGTATTTTCTACTCTCACAATGTTCTATCTGCTTGCATGTATTTGCTTGACCTTAACGGCAATAAGAGCCATTCCGGTCACCGCACATTTCGGTTAATCAATTTAATATCCGGACTTTTCAAAAAGAAAAAATGCAAATTATCTTTATCCGATTTATTCTTGTAATCATCTTGCTCCAGTTGGCGGGATGCGCACCATTGCAGCCATATCCAACATCAGATCACTATGATGGCAGCAAGTTTTTTAATCCGGCCGATCCCGAAGGTAACAGTCTGTGGGATGGACTCAAGCTGCTATTCGCGTTTGATTTTGAAAACTGGCCGGATGTGGTTGAAAATAACACGGTTGGCAATGATTCGGTTGACCATGCGCAAGCGGTTACTGTGCAAGGGAAACCGAGCAAAGATGAAGTCGCCGTCACCTTTGTCAATCATGCCAGCCTGCTCATCCAGACGCAGCATATAAATCTGCTGACTGATCCAGTCTGGTCGGACCGGGTCAGCCCCTTTGGCTGGATAGGTCCCAGGCGACACAGAAAAGCAGGCATTGCTTTTGTTGATTTACCGAAAATTGATGTCGTCGTCATTAGTCATAATCACTATGATCACATGGATCTTGAAACCCTCAAGCGATTAAACGATCGTTTCCATCCACTCTTTTTTGTCCCTCTCGGTAACAAAAAGCTGTTGGAAGATAGTGGAATGGCGCACGTCGTTGAACTTGACTGGTGGCAAAGTTACCAGGTGACTTCAGACCTCAAACTGAGCCTGACTCCAGCAGCGCATTTCTCTGGTCGTGGTTTGTTTGACAGAGGCCGCAGCCTGTGGGGTAGTTACCATATTTCATTTAACGGACACAGCCTGTATTTTGGTGGAGACACAGCGTATTCATCGCATTTCAAGGCAATACAGGAACGCTTTGGACCACCAGATATCGCCTTGCTACCAATAGGTGCGTATGAACCAAGATGGTTTATGAAACGGGTGCATATGGACCCGACTGAGGCGGTTCAAGCACACCTGGACCTGGGCGCAAAGCAAAGCATAGGCATGCATTTTGGAACTTTTCAGTTGACCAATGAAGGTATCGATCAACCAGTGAAAGATTTGAATGTGGCGTTACAAGAGAAAAAAATAGCGGCCAAGGAATTTTCGGTACTGCCGGAGGGGCGCGCGACGATGTTCAAAGTCGGCCAAGGATATTCGGCCGGCAGATAGTTCATCATGCGCTTTATTGTTTCGAGATGCGGTTTTGAGATGCGCAACAGCAATGCAGCATCTCAATGCAAGGCAGTACCTGGGCATGCCATCATGCCGACAGCACTTCGTTGTAAACCTTGTTAGCGATGGTGACGTTGCGCAATACCAGTTCGCGCACATTATGGATGAACCAGGCTTGCTTGCCATTCACCGGTGTGCCGAAGTCGCAGTCGCTGATGGTCACATTCGTAATGGGTGACACCACGGGCTTATCCGGGCCGTTGTAGCTGGATTTGAGCGGCCCGAGTAACACAATAGCCTGATAGCAGGAACGCGCCCCCTGGTCGGTATTCACATTGCTAACCTTGACTCCGCTGATGTACACGTCTGATACCTGTGGCGGCCGTATCCGCATCGCGTCATCCTTGGGTGCGTAATCGCAATCGAAAGTAATGACTGCCCCGCCGCCCACCGATGCGCTGCGTGGCGGTACCTCGGCGCCTGGCAACAGATTGGAAAAGCCAGGCTTGGTCTGCACCCCGTTAGGCAAGGTCACATTACGCACATAGAGGTGGCGCAAAAATCCGCCACGATTCATATTGGTCTTCAGGCGGATAGCAGTACGCAAGGCATCGCTGGCCCAGTGCAGATTGCGAAATTCCACATTCTGCACATAGATGTTTTCAATACCACCCGCCATCTCACTACCCAGCGTGACACCGCCGTGGCCACTATTCATGATGGAATTCTGTATCACGATATTGCGTGTCACTCCATACTGGATGTCGCGATTTTTTCCAGCCTTGATGGCTATACAATCGTCGCCGGTATTAAAGGTACATCCGTCGACCAGGACATTGTCGCAACATTCCGGGTCAAAACCATCACTGTTCGGCCCTATACTATGCATTTGCACATTGCGGAAGAGTACGTTGCGGCAATTGACAGGATTGTGCAACCAGAATGGCGCAGCCTGCACCTGATAGTCTTGCAGTAATACATCGGTGCAGCCAATCAACTGGATCATATGTGGCCGCAGGAAATGACCAATGCCAAAAATCCGGCGTTCAACCGGGACACCCGCTTCAGACAAGGCTGGCAAGAAATAATGGTCCGAGCGCCAAGTTTCCCGACCACCTTCTATCAATTTGGCCTGTTCAGGGGACAAACCGGGTGCCAGTGATTCCAGCGAAACCGGGTTGCGCGGATTGACCACGCTTTGCCTGTCATTGGCAGGTGCACCATCTGCCTTGCGACCCGCCCAGCCCCACCAGCAATCCTTACTGCCCGGAAAAGCGACACCACCCTGACCATCCAGAATGCTGGTGGCATCTTCACCAGTGAGGGCAATGTTTTGCTGGCCGTAAGCGTACACCAACGGTGAAAAATTCAGGCAATCATTACTTTGCCAGCGCGACAGCACCAGCTTTCCATTCGGGCCACAATCGTAGTCGCCATGGCGCGCATAGTCAGCCGGGTCATTATTAAAAAACAGGTGGGCACCCGCAGCCAGATGCACATGCACGTTTGAACGCAATACCATGGGGCCGCAGCATAACCAGTTACCCTTTGGTATGAGTACACGGCCACCACCGGCCGCATGACAAGCCGCAATCGCTGCCGTGATTGCCGGACAACAATCGGCAGCACCTGGCTTGGGTGCATTGACCTTGCCCCGTTCATCGTGAGAGATGAACGCATCTGTCAGCACCACTTCGCACTCACTGGCACCATAGGCGGTGATGAGAAAGTCTTGCGGACGAAACGTCAATGTCCGGGTACAGCGATCGATAATCGCTTGCGCTGCCTGCCATGGGTCGTCCCTGGTCGCTGCCAATACAGGTTCGGACAGGCAAGTGGCCAGCACTGCGCCTGCTTGCAGCAATCGGCGGCGCTTCTGATTCACCGGGTGGGCTTGATGTTTGTTCACTATTTGCTCTCCATTTGGTTTGTTATAGCGTTTGTTACAGCCTTAGCGCCACCTGAATACAAATTGACTGTAGATGACGAAAAAACTGTTCATTCAATTATTGCTGCTGCGTTGTTAATACTGTGATGCGCAAGGCCATGTAGGGCTTGCCGGGCAATGCAATACTGCGGCCATGCTTGTCGATAAAACTGTCATCATCTTGCTTTTTAAGTTCGAAATACTCATCGACAGGATGTATCGTCATGTTCCAGGTATCGATGATCTCTACCTTGCAGCGCATCCCCTCCCTGAGTCCGGATTGGTACAGCAAAAATTTCCAGTTGAGCGGTGTCGCACGTCCGAAGTAAGTCAGGTAATAACTGCCGCGTTTGCCCACAAAGGGAAGACTGGCCCCTTCGTCGATGGGATCAAGGCCTTCGGCTGGTGCCGTTGCCAGTACCGAGCGCAGGAAGGCGATCCGCGGCACGCTCTGTCCACGAAACACACCGCCTTTGTCCAACCATGGCAAACCATCCTCAGGATCCAGATAGGTATCACTGTGGCCCGCATAGGTACCAGCGATAGTTGCCTGCCAAAACCGCAGCAGCATCGCTTCTGGTGTCAGGTGCCCCCAGCGTTGCTGCATATTGCCTTCGTACTTCACTTCATCCAGTACCACAGGCTTGCGATAAACATCTCGTAAAATCACGGCACGCCTGGCATCTTCGGCCACCGCTCCACTCTGTATACTTGCATGGGTGACCCAGGGCTGGGTCTGGTTATACAACTGTAAGCCATTATGGATAGAACGCAAATGCTGATAGGGATCACTCTGCTGCACAATATGGAAATAACGATCCCAGTCGGCCGTTGTTTTCGCCGTCATGAAGTCAAATTCATTGGCCATTGACCACCAGACGTTACGGTAGGCGGACAGGCGTGCCACCACATATCGAAGATAGCGGTCATCGACGCTGGCTGGCATGCGGTCGAAGCCAAAATGGCCCTTGTCATAAGGATGGAACAGGATGACATCGGCCTCGATTCCCAGCGTACGGAGCTGGTCGATACCTGTCTCTATATGTCGAAAAAAAGCCGGATTGAAACGACTCAGATCCCAGGCCAGTGGTGGTCTTCCGGCAAAAGGATACAGGTCGGGATTATTCTGCTGCATGGGAAACACCACCATTCGCAACTTGTTGAACGGCGATGTCTCCAATGTCTTGAGTGTTTGTTCTTCCAGTGCCTGGTTATGATGCAGCCAGGAATAGCTGGTCGTACCGATCTGGCGATATGGAGTGCCATCAGCATAGGCAAAATGAAAGGTATTGCGCACGCTTACCGGGCCATGGTTGCCAGCGCGCGCAGGCTTGACAAGAATGGCAGCATGCCTGCCTTGTAATTCGACACGGTTGCTATGCGTCTCATAATGCCATTCGCCAATGGTGTCGGGCATAAAGCGTATACGGTAGATACCATCGCCATCGTAAAATCCTGACACATCCAGTTTCCTGTCACCTTGCACAAATTGCGCCGACAGACTGACTTCGGTAAACGGGTTGCCCGTGGCCGGGCCAGTCAGTTTGATTTCAAAGAAATCCCACTGATCAACACTGACCGGCACATCCGTGACTTGATTGGCAGCTGATATCGCTGTCTGCAGGAAAATAATGCCGGCGATTGCCAGCCATCTGAGCAAGGTAGACGTCACGGTAGCTTCACTATACGCACTGCCATATAGGGCCGACCAGGCAAGCTGACGCTGCGGCCATCTTTGTCGGCGAACAGATAGTTATCCTGTTTCTTGAGTTCAAACAGGCCGGGCACAGGAGTGATGCTCATGTTCCAGGTGTCAATCACATCCACCCTGAACTTCATGCCTTCGGCAAGACCGGCCTTGGCCAGTTCAAAACGCCAGTTAGTACGTGGGTCGTTACCAAAATAACCGAGGTAATACTGACCTCGTTTACCGGCAAAGGGATAATCCTGCCACTTGTCGATGGGTTCCAGGCCATCGGCCGGACCGTCCTCAAGTATTTTTCGCAAAAAGGTGAGGCGCGGCACACTTTGCCCGTGGAACACCCCACCCTTGGCCCACCATATAATGTCTTCAGGATCAAGATAGCTCTCGCTGTGGCCAACATAGGTACCGGCAATGCTGCCATGCCAAAAACGCAGGACCATTTCTTCGGCGCTGAGCCGCCCCCAGCGCTGGGGAAGATTACCTTCGTATTTGACCTCGTCGAAAATCACTGGCTTGCGATAGACATCGCGATAGATCACGGCACGCTCAAAATCTTCCGTTGCCGACCCACTCTGTATGCTGACATGGGTCACCCAGGGCAAGGTGTGGTTATACAAGATGCTGCCATTATGAATCGAACGCAGATGCTGATAGGGATCATTGGCTTGCACGATCTGGAAGTAGCGGTCCCAGTCGGCGGGTGTTTTCGCGGTCATGAAATCGAATTCGTTGGCCATAGACCACCATACATTACGAAAGGCTGACAGACGAGCGACCACATAGCGCAGATAACGGTCATCGGCTGCTGCTGCCATGCGGTCAAAGCCCCAGTGCCCCTTGTCATACGGGTGGAACAGGATAATGTCGGCCTCTATACCCAGTGTGCGCAATTGAGAAATACGTTGTTCCAGATGGCGGAAAAACGCAGGGTTAAAGCGGGTCAGATCCCACTGCGCTGGTGGCGTGCCTTCAAACGGGTAAAGTTGCGGTTCGTTCTTGCTCCACTCGTAATGCTTGGGAAATACCGTCATCCTCAGCTTGTTAAATGGCGAGGTCGCCAGCGTGCGCAGAGTTTGCTCTTCCAGTGCATCACCCTGATGTATCCAGGCATAGCTGGTTGTACCAAGCTGATGATAAGCTTGCCCGTCAGCATAGGCAAAATGGAAGGTATTGCGCACCTTGACCGGGCCATGATTGCCGGCAGCAGGTGCAGTAACAGTGAAGCTACCGCTCTGGCCTCGCAATGCAGCCTGATTGCTGCTGGTCGTATACTGCCAGATACCGGTACTTTCTGGCATGAAGCGTATCTTGTAGATACCTTCACCATCATAGAATCCGGCAACATCCAGCACCTTTTCGCCCTGCCGAAAGCGGGCCGATAATTCAACTTCAGTAAAGGGATTTCCTTGTGAGCTACCGGCCAGGGTGATTTCTATGCTTCCCCATTGCTCGACGCTAGCCGGAGCCTGCACCATGCCATCCGGCACAGGTGTTGCCGCTGCCTGCCGTACCGGCATGAAGAACGCACATAGCAGCAAGCCTGCGCCGCAGACCTTGCGCCAGAAATTCAATCCAGTCATTTCGCTGATCCGTTATGATGCGTTGGCAGGCTATCCATTTTTGTTTCTGAAGATCAGGCGTGCAGTGCATGCGGATGCACGCAATACATGATCCGCAGCCAGGATTGGACACTTGCTACATCTTTACAACATCATGTTGTACGATGTCTGATGTCGATTCCAGTTTAACCAACATTTCCCTGTTTTGCAAACAGGCAGGCAGCGCCAGGCATGCGACTGCAATTCACAGCACATTAACAGCACATTCCGGGCGGGAATATCAAAGATATGGAAAAAATACGCTTAACGAGAATTCAGACAGACTGAAATACGGCTGAAATGCGCTGGCTGCATGCCATGAAAGACAAGGACATAGCTCGGGTAGCGGGTAGCATGCTGCCGACTACCCGTCCACTACCCGTCCACTACCCGCTCGCTATCAGCCCGTTTGAGGATGAACGCCTGGCGACAGAGAAATTTATCTCAGGCGTCGTGTGGTTTCCCTGGCGATCAGCTCAAGGCCCGGCAAAGCCAGGTCAACGTCCGTTCCGCTGATCAAACCCAGCAGCGTCCTGGTTGCCAGCAAGCCCATGTCATACAAAGGCTGGTGGATCGTTGTCAGTGGTGGTGTGGTGTAGAGTGAACTGGGCAAATCGTCGAAACCGATGAGTGAGATATCTTCCGGTACCCGTATGCCTTTTCTGTACAGGCCCAGCCGTACGCCATAGGCAGACAGGTCATTGGCAGCAAAAACAGCGCTGAATTGCTGCTGGGTTTCAAGCAAGCGGTTGATCGCCATCAGGCCGCTGGCTTCATGGAAATTGCCTTCGACCACCAGGTTTTCTTCAAATGCGATATTCGATTCTTGCAGGGCACGCTGGTAGCCTTCCTGCCGTTCCAGCGCATCCGTATTGTTGGCGGGGCCGGTGACAAAGGCGATGCGTCTGTGGCCAAGCTCGATCAGGTGCCTGGTTGCCAGGTAGGCACCATGCTCATTGTCAAGCTTGAAGCCCACCGCCGTCTTGCTATGCAAGGCACGGCCAGTAGCGACTATCGGTTTATCCCTGGCAAATTCAAGTACCGTCTTGTCAGCGATACGGCCTGACAGCAAGATAATGCCGTCCACCTTGCGCGCCAGCAGCAGCTTGATACGCGCCGCCTCTTCTTCCGCATTCCAGTGACCACTGACGATGACGGATGCATAGCCTGTGCCTTTGAGCCCTTCGTCCACACCATGCAGGGTTTCATCAAAGAAGGGGCTGGCGATATCCTGCACCACAATGCCTATGGTCATGGAACGACCGCTTTTCAGGCCCTGTGCCAGTTGATTAGGCTCGAACTTCATCTCTGCGATGGCAGTTTCAACGGCTTTCCGCTTGTCTGGCGATACCTTGGCGGTACCATTGAGTATGCGCGACACCGTACTGGGTGAAACACCCGCCTCACGCGCTACATCCAATAAAGTCACTGGCTCATTTTTTGTTCTAATTTTTTCGACCACGCAATACCTTCCGTCGGGCAGGATGATTCTTTGGAAAGATCATTATTAAACACATAGGACAAACACATAGGACCTACGCAAAATTGTTCCAGCAAGGCGAAGCGACACAGACAGTACGAATAGTACGGCCAGGAGCTACGACGCAGATGGGGCAATGTTGCGTAAGTCCTATCATGAAAAGCTTTTCACAATTAGGATAGCATGCTTCTTTTCAAATGAGCAAACGCCGAAGCTTCCAATCAGCTTTTGCTCATGACTACTCATTAACAGGTGCCAGGCCAACCAGCAGCGTCGGCCCAGTCCTCCTGGAGCAAAGCAAACCAACTAAGCCCGGCGCGCCACCTGTATGTCGGCAGAGGTTTTGCACATATGCTCAACCAGTTTCCGGTGATCCGGTAAATCAGCCATGGCATGCTGCGACATCTGCGCGATCATCTGGAATTCTTTGGCGGCTTCTTCCATACGCGGGTAGGAAAATTGATTGACACCCATGTCGGTCTGGAATTCCATCCCGTACAGCACAAACTGCCAGCTGGATGGCGGATACATTTCCATGTCAGTCACAAAATCCATGCGATTCGGCGGGCGACAACGCCACATTGCCAATCTCTCCTGCAAGCTGTGGGGGATGGTGGCAGGGTCGGTATTGTCACGCCAGAATGCGCTGTCCGTACGTTGCGTCAGGCAGTAATGCATTTTGACGAAATCGATGATGCGCTCATAGCGCTCCTTCATATGCTGGTTGAACTGGGTGGCAACCGGTGCCAGTTCACCATTGAAGGGAAAAAGATAGGTCAGCAGATAGGCAGCGGTTTCTATCAGGCCTATGCCGGATGATTCCAGCGGTTCCAGGAAGCCGCCGGACAAACCGATCGCCACGCAATTCTTGACCCACTGGGTTTCGCGGTAACCGACATTCAGCTTCAACAACCGGGCGGACATACCGTCAGACGCCGGTCCTATGTAATTGCGCAAGACCTGCTCTGCCCGTGCTTCATCCGTGTGCCGGCTGGAATACACATAGCCTATGCCGCGTCTTTGCTGCAAGCCTATATCCCAGGTCCAGCCAGCTTCTTGCGCAGTGGAAATCGTGTAGGAAGGGATGGGGGTATCTGGCTGCGCATACGGTACCTGCATCGCCACGGCACGGTCAACAAACAACACATCATTCATGTTGCGGAAAGGAGAACCCAGTGCTTCGCCTATCAGGGCAGCACGGAAACCGGTGCAGTCTATATACAGATCAGCAGTCAGCGCCTGCCCTTCTTTGGTATGCACGGCAGCAATGGCACCGTCATTGTCGAGTTGCACATGCTCGACCGTCGCCAGCACCTGCTGCACACCCAATGATTTGCCATGCTCGCACAACAGCGCCGCCAATTTGCCAGCGTCGAAGTGATAGGCGTAATTCATGGGACCAAGAAAATCCTTGTCGTCGAAACGCTTGGGACCGCGATGGGCATCGGCAATGCGCTTCTGCATGCTGACAGCATCCGCAAAAGGCCGCCTTGCCTTGCCAGAGCCGGCTGCACCCAGCAGCCAGTAAGGTAATAATTCCGGCCCGCCCTGACGTTGGCTGGGATGGCTGAAAGGATGGAAATAATGCCCGTTGCCTTCGGCACCCGCTGGCCGGACCCAGTCGGCAAATTGCACGCCCTGTTTGAATGTTGCGTTGCATTCGCGAATGAAACGCGCTTCATCGATACCTATGGCAGCCAGTGTGCCGCGGATGGAAGGAAAGCTGCCCTCCCCCACACCTATGATGCCTATCTCTTTGGATTCCACCAGGGTAATGCTGATGCCATCCGGGGATGAAGATGCCTTTTTAGCGAGAGACAGATTGCTGGCCAAAAAACATGCCGTCAACCAGCCTGCGGTTCCACCGCCCACGATCAAGATGTTACGAATATTAGGTACCGGTTTCATTCAAAGTCTCCTGTTTTCTGGAACTCATTTCATGAATAGAAGCAAGTTCTTCTGTTTTTATATAAGCCTGTTGCAAAAATCATACGGTTTTGTTGTGGCAGCTCCGCCCGGGCACGCCATCCCGTTTTTGCAAATACCTCTGAGGGAAGCTGAGCCAAATCCATGGAGCCCCCCCTTCTGGGCATCTCATATTACAACATTTTGAAAACGTTACCATTTTATATTTGACACGGAAAACCGTTTCTATGTAATATGAAAACGGTTTCAAAACAAGAAATCGCAAAACATATATAAGAAAACGTTTTCACATAAAGACGTAATGGTTTAATAAGCCAACAAATCTAACCGTGTAACAGGAGACATATGAAAATCAGCACATTCGTGCCGCGGAAAGCCGCGTGCACTCCCATCCAGTTCGCCATTTTTTCGCTGCTCGCCAGCATGGGCAGCGTTCAGGCACAAGAGCAAACTTCAGCTCAAGCACAGGCAAAAGCCGCCAAAGAAAGTACTACCATTTCTGAAGTGATTGTGACTGGTACCAAACGTGCCACGTCATTGCAACGCACACCCGTAGCCATCACCGCCATCAACGCCGAAACACTGGAAGATGCACACGTGCAAAATGTCCAGGACGTCGTCAATCTGGTGCCAGGTTTCCAGGCCACCAATGAGGGTGACCATGGCGTCATCACCATGACCATGCGCGGCATTGGTAATGACAGCGCCAAGACCGAATACGCCGACCCTGAAGTTGCCTTGTTCATCGACGGTATTTATGCTCCACGCCCTGAAGGTGCAACTTCCCTGTTGTTTGATCTGGAAGGTATAGAGGTTCTGCGTGGTCCACAAGGTACATTGTGGGGTCGCAATGCCACGGTTGGTGCCGTTAATATGCAAACGGCCAAAGCCAAGATCGGCGACAGTTCCGGCAATTTTGAAGGTGGCGTAGGTAGCTATAACCGCATTGGTACACGCGGTGCATTCAATGTACCGGTCAGTAATGAATTGGCTTTGCGCTTTGCTTTCGTTCATGAAAAACATGATGGCTATGTCGATTTCCAGACACCGCCTACGCTGTCCCTGGATAGCCAGAAAGCAGCATTTGCCACTTACCTGAAAAACGGCGGCACTGTCGTACCATTCCAGCCTATCAACTATGCGCTGTTTGTACAGGATGGTCCTAAATACGGCGCCCAGGATCAAAGTGCAGCCCGTATCAGCATGTTGTGGAAACCAAATGCCGCCACAAAAATTGATCTGTCCTATGAAAAATTCATAGACCGTGGCACACCATCGATGAACCTGCTGCAAAATCCGCGTGCTGGCCAAAGCCAGTGGTCGGCGCTGATAGATACCGCCCCCTTCCTGAAACGTGACACCGATTCCATCCGCGGCAGAATAGAATACGCCATCGACAAGTCCATGCAACTGACTTACATCGGCGGTTATTCCAAGTTCAGCGGCTCTTCCCGTTTCGACCAGGATGGTGGTGCCACCTTGCCAACCAGCTTCACTTCTGGTGGCAACATGCAAGCCAACAATACAGTCTCGTCCAACTATAAAAACTTCAGCCATGAAGTTGAACTACAATCGGTAGGCGTCCGTGATATCGACTGGCAACTGGGTTTGTATTATGGTTCTGAAACCAATGATATCCGTTTTGATATTCCTATCCTGAACGGCACATATCAAGGTACAGTAGGCTGGCAGGGTTCCTTCATCCAACCAAAAGAAACAGTGGAAACTGCAGCTGCTTTTGGTCAGGCAACCTGGAATGCAAGCAGCGATACCCATATCACTGGCGGCCTGCGCTTCACCTCTGACAAACGGACCAATGTTGGCGGTCGCGGCTATGGTTTCTCTAGCAAACCAGAACTGAGCCAGTCTGCCATTACTCCAAATGTTGACCCGGCTTCGGCGACATCCAACTTTGCAGCCTATTCCATCAATGATGGCAGCTATAGCGGCAGCAAAATGACAGGCCTGTTGCGCATCTCGCATGACATCGACAAAGACAACATGATCTATGGCAGCATCTCTACCGGCTATAAATCAGGTGGTCTGCAAGATGGTGGCAAAACCTATGGTCCTGAAACACTGACCAACTTCGAAGTCGGCACCAAGAGCACACTGATGGGCGGCACAGTTCGACTGAATAATGCACTGTACTATGGCAAGTTCAAAGACTTCCAGTTCAGCGCACCGGTCACCGCACCTGACGGCACCCGTGGTCTGCAAACATCAAATGCGGATGGCGCTACTGTGTATGGCTTTGAATCCGAACTGGCCGCCAAGCTGAGTAAAGACGACAAGCTGCAAGTCACCATTGCCATTGCCAAGGCAACGCTGGGTAATTTGGTCGGCGGCTCAAATGACTATGCACTGCCAGCTTGTAAGATTCCTGGCATCAGCAATTGCCTGGATGTTTCGGGTAACACCATGCCACATACACCGAAGTTTTCAGCCCAGGTCATGTATCAGCACACCTTCCATCTGGATGGCGGTACGCTGACACCACGCCTCAGCCTGCATTACGAAACGGATACCTGGCTGAGCGTGTTCAACTACGGTGACGGCGACAAGCAAGAAGCCTATACCCGTGCTGATCTTGGCCTGCGCTATCAGTCCAATGGGAAAACTGCCTGGTATGGCGATTTCTTTATCCGCAATGTTGGTGACAATAAAATCAAAACCAGTGCTTTGAACGCCAACGGACCATGGCAGGCGCAATATCTGCCACCACGTACGGTCGGTGTGAATGTTGGTATTGATTTCTAAATAAAAGCTATCCATTCAGCTTAAACAGACAAAACCCCCGGTTCACGCAAGTGACCGGGGGTTTTACATGGATGCACGTTCTTGCATCTCCCTGGCCAGCTACCATACTGGGCTTTCGTTGTTTGGTCAATGTAGCGACAGAGACATTGCATTAGTCAATTTCATCATTGCACTGAATTGCAGCAACGCGGCAACATTGAACCAAGCAAAAATAACAGGAGACCAGGATGCGCAGACCATGGATCAAAATGATACTGGCGGCCTTAGGATTTACTGATAGGCTGCGGGATAAATAGATAGGACTTACGCAAAATTGTCCCGGCAAGGTTATCGCTTAAGGAAACCTCTCTTGCAGGCGAGGTTCGTTACGTTGGCAGACAACATGTTGTCTGAAACCCCGGCTACACCGTAGCGACGAAGACAATACTTTTAGTACGCGGCTCCCAGGGCAGGAGCTGCAACGCAACTGAGACGGTTTTTCGCAAGTCCTAATAAATAAAAAGCCTGACCTGGCACATAGGGCCGGGTCAGGCAAAAGTAAAAACAAGAGCAAGGACAGTAAGGCTGTCTGTGATGGATACTGCTTAAGCCGTGGTCTGCGAACGAATCAAATTGCGGTACCAGTGAGCGCTTTCTTTCAGCGTACGTTTTTGCGTGGCATAGTCAACATGTACCAGGCCAAAGCGTTTTTCATAGCCAGAATTCCATTCGAAATTATCCAGCAGGCTCCAGTAAAAATAGCCCTGCACATTGACCCCGGCGGCAATCGCTGCCTGCACGGCTTGCAGATGCCACTGCACATAA
Organism: Undibacterium sp. Ji50W; assembly: GCF_049340445.1. NCBI lineage: Bacteria > Pseudomonadati > Pseudomonadota > Betaproteobacteria > Burkholderiales > Oxalobacteraceae > Undibacterium > Undibacterium sp. Ji50W. Next base: position 144,607 of record NZ_JBMPOX010000010.1, on the reverse strand, counting down.
TTGATGCGCACCTGATCGTTGATTTTTCCATCGACGATTTGATCGGCAACGGCCATGCCATTTTCCGTAATATACACCGCCGGCAGGTCTGGATATTCTGCCTTTAACTGCAGCAAAAGATCGGTCAGGCCAGAAGGATAAATTTCCCAGCCCATGTCGGAGAAGCCCAGTTTTCCTTCTGGCTTGCGGGGTGGATTTTCGGTACTGACAAAGGCACGGAAATAATAATTCACCCCCAGAAAATCCAGCGGCTGACGGATTATTTGCATGTCTTCCGGGTGCACCTGGAATTGCGTCATGTCCATGCGATCCAGTGCTTTCTGCGGATAGCGCCCTTTGAATATCGGGTCCATGAACCATTGTACCGAACGTGCATATTCCCATTCAGCAGCGGCGACGTCTTCCGTACTGCCGGTGGCTGGTGTGGCTGGCCACTGATTCAACACAATACCGAGGCGCGCCGGGGTATTCACTGCACGCATGGCTTGCATGGCCAAGCCATGTGACAGCAAAAGGTGATGCGACACCTGTAAAGCCTGTACCGTATCAGCAATACCTGGTGCAAACTGTGCGTTGCCATAACCGAGATTGGCAGTACACCAGGGTTCATTGTGCGTCGCGATGGTGGCGACACGCTTACCAAAGCGGCGCGCAACTTCGGCTGCATATTCAGCAAACCTCAGCGTGGTTTCACGGTCCAGCCAGCCACCTTTGTCCTGTAAGCCTTGTGGCAGATCCCAGTGGTAAAGCGTAATGTGGGCCTTGATATTTTTTTCTTCCAGCTTATCCAGCAACCTGGAATAGAACTCAAAACCAGCTTCGTTCCAGGCACCGTAGCCCAGCGCTTGCACACGCGGCCAGGAAATGGAAAAACGATAAGAATCAACTTCCAGCGACGCAATGATGTCTACATCTTCGGCATAACGATGATAATGATCGCAAGCCACATCGCCCGTGCTGCCATCAATGATCTTGCCCGGTGTATGGGTAAACGTATCCCAGATGGAAGGGCCGCGCCCATCGGCTGCCGCAGCTCCTTCAATCTGGTAGGCACTGGTAGCCACACCCCAGGTAAAAGCCGGTGAAAATGAAAGTGGTGCTGACGAATTTTTCATAGTATTCATTGGTAGGATTGGATTAATCCGGATGCCGGCCCGCAGGCCGTACTCCGGCTTTATTTATTATTTTCAGGAAGCTCTGTATGGCGGCGACATGGCAAGTCCTCCTGCCCGCCGGCTTTATCAAAACTTTCCTGGTGGACTGTAACAGTGCCATCTGCACGCATTTTTCGCGGGTGCGTCAGTACATGACAAATGATCAGGCCACACAACTGAAAACGTTTTCAATTTACCACAAAAAATATGGCCTCTACTTTCAGGCCATATCAACCATATACGCAAACGGTAGCTCAGACAGCGCATACAGCAAGAGTGAAAACGTTTTCAAGCTAAACGGAATTTATCATCCGCTTTGTGCTGTGTCAACAATCTGTCCTGCCAAAATCTGTTAAAGAATATGAGAAAAAGAGCAGTACAGATGTTTTACGTACAAAAAGTGAAAACAATTTCATGTTTACTATGTATCGATGCCCGCTTTCACCCCCGCCTGCAGCAAAAACGCGCCTGCATACAACCATGTGGAATGACTGATAAAACCAGGCTGCAAGCCTTTTTGCCATTCACCGACAAGGATTTTCTTCAATTCACCCATGCACCCTGAATGCCTGTTTTTGATGAACAAAAGTTTTTTATTCTCAAATTTCGTGCTATTCTTTTTCTTGAAAAGGTTTTCAAGGCCGGATTATTGAAAATAATTCACACGAAGCTGTTGCACATTGAAGATGGCATGGTGATTCATGGAAGCAGTTCATGATCTGACCGGGCCGTTTGATTGGTGCAAGGCAAATAATAAATATTACGAGACTAGCTATTCTTACGGTTGTCCGCTGAACCAGTTTACTGCGAGCCCTACCCGGGCAGACAGGGTCAGCACAGCCGCCTGGTGTCACTGTCGTCACTGTCGTCACTGTTGTCACTGTTGTCACTATCAGTCACTACCAGGCAAAGCGTAGCGCCACCCTAGCCGCCACTATGATTACACAGACAGAAGTCCATCTGCGTGCAGTACCAGGAAAGCCCTCACCGCTGTTCTGGGTACCCACCACGTATTTCACCATGGCACTGACGTATATGACGCTGACCAGCGTCACCGCCATCATGTTTAAAAATCTGGGCATGGATAACGGCCAGGCTGCCGAATATGCCAGTTACCTGATCCTGGCCTATACCATCAAGCCCTTGTTTGCCTCTTTTGTCGAAATGTACAAGACCAAGAAGTTCTTTGTCATCTGTACCGAGCTGGCCATTGCCATCGGCTTTGTCGGCGTCGCACTGGTGATGTCACTGCCCAGTTACATGATGATTCTGATGCTGCTGTTCTGGCTGATTTCCTTCCTGGGTGCAACCCAGGATATTGCTGCCGATGGCGTGTATGTCACCTCGCTGGATGGCAAGACACAATCCCTGTACTGCGGCATACAAAGCCTGAGCTGGAATATCGGCCCTATCGTTGCTGCCGGCGGCCTGGTGTATCTGAGTGGCAAACTGCATACGGATTTCTTCCATCATGATCCCAAGGTGTTTGGCGCCGAATGGATGGATTCCTGGCGCATCATCTTCCTCATCGTAGCCGGCATTACCGCGCTGATGGCGTTCTGGCATATGCGTACCATGCCAGACGGTGCCAAGGCAGAAAACACACCCGCCAGCGTCGGTGACGCTGTGCATATCTTGCGCGATTCTTTCGTCACTTTCTTCCAGAAACGCGATGTCTGGCTGATGGTCGCATTTGCCTTCCTGTTTCGCCTGAGCATAGGTTTTCTTGAAAAAATCGGCCCTTTCTTCATGGTTGATCCGGTTGCCAAAGGTGGTCTGGGTCTGTCGAATGAATCACTGGGCCTGATCTATGGCACGTATGGCCTGGTTGCCGTGCTGCTGGGTTCTTTGCTGGGTGGCGTGTTCGTCGCAAAACGTGGTTTGAAACCCAGCCTGTTCCTGCTGTGCTGTGCCGTCAACATACCGAATGCCACTTTCCTGCTGATGAGTATCTTCCAGCCGGAAAGCCAGCTATTGATCACTGCCGGTGTAGCCATAGAAAAATTCTTCTTTGGCTTCGGTTCCGTCGGCTTCATGATTTACCTGATGCAACAACTGGCCCCAGGCAAATACACCACCACTCACTATGCCTTCGGTACCGGTCTGATGGGCTTGTGCATGATGGTAACGGGTGTCATCAGTGGCCACCTGCAGCAATTGCTGGGTTATACCCATTATTTTATCTTCGTCATGCTGGCAACCATTCCGTCTTTCGCAGTCTGCTGGTTTGCTCCTTTCCATCATAAGGAGGACCGCAGCACAGCGGAATAAGCACTGCAGCGCAGCACAAGCTTACAACATCACAGGTTTATAATTAGGACTTACGCAAAATTGTCCCGGCAAGGCTATCGCTTCTAGGAAACCTCCCTTGCAGAGGAGGTTCGTTACGTCGGCAGGCAACATGTTGCCTGAAACCCCGACTGCACCGTAGCGACGAAGACAGTACTTTAGTACGCGGCTCCTAGGAGAAGAGCTGCAACGCGGCTGGGGCGGTTTTGCGTAAGTCCTAATAATAAAAGAAGAGCGGCTCGTCCCAACTGGGCACGTTTTAACGTAATACAGTCTCTCACTTTGATGCCGCCTTCGGGCGGCATTTATATTTTCTGCCTTCCAGATTTTCCTTCACAACGTGACCCTGTTTTCAAGGTTCCAGCAATCTTCAACAAGAATCAGCACAAAGACTATACTTAAACCCTGACCCGTCGGCAGTCTCATTTTCCGCATAAGCATAGTTGCAAAAATTCCTTAGCCGAACAGGCAGACATCGCTAGCATGGCTGCCTCTTTAACTAAAGCGTAACAAGATGCATGGCAATGATCTGCCATAACAGGCTTGGAGAAAAAATGACATCTACTACTAATCCCGCAGTACTTGCGTTGATTGGCAATACACCCCTGGTCAAGGTTACCCGCCTTGATACCGGACCGTGTGAATTGTTTCTGAAACTGGAATCGCAAAACCCTGGCGGTTCGATCAAGGACCGTATCGGCCTGGCCATGATAGAGGCGGCAGAAGCCGATGGCAGGCTACAAGCCGGTGGCACCGTAATCGAAGCCACAGCCGGCAATACCGGCCTGGGCCTGGCACTGGTGGCGCGGGCCAAAGGCTACCGCGTAGTGCTGGTGGTGCCAGACAAAATGTCCACCGAAAAAATACTGCACCTGCGCGCCATGGGCGCTGAGGTGCATATCACCCGTTCCGATATTGGCAAGGGCCACCCCGAGTATTACCAGGATTATGCGGCGCGCATTGCCAAAGATATCCCCGGGTCTTTCTTTGCCGACCAGTTCAACAACCCGGCCAATCCCTACGCCCATGAAACCACGACAGGCCCCGAAATCTGGGAACAGACTGGCCATGATATCGATGCGATTGTGGTGGGTGTCGGCTCTGCGGGCACGGTTACCGGGTTGACGCGCTTTTTCCGCCAGGCACAGCCAGAACTGGAATTCGTACTGGCCGACCCCAAGGGTTCCATCCTGGCAGAATATATAGATACCGGTCACGTCAATGAAGTCAGCGGTTCCTGGGCGGTGGAAGGCATAGGTGAAGATTTCATCCCTGCCATTGCCGACCTGACGGCAGTCAAACATGCCTACACCATTGATGACACCGAAAGCTTTGGCACCGCGCGTGAACTGTTGCGTGCCGAGGGCATACTGGCAGGTTCATCCACCGGCACCCTGCTGGCCGCCGCCTTGCGTTATTGCCGGGCCCAGACCACGCCCAAGCGCGTGGTTACCTTTGTCTGCGATACCGGGACCCGTTATCTGTCCAAGGTGTATAACGACAACTGGATGATAGACCAGGGTCTGCTGAAACGACAGGTTTACGGCGATCTGCGCGACATCATAGGCCGCCGCTTTGATGATGGCGCGGTCATCAGCGTTGACAGCAGCGATACCCTGATGGTGGCCTTCAACCGCATGCGCAGTGCCGATATCTCGCAATTGCCGGTGATCCATCATGGCGAGATCATCGGCATCATCGATGAATCGGATCTGTTGCTGAAAGTATCGGGCGACGCCACCCTGTTTCGTAGTCCGGTGCAAGACACCATGACCAGTCAGATTGAAACCCTGAACCCGCAGGCCGGCATAGCAGCATTGCGTGCCACCCTGAATCGTGGCCTGGTCGCCATCATCGCATCCAATCAACAATTTCACGGCCTGATTACCCGCTTTGATCTTCTTAACCATTTACGCAGGACACTCTCATGAGCTATCCCGAATACAAGAAACCTGAACGTCAGCAAGCCTTTGGTACGCGTGTGATTCATGCCGGGCAATTCCCGGACCCGACTACCGGTGCCATCATGCCGCCGATTTATGCCACCTCTACCTATGTGCAGGACAGCCCTGGCGTACACAAGGGCCTGGATTACGGTCGCTCGCACAATCCCACCCGCTGGGCGCTGGAACGTGCCGTGGCCGACCTCGAAGGCGGTGCCCAGGCATTTGCCTTTGCATCTGGCCTGGCCGCCATCGCCACCGTGCTGGAAATTGCCGACAGCGGTGCCCACATCGTGGCAGGCGATGATATGTATGGCGGCAGTTATCGCCTGTTTGAACGTGTGCGCAGGCGCAGCGCCGGCCTGGATTTCACTTACGTGGACATGACCAAACCGGAAGCCTTGCTGGCTGCGCTCAGGCCGGACACCAAAATGGTGTGGGTGGAAACCCCGACCAACCCCATGTTAAAGCTGGCCGACTTGCGTCGCATAGCCGCCATCTGCCGTGAACGCGGCATCATCGCAGTGGCCGACAATACCTTTGCCAGCCCGCGTGTACAACGTCCGCTGGAACTGGGATTTGATATCGTCGTGCATTCCATGACCAAATACCTCAACGGTCATTCTGACATCATCGGCGGTATTGCCATTGTCGGTGGCGAAGCACATCAGGCCGAATGGCGTGAGCGCCTGGGGTTTCTGCAAAATTCAGTCGGTGCAATAGCTGGTCCCTTTGACAGCTTCCTGGCACTGCGTGGCATCAAGACCCTGAACATCCGGGTTGAGCGACATAATGCCAACGGGCTCGATCTGGCGCAGTGGCTGGAACAGCAAACCAAGGTCAAAAAGGTGTATTACCCTGGCCTGGCCAGTCACCCGCAGCATGAACTGGCCAAGCAGCAGATGAATGGTTTTGGCGGCATCATTTCCATAGAGCTGGATACCGACCTGGCGGGTGCACGCCGCTTCCTTGAACGCTGTGAAGTATTTGCCCTGGCAGAAAGTCTGGGCGGCGTGGAAAGCCTGATCGAACACCCGGCCATCATGACGCACGCCACCATCCCCGCCGAACAAAGAGCGATACTCGGAATCACCGATTCTTTCGTGCGCCTGTCTGTCGGCATAGAAGATGTGGAAGATTTGCGCTATGATTTGCAACAAGCGCTAGATGCAATATAAATCTTAATGACAAAAAAACAGAGAGCGTACTGTCGGTACACTCCCTGTTTTTACATCAGCTTGTTTCAAGCCTTCATTCCCAGCATTATTTCAACAGCTTGATATTCCGCCACGGATGCGGGTCCTTGTCGACGATGGGGCTAAACTGCAACGGTGGCGCTGCTGCAACGCCTGCTGCAACGGTCGGGCAAGCGCCGGTGCTGACATAGGTCAGTGCAGCAGACAGGCGTGATTCGCTGACATTGCCCAGCTCATGATTCAGGTCATCCGGCACATAACACGCCGGCGTAAAGCCATTGGTGTAATCGCCCTTGCCCAGCGCATTAACGCCAGCAAACTGAATCGCAAAATACGCCGTAGTGCAATTATTGGTCTGGATAAAGCCATATGGTTTGCCGCAAGTCGTATCACCGATCAGTATCACCTTCATGAAAGGTGTCAGGCCATTGATGATGGATTCGCTGGCCGAACAGGTATTACTACCGGTAATAACAAACACACGTGGCAATTTCAAGGTAGGCAAGAAGTTATTGCTCGTATCGGTATCATAAAAATAGGATACATTGTCAGCCGTCATGTCAGCATGCTTGTCATTGAATTGCAATTGCTCAAATATGCTGTTGGTGACCTTGCTACCACCAATCATGGCCGACAATTCATTCGCAATATACAGATAGCCGCCACCGTTATAGCGCAGGTCCAGCACCAGATCATCAATGCCGCTTTGCTGGAACTTGCGTATGCTGCTGATCAGCGGTGATTCTGCGGTACGGATATGGTCGGTAAACACCATATAGCCTACCTTCTTGCCATTCACGTTCAATACCTGATTTTGCAAAACCGGCGACGTCGTCACAGTGACCGCAGTCATAGTCACATTGCGGCTGGCACTGCTACCGTCCTGCACCTGGAAGCTATGGGATTCAGATTTGCTTGGATACAGGGCGTTGTATTGTGCATCATTGATATAGGAACCCAGAGAGCCATTATCTACGCTGACCAGGGTAGTGCCACGTTTGATCTGCGCCACATCGGCAGGTGACCCTGGTTGCACGTAGCGCACACGTATCTTGCTGCCTTCACGCACCAGGCTATAGCCGTAACTGACATCTTCACCCGACTGGAAATAACTGTCTATGCTGCCCTGCTCCGAAGTAAAACTGAATCTGTCCTTGGACCTGACCAATAATGCAGTGAAATAGTCTTCTGCCGTACTGTATTGCGCGGGTGGTACATCAATAATATCGCGATACCACAGATACACATCGTCCAAATGAGAACGCACCCATTTTTTCTTGCCATCTACGGTACAGATATTCGCCAGACTCTCAGGTGTCCCCAGGCTACTGCTGAGATTAAGATTACTGTCATTGACACCGATCAGGTCTAGCGCTGCCGTGGTTGAGGTACTGGTGACAGCCGCAGCAATCGCCATGGTCTTGCTGATGTTGTCATCCAGGTTGTTGTAGTTCAAGCCCTGCTGTACAGCAAAATAATTGGCGACATTCAGTTTATTGTTAAGTAAAGCTGGCACCCAACTCCAGGTCGGGTCATTTGCATATTCACGCGCAGCCACCAGCATCGCCCTGACGATATGTCCTTTTGTCGTACCTGTTTTCAACTGGCTGGACCAGTAATCAATTTCAAGGGCGGTCGGTGCCGTGGCACCACTTCGGCCCAGCACATTTTTGTAAATGATGCGGATGAAGTCATCATTGCTCATGCCGCTGGTATAACCAGTCAGCGTTGGTGACTGCAAGGCCACCAGGTAAAAACTATCCGCAATCTGGTCGTCAGACATACCCGCCTTGACCTGATCTATCCAGTAGGCCAGTCCATCCGCGTCCGGTACCCGGTTAAAGAACGCGACATACAGGTCTATCAGGGAATTCAAACTGGTGGCGGACAAGGAATTGGCTTTATCCCCAATGCTCAGGTTCACATGGAAATCGGAAAACTGGATGTTCTTTATATTGCTGGCCAAGGTGACCGAAGTACCACCGGCACGGGTATCGCTGACGATAAAACCGCTGATACCGGCATTCGTGACCTTGGTAATCGTATAGTCCTGGCGTTTGCCAGAAAATACTGTGGTATCTGTACTGACTGATGCAGCCTGCACCGGAGGCGCCGCAGCTGGCGTAGTTGAATTGGCCACAGTTTTACTATCCTGGCCACCGCAGGCTGCCAATATCAGGCTCAGGGTCAGGGCTGACAAGGCAGACAGCGTGTTATTTCTTTGCTTAAAGCTGAACATGTTGATTCCAAATCTGGTTTCGTCTGATGAAGAACAATGACACTATGAATTTACAATTTTCAAACTTGCTATTGCTGCCCTGCAGCACCATTCTGCAACAGGCTTTGTACGAAGTAAGTAAAATAGAGCAGCAAATTGAAACACATTGTTAAAATTTAATATTTTAGAATCATATCTTAAATTGATGGTTGCCAAGCATGACTACACGTTGCAATTGGGCTAATTCCTCTAATCTTTTGTATTTGCATTATCACGACCATGAATGGGGGGTGCCCTGTCACGATGAGCGACGCCTGTTTGAAATGCTGAACCTGGAGGGCGCGCAGGCGGGCTTAAGCTGGGAAACCATCTTGAACAAGCGCGAAAATTACAGGCAGGCATTTAACCAGTGGGATGCAAAAAAGATCGCTGCCTATGGCCCGGACAAAGTCGCAGAATTGCTGGCCAATCCCGGCATCGTCAGGAATCGCCTGAAAGTGGCTGCCACGATTACCAATGCACAGGCCTATCTGCGTCTGTGTGAAGAAGTGGGCAGCCTGGATGCTTACCTGTGGGCCCATGTTAACGGCAAACCACTGATCAATAGTGGCGAACGCATCATCACGACGGACTTGTCGGATCGTATTTCAAAAGACCTGGCGAAACGCGGATTCAAATTCGTCGGTTCCACCATTATCTACGCCTATATGCAAGCCATAGGCTTGGTCAACGACCACGCTGCCGACTGCGACTGGCGGCATCAGTCCAACATATCCAAGGCTGTGCGCAAGACGGCTGGTAACGCGTAAACCAGGCGCAGCAGGTGCCACTTGATGGCCCCTGACGGCACCTGATAACACCTGTGTTGCACAGGTTTCAAGTCTATTGAAGTCTATTGATTCAAGCCTGCTTATTACTGTTGGGATGTTGTGCCAGTGATTGCAAAGGTCCTGGCGGTTGCGGGTTTTCTATCAGTTGCGCTGGCACTTCCACCCGCACGGGCTTACTGTGCATATTAGTGGCAGACAGGACATTATCAATGACTTCGGGGCTGGCATTCCAGACCGGATCATCAATACTTTCAAATACGCTTTTCAATTGCTTGCCCCAGGTATTGCGTATCATCTGAAAATACTGATTCTTTTCATCGATAGTGACGAAATGGGTGATCGCCAGTTTATTATCTTCATACACCAGCAAATCCAGCGGCAAACCCACCGACACATTGGAGCGCAATGTCGAATCCATGGAAATCAGCGCGCATTTTGCTGCTTCATCCAGCGGTGTGGTGGGGGTAACGACACGGTCTATGATAGGCTTGCCATACTTGGCTTCACCAATCTGGAAATAGGTATTTTCATTGTGCGATTCTATGAAATTACCGGCAGAATAAATCTGGAACAGGCGACAGCGCTCACCCTTGATCTGTCCACCAAAAATCAGACTGACATTAAAGTCGATACCGAACTCGGACAATGCCTGGGCGTCGCGATGATGCACCATACGCACAGCCTCACCGACGATACGGGCGGCTTCATACATATTCGGGGCAGTCCAGATAGTATTGCCTTTGCCATCCACATGCTCAGAGACCAGTTGTCGTATCGATTGCGAAATCGACAGATTACCGGCGGTCATCAGCACCATGGTGCGATCGCCAGGGTTTTCAAAGACCGACATTTTACGGAAAGTACCTACCTGATCCACGCCCGCATTGGTACGTGAGTCAGAGAGAAACACCAGCCCGGCGTCAAGCCGCATGCCAACACAGTAAGTCATAGAGCAAAGTCTTGGTGGAACGAAGTGGGGATTCTACCTTAATCTTGCCCCAGATAAAGCATCAGCCTGATGCAAAATGTGGCGTATCGGCCAGAAAATCTGGCCGAAATTCGGGGCAAATCACAAATAAATTAAATTTTTAATATTCTATTTGCACAATACCAGCGTCAACGCGGCGTTACCGCCACGGTCACACTCATGGTCTCGTGCCCGCCGCCGCGCCTTACGCCGCGTACCGGAGCAGCTGAATCATAATCACGGCCGATAGCCAAACGGCAATAGGTATCCGTCATCAGGCGGGCGTGGGTCACATCCACGCTGACCCAGCCAGTGTAGTCGGCATCTTCCACCCAGGCATCGACCCAGGCATGGCTCTCGGCATGATCGCTCGATTCGGGGTCGATATAGCCAGACACATAACGGGCCGGGATACCGCGTGCATGGCAGCAAGCCAGAAACAGGTGGGCATGGTCCTGGCAAACCCCGCGCCCCAATTGCAAGGCATCACTGGCGCTGGTAGTGACGATGGTCGCACCAGTCTGATACTCCACTGCACCACGAATGTGCGTCGCCAGATTGAGCAATGCACCAGTAGTGGTCTTGCCCAGATCAGGCAAATGGCTGCCAGCGAAGTCAAGAATGGAAGCAACCGGCTCGGTCAGACGGGTAGGCACGGTAAATACCAGCGGTGAAAAAGTGTCCTGATCAGTAATCCGCCCCTGATAAGGCATGGCCAGTTCAACCACCCCCTCGGCAATGATGGACACCTCATGATGCAGGCCGGTGATGGTCAGGGTGTGCGAAGGATTGCCATAAGCATCAATGTAAGCATGGCGCTGCCCTGCTGTCCTGATCTGCCATGAAATTGCATGCTGGTGCTGCTCTGCACGCGGTGTCAGACGCAGTTGCTGTATGGTATAAGTCAGCGGCGCAGAGTAATGGTAAATGGTCTCGTGACGAATGATAAGTTGCATGATTTTTCGGATAATCTCAGGCTGCCAGCGGAACCAGAAAGTCGCGGCTGACACGATTACCCAGCTCAAAGATGTTTTCCAGGAATGTGGTCAGGGTATCATGCAGACCGGCAGCCAGTATTTCTTCTATCCGGGCAAATTTCAGTTCTGCATGCAACTTGCCGGCAAAACGCTCGGTATCGGCGGACACATCATTGCGCACTTCACGCAGGTTGGCGACGACTTCATCCATGCAGGCCAATAGCGAACGTGGCATATCACCCCGCAAAATCAATAGCTCGGCCACCCGTTCAGGGGTGATCACATCACGATACACCTTGCGATAAATTTCAAAGCCAGATACCGAACGCAGCAACGCGGCCCAGTAATAAAACTCTCTTTGCAGGCTGTCGTTACCACGCTTGCTTTCTTTCGCACCATGGAATTTCACATCCAGTATACGTGCCGTATTGTCGGCACGCTCGACGAAAGTACCAAGGCGAATGAAATGCACCGCTTCATCTTTCAGCATGGTGCCCAGGGTAACGCCGCGTGATAAATGGGAGCGGTATTTGACCCATTCAAAAAACTGGCTGGGATCATTTTCCAATACGTGGTCAGATAATCTTTCCTGCATGTCCAGCCAGGTGGCATTCTGGGTTTCCCATACTTCGGTGGTCAGGGTGCCGCGCACGGCACGCGCATTTTCGCGCGCTTCTTTCAGGCAAGATGCAATCGACGACGGGTTCATGGGGTCTTTCACCATGAAATCGAGCACATCCTTTTTGGTCAGTATTCCATATTGATGATCAAAGGCAGACTGCAACTCAGAGATGCCTAGCATGGCGCGCCAGCCCCGTTCGGCATCTACTGCCGACTGCGGCAACATCGACGTCTGTATATTCACATCCAGCATGCGTGCGGTATTTTCAGCGCGTTCGGTATAACGCGCCATCCAGAACAAGTGATCGGCAGTGCGGCTTAGCATGGTATTTTTCCTCAATCGTCAAAACCTGTTGCAACATTCAAAGGCAACCCGGCATTTGTGCACAAGGCTGCGAGGGTGCATGAGGTGATTAATTTTCCAGTATCCAGGTATCCTTGGTGCCGCCGCCTTGTGAAGAATTCACCACCAGTGAACCTTCCTGCAAGGCGACGCGGGTCAGGCCGCCCGGCACCATGGAGATATGCTTGCCTGACAATACAAAGGGGCGCAAATCAATATGTCTGGGGGCGATGCCATTTTCAACAAAAGTCGGGCAGGATGACAATGCCAGCGTGGGCTGGGCGATATAGCCATCCGGCTTGGCCAGCAGGCGCTGGCGGAAATCTTCTATCTGCTGCTTGCTGGAAGCAGGACCTACCAGCATGCCGTAACCGCCAGCCCCATGCACTTCCTTGACCACCAGTTCGGACAGGTTGGCCAGGGTGTAGGACAGGTCTTCCGGTTTGCGGCATTGAAAAGTCGGTACATTATTCAATATCGCTTCTTCAGACAGGTAAAACTTGATCATGTCCGGTACAAAAGGATAGATGGATTTGTCATCTGCCACACCAGTACCGATGGCATTCGCCAGGGTGACCCGACCGGCACGGTAGACTGACAGCAGGCCAGGAACCCCAAGCGAAGAATCCGGACGGAAAGCCAGCGGGTCAAGGAAATCATCATCAATACGACGATAAATCACGTCCACCCGCTTCGGCCCGCGCGTCGTACGCATGAAAACGGTGTTGTCATTGACGAACAAATCCTGGCCTTCCACCAGTTCCACCCCCATTTGCTGCGCCAGGAAAGCATGTTCAAAATAGGCCGAGTTATACATGCCGGGGGTCATGACCACTACTGTCGGGTCATCCACGCCCATGGGTGCTACCGAGCGTAAATTGTCCAGTAACATGTCGGGATAGTGATCAACCGGGGCAATCTTGTTGCGGGTAAACAGCTCGGGGAAGAGGCGCATCATCATCTTGCGATCTTCCAGCATGTAAGACACGCCGGAAGGCACGCGCAAATTATCTTCCAGCACATAAAACTCGCCTTCGCCGGCACGCACGATATCCACTCCGGCAATATGGGCATAAATATCCGAAGCGACCGAAATACCCTGCATTTCTGGCCGGTATTGTGCGTTTTTGTATATTTGTCCGGCAGGGATAATGCCTGCCTTGATGATCTTCTGGTCATGATAAATATCATGAATGAACATATTCAGTGCCTGCACCCGCTGGACCAGGCCTTTTTGCAATTGCGCCCATTCATTCGCAGGAATGATCCTGGGGATGATGTCAAAGGGGATCAGGCGTTCGGTACCGGCATCATCACCATAGACAGCAAAGGTGATGCCGACGCGGCGGAAGCTGAGGTCGGCTTCGGCGCGCTTGCGCTGTAGCTGTTCTGCAGACTGCTGTGCCAGCCAGGTGCAAAATTCGCGATAATGCTCGCGGGTGTGACTGTTATTGCTGGGCGTGCCTGCATAAACGGCCGCCATTTCATTGAAAAATTTTGCCATGTTCAAGTCTCGCGGTTACAGTACAACAACAGCATATCAAGAAACGTGCCAGTTCACTCAGCGATTTGCAGGAACAGGGTTTTGCTCAGAAAGGGGTGTTGTTTAGCGCGCAAAATATGCCAGCCGAATGCGAGGCTGAAAAGAACGCAGGAGGAATGCGGACAAAAACGCGGACAGAAACGCGGGGCTGGGATGCTACAGACAACACGCAACCTGGCTGGCAGGTTGCATTGCTACGGATATAGTATCGACGATACTAGACTACGATAGTCTGATGCTCATCGCCGGCACGGGCACGGATTTCACCAATCCGGTATACGGTTTCACCGGCTGCGGCCAATTGTGCCAGGGCAGCATCTGCCAGCTCAGCTGCGACAATCACCACCATGCCTATGCCGCAATTGAAGACGCGGTGCATTTCTGCGTCGGCCACACCACCATGCTGTTGCAGCCAGGTGAACAAGGGTGGCAGAGTCCAGGCATCTTTATGCAGGACGGCAGTCAGTTTGTCACCCAATACACGCGGGACGTTTTCAACCAAACCACCACCGGTGATGTGGGCCATGCCTTTGACTTCCAGGGATTCCATCAGGGCCAGCAAAGGTTTGACGTAGATGCGGGTAGGTGCCATCAGGGTATCGCCCAGGCTGCGACCATGAAAATCGGCACTCAGGTCTGGCTTGGCGACTTCAATGATCTTGCGTACCAGCGAGAAGCCGTTGGAATGGATGCCGGACGAAGCCAGACCCAGAATCACGTCACCGGGCTGTATCTTGCTGCCATCAATGATTTTGGATTTTTCTACGGCACCAACTGCAAAACCGGCCAGGTCATATTCACCATCAGGGTACATGGAGGGCATTTCGGCCGTTTCACCGCCGATCAGGGCGCAACCGGCTTGTTCGCAACCAAAGGCCACGCCCTTGATGACGTCGGTAGCAGTTGTCACGTCCAGCTTGCCGCAGGCAAAATAGTCGAGGAAGAACAAGGGTTCTGCACCTTGCACCAGGATGTCATTGACACTCATGGCCACCAGATCGATGCCTACCGTGTCATGCTTGTTGAGGTGAAAAGCCAGTTTCAGCTTGGTGCCCACGCCATCGGTGCCGGAAACCAGGACAGGTTCCTTGTATTTTTTGCTGACTTCAAACATGGCGCCAAAACCGCCTATGCCAGCCATGACACCTTCGCGCATTGTTCGTTTGGCAAAAGGTTTGATGGCGTCAACCAGGGCGTCGCCAGCGACCATATCGACACCAGCGTCGGCGTAAGAGAGAGAAACAGGGGTAGAAGTGCTCATGATATTCGGCAATAGGGGCAGGAGGCGGTAAAATAGAGGAATTGCCAGAAAAGTCCGGCAAAACCGCTATTTTAACAAATTGACCGCGAAAACTCTGTTTTTTGGGACCATGCAGTAAATTCGATGTCACCTTGACTACTATTGACTACTATATTGACTACTAAGCAGCCATAAAATGCCATTTTCTTTTACGTCGGAGCAAAAACAATCCATGCTGTGGCTGGCCCTGGCATTTGGCCTGCTGCTGTTGCTATCACTGCTGGGCCCGGTGCTGATGCCTTTCATCGTTGCCAGCATCCTGTCCTATGTGCTGACACCCTGGGTGGACAAGCTATGTGCGCTGCGCATACGCAGATTTGGCCTGCCACGTTCGGTGGCCGCAACCCTGATTATTGTGGTGCTGATTGCAGTCGTCCTGGCCATGCTTCTGATCATGATACCGATCTTGCAAAAAGAAGTCCCGCAGTTGCAAGACCAGATACCGCGCTTTTTTGACAAGCTGGATCAAATGCTGGCCCCCATGCTGTCTGAGTTTGGCATCAAGGTAAGACTGGACAGCAATGGCATCAAGACTTTGCTGACTGAACAAATGGCCAGCAGCGGTGACGTCATCGGTAAAGCGGTGTTGAATTCAATACGTGTCGGTGGCACCGCATTACTGGGTATGGTCGCCAATTTATTGCTGATTCCCATCGTGTTGTTTTATCTGCTGATGGACTGGCATGCCCTGATCAAGCGCCTGAGCCACTTCATTCCACGCCGCTTTGTCAAACAAACCGCCAGTGCGGTCGCCGAAGTCGACGAATTGCTGGCGCAATACCTGCGGGGGCAAATCCTGGTGATGATCGTGCTGGCCGTGTATTACTCCGTGGCACTCAGCATCGCCCGTTTTGACCTGGCACTGCCGGTCGGTATCATCACCGGTTTTCTGGTGTTCATCCCTTATCTGGGTTATGGACTGGGACTGGTACTGGCGCTGATCGGTGCTATCCTGCAATTTGATGGTTTTGGTGGCCTGATGTCTGTCGCCATCATTTATGGCATAGGACAAATGCTGGAATCGTTTTATCTGACACCACGCCTGGTCGGCGAACGCATAGGCTTGCATCCTCTGACCGTGATTTTTGCCTTGATGGCATTCGGGCAACTGTTTGGCTTTATCGGTATCCTGATTGCCTTGCCCGCTTCTGCCATCGTCTCGGTTGCCGTCAAGCACTTGCGTGTGTCTTACATGAATAGCTCTTTTTATCGTCAGACATGAGGCAATTATTACTGGACCTGGACGCGCAGAAACTGCCGTCCCTTGCCACCTTTGTGGTGGGGCAAAATGCTGAACTGGCGCAATTGCTGGGCTTGTTTGCCCAGCGCATCACCAGTCAGTATGGTGAACGCTCGGTTTATATCTGGGGTGAAGCTGGTGCCGGCAAAACCCATTTGCTGCATGCACTGGCCGATGATGCCTCGGCCCGCTATATCCCAGCTGATGCGCCGGAAAGTGCCTTTGATTTCACCGAAGGTGTCAGCCTGTATCTGCTGGACGATTGCGACCAGTTACCACCGCTGAACCAGATCGCGGCTTTCAATCTGTTCAATGAGGCGCGTGCGCATGGCGGTTTTTTGGTCGGGGCAGGCAATCACCCGCCCATGATTTTGAATGTACGTGACGACTTGCGCACCCGCTTTGGCTGGGGCCTGATCTATCAGGTACATGGCCTGACCGATGAAGACAAGATCGATGCCCTTGAGCGTGCCGCCCACGCCCGCGGGATACAACTGTCGGCGGGCGTGTTACCCTATCTGATTACCCACTATCGGCGTGATATGAGTTATTTATCCGATATGCTCGATCAGCTGGACCATTACTCACTGGAAACCAAACGTCCTATTACCCTGCCGCT
Organism: Undibacterium sp. Ji50W; assembly: GCF_049340445.1. Classification (NCBI taxonomy): domain Bacteria; kingdom Pseudomonadati; phylum Pseudomonadota; class Betaproteobacteria; order Burkholderiales; family Oxalobacteraceae; genus Undibacterium; species Undibacterium sp. Ji50W. The sequence continues at coordinate 127,367 of NZ_JBMPOX010000010.1, read as the reverse complement.
GCTGCGCGAACTGATGTTGCAGCAACAGCCGGGGCCAGACTCTACACATGACTAGCATGCGCAATATCGCCTTATTTGATCTCGACCACACCCTGATCCCCATCGATTCTGATTATGAATGGGGACAGTTCCTGTGCCGCACAGGGGCAGTCGATGCCGATGCATTCGCCCGTCGCAATGCGGATTTCTTTGCCCAATACCAGGCTGGTACGCTGGATCCGGTGGAATACCTGGAATTTGCCCTGGGCACGCTGGCGCAATTCCCGCGCAGCAGGCTGGATGAACTGCACGCGCAATTCATGCAGGAGGTCATACAGCCCGTCCTGCTACCAGTTGCTTTTGATTTAATTAAAAAACACCAGGACCAGGATGACCTGATCGCCATCATCACAGCGACCAACCGCTTTGTTACCGCACCCATAGCAAAAGCCCTAGGGGTGCAACACCTGATGGCCGCTGAACCGGAACTGGACGCAGCAGGTAATATCACCGGTAAATTGCTGGGCGTGCCCAGCTCAGGCGCGGGCAAGGTCGTGCATTTGCAAGACTGGCTGGCCAAGCAGGAAGTTACACAACCAAGGCAACTCAGCGACTTTAATAACAGCTATTTTTACAGCGATTCGCAAAACGATATTCCGCTACTGGAACGCGTCAGCCACCCTGTCGCCACCAATCCCAACGACAAACTGCGCGCCTATGCACAGACCAAGGGTTGGCCTCAACTTCACCTGTTTGACAAGCAATGATCAAGAAATTTATTCGCAAAATACTCGGCGTTAAAAACAAGAGCGATGTCGCCAGCGCCAACCAAAAGCCAACTGTGCTGGGTCCCAAAGACCACCGCATAGATCCGCAACTGGTGTCTGCGAATGCCATCCGCATCACCCAGACCCTGCAAGAGAATGGCTTTAAAGCCTTTGTCGTCGGCGGTGCAGTACGTGACTTGCTGACCGGCGTCAAACCCAAGGACTTTGACATTGCCACCAACGCCACGCCAGAACAGGTGAAACGTCTGTTCCGCCGTGCCTTTATCATCGGCCGCCGCTTCCAGATCGTGCATGTGATGTTTGGCCAGGATTTGCTGGAAGTCACCACCTTCCGTGGCTCTGCCACCGATGGCGCACCCAAGGATGAACACGGCCGGGTGCTGCGTGACAATACCTTTGGCGAACAATATGAAGATGCGGCACGCCGGGACTTCACCGTCAATGCCATGTATTACGACCCGGCATCCGAAATCGTGCTCGACTATCACGGCGGCATGAAAGACATCAAAAAGAAAACCCTGCGCATTATCGGCGTGCCAGAAGCGCGCTATCGCGAAGACCCGGTGCGCATGCTGCGTGTGGTGCGTTTTGCCGCAAAACTGCAATTCGACATTGATGCTGCCACACGTGCCCCGATACCAGTGATGGCCCCGCTCATCAATAACGTACCCGCCGCCCGTGTATTTGATGAAATGCTGAAATTGCTGACCAGTGGCCATGCCATGGCCTGCCTGCAACAACTGCGCAAAGAAGGCCTGCATCATGGTCTGATGCCTTTGCTGGATGTCGTGCTGGAACAACCCCTGGGTGAAAAATTTGTAACCCTGGCACTGGCCAATACCGACTTGCGCGTGCAACAAGGCAAACCAGTGTCGCCAGGCTTTTTGTTTGCCTCTTTGTTGTGGCATCAGGTAGTGGAAAAATGGGACGCCTACAAGGCTGCTGGCGAATTCCCCATCCCTGCCCTGCACCTGGCAGCCGACGATGTCCTGAATACCCAGACCGATGCACTGGCAATACAGCGCAAGATAGGTTCAGACATGCGCGATATCTGGGCCATGCAACCCCGTTTTGAAAAACGCATCGGTAAAACACCTTATAAAATGCTGGAACATCCGCGCCTGCGTGCCGGTTATGATTTCCTGTTATTGCGCTGCGCATCGGGTGAGATTGATGCCGATCTTGGCGAATGGTGGACCGATTTTATCGATGGTGAAGCCGATGAACGCGAACACCTGATCAATAGCAAACCCAAGGCAACTGCAGCCGAAGCCGGTGTAAGAAAACGCCGCCCACGCCGTCGTGCCCCACGCAAAGCAGCCGCTGCCGCTGAATGAGCATGCAAGCTTTTATCGGCATAGGTGCCAACCTGGGTGATGCCAAAGCCACCGTAGGCAAGGCCATCACAGCATTGGCGCAAGTGCCTGATACCACCCTGGTGGCCCAGTCTGCCCTGTTCGGCAGTGCGCCTATAGATTCATCCGGCGACGATTATGTGAATGCCGTCGCCGAACTGGATACCAGCCTGAGCGCAACTACCCTGCTACTACATCTGCAAGCCATAGAACTGGCTCACGGACGCGAGCGCCCCTACCGCAATGCCCCACGTACTCTGGACCTGGATTTGCTGCTGTATGGTGCCGAAGAAATCCATACCGCCAACCTGCAAGTGCCGCATCCCCGCATGACAGAACGCGCTTTTGTGCTGCTGCCACTGCTGCAACTGGCCAGCGATGTTTACATCCCCGGCAAAGGCCGTGCGCAAGATTTTGTCGCCGCCGTCGCTGGTCAGCGCATACAAGAATTAACCTGCGCCTGATGCCTGCAAAAGTAAATCACGGTGCACCCCGGCAGACCTGTCTTTACAGGTAGCATGAGCAAACTGGATTTCTAGTCTTTTATGCGTCGAAAACAAAATCTGCCACTTCTCAAGATCGTTAAGGAGACCATATATGATCGTTGATCCCACTCTGGCTCTTCGTTTCATCAACACCTATACGACCTTTCTTGGCTCCTTGGTCAACGAACAAGAGAAGAGTAAGGAACAATCGATACGGCCATCGATACACCAGTTGATCAAAGGACGCGAGTATTATCTGGCCGACCGCACTGCACTGACCCGCTATCGCATTGCCCACCCACAAGCCGATGCAGATATCCTGGACGCCATTGCCGCCCTACGAGTAGAACACTGGGTTTATCTGAAAGACACCCGCAGCTATTCGGTTTGGCTGGACGAGCAAGGGCAAGCAGCCTATGGTGTGCTCGGTCTTACCGACCGCTTGCGCATGGTGACACAGGGGCATGCCGGTGCAGTATTGATGGCGGGTCTAATGCCCTTACAAGGGCGCTGGGTCAGCGACGCCCTGATACAAGATTTCGTCTTACTCGGCCCCAATTACCGGCGCGATTACAACGCAATTTACCGAGACTTGCGGGCGCAGGACTTGTTCAGTCTGGGCCCGACAAAAGTTTAGCAATGCTTAAACCACAGCATATTCCAGCACGCTCCATCCCTAGTCCGTTCCCCGTAGGAGCGGCTTCAGCCGCGAATGGCAGATGCAGTAGGACTTCTCAAATAGTGTGGGTTGGCTAATGCTGGCACACGGCAGCAATTTACGGCGCGGACGTTTTTCTGAACCCGGCCGGGTGTATCTGGTCACCACCGTGACACGTGGGCGGCAGCCTTTGTTCACTGATTGGCGCATGGGACGGGAATTAGTGCAGGTATTGCGCGCAAGCGATGAGGCCAGGATGAGTACCAGCCTGGCTTTTGTCGTCATGCCCGACCATTTGCACTGGTTGTTCGTACTTGGCGAAACAAGTGATTTGTCAGCGGTGATGAAACGGGTAAAAGGCCAATCCTCACGGCGCATAGGTGCCATGCTCGGCTTGAACGGCATATGGCAAAATGGTTTTCATGATCACGCAGCAAGGGCGGATGAAGATATTCAGGCCATGGCACGTTACGTAGTGGCAAATCCCTTGCGAGCTGGCCTGGTGCAAAAACTCGCCGACTACCCACTGTGGGATGCCATCTACGTGTAAATCCCTGATGTATACCACCTGCACATCTCCGTAGGAGCGGCTTCAGCCGCGATCAACCAACACAGCAAAACACACCATAATGGAAATGGCCGGTACGACACACTATTCGCGGCTAAAGCCGCTCCTACGGTGCAACTTCAGCGGTGTTGTATCATGGCGACCTTGGCACCTGTCACTTTCTAGCTTGCCAAATGTAAAGCGGGCCCTTGTTTGGCGTTATATTGTTCAGTTGGAAAATTGCATTTGTAAAAACTGTCTGGCTGTTGCCGCAATGCTGAAGCGCAGTGTAAGCACCCAAGGAGCCAGTCTGCAGTCGCCTGGACAATCAGCGGCAATACAATTTCCTTATTAAAATAGGTGTAAGAGATAGATAAAAATAACAATTAGAAGATGTAGGTGGAGACAAAAAATCGCTGTCAAACAAAAACCAAACGACAGCATCACCTCTGGAGAAAAAGAATGGCTGAATATTTGCAAGACCGTAAAGCAGTTAGCATTCCCGGCTTAATCAGCATGCGCGAGAAAGGTGAAAAAATCACCATGCTCACCTGCTACGATGCCAGTTTCGCATCCCTGATGGACCGCTGCGGTGTAGAGGTTTTACTCGTCGGCGATTCCCTGGGCATGGTATGCCAGGGACATGACTCCACCCTGCCAGTGACACTGCAAGATATCGCTTATCACACCGCTGCTGTCGCCCGTGGCAATCAAAAAGCCCTGGTCGTCGCCGACATGCCGTTTGGCAGCTATGCCACGCCGGAAGCAGCCTTCAACAGCGCGGTACAACTGGTACAGGCTGGTGCGCAAATGGTTAAACTGGAAGGGGGCACCTGGTTGCTGCCGACCATCAAGTTCCTGACCGAACGTGCGATACCCGTCTGCGCGCATCTGGGCCTGACACCGCAATCCGTCCATCAGTTGGGGGGGTACAAGGTACAGGGCAAGACCGATGCGTCGGCCAACTTGCTCAAATCAGAAGCACTGGCGGTGCAGGCAGCGGGTGCAAGCATGATCGTGCTGGAAGCCATCCCCGCCAGCCTGGGCAAGGAAGTCACAGCATCCCTGCACATCCCCACCATAGGCATAGGTGCGGGTGTAGATTGCGCAGGCCAGGTGTTGGTCATGCATGATTTGCTGGGCGTCTTCCCTGGTCGCAAAGCCCGTTTCGTAAAAAATTTCATGGAAGGCCAAACCAGCATCGATGCCGCAGTACTGGCGTATGTGGCAGCGGTTAAAGACCAGTCTTTCCCGGCCTTGGAACATAGTTTTTAAAACAAAAACAGCCCGCAAGGCATGCGCCTGCGGGCTGTTTTCATTCAATGGCCTGTGCTAATCCGCCAGTACTGACTGCAAAGAGACAGGGCGGCTGGTCTGAGTGTTCGGGAATAGCCACCACCGCCTGCCGGTTTGCGGTTCGGCGATATCGACTTCTTCACCCATTTGCGGCGTGCTGATTCTCACTCCATGTTGCTGCGCCAGGGTGACGATGCGTTCAAACGGCTCGTACCAGCTGTGCATGGACAAATCAAACGTACCGTTATGGATGGGCAGCATGGTTTTGCCGCGCAAATCCAGATGTGCCTGCAAAGACTCTTCCGGCTGCATGTGGATGTCCGGCCACATCTGGTTATAGGCACCGGTTTCCATCAGGGTCAGATCAAACGGGCCATACTTGTCGCCTATCTCTTTAAAACCCTTGAAGTAACCGGTATCGCCACTAAAAAATATCTTCATATCAGGTGCAATGATGGTCCAGGATGCCCACAGGGTCTGGTCACGGTCATGCAAGCCACGGCCGGAAAAATGCTGGGCCGGTGTCGCCACAAACTGTATGCCACCAACCTGAGTACTTTGCCACCAGGCCAGTTGCTGGATTTTTGCACGGTCTATGCCCCACTTGACCAGACGTTCGCCCACACCCGAAGGTGTCAGGAAATGTTCGGTCTTCTTCGCCAGTTGCAAAATGGCAGAATAATCGAGATGATCATAATGGTCATGCGACAGAATCACGCCCTTGATGGGAGGCAGATCGGCAATACTGATGGGCGGCTGGTGAAAGCGCTTGGGGCCCATCCACTGGAAAGGCGAAGCGCGTTCAGAAAACACCGGATCAGTCAGCCAGAATTCGCCTTGCAGTTTCAGCAGCAAGGTCGAATGTCCAAGGCGATACAGACTATTGTCTGGCGCGGCCAGCAATTGCGCTGTCGTCAATTCAAACACAGGGATACTGCCGCTGGGCACAGTATCTTTGGGTTTATCAAAAAAGAATTTCCAGGCTATCCGCAGATTCTGCAAAAAACCAGGCTCACGTACTGGTGCCTGGTTCACAAAGCCCACGCCTGCTTCCTGCAGTACGGTATTGGTAGTAAGCATGCCCTCTGCCGGGCTGGAATAAGAAACATAAGCCATGGTCATCAACGCTCCTGTTGGTATGGTGTGCAGTAGAAAGCACAAATTTTATTCAATTCGATATGCCGCTCAAACAGAGTTCATACCGAATTATTACACTACACAGTGTAGTTTCATAATTTAAAAAAGTATACTACTTAGTGTAAAATTCTTTCATGACTATGATTCGCCAAGATGAATACAATTACAACATGTCCAATCCCGTCCGCCAGACTGACCGCAAGCGCGAAGCCATATTACAAGCCGCGATTCATGAATTTCGCCTGAATGGCTTTGAATCAACCAGCATGGACAAGATCGCCGCCACGGCTATCGTCTCCAAAAGGACTGTGTACAACCACTTCCCCAGTAAAGACGATTTATTCGCCGCAATATTGTTGAAATTGTGGAAAAGTGCAGTTTCTCAGGATGATTTTCAATATCAGGGCGACAAAAGCCTGCGTGAACAGCTCGAAACTTTCCTTGGTAACAAGATGCTCCTGATGTGTGACACCAATTTCATTGACCTCGCCCGCGTCGCCATCGCCGCCACCATCCACACTCCGGACCGCGCCAGGGATATGGTGGAACGCATGAATAATCGCGAAGAAGGCATCGTTGCCTGGATCAGGGCCGCGCAAGCAGATGGCAAACTGAAGGCTGGCGATGCCATCCTCATGGGTGACATGCTGCAAGGCCAGCTCAAGTCTATGGCCTTCTGGCCACAGGTAGCCATCAGCCAACCCATATTGGACGCCAGACAGCAGAAACAGATGATTGAGCTGACAGCAGGGTTGTTTTTGAGCTACTACGAAAACAAGGGATAAGCCTGAGCAGTGCAGGCCAAAGTCCCGGCAAAAAATTACGTTACGCAACAACCTGAAAAGATTGAACAGGTTATAAGCCGACCATAGACCCAACATTCGCCATGGGCAAATCACAGTGCTCTTGATGTCACGCATCAAGAAACAACATTCCGACACGACGATAACAACGTCCTTACAAGAAGATTTGCCCAAGCGTCACTGATCAGTGACGCACCTCACCTCTCATGTCACATCTCCGTCATCAGTACCTTGCATGATAGTTAAATTAACATGCAATTAAAATAATTAGCTTGCAATAAGACCCATCTGCGCTAGGATGGTAAAAATTATTTTATTGATATGAATACCGCCATTCAACGACACAAGCCAGGCGACAAAATTCACCACTTGAGAGGATGAACATGGACCAGTATGAAGTCATTGCGAGCAATGACAAAGCACTCTTCAGCCTGAAACTGCATCGTGGCGACGGCATGCTGTTACTGGGCATGAGCTGGAAAACAGGCAAGCCCAGTGCCGATTTTTTCGGCTTTGCGATTGAATACAAAGAACCGGGTGGCCAGCAATATTTTGCCATCAAGAATCGCCTGTCGTTTACTGAAAAGGACGGTAACTTCAATCCGGAAAGCCTGTCCACCCGTCTGTCGCCGATACAGAAATTCCGCTGGATCCACTTCCCGCGCAATGCCGACATGAAGGGTAGTTTCACCTATCGCGTCACCCCCGTGTTCATGAACCAGACTGGTGAATTAAGCTATGGCGAAGCGCAAGAAGCCGACATCGTGTTGCAGCGAGAAACTTACGAGGGGCAGTTGAATGTGGCCTATACACGTGGCTTTGTGTCTTCCCAGGCGTTTGTTGACCGTTACACCGCCGCCGCAATACCGACCCTGCTGCCTGCCCAGGCAGATGACGGGCTGACATTCAAACCCACCAACCCCAAGGCAGAAGAAGCACTGGCCTGGATGGGGTTTGAAGCCCGCAGCGCCATACTGGAAGTGCTGGACAATGCGATTGCTGACCCCACTGCACAGGTCAGTGTAGCGGCGTATGATCTGAATGAACCCGGCGTACTTGAAAGACTGGAAAAACTGGGGACCCGACTGCGCGTCATCATTGATGACAGCGGTAGCCATGCAGCAGATGGGTCGGCAGAATCGCAAGCCACCACGCGACTGATCGCAAGCGCAGGTGCCGGCAATGTATTGCGCCAGCACATGCGCGGACTGCAACACAATAAAACCATCGTCGCCAAGGGCCAGCAAATCAATAGCGTGGTCTGTGGCTCAACCAATTTCAGTTGGCGTGGTTTTTTTGTCCAGGCCAATAATGCCATCATCCTGCATGGCGATGGCCCTGTTAAATTATTCCAGGCAGCCTTTGAGAATTATTGGGAAAATAAACCTGCCAGCTTTTCCAGCGGCGCATCGGCAGGCTGGCAAAGCCTGGGGCTGGACAAGATCGATGCTCAGGTGTCATTTTCTCCGCACGGCAGCACGAATGCGGCACTGGACGACATTACCAAAGACATCGCCCTGACCGAATAGTCGCTACTATTTTCGCTGGCTTTCCTGTACCAGACCCCAGGATCGATACAGGATACGATCAAAACAGTGGCCACCGACCCGGCCAAGTTTGTCTACGGTATCTCGGACAAGGAAGTGACAGGTCTGTCGCTGACCACACCGAATGGCAAGTCCACCGAAGTCTATCCATCGGCACTGGGCAAGACCGCGCCACCACCCTTCCATGAAGAACCGACCGGTGGCGGTGGTACTCGCATGCACCATAAATTTGTGGTGATCGACTTCGACAGACCCACCGCACGCGTATATATGGGTTCCTATAATTTCTCGCAGTCCGCCGACCATAACAATGGTGAAAACCTGCTGCTGATCCGCGACCGGCGCGTTGCCGTGTCGTATACCGTCGAAGCCTTGCGCATGTTTGACCACTACCAGTTCAGGATCAAGGAACAGAATTCCAAAGATGCCAATAGTCCGCTGGTACTGACCAAACCACCGCAAAATGCGGGGGAACACGCATGGGAAAGCAGTTATAGCGATCAACTCAAGATACGTGACCGCGTGCTGTTTTCCTGACCTCAGCATGTGGCGTGGCATAGCTCTACGCTACGTCATAAGCCACCTGGCTGCGCAGCAATTGCTAGCAAAGCGCATACAACTTCAAATCGGCGATCTTTAATACCCCCTTCCCATAAAACCACTCGCATAGAATGCAGCAATGTTATATTTACAGCGCCTGCTGATTTTTCCTGTACACGCCCGACCAAATAAAACATTGAATCACCATGAGTGACACCAAAATCCATATCGTGCTGATCGAAGATGACAAGCAGATCCGGCGCTTCCTGAACACCGTGCTGGAAGCCGAAGACATGAGCGTCTTTGAAGCAGAAAATGGCAAACAGGGCCTGATTGCGTCCGCCACCCGCAAGCCGGATTTGCTCATCGTTGATCTGGGTTTACCGGACATGAGCGGGCTGGATGTCATCCGCGATGTGCGGAGCTGGACCGAAGTCCCCATCATCGTATTGTCAGCACGTACCCAGGAACAGGAAAAAGTCGACGCCCTGAATGCCGGTGCCGATGATTATCTGAGCAAACCCTTTGGGGCCGCTGAACTGATCGCCCGCATCCATGCCCATTTGCGCCGTCGCCAGCCACAGTCAACCCAGGCCGACGCGGTATTCAATTTTGGTGATGTCAGCCTGAATTTAGCCCTGCGTACGGTCAACCGTGCCGGGCAATCGGTGCATCTGAGCCCGATCGAATACCGCTTGCTGTCGGTGCTGGCACGCAATGCCGGCAAGGTCTTGACTCATCAGCAATTGCTGAAAGAAGTATGGGGCCCGAACCAATCAGAGAACAGTCATTACCTGAGAATCTATATGGCCAACCTGCGGCAGAAACTGGAACAGGAGCCAGCCCAGCCGCGTCATTTTTTAACCGAGACCGGTGTCGGTTATCGCCTGCTGGCTTAGTGCCTGCTGCTGCCGCGCTTTATAACAATCCCACCGCAATCCCACCGCAATCTCATAGCAATACCGCCGCCGTCTCACAACCAACCTTGCTTCCATTGTGTAGTGTCGGCCAGTTCCTTCCAGGCGATCTTGCGTTTGGTCTTGGTATAGACCGCTTCGAGTTCGACAAACTCTATCACCGTATGACGTGCGACCTGCCCTTCTTGCGGCACAGGTAAATACACTTTGCTGACCAGAAAATGCTTTTGTTTGGCAACAACCTGCACCGCTGTCCATTTGGACAGCAAAAGTTTGTTTGCTTGTATGGGATTCATCTTCAGCGCTTTCAAATGGATCTACGATGTTCTCTGCTGTGGTGTGTGTTTATAGTTCATCAAGCATAGCGCGTATCTGTATTGCCCTGTCACGCAGAGCCTGCAAGGCAGCTTTATCCATTTTTCTGAGTTGCGGATACACCATGCCTATGCGTGGGTTACTGGATAACTTGTTTTCGTTGCGTGCAAAAAAATCCCAGTACAGTGCATTGTAGGGACAAGCATGCTCACCAGTGCGTTGCTTTTTATCGTAGTGGCAACCCTTGCAATAATCACTCATCTTGTCGATATAGGCTGCTGCTGATACATAGGGCTTGGTCGCCAGCATACCACCATCGGCAAACTGGCTCATGCCCAGGGTATTGGGTAATTCTACCCATTCAAACGCATCAATATAAATACCCAGGTACCAGCGATGGACTTGCTGCGGCTGTAAGCCAGCCAGCAAGGCAAAATTGCCGATGACCATCAGGCGTTGTATGTGGTGGGAATGGGCATGTTCGAGCGACTGGCTGATGGTGCTGGACAGGCAACGCATTTTTGTTTTCCCAGTCCAGAACCAGGTCGGCAATTCCGCCTCATGCGCAAAGAAATTATGCGTTTCATAACCGGGCATTTGTGCCCAGTAGATGCCGCGCACATATTCGCGCCAGCCCAATATCTGGCGTATATAGCCTTCCACCGCAGGCAATGCGGCATGGCCCGCCCACAGCGCAGCTTCAACCTTGCTGACCACGTCTTGTGGATGCAGCATTTTCACATTCAGGGCAAAGGAAATCAGCGAATGGAACAAACGCCATGACTTGCTGCTCATGGCATCCTGGAATTCACCAAAATGCGGTAAAGCGTGCTGGATAAAGGCGTCGAGTTGCGCCAGCGCTTCAGCGCGGTTCAGTGGCCAGGCAAAGTTACTTGCATTCGCTACACCAAAACTGTTGATGCCTGCATGCTGTATGGTTTCCCACAAGACTGAATGATCATGCCGTGGCCGAAAATCTGCAGGTTCCCAGGGTATGCCTGGCCAGGCTTTGCGGTTGTCGTGATCATAATTCCATTGACCACCGACAGGCTTGTTGGCTTCTTCCAGCAAGACCTGGTGCTTGACGCGCATGTGTCGATAGAAATGCTCCATCAACCATTTCTTGCGGCCATCAAACAGGATGGCAGCTTCATCACGGCGAGTAAAAAAATGTTCGCTGCCAACCATGCGGCAATTGCTATTGCTGGCATCGCAATAGGCGGCGAGTTGCGCATCGAGCCTGAATTCGTCAGGTTCCTGGTATTCAAACTGGCTGGACTGATAGTGTGCCAGCAGCCAATCCAGATTGGCTGTCAGCGATTGCGTATTGTCTGCATCGTCTATCGCCAGATAATGCAGGCGGTGGCCCACTGCTTGCAACTGCGCAGCCAGGTCGCGCATAGCGGCAAAGATGGCGATAATTTTTTGAGCGTGATGGAGGACGTAGTCTGTCTCCTGACGGATTTCCATGATGGCATACACCACATCGTCGGAGACCTGGCTGAACCAGCTATGCCCGGGATTGAGCTGATCACCCAGGATCAGGCGCAAAGTCGTCGCGGGTGCAGAAGATTGCATGGCGTATTCCAATTTGGTAGTGGCCGTTATCCCTGTGGCTTGCTATTGCTTTGACTACGACCGCGGCAGCGCTGGGAGCAATATTTCACATCGTCCCAAACTTTTTCCCACTTCTTGCGCCAGTTAAAAGGCAGACCGCAAGTCTGGCAAAGTTTGCTGGGTAAATCCGCTTTCTTTCGCATTTTCATTTGAATAGCTCCAGCAAATCCCCGCATAGATTACCCGAACCAGAAAATCTCGTTTGAAACATGACGTAAGCAGGGTATAAAAAAACAGATGGCTGCTGCAATGCAGCCCTCTGTTTTAGCGATAATTTATTGTGACATGAATTTGAAATTCACTTATTTGCTCACTTACTTTCTCACTTATTTGCCCACTTCGTCATAACGTGCCAGGCTGGATTCCAGATGCGGCGCAAGTTCATCGGCTGAACTGATAGTCATACCCAGCTCACTGAGCAAACCGTCACGCAAGCCATATACCCAGCCATGTACGGTGACTGACTGGCCACGGTCCCAGGCGTCTTGCACAATGGTGGTCTGGCACAGATTCACCACTTGTTCGATGACATTCAATTCGCACAGGCGTTCGCTTCTTTGCTGTACAGACAGTGTTTCACCCAGGTATTTTTCATGCTTTTGATGCACATCCTGCACATGACGCAACCAGTTGTCGGCCAGGCCGACGCGGCGCCTGGTCATGGCGGCATGTACCCCTGAGCAGCCATAGTGGCCGCAAATAATGACGTGTTTGACACCCAGCACGTCTATCGCAAATTGCAGTACCGACAAGCAATTCAGATCAGAATGGACGACAACGTTGGCGATATTACGATGGACGAATAATTCACCAGGCAAAAGCCCCAGTAACTCATTCGCTGGAACGCGGCTATCAGAACAGCCTATCCATAAGTATTCAGGGCTTTGCTGTGCTGCCAGCTTCTTGAAAAAGTCAGCATCTTTTGACGTGATGGCAGCAGCCCAATTGCGGTTGTTTTCAAATAATTGCTGTGGAGTCAATCCAGTGTTGCTTGTTGTGCTCATACTCTCGCCCATTTATTTTAGACAGGCGAGATTCTACCTTATTGGCGGGTGAGTGGATGGTCTGAGGCTGATATATCCCGGAATATGAATTATCTGACATCAGCAATTACTAATAAGCACGCAATAAGCAAAATTAATATCGAAGTTGCGCTTTTTGCGAGAGTCACTATACAAGCACATCCGGTTACAGTTCATCTTAAGCGAACATCAAACTTAAGGCGCTGCTTCGAATGTCAATGTTTTAGCCGCCCCACGCCACTGCCCCAGCAACTTATTACCGTCCCTGCGGTAGCTTATTGTTGCAACTGGCTTTCCCTTACTGTCAAACTCAGTCAGTTCAGTCACATCGTTCTTGCGTTCTACCTTGAGTTCTATGGCCTTGCGATGTTTATCATAAAAGTAACGCGAGCTTTCGTAGTGTATGCCTTCAACATTGTTTGTCAGCATCAGCGTGATAGCTGTATTGCCATTGATCTTGCCACGAAAAACTTGTGCATAGGGATTGATTTCTGCTATTTCACCCTGCCCTTCGCCCAGCAAAATATATTTTCCATAGTTGCTGAGATACGCATTTAATTGCCGCGCTTTGAGTGTAAATACCAGGTTACCTAAATCGTCCACGGCACGGTTTGCGTGCACGGAACATGTTCCACTATCAAAACTGAATGCACCATCGAGTAAGCGTATATAACCCAGATCCTTCAAATACAAATCATAGCGACCGCCACCCTTGGTATAACGCTCTTCAAGACAGCGCTCATATAATTCTATCTGTTCAGCTATCTGTTCTTTGTTACGCTCTTTTGTGCCCTTGCCCTGCAATTTCTCAAGACGTGCTATTTCGGTACGCAGGCGTCTGGTATTGTTTTTTTGCGCCAGTGCAGCCAGGCTTTTTTTGCCTGATTCACTTAATAACTCCACAGGCGTAATGACACGTCCTGTCCTCGCATCAAAGTCAAACCGAATCTCACCTACGCTGCAATATGCACCACAACCCTCTGTGCTTACAGAGATGGCATAGTGACGATTGCCATTCATCAGGCCGGAAGACGCTGGTTCCATGGATTCGAGTGGAAATTCCAACTCTATGAGGGCTGGCTTTTTGGCAGCGTCCTCTTTGTCCGGCGGTAAAGTATTGAGCAGCTGAATATGCAAAAAGGTATTGATACGATCTGCCACACGCTGGTCTTCAGTTGAGATGAAAGGGACGACAATCTCAATTTTTTCCCCTGATGAGTTCTTGCTGGCATACATCAGGGGCTTATCGCTAAATGTTGCACCCAAACAGGTGGCAGTGAGTAACAAAAGAGTACTCAGTAAACCAATTTTTTCACACGACATAGTATCAACGCCCAGGTATCAACAAACCCCTCTGCACCGCCGGACGCCCGACAAATTCAGCCAGGGCGCGTTGTACATGTGGATAATCATTGATACCCACCAGATCAGCCGCTTCATAGAAACCAATCAGATTGCGTATCCACGGAAAAGTCGCAATATCGGCGATGGTATAGCTGTCACCCATGATCCATTGGCGATCCGCCAGACGTTGATTCAGCACACCCAGCAGGCGTTTGGATTCTGCCACGTAGCGGTCACGCGGGCGCTTGTCTTCGTAGGCCTTGCCGGCAAATCTATGAAAGAAGCCAAGTTGTCCAAACATGGGGCCTATGCCGCCCATCTGGAACATCAGCCATTGTATGCATTCATAACGCTCTGCCGCATCAGTGGGAATGCACGAGCCGGTTTTATCAGCCAGGTATAGCAGGATGGCACCGGATTCAAACAAGGCCAGCGGTTTGCCACCGGGGCCCTGTGGATCAATGATGGCGGGAATTTTATTGTTGGGGTTCAATGACAGAAATTCTGCAGACATCTGGTCATTGGTTTCAAAACTGACCAGATGGGGTTCATACGGCAAACCCGTTTCTTCCAGCATGATGGATACCTTGACGCCGTTTGGCGTGGGCAGTGAATACAACTGCAAGCGTTCAGGATGTTGTGCAGGCCATTTTTTATTGATGGGATAATTGCTGATTGCAGCGTTGGACATGGTGTTTCCTTCCTGACGTGTGATCTGGCCCGTAGGCATAAAGTAGAGATGCTAATGCATTTAAGGTTTTTCTGCGCAGGATGCCAATACAGGTGATGGCAAGTCCTGGGTATTTGGGCTAAGCTGCACGACTTGTGCCGACCATCAATTTACCTGCCCCATGTTCAGAACCATTGTCATACGCCTGCTGTTTGTTACTGCTGTGCTCGCCATCATACTGGGGCTGGTACGCTACCTGGGCAGGGACACAGCCAGCATTGCACCTGAAAATTTGCTGGCTAAAGTTGGCATGATTAAAAAGCCTGCTGCCACTTCATTTGACTGGCAAGCAGAGCTGGATGTGTATGCAGGCGTACCAGATGTCGATGCCAGTTATTTCTCTGATCCCTATGCAGTCGCATTGGACAAGCAGGGCAATATCTTTGTCAGCGATGCAGGTGAGCACAATCAAATCATGAAAATCAGCGTGGATGGCACAATCACCCCCTATGCAGGTTCCGTCGAGGGTTTTGCTGACGGCAAGGCAGAGCAGGCAGCTTTCAATACGCCGTCTGGCATTGCACTGGACGGCAAGGGTAATCTGCTGGTAGCCGATACCGGCAATCATGCCATACGCAGTATCAGCCCGGAAGGTGTCGTGACGACGGTGGCAGGCAATGGCAAACCCGGTTATCGCGATGGCGCTGGTGCCGAAGCACAATTCAATGGCCCGGTGGGCATAGCTGTTGATGCAGCCGGCAATGTGTATGTAGCCGACACTTACAATGACCGCCTGCGCAAAATCAGCCCGGATGGCCAGGTCAGCACGCTTGCCGGTGGCGATGGCTCTGGCTATCTGGATGGACCGGCAGCAACTGCGCTGTTTGATACACCCACCGGGCTGGCCCTGAATAGCAAGGGGGAGATACTCATCGCAGACAGCAAGAATGACGCCATACGCAGGCTGAGCAAAGATGGCCAGGTCAGCACCATTACCCGCGCCCTTGATGACGAAGACCACCCCCTGATGCGCCGCCCCCTGAGCATTGTTGCCACTTATGATGACCATCTGTACATTGGCGAAGGTGGCAAGGGTCGCATCATACAGATTTCCCCCACAGGAGAAATGCGCGGGGTAACAGGTGTAGGTATCAATTTTGAACCCGGTGACGACACCACGCCACGCCTGCTCCAGCCCACGGGCATAGGCTTGAATGACAAAGGTGCTTTGTTTGTCAGCGATTCAGCGCGCTTGCAGGTGCTGAGGATACGCCCCCACGGCGCAGTCGATGCCGCGACAACCAGAAAACCAGCGGCACTGGCGGCTTTGCCGACGATCAGGAATACCCGTCTCGACGATGACATCAAATCTTACCCATGGCCCATCAAACCACAGAAATCGCCGCATGAAGTGGTAGGCACCATGGGCGAAGTACGTGGCAATTATGAGGGTGAAAGCCGCGACCACTTCCATGGCGGCCTGGATGTACAGGCCAACATGGGGACGACCGTGTATGCCATCGCCAACGAAAAAGTGCGTGGCACCAGCAGCAGTTGGGGCTTCAATGGGCTTAGCGAAGGGTTCAAGATAGACAGCATGGCTTACATCCATATGAAGGTGGGGCGCACGGCAAAAAATGCATTGCTGGATGAAGAAAAATTCCAGCTACAGACGCTGGCAGATGGCAAGCCCTATGCCGTACGAGTCAGGCGCGGTACTCGCTTCAAGACGGGGGAAGCACTGGGTAGTATCAACCGCATGTTCCATGTCCATCTGGAACACAATCATGCAGGCTTGAAAATCAATCCACTGAAATTGAATTTGCCGGGCCTGCTTGATACTGTCGCCCCGCAGATAGAAGAAATCACTATCGTCGATGGCAATGGTAATGAAGTCAAAGGAAAGAAAAAAGGCCCCCTGCTGCTATCGAGCCAGGTAAAAGAGTACGGCATCGTCGTCGATGCCTATGATCAGGTCGATGGCAACGCCAGACGTCGTCGCCTGGGTCTGTATCAATTGGGTTATCAAGTCCTGTACACCAATGGCAGCCCCGTACCCGGTTATGAAAGCCCGCGCATCACCATGGAATTCAATGCCTTGCCACCTGACCGTGAAATGGTCAAACTATTGTATGCAGCAGAGAGTGGCATCACCGTGCATGGCGCCAAGAAAACCCGCTTCCTGTACATGGCCAGCAACACAGTGAAAGATGGCGTTGCCAGAAAAGGCAACTGGGATGTCAGCAAGCTCGCGCCTGGTGACTATATCTTGCGCATCCATGCCAGCGATTTCGCCGGGAATGTTGCCACGCAAGATCGCGACCTGGCTTTCAGGCTGGAGTAAATGCGGGTTTCTAACTAGGGCGTGTTGACCTATCTTTTAGGCAAGCAAATGGGTTTGAAACCTTGTCTGGCTAGGCGTGCGGAGCGCTGCTTGGTGATCCAAGTGAGCGACGCACAACAACGCCAGGCGAGGTTTCGGACCCATTCCCTCCGGGTTCCCCCCATAGCGCGCGCTGGACTGTGTTGCACGTCTTGTCAGGGGCACCAGCCCTGACTGCGCCGCGCGCCTTGCCAGCCCGCGCTATGGGGGGAATGCTTTGCCTAAAAGATAGGTCAACACGCCCCGGCCACACCAAGTATCACGCTCGACGCCTTGAACATGCCAGTTGCAATGCCACCCGCAGACAATTCCAGGTGATTACTGCTGTCATTGGTGATGATGGCTGCCAGGGTTGCACCACCCGGCATTTCCAATACGACTTCGGTATTCACTGCGCCTGGTTGTATGCGCGAGATGGTGCCGGTCAGACGATTGCGCGCAGAAAACTTGGCACCGCTGTCATCCGTCATCAGGATAACGGATGAGGACTTGATCAAAGCAAAAGCCTCAACGCCTGGCTGCAAGCCCAGTTCCTGCGTACTCTCATGCGTGATGATGGCGACTATCTTTTGTCCACCGGTGATTTCCAGCTCTATCTCGTCATTGATGGCACCCAATTTGATGTACTTGACCTTGCCAAGAAATTGATTGCGTGCACTGGTTTTCATATTCATTTTTCTGATCAGTAAAAAATCATCGGCAATCCCTTCGGCCTGCCGGTCTAATTGTGCGATGAAATCACGGTGTTCTTTTTCTATGATCTTGAAATTGTTCACCAGTTGTTCACCCCGTGCTGTCAGCCGTGTACCGCCACCGCCCTTGCCACCGGTCAGGCGTTCCACCAGAGGTTCACCTGCCAGGTTATTCATGGTGTCGATGGCATCCCAGGCGGCTTTATAACTCATTTTCACTGCCTTGGCAGCCTGGGTGATGGAACCGCTTTCGGCAAGTTGCGCCAGCAGGGCAATGCGGCTCTGACCACCCAAGTTTTCACCATCCACCGTCATCCATACTGAACCTTGCAGACTGATTGCTTTGTTTTTATTCGTCATGACCTATTCCGGATTTCAGTTTGGACTGGAACTGCCGCCATCTCGCCGGGAATAATGCATCCGTCCTGCAAGTGAATTATTTCTTCACCCAGGACTTTGGCATCTTCGGCATCATGGGTAATCAGTATCATGGGCACTTGCAGTTGCCGCTGCAGGCTGTCAAGTTCCTGGCGCATACTGACGCGCAGTGACTGGTCCAGAGCGGCAAAGGGTTCGTCCAGTAACAGGGCTCGTGGTTCGGAAATCAGGGCCCGCGCCAGGGCGGTCCTTTGCTTTTGTCCACCTGACAATTCATGTGGCAACTGACGGGCCAGCGACTGCAATTGAAAGGCTTGCAGCCAGTAATCAATTTTTTCGTTCTGGATGGCCACGGGCGTATTACGCCAGCCCTTGTTCAGTCCAAACGCAATATTCTGCGCCACATTCAAATGTGGGAACAAGGCATAGTCCTGGAACAGGTAAGCAAGCTGGCGCAATTGTGGTGCCAAATTGATGTGCATCGCAGATTCAAACAAGGTCGTGCCACCCATGCGTATATGGCCACTGTCTGGCGTCATCAAACCGGCAATGGCTTTCAGCAGCAGGCTTTTACCCGCACCAGACGCCCCCAGGATGACCAGTCGCTGACTGTCTGAACGGAAGGCAATATCGAGTTCAAAACGGCGCTTGCCGGATTCCAGTATTTTTTGGATATGCAGGTCAACTTGCATCTGGCCTACCCCTGCATCTGATGGCGAATGCGGCCAGGTGCCAGGCGGCCTGCCAGCAGCAAGACCGCAATACACACTGCCGAGGTCAGTAAGACCAGGGTATTGGCGACATCATCCTGCCCAGCCTGCACCGCTTCATACACCGCAATCGACAGGGTCTGGGTCTTGCCGGGTATGCTGCCGGCCACCATCAGGGTAGCACCAAATTCACCCAGGGCGCGGGCAAAGGCCAGCAAGACACCGGCCAGAATGCCACGCCATGCCAACGGCAAGGTGACCCGGAAAAAAATCGCCATTTCAGAGATACCCAACACCCGGGCCGCCTGTTCCAGTTGCCCATCCACCGCTTCAAACGCGGCCCGTGCCGGCTTGAACACCAGTGGGAAAGCGACAATGGCTGCGGCAATCACTGCCCCTTGCCAGGTGAAGATCAGGCTGAAGCCAAAATTGTCTTGCAGCCATGCGCCAAGCCAGCTACGTCGCCCCATTAGCACCAGCAGGTAATAACCCAGCACGGTGGGTGGCATGACCATGGGCAGGGTCAGCAAGGTATCCAGCAAGTCACGGCCAGGAAAACGCTTGCGCGCCAGCAAATAGCCGACTGCGATGCCGCCGATCAGGTTCAGCAACGTGGCCCAGCCAGCTACTTTCAGCGACAACAGTAATGCGATCCATGCTGGATTCATCAAATGGCCTTATGGCTTCTGAAAACCGTATTTATTCAATATGGCCTGGCTTTGAGGCAAAAATACATAGGCAATGAAACGCCTGGCTTCGTCGGCATTGGTACTGGCCTTGAGTTTGGCGATGGGGTAACTGATCTGCATGGTCAGCGGCACTTCCATTGCGACCTTGACCTTGTCTTTCATGATGGCTGCATCAGTCGCATACACAAAGCCGCTATCGACTTCACCACGGGCGACATAGTCGAGCGACTGGCGCACGTTCTGGGTATGGATGGTTTTGCTTTCCAGCGCAGGCCAGAGTTTGGCAGCTTCCAGCGCATGCTGGGTATAACGGCCCACCGGCACACTGGCTGGGTTGCCGATGGCAATGCGTTTGACAGCAGGCTGATTCAGGTCATCCAGGCGTTTGATATTCAAAGTACTGTCGACAGGTACGATCAGCACCAGCGCATTTTTGACAAAATCACGCCTGTCTGCATTCGCCACCAGACCCTGTTTTTCTGCTGCATCCATGGTTTCCTGGTCGGCTGAGGCAAACACATCCACCGGTGCGCCCTTGGCAATCTGCTGCAACAGCGCGCCGGAAGCACCAAAATTCAGCGCGACCTTGGCCTCGGGATACTGCGTCTGATAATTCTGGGCGATTTCCTTGAAGGCATTGGTCAGGCTGGCAGCGGCAGACACGGTCACTTCGCCTGCATGGGCAGCCACAGCAAGTGTACTTATGGCGATGGCCAGACCTATCTGGCGGCAAATTCTGGTGGATTTATTCAACGCTGGCATAGTGAGGCTAAAAATTATAGAAAGAAGCGTAATATACACTTATATACAGCGCTTTTCCAGGGAAGATTGCCATACAACAAATATGTACCTGCGAGAGGCGAAAAAAAACGCAAGGGGTTCAAGCCCTTGCGTTTTCCCTTGCGTTTTCCCTTGCGTTTTCCCTTGCGTTAATTATGCCGCTGACTGACCTGTGTTATCAGATGCGCTATCAACGTCCGCGTGTATCTTCTTCAGCCAGCAATGCTCTCTTAAGGCTCTTGTCTACCGGATATTCACCCAGCCAGATTCTCAGCAAGGCGTTATAGAAAGCCAGGTCAGGATAGGGTTCACCCATCTTCTTACCATTAAGCAATACCACCGTGCCTACACTAGGCACCCATTCAATGGCCATGACATCGCCTTTTTTCAATTCCGGCACGGAAGCAAACAACTCACCAAAACGGATGAACTGCGAAGTCATTTTGGATTTTTCTGCCTTGTCGTTATTCTGATGTATGCCGGCCATAAAACTACGACCAAATTCTTCATTGGTCAGGTCACGCATCATGACCAGGGTCACGCGACGTGGCCCCTGTGCCGCCAGTACATCTGGCACCGTGGTCTTTTTTTCTTTCAGATACAAGGCAGCAACATACACCTTGAAAATTGCCTTGTAGCGTATGCCTGCACCATTCAGCTTCAATTCAGTGCCGCCCACCTGCATGGTATCTTCCAGCTTGACGCCAGCCACATCCATGGCCCAGACCGGTGCGACCAGACCAGCCATCAATAGCAGTCCTGCCAGTTTTTTTGCGTAGGTATTCAACTTCATTTATCTCCCCTTTTTTATGTATTCAAATCACTTTTAGCTATTTGGCGTGCTGTGGGTTGCGTTCGCCTTCCGTCTAGCTTACATGAGATTTGAAATTCGGGCTGTCGGCTTTTTGTAGCTGTATCCTGGCGGCAAGTAATAGCTCAAACTGCTCTATGGGGACTGGTTTGCAAAACAGGTAGCCCTGATAGGCCTGGCAACCTGATTGCAATAAGAATTCACGCTGCTGTTCGGTTTCCACACCTTCTGCAATGACGTTCAGATCAAGGCTGGCACCCAGGCTGATGATGGTGCGTACGATATTCGCATTGTTGACATCATCCGGTAAATTGTGGATGAAGGTGCGGTCAATTTTAAGTTGCGTCAAAGGCAGGCGTTGCAGGTAAGAAAGGGACGAATAGCCGGTTCCAAAATCATCCATGGAAAAGCCTACACCCAGCGCCTTGATTGCATGCATTTTTTCAATCACGATAGACACATCTTCCAGCACCACGCTCTCGGTCAGTTCCAGCTTCAACAGCACGGGATTGATACCGCTTTCCTGCAGTACGCGCTTCACATCATCCACAAAACCATGATGGCGGAACTGCCTGGCACTGACGTTCACCGCCAATTGCAAGGCACAGGTGTTGCTGTCGCCTGCCCATTTGGCGATTTGCAGGCATGCTGTTTCCAATACCCACAAACCTATGGGCAAGATCAGGCCAGACTCTTCTGCCAGGGGAATAAATTCCAGCGGTGACACCAGGCCGCGGGTAGGATGCTGCCAGCGCAACAATACCTCGGCACCGATAGCGTCACCCAGGGCGCTGACCTGCAATTGATAATGCAGCAGCAATTGCCGATTACTGAGCGAATACCTGAGGTCGTTTTCCATGGCGGTACGCGACTCCAGCGCTGCCTGCATGCTGGGGTCAAAAAAGCGCAGGCTATTTTTACCCAGTGCCTTGGCCTGGTACATGGCCATATCGGCGCGCCGCAACAATTCGTCGATGCCTATGGTGTCGACACCAAACATGGTAATGCCTATACTGCCAGAACTGTCGTAATCGATATGACCAAGATTGATGGTCTGGCTCAGCACCAGGCGGATTTTTTCAGCGACGTTTTCTGCCAGACCAGCGGCATGCTGCTGATCTTCATGCAAGCCTTCCAGCAATACCACAAATTCATCCCCACCGGTACGCGAGACAGTATCGTCGGCGCGCACGCAACCATGGATACGCTTGCCTATCTGGGTCAGTAACATGTCGCCCATATTGTGGCCCTGGGTATCGTTCAAGGTTTTGAAATTATCGAGATCTATCATCAGGATGGCGCCGTAGCGCTTATGCCTGCGGCCCGCCGCCAGGGCACGACTCAGCCTGTCAAGCAAAAGACGGCGGTTCGGCAAACCCGTCAGCGGATCAAAGAATGCCAACTGGTGTATTTTCTCTTCCGACGCCTTGTGTTCGGTAATATCGCTGAATGAACCAACATAATTGCTGACCTTGCCATCCGGACCGAGTACCGCAGAAATCACCAGACGTTCCGAATAAACTTCACCATTTTTGCGACGACTCCAGATCTCGCCCTGCCAGCGATGCGAGTGCAAAATATCTTCCCACATCTGCTGGTAGAAGCATTCGTCATGCCGGCCAGACTGCATGAGGCGCAGGGATTGTCCTACCGCCTCGCTGGCCTGATAGCCGGTAATACGGGTGAAGGCACGATTGACGCGCAGGATATTCAATGCGGGGTCAGTGATGAAAATACCTTCTTCGGTTTCAAATGCCATGGCGGCAATTTCCAGCTCATTTTCTGCCAGTTTCTTTTCCGTGATATCTCTGAGCAAGACCACATATTGCTGGATCTTGCCATCCTGGTCATGTACCGGGGTCAACAATAATTCCAGCCAAAACTGTTTGCCAGCATCGCTGTCGCGAAGAATTTCGCGCAGGACGGAAGCGCTGGTGGCTTGGCCCAGGTCAAATAGCGGGCCATTGGCATCGACGAAGAGTTCATCCAGTTTTTTTGCATACAGCGCTTCCTGGCAATAGGCACTTAACTGACAGGCGGCCTGGTTGACGTAATTGACTTGCCCATCCGGGCCGGTAATCATGACCCCTTGCGATGTGGCGCTCAAGGCTTCGTTGCGCAAGCGCAGCAGTGCTTCACTTTCACGCAATTCCTGAGCATTGAGATCACGCTGTCGACGTCGCAAAATCGACTGGTAACTGATGAGCCAGGCCATGGCACACAAGACAAAACCAAAAAATTCAAAGAATTTTGACAGCCTGCTGGCACCTTGCCAGCCGCCATGGGGTGCCGCTGCCAGTTCCCAGCTACCACCTGGCAGGACGATGGTCTGGGTCACGGCATCGCCGCTGAACAAGCTGCCATCCCCCAAAAAAACCTCGCCCTTGCTGCCCAGAGCATCGCGCCCGCGTATAGCCAGGTTGATTTCTTTTTGTACCTTGCTGAGGCCAGCCAGTTCCATCAAAGGCTCATAATTGACAACCATTGCAACTGAGCCCAAAAATGCGTCGCGGTTTTCATGCATGTACACAGGAATACGTACCACCAGCCCGACACCGCCCTGTACCAGATTCAGTGGTCCGGCGACCTGTATGGTACGGTCTTCCATCATGCGCTGATAGACTGGCCATTGCTTGGGCAGATTGCGATAATCCACGCCCACCATTTTTTCATTGCCGAGATAGGGGTACACGTAGTTGGCGATGGTACCTTTGACCAGCACCAAATTGCGTATGCTGGAATTGCCACTGGCGACCTCGGTTGCCAGTACCTTGAATTCCTGTTCGCTTAAACTGGGTTTGGTGGCAAAGGTGATCGCCAGTACCCGTGCGGCAGAGATGTTGGATGTCATGCCGGCACTCAGTTTCGCGCGCAGCACAGACAGTTTTTCTATGACTTCGACTTTTTGCTTTTGTATCCCCAGCTCGCGCTCATTATGATCAATCACCCACAAACCGAGAAATACAATCAGTGCCGCCACCAAGGCAAAGAGCTTCGGATATTTATATGGCAATCCAGAATGAGGTGTGTCCATTGGGGCGGTAAAAATCCTGGAAACAAGTGTCAGTTTGTAGGCGCATATCGTCATCTCATAGTAGCAGAACGCAAGCTTATACGTTTGTACAAATGCCTGCCTTGGCAACAGCGGTGTCAAAGTAACTGGCGGACAGCAACAAAAAAGCCTGCCGAAACTGGTTTCGGCAGGCTTTCAGGTGCTAAGAACCTGATTACGATCTTACTGCGGGTACGCAACAGAAGTCCACGCGAGGCTCATGTGCTGCTCAAAATGCTCATGTACTACAGTATATTCCGCTTTTTGCGCTGCGTTTTATGTTGCCCTGACGCCAGCTCGCTACAGATCGTAAACAAGTGTTAAGGAAATATTTTATTCAAAAAATTTCTTCACTTTGTCCATCCAGGTCTTGCTTTGCGGATTGTGTTTGGCACCACCTTCCACCGTCAATTTTTCAAAATCACGCAGCAATTCTTTTTGCTTTTCTGTCAATTTGACTGGTGTTTCTATCACCACGTGGCAGAACAGGTCGCCAGCATAGCCGGAACGTACTCCTTTCACACCCTTGCTGCGCAGACGGAAGGTTTTTCCTGACTGCGTACCTTCGGGTACGGTGAACGATGCCTTGCCACTCAGGGTAGGAACTTCAATGTCACCACCCAGTGCTGCCTTGACAAAGGAAATAGGAATTTCACAATGCAGGTCGTCACCTTCGCGCTGGAATACCGGATGTTGCTTGATGTGGATTTCCACATACAAGTCGCCCGGAGGACCACCGTTGACGCCAGGCTCGCCGTTGCCGGAAGAGCGGATGCGCATGCCGTCATCGATACCCGCTGGTATCTTGACTTCCAGCGTCTTGTTGCGTTTGATACGGCCCACACCAGAACAGGTGGTGCATGGTTCGGGGATCATCTTGCCGGTGCCATGACATTTCGGGCAAGCCTGCTGGATGCTGAATAAACCCTGTTGCATACGCACCTGGCCATGCCCACCGCAAGTGGTACAGGTAACCGGTGAGGTACCAGGTTTGGCACCAGAACCATGACAGGTATCGCATTCATCCCAGCTTGGTACGCGGATAGTGGTATCGAAACCGTTGGCGGCCTGTTCCAGCGAGATTTCCAGGTTATAGCGCAAATCGGCACCACGATACACTTGTGGGCCGGCATTGCGGCGGCCACCACCAAAAATATCGCCGAAAATATCACCAAAGGCATCGGCAAAGCCGCCTGCACCACCGCCACCGCCGCCACCCATATTCGGGTCTACGCCAGCGTGACCATAACGGTCATAGGCATCGCGTTTCTGACTGTCGGAAAGCATCTCGTAAGCCTCTTTGGCTTCCTTGAATTTTTCTTCCGCGACCTTGCTATCAGGATTACGGTCCGGATGGTACTTCATCGCCATTTTGCGATAAGCCTTTTTGATTTCGTCTTCGGTGGCGTTTTTGCCTAACCCAAGAATCTCGTAAAAATCACGCTTCGCCATCTCTTGTTAACCTCAGTATTGTTCTTGAACTTAAGCCACTAATTTAAGCATCTAACTTAAGCATCAAACTTAAGCGCAAACGCCGGGCAGGCACCGCAAAGCGAGCCACCCGGCGAGTCATGACGGGCAAGCCCGTCACAGTGTGTATTACTTGCTGTCTTTGACTTCTTTGAAGTCAGCGTCAACTACATCATCATCTTTAGGTTTGGCATCTGCACCGGCAGCGCCTGCACCACCGGCGGCACCTGCAGCGGCCTGTTGTGCCTGCATGTCGGCATAGACTTTTTCACCCAGCTTTTGTGATGCGGTGGACAATGCGCCCAGCTTGGTATCAATCTCAGCCTTGTCACCGGATTTCAATACATCTTCCAGTTCCTTGATGGCGGCTTCGATCTTATCTTTTTCGCCAGCTTCCAGTTTGTCGCCATGCTCAGCCAGCGCCTTTTTGGTGGAATGCACCAAAGCGTCGCCCTGATTGCGGGACTCGGCCAATTCCTTGACTTTTTTGTCTTCTTCCGCGTTCAGTTCAGCGTCTTTCACCATTTTCTGGATTTCTTCTTCCGTCAAGCCAGAATTGGCCTTGATGGTGATCTTGTTTTCCTTGCCGGTGGCTTTGTCTTTCGCGCCTACGTGCAAGATACCATTGGCGTCGATGTCGAAAGTCACTTCAATCTGTGGTGTACCACGGGATGATGGTGGAATACCTTCCAGATTGAATTCGCCCAGGCCTTTATTACCGGCGGCGATTTCACGTTCCCCCTGATACACCTTGATGGTCACTGCAGGCTGATTGTCGTCAGCAGTCGAGAACACCTGGCTGAACTTGGTCGGGATGGTCGTGTTTTTCTGGATCATCTTGGTCATGACGCCGCCCAGGGTTTCGATACCCAGGGACAAAGGTGTCACGTCCAGCAACAACAGATCTTTACGGTCACCCGACAGGACGGAACCTTGAATCGCGGCACCGACGGCCACGGCTTCATCAGGGTTCACGTCTTTACGTGGTTCCTTGCCAAAGAATTCCTTGACGATGTCCTGGACTTTAGGCATGCGTGTCATACCGCCAACCAGGATGATGTCGTCGATGTCAGTCGTTTTCACGCCTGCATCCTTGATCGCCATACGGCATGGATCAATGGTTTTCTGGATCAGTTCTTCCACCAGGGCTTCCAGCTTGGCACGTGTGATTTTCAGGTTCAAATGCACAGGTGCGCCGTTTGCCATGGCGATGTAAGGCTCGTTGATTTCCGTCTGTTGCGCACTCGACAATTCGATTTTTGCGCGTTCGGCAGAAGCCTTGATACGTTGCAGGGCAATAGGATCTTTGGACAAGTCCAGGCCATTGATCTTTTTGAACTCATCAATGATGTAGTCGATCACGCGTTGATCGAAATCTTCACCACCGAGGAAAGTATCGCCGTTTGTGGACAATACTTCGAATTGCATTTCGCCGTCGACGTCAGCGATTTCAATGATGGACACGTCGAAAGTACCGCCGCCCAAGTCATACACGGCAATCTTGCGATCGCCTTTTTCTTTTTTGTCCAGACCAAAGGCCAGCGCAGCTGCTGTTGGCTCATTGATGATGCGTTTGACATCCAGACCGGCGATACGGCCAGCATCTTTGGTGGCCTGACGTTGTGCATCGTTAAAGTAAGCAGGAACGGTAATGACCGCTTCTGTCACTTCTTCGCCGAGGTAATCCTCAGCGGTTTTTTTCATTTTGCGCAAAACTTCAGCGGAAATTTGTGGTGGTGCCAAACGCTTGTCGCGCACGGATACCCAGGCGTCGCCATTGTCTGCCTTGGAAATGGTGTAAGGCATCAGGCCGATGTCTTTTTGCACTTCTTTTTCTTCAAATTTGCGACCGATCAGACGCTTTACAGCAAACAGCGTGTTTTTCGGATTGGTAACAGCCTGGCGTTTCGCCGATGCACCAACCAGAATTTCGCCGTCTTCCTGATACGCAATAATGGAAGGCGTAGTACGCGCGCCTTCTGCATTTTCGATCACTTTTGGCTGACCGCCTTCCATGATAGCAACGCAAGAATTGGTTGTACCCAAATCAATACCAATCATTTTTCCCATGATAGTTCCCTCAGAATGTCGATTTTTTTGTCAATGTTGGTGAGTCAGTCTGCTTTTTTGCTCAATCTGACTCGTCTGTTTCGGATATAAGGTAAAAAACGCGCTTTTCAAGGCTTTTCTAGCTATTTCCGCGTGTTTTTTTACGCTTTTCTTACTTTCCTTGCGCTACTGTCACTAAAGCCGGACGCAACAAACGGTCGGCAATGGTATAGCCTTTTTGCAATACAGTCACAACTGTATTGGCATCCTGCTCAGCTGGCACCATGGAAATCGCCTGGTGTTTCATAGGATCGAGCTTTTCCCCCTGGACAGGACTGATCTCGGTCAGACGATTTTTATCAAAAGCAGCGCTTAATTGCTTCAATGTCATTTCCACGCCTTCTTTCAGTGCTTCAATCGAAGGAGTATCAATCTTCAAGGCCATTTCCAGGCTATCCTTGACTGGCACCATGGCTTCGGCAAAGCCTTCAATCGCGAACTTGTGTGCTTTGGAAATATCTTCCTGAGCGCGGCGACGGATGTTTTCACCTTCTGCCTTGGCGCGCATGAAAGAATCCTGTAATTCCTGCACTTTTGCTTCCAGCTCGGCGATCAGCTTTGCAGATGTATCCTGAACAGCGACTGTTTCAGCTTCCGGTTGAACAATGGTTTCTTGCGGTGTTTCCGGCACGGGTGTACCGGTCACTTCAACTTTCTCCGTTTGCTGGTTTTCTTGCTCTTGCATTCTTACTCTCCCAATCAAAAACTAACATTACCCCCGCAAATGAGGGTATACACACACCATTTCAAGGGTTAATCGCGAACTATTTTTGTTTTTGCCAGTCCAGAGTGTGCAGACATGTACATCCATGTACAAAAAAACACATTTGGTAACAAAATCAGAACAATACAATACTGAAATTTGCGGCGGTGCATCCTAAGATACCTAATAGGAAATCACCAGAAAAGGAGGTTAAAGCCATGAAACTCTCACTCATATCACTGCTTTTGCTGGCCTACACCGTAGCGACCGTGACCTGGATCTGCATGTCACAAGGTAGTGCACTGTCTTAATACTATTTAAACATCACTGGCTTCCGGCAGCGGAAGCCAGGGGGTTTTTGCGGCAATTTCTCCCTTATATCCCCTATATATCTTTTATATAAACCTGACTTATCAAGAAAATCAGCCTCTTCTCAAGTAAAATCGCCTGTTCAAGGCAATTCAGCGATTAATACAGGAGCGAGACATGATATTCGTCACAGGAGGCGCGGGTTTTATTGGTGCCAATTTTGTTCTGGATTGGCTGGCTCAGTCAGATGAGCCTGTTCTGAACTACGACAAACTGACTTATGCTGGCAATCTGAACAATCTTGCCAGTCTCAAAAATGATAAGCGGCATATCTTTGTGCAGGCCGATATCAATGATGGTGCCCAGTTGTGTGCGCTGTTTTTTGAATATCAGCCACGCGCCATCCTGCATTTTGCAGCGGAAAGCCATGTGGATCGTTCCATCACCGGACCGGCAGCCTTTGTCACCACCAATATCAATGGCACGTTCGAGTTGCTGGAAGCCGCCCGCACCTATTGGCTGAGCCTGGAGGATGACGACAAGGCAGACTTCCGCTTCCTGCATGTGTCTACGGATGAGGTGTATGGCACACTGGGGCCAGACGATGCTGCTTTCAGCGAAACCACCCCCTATGCACCCAACAGCCCGTATTCCGCCAGCAAAGCCGCCTCTGACCATCTGGTGCGTGCGTATCACCATACCTATGGCTTGCCGGTACTGACGACCAATTGCTCAAACAATTATGGTCCTTACCATTTTCCGGAAAAACTGATTCCCCTGATGATCACCAATGCGCGTGCTGGCAAGGCTTTGCCGGTCTACGGTGATGGCCTGCAGGTGCGTGACTGGTTATATGTCACAGATCATTGCGCCGCTATCCGCCGCGTGTTGGAAGCCGGCAAACCGGGTGAAACCTATAATATCGGTGGCTGGAACGAGCAAACCAATCTCAGCGTCGTGCATACCCTGTGTGAATTGCTGGATGAATTACAACCCAAGGCCGCAGGCAGCTACAAGGACCAGATCAAGCATATCACCGACAGGCCAGGCCATGATCGCCGTTATGCGATTGATGCCAGGAAGCTGGAGCGCGAGCTGGGCTGGAAACCGCAAGAAAGCTTTGCCAGCGGCCTGAAAAAGACTGTCGCATGGTATCTGGCCAATGATGTCTGGACCAAACAGGTACAGTCAGGCGAATACCTGCAATGGGTGGCACTGCAATACAATGAGGACGAGGAGGAAGAATGAGCCGTCCGACTACACGCAAGGGCATCATCCTGGCGGGTGGCTCTGGCACCCGTTTGTACCCGGTCACGCAAGCCATTTCCAAGCAATTGCTGCCGGTGTATGACAAACCCATGATTTACTACCCACTGACCTCCCTGATGCTGGGCGGCATGCGCGATATCCTGATCATTTCCACGCCCCAGGACACACCGCGTTTTTCCGAATTGCTGGGTGACGGTTCACAATGGGGCATCAATATCAGTTACGCCGTGCAAGCTGCGCCAGACGGACTGGCACAGGCATTTGTGATTGGCCGCTCTTTTGTCGGCAATGCCACATCAGCCCTGATCCTGGGTGACAATATTTATTACGGCAATGACTTTGAAACTCAATTGCGTCAGGCCGACGAACAGCAGCATGGCGCAACGGTATTTGCCTACCATGTACATGATCCTGAGCGCTACGGTGTGGTCGAATTCGACAGCAAGCGCCAGGCCATCAGCATAGAAGAAAAACCGCAGCAACCAAAATCGAATTACGCGGTCACCGGCCTGTATTTTTATGACCAGCAAGTCTGTGATATCGCCGCCGACATCAAGCCATCCGCACGTGGTGAGCTGGAAATTACCGACGTCAACAATGTATATCTGAAACAGGGCAAGCTGAATGTGGAACTGATGGGCCGGGGCATGGCCTGGCTGGACACCGGCACCCATGAATCCCTGCTGGAAGCGGGCCAGTTCATTGCCACGATAGAAAAACGCCAGGGCCTGAAAGTCGCCTGTCCGGAAGAGATTGCCTACTACCGCAATTACATTAGCGATGCCGATCTGGAAAAACTGGCACAGCCTTTGAAAAAAAATGAGTATGGCCAATACTTATTACAACTTTTAAACAAGAAAGCGTATTGACAGATGAAAGTGTTAGCTACCGGGCTTCCTGATGTATTGATACTGGAACCTGCCGTATTTGGCGATGACCGCGGCTTTTTTTACGAGAGCTTCAATGCCAGGAAATTTGCCGAACTGACCGGAGTGAATGCCAACTTCGTGCAAGATAATCATTCCAAATCCGCCAACAATGTCTTGCGCGGCCTGCATTACCAGATACGCCAGAGCCAGGGCAAACTGGTGCGCGTGACTGCCGGTGAAGTATTCGATGTGGTGGTGGATTTGCGCAAATCGTCCAGCACCTTTGGCCAATCCACCAGCGTGATTCTGTCCGCCGCCAACAAGCGTCAGTTGTGGGTGCCTGAAGGCTTTGCCCATGGCTTCCTGGTCATGAGTGAAAGTGCCGAATTCCTGTACAAAACCACTGATTACTGGGCACCAGAACATGAACGCTGCCTGCGCTGGGATGACCCGGCCCTCGGCATAGACTGGCCCCTGAACGGCACGCCGCTACAGTCCGGTAAAGACCAGTTGGGTAAATTGCTGTCAGAAGCCGAGGTCTTTGAATGAGGATTTTACTGACAGGTAGCAACGGTCAGCTAGGCAATGCGCTGCATGCTCCACTGGGCCAACAGGGTAGCGTGTATGCGCCATTGCGCAATGAACTGGACCTGAGCAATCCTGACCAGGTGCGCCAGTGCATACGTGAATTCAAGCCTGACCTGATCATCAATCCTGCCGCTTATACCGCCGTTGACCTGGCCGAAACAGAAGAAAAACTGGCCCATGCCGTCAATGCCGAAGCACCGGCCATCATGGCGGAAGAAGCACGCAAACTGGGAGCGGGCCTGGTCCATTACTCAACCGATTATGTGTTTGATGGCGAAAAGCTTGACCAGCATGGCCAGGTAATCCCCTATCTGGAAACCGATACGACCAATCCGCAAAATGTCTATGGCAAGACCAAGCTGGCTGGCGAACAAGCCATACAATCCAGCGGTTGCCGGCATTTGATCTTGCGCACCAGTTGGGTATATTCACTACACGGCAAGAACTTTCTGCTGACCATATTGAGGCTGGCCAGGGAAAGAGACCAGTTGCGCATCGTCAATGATCAATGGGGCACCCCCAATTCTGCGGCATGGCTGGCAGAAACCAGTTGCAGTCTGCTTGCCGGTTTGCAGCAGGCAAACACCCCAGCCGACTGGTGGGCTGAGCACGCTGGCCTGTATCACTTCAGTGCTGCGGGTAAAGCCAACTGGTTTGAATTTGCTACTGCCATCGTCACCCTGGCCGACCGCCAAAACAAGTTGAATAAAGCAGCCCCGGCGCTGACCGGCATCAGCAGCAGCGAGTACCCGACACCGGCACGCAGGCCACATAATTCACTGCTGGGCACGCAAAAGTTGCAAGACCAATTCGCCCTGGATCTGCCCCACTGGCAAGACTGCCTGCAGGAATGCATGCAGGGCCTGGATCAGACTGCTGCACAAACCGCATGACAACAGGCCGCAGGACACCCGGCAGCAGAACAACAGCCAGCGGCCTCACATTACTGATTCATGTCACTTAAAAGAAACACCATATGGAATTTGCTGGGTAACGGCCTGCCGCTCATCGCAGCGGCAGCCTTTACTCCGTACACCTTGCGGCAATTGGGCAATGAAGCATTTGGTGTGCTGACCCTGATCTGGGCACTGATCGGCTACTTCAGCCTGTTTGATTTCGGTACTGGCCGCGCGCTTACCTATGAAATCAGCAAGCTGCGCTCTGCCGGGCAGTTCCAGTCTATTCCCTCCGTCTTGAAGGCAGGGCTGTTACTGACTGCAGCCACCGGTGCGCTAGGTACACTGATCATGATCATCCTGGCACCGCATCTGGCACAGGGCTGGTTGAAAATCAGCCTGCCTCTGCAACATGATGCACAAATCGCCTTTGAAATTGCCGCACTGGGCGTGATACCCAGTGCCATCACCAGCGGACTGCGTGGCGCGATGGAAGGCCTGGAACGATTTCGTGCTTCCAACCTGAACAAGATATTTCTAGGCTTTTGCATGTTCACCCTGCCCGCCGTAGCGATCGTATTGCACGGCCCGCGCCTGTGGCCAATTGCCTTCTACCTGGCCATGGCGCGCCTGCTGGTTGTCATCGGTGGGGCGCTGCAATTGCATCAATACCTGTTTGCCAAAAACAGTGCCTTACCTGACAGCCAGCCCAGCACCGACAATTCTTTGTCCAAACGACTGCGCAGCCTGCTGTCGTTCGGTTTCTGGGTCACTGTGTCCAGCATCATCAGTCCCTTGATGGTGTTCGGCGACCGCTTCTTTGTCAGCGCCATGGTGGGTGCCGACAAACTGTCCGTGTATGCGATTCCACAAGAAGCGCTGATGCGCATGTTGCTGGTACCAATCGCCATCTGTGGCGCACTGCTGCCCCTATTTGCGACACTGGCCGATATGCAGGCACTGAAGAACAGTTATCGCCAGAACTACCGGCGCATGACATTCATCATGCTGGGCCTGTGCATTGCCGTCGCCCTGCTTGCTTATCCGGGTTTCAGTCTGTGGTTGTCACCAGAATTCGCCGGCAAGGCTTTGCCAATCACCCTGATCCTGGCGGCGGGCACTTTTTTCAACGGTATCGCACTGGTGCCCCATACACTGCTGCACGCACAGGGACAAACAAAAATAACTGCGCAATTTCATTTTATTGAATTGATCTTGTATATTGCTGTCTTGTATTTTCTCGCAACATTTTTTGGCCTGGCCGGTGCCGCGTTCGCATGGACTTTCCGGGTGATACTGGATTGGATACTGTTGCATGTGACAGCACAACGGCACCTGAAAAACCAAACCGCTCATTGAGCCATTCGCCTTGTTTGCATGAAATGACATACATATCATCCGATTCATCCAGACCACGCATTGCTGCCGTCGTGGTTGGTTTCTTTCCAGAGCCCCCTATCCTCCAGGCCTTGCTCGCCAAGCTGCAGGAGCAGGTGGATTTGCTTTACCTGGTGGACAATGGCGGTTGCGACAAAATAGATTGGCAAGCGACACCCAAGTGTCAATACCTGCCGCTCGACAAAAATTATGGCCTGGGTTATGCGCTAAACAAGGGCTTCGAAGCTGCGATACAAGATGGTGCCCACTATGTGGCAACCTTTGATCAGGACAGCGCACCGCCAGACCATCTGATTGCCAGCCTGCTGACACAGCATGAACTGCTGCACGCACAAGGCGTGAAATGCGCAGCCATTGGCCCTACTTTCTTTGACCGGCGTGAGGTCGACAAAGTGTATTTTCCGTTTTATAAGGAAGACAGCAAGGGTATCCAGGCAATTATTCCCGCTGAGGGTAAAGATCAGGCTACACCCTATGTCGAAGTCGATGTCCTGATCACGTCCGGCATGCTGATATGCGCCGCAGCATGGCTAGATACATTACGATACGACGACGGCATGTTTGTCGATTACACCGATACCGAGTGGTGCTTCCGGGCAAGAAGCAAGGGCTATCAACTGTTTGGCAGCATGGCAGTGCAAATGGGCCACGCCCTGTCGGACGCACCGCCTGTGCGCCTGTGGAATTTAAATTTCTTTCATTATTCTCCGCTGCGACGCTACTACTATTTCAGAAACACCTTACTGTTCTGCAAAAAACCTTATGTATCCTGTGCATGGAAAAAAAGATTGTTAACGGGGATGAGCATCCGCTTTTTTGCCAGCCTGGTGTATGAAAACAGGCGCCTGTCCCAGTTCAAGATGATGTGCAAGGGGATATGGTCTGGCCTGCACAATAAAAACGGCGCCTATCCAACATAATCAGACATAATCCGACATAAATAGGACTTACGCAAAATTGTCCCAGCAAATCTATCACCTTAAGAAACCTCCCTTGCCGGGGAAGTTCGTTACATTTGAACTGAGGAGCAAAAATGAAGAAGTTTGATATTTCTTACGATACGGTTGTGATTACATCGACATATGTGACTGCTGAAAAAATGCCTCTTCTCTATATCAGCCATGACTTTGATGAGGAAGAGGGCGATGTTTGGCAGTTCCATTGTGGCAATGGGGATTACACTGCCAATCGAATGCAATTGGTTCGATTGGAGACGATTATTAATCTGGATCCAACCGTAATAGATGTTGCAGACTTACCCGTTGGATACGGTGCAAAAAGGTTAAGTATTGATCAGCCGTGGATTTATGCACAAGAGTGAATAGCTACTCTTTTCTTTAGTGGTTTTATGCTCCACACATCTTCTGTTCGCAAAGAAAAATCGCCTCGCCACGTTTATATTTGTTCTTTGCCGTAAATGGGTCATCAAGGCAGGATGTGATTGGGAAGGTATGCCGGGCAATCGATATCTCGTGATGGATCTTCCAGTAAGCACAGGATACGAAAATATAAAAGAATTTCTCGCGAAAGAACACCACTTGGACCACAACGAAGCTTGCTTAATCCACTCTCATCAAAATCGGGGCGGCACCTATCGCCTTAGGACCCCCCCCTGCAAGCGAGGTTCGTTACGTCGATAGGCAATCACCCCGTAAACACCAGCATCAGAGGTCTGTTACTAACCAGCCTGCCGACGATGGTGCCATAGTCATCCAGCGTCCGGCCATTTTGATATACTCCTCAGCAAATAAACTGTGACCAATGATCATGTCTGGTGCAGGCAAACCAGCTGGCACGCGAGACCAGCAGGCCAGAAAGCGCCGATGCATAAGAAAAACAGGTGGATGGACCAATCCGCCACCTATAAATGATGATTTCTATGAGAAAATCGACACCATAAGCCGATTCAAGATACGCCCCGCCACCAGCAGGGATGTAAAAACCAGCTTGTTGTTGCACTACCAGTAGCTGCAAAACCAGCAAGACCCGCAAGACCAGAACAGATAAAGCCAGCTCATCCGCATAATTTATGATACATGTCGCTATTGTCAGTCACGGCCATGAAAACCTGCTTATTGCAAGCGGGATGGGTGGCTTGCGCGATGCTGGTGCAAACATGCATGTGTGGATCAAGGATAACCGGCCATCGGCCCAGTTAAAGGCGTATTGCCTGCAACATGGCGTGTCTTACATTGATGATCACCCTGGTCTGGGTTTTGGTGAAAATAATAATTTTCTGTTTGATCTCATCAGCAATAGCGTCGGCTTTGGCGACGGCGACAGCTTTATCGTCATGAACCCGGACATCACCATCAGTCCGGACACCATCATGACGCTGGTATCCAATATGCAGCGGGATGCCTTCCCCATCGCCACCATCAACCTTTTCCGTGATGAGCAGCATCAATACATCGATGCCAATATCCGCCGTTTTCCCAATGTCATTTCCCTGCTGCGCATGGTGGCAGTGCGTTCGCTGTCAGAACCGTATGATAAGAAAACCATGTCGGAAACCTGCCATGTAGACTGGGCATCCGGGGCTTTCCTGGCTTTTGATGCCCGCCATTACCAGGCCCTGCAGGGTTTTGATACCCGTTACTTCATGTATTTTGAAGATGTGGACATCTGTTATCGCTCGCATCAATTGCTGGGGCTGGGCATACGCTTTTATCCGCAACTGAATGCCACCCATACCGCCGCCCATAAAAACCGTAACCTGGTATCCCGCCATGCCAGCTGGTTTTTCCGCAGTTTCCTGAAATTTTTGTCGCGTCGTTATTTTGTCTATGACCGGCGCGCCAACATATCGGCATCCAAATAAAGCATGAAGCAAGTTATTTTGTTGACAGGTGCCAGCGGCTTTGTCGGCCAGGCAATTGCACAAGCCTGCCTGCAACAGGAAGTCGAACTGGTCTGCCCGACCCGCCAGGCCTTGCAATGGCAGGCAGCACACCTGTCTAACCCCATCGTCGCCAGCCTGACTGCCGATACCGACTGGTCCACCAACCTGGCAGATGTTGATATCGTCATCCATTGCGCAGCCCGTGTACACGTCATGCAGGAAACCGCCACTGATCCTTTACAGTTATTTCGCCAGTTGAATGTGGATGCCAGCCTGAACCTGGCACGCCAGGCCGCAGCGGCAGGGGCCAGGCAATTCATTTACCTGAGTTCAGTCAAGGTGAATGGCGAAGCGACCGAACCTGGCCATCCGTTTACCGCGGACGATCAAGCCGCGCCGCAAGATGCGTATGGCATATCCAAGCATGAAGCCGAGCAGGCTTTGCTGGGCCTGGGCCGGCAAACTGGCATGGCCATCACCATCATCCGCCCGCCGCTGGTGTATGGCCCTGGCGTGAAAGCCAATTTTTTAAGCATGCTGCGTATGCTCAGGCGTGGCTTGCCACTGCCGCTGGGCAGCATCCGCAACCAGCGCAGTTTTGTATATCTGGGTAACCTGGTCAACCTGGTCCTGCATTGCCGCCTGCATGAGCAAGCCCGCAACCAGGTGTTTTTGGCTAGCGACGGCAGGGACTTATCGACGACAGAATTGCTGAGCCTGTGTGCGCAAGCCTTGCAGGTGCAGCCCCGGCTGTTTGCTTTTCCAGCCAGCCTGCTGACCCTGGCGGCAAGTATGCTGGGTAAACGGAATGTGGCCGACCGCCTGTGCCAGTCCTTGCAGGTGGATATCAGCAAGACCAGAAAATTGCTGGGCTGGTCGCCCCCGTATACCGTAGAACAAGGCTTGCAGGCGACTGCTGCTGCCATTCCTATTTAATCGCCATTCATCATGTTAAAGCGCCTGTTCGATCTCTTCGTAGCCCTTATTGCCAGCCTGTTTCTGCTGTTCCCCCTGGTGGTGGTGGCGGTCTGCGTCAAACTGACTTCACGCGGGCCCATCGTCTACTGGTCAGACCGGGTCGGGCGCAATAATGCCATCTTCAAGATGCCCAAGTTTCGCAGCATGCGCATAGACACACCTGCAGTTGCCACCCATTTACTGAGCAACCCGGATCAGTATCTGACACCCATCGGTTCTTTCCTGCGTAAATCCAGCCTGGATGAATTACCCCAATTGTGGAGCATACTGTGTGGCGACATGAGCTTTGTCGGCCCCCGCCCCGCCCTGTACAATCAGCATGACCTGATCGCCCTGCGCACCGAAAAGCAAGTGCACACCATCCCGCCGGGGCTGACGGGCTGGGCGCAGATCAATGGCAGGGATGAATTGCCGATCCCTGTTAAAGTGGATCTGGATGCCTATTACCTGCAACATCAGTCCTTCATGCTGGACCTGCGCATCCTGTTTTTGACGTTTTACAAGGTGGTGCGCCGTGATGGCGTTACTCATTAAGTTACTCACTAAGTGACCTGTTAAGTGCTTATTCCCCTGTCCATGCAGTCATTCTTTCAATCATTCATCAGGCGGGCCTAACGATCATGATGCAGTCTCTACTGAACCTGCCACGCATACATAAGCAATTGCTGGCTGCCGTAGCAGATGCCATCTGCCTGCCCATGACTTTTGTGCTGGCAGTCTGGTTGCGCTATGACAGCTTCAATGCTGCGCTGTTTAATCATTACTTCTGGCTTATTGTTTCGGTACCCTTCATCGTCATACCGGTATTCATACGTATCGGCCTGTACCGTGCCGTCATCCGCTTTATTGACCAGAAAATCATCAGCGTCGTGGTATTTGGTGTCACCCTGTCTGTGCTGCTGCTGGTCTTTGTCAGTGTCATGCTGCACATTATGCCGCTGTCACGGGCCGTATTTGGTTTCTTCTGGGCCGGTTCCATCCTGTATGTCGGTGCCAGCCGCTTTCTGGCCAGGGCCTGGTTATTGCAGGCCGACATGACAGAAAATGCCACCCGCATCGCCATCTATGGTGCCGGTAAGGCTGGGGCACAACTGGCTACTGCCCTGCGTGCCGGTGGTGAATATGTGTGCGTGGCTTTTATTGATGACAGCAAACCGGTACAAGGTTCGACCATAGGCGGGGTCAAGGTATTTGCACCAGACCAGTTGCCTGCCCTGGCCGAACGCCATGAAATCCGCGAGATTTTGCTGGCCATGCCCAGCATCAGCAAAACCCGGCAGAAGCAGGTACTGGATCAGCTGGAACCCCTGAAGCTGAAGATCAAGGTCACACCATCAATACAAAGCCTGGTCAACGGTGAATTGCGCGTGCAAGACATACGCGAAGTCGAAATTGAAGATCTGCTGGGCCGCGACCAGGTTGAACCAGATACCCGCCTGCTAAGCATCTGTATTAGTGACAAGTGCGTCATGGTGACCGGGGCCGGTGGTTCCATCGGCTCTGAACTATGTCGCCAGATATTACGCCAGCGCCCGGCCAAACTGGTTTTGCTGGAAATGTCGGAATACGCCCTGTATGCCATTGAACAGGAATTGACTGGCCTGCGCCAGCAACTGAAGCTGGATGTGGAAATTTTACCTTTCCTCGGTTCCATACTCGACAGCGCCAAGCTGGACCGCATCTTCACCACTTGTGAAGTCGAGACCCTGTACCACGCCGCCGCCTACAAGCATGTGCCGCTGGTGGAACACAATCCGGCCGAAGGCATACGCAATAATGTGTTTGGCACCCTGTCAGTTGCGCAAGCCGCGATGGCGGCCAAGGTCAGGAATTTTGTCTTGATCTCGACTGACAAGGCAGTGCGCCCGACCAACGTCATGGGTGCCACCAAGCGCCTGGCCGAACTGATCTTGCAAGCCTGCTCACGCCGCCAGCAACATACGCGTTTTTGCATGGTACGTTTTGGGAATGTATTGGGTTCTTCCGGTTCTGTGGTGCCGCTGTTTCGCAAGCAGATCATGGCAGGTGGCCCCATCACCCTGACCCATCCAGAGATCACCCGTTATTTCATGACCATACCCGAAGCCGCCCAACTGGTCTTGCAGGCCGGTGCCATGGGCGAAGGTGGCGATGTGTTTGTGCTGGACATGGGCGAACCAGTGCGCATCATCGACCTCGCGCGCCGCATGGTGCATTTGAGTGGCCTGGAAGTGAAAAGCGAAACCACACCGGACGGCACGATAGAAATCCAACACGTGGGCTTGCGTCCCGGTGAAAAACTGTATGAGGAATTGCTGATAGGTGACAATGTGGAAGGCACCTCACACCCGCTGATCATGCGTGCGCAAGAGAATGAGTTGCCATGGGATCAACTGAATGCCATGTTGCAAGAATTGCAGGCCGCCTGCAGCGCCTTTGATTATGCGCAAATCCGCGCTTTATTGCTGCAAATAGTGGCAGAATACGAACCACAATGCGGTATTGAAGACCTGATCTGGCAAGCCCAGCAAGCTGGCTCTGAAGATCAGGCCAAAGAAGCCAACACGGGCCTGCTCCACTGAACCTTTTTAATATAGAAAAATAATCATGTCCCTACTCTCCCCCAGCATATTCAAAGCCTACGACATACGCGGCATCATCGATAAAACCCTGGATGCCGAAGTTGCCCACCTGATAGGCCAGGCCTTCGGCAGTGCCGCCATCGCCAAAGGTGAAAAAGCCGTGGTCATCGGTCGCGATGGTCGTTTGTCTGGCCCTGACCTGATCACTGCACTGGCCAAGGGCTTGCAATCCACTGGCGTCGATGTGATTGACCTGGGCGTCGTCGTCACCCCCATGGTGTATTTCGGCACCAATGTGTTGGGTGCCCCGTCCGGCATCATGGTCACCGGCAGCCACAATCCGCCTGACTACAATGGTTTCAAAATGGTACTGGCCGGCGAAGCGATTTATGGTGATGCCATCCAGGCACTGTACCAGACCATACTCAACAAGGATTTCAAACAAGGCAGCGGCAACTACCGCACGCATGACATCAAGGCGGCTTACCTTGAACGCATTATCGGTGACGTCAAAGTTGCCCGCCCATTGAAAATTGCCGTCGATTGCGGCAATGGCGTAGCAGGTGCATTTGCCGGCGAACTATATCGCGGCATGGGTTGTGAAGTCATCGAACTGTTTTGCGAAGTCGATGGCACCTTCCCTAATCACCATCCTGACCCTGCCCATCCGGAAAACCTGCAAGACCTGATACGCTGCCTGCAAACCACCGATGCAGAAATCGGTCTGGCTTTTGATGGCGACGGTGACCGCCTTGGTGTCGTCACCAAAGATGGCCAGATCATCTACCCTGACCGCCAGCTCATGTTGTTTGCCGAAGACGTATTGACACGCAACCCTGGCGCGCAGATTTTGTATGACGTCAAATGTACCCGTCATATCGCCCCGTGGGTGAAGGCACGCGGTGGTGTACCACTGATGTGGAAAACCGGTCATTCCCTGGTCAAGGCCAAGCTGCGCGAAACCGGCTCACCACTCGGTGGTGAAATGAGCGGCCACATCTTCTTCAAAGACCGCTGGTATGGTTTTGATGATGGCCTGTACGCCGGTGCACGCTTGCTGGAACTGGTCAGCCGCGTGGCCGACATGACAGCCGCGCTGAACAACTTGCCGCAATCAACCTCAACACCAGAACTGCAATTGCAACTGGCCGAAGGCGAAAACTTCAAGATCATCGCCGCCATGCAAGCCAATCCGCATTTCCCTGGCTCAGACGAAATCATCACCATCGATGGCTTGCGGGTCGAATACCCGGATGGTTTCGGCCTGGCCCGTTCATCCAACACCACCCCCGTCATCGTCATGCGCTTCGAAGCCGAAACTCCAGCAGCAATGGCCCGCATTCAAGATGCGATGAAACAGGCTGTACTGACTGTGAAGCCAGATGCGAAATTGCCGTATTAATTCTATTTAAACCTGCAAGCTCACCACAGAGGCACGGAGACACAGAGAAAAACAAGAGAAAATCTTTTAAGGTGAGAGTGTTTAGCAAAACTCTTAACGCCTTTAGTTTTTCTCTGTGCCCCCTCTGTGTCTCCGTGTCCCTGTGGTGAGCATTTTGGTCTTCACCGCGTTTATCTATCATCGTGAAAATTCTGCTTGTTCGTGTCTCGTCTCTGGGCGATGTGTTGCACAATATGCCCATCGTGGATGACTTGCGTCGCCAGTTTCCGCAGGCGCGTATAGACTGGGTGGTGGAAGAAGCCTATGTGCAACTGGTGCGACTGAATCCCGGTGTCGACCAGGTGTTTCCCTTTGCCCTGCGCCGCTGGCGCAAGAGCCTGGGCCAGGCTGCGACACGGCAAGAAATCAAGCATTTCTTTCGCCAGTTACGACAAGAGCGCTATGACCTGGTACTAGATACCCAGGGCTTGCTGAAGACCAGCATCATCATGGGCCTGGCCAAGACCGTCAAAGGCGGTAAGAAAGTTGGCCTGGCAAATGGCACCGAAGGTTCGGGCTATGAAGGCATTTCCAGAATTTTCCATGACATCAGCGTACCGGTAGATAAACGCACCCATGCCGTTTTGCGCGGCCGCCTGGTCGCTGCCGCGGCTAGTGGCTACATCGTCAATACCCCAGCCAGCTTTGGCTTGCAGGCACCGGACGTACCCGCCGACCAGCGTGCATGGCTACCAGCTACGCCGTATGCGGTATTCTTTCATGGTACTGCCGGTGCTGCAAAAAAATGGCCACGTGATCACTGGCAAGCCATTGCCAGCACGCTACAGGAATATGATTTGCCGATCTTGCTGCCTTGGGGCAGCCCGGCAGAAAAAGCCGAGGCCGAGGCCATGGCAGCCATCATGCCGAATGCCACCATCCTGCCTGCGCTAACCATGCAGGCCGCTACCCTGCTGGCGCAAAAGGCGCGTCTTGCGATAGGCGTGGATACAGGACTGACACATATCGCTGCAGCTTATGAAACACCGACCATAGAAATTTATTCTGCTTCGCCGCGCTGGAAGACTGAGGGGAATTGGTCAGACAGGATTATTAATCTTGGTGATAGTGGACGGGCTGCGACTATTGACGAGGTTCGGAATGCGATTAGTGTACTAATGAAAGCAACCGAGAAGTAGTAACAGCTCTGCGATTGATAATTCCTGAATTTTAATAACGTCATTCCAGCGTACCTTTGGCTGGAATCCAGCGGCGTTCTCGGCATGCCGTACAACGTATGAATTTCAGAATCGTGTCACTTTAAGAACTAGCTTCTCAAATACCTTCATACGTCATTTGCGATTGCCAGCCGGGGGTAGCCCGGCAGCTACTCCCTTTTCTTGCTTCGCCAAGAAAAGGAAGCAAAAGAAGGCGACCGAGGCGTCTAGCCCCTGCGGGGTTCCCGTTTGTGCAGTACAAAAAATGGGAAGATCCGAAACTCGCTTCGCTCAAACATCGGCTCTTCTTTTTCCATTTTCTGTACTGCACAAACGGCTTCGACACATCGGAATTGCCAAAGTCAAAAACAACGTCATCGCAACCGACATTCAATTTTTTTATCAAGTAATTGAATTAGAAACAATTTTATTGCATGAAATTTCTAAAATATTAATATTATAAAATATGTGGCCATGAATTACAAACTACAAATCCACGTCTATAGCAAAGATTGCTGTAAGACTCAAATTAAATTATTCTTCAGTGAATAACTCCAATTTACCTATCTCATTAAAATGAATGCAATCAACGTAATCGCCCCCTACAAATACCTCGACATGTGGGTATTTGATGATGAGCGCGTAGGCCTGTTACAAGAACCTTTCGTCAGCGGTGCCGACACCATGATAGATAGAGTCGTTGCCACATTTCCTGATCCGGAATCAGGTTTCATCATGCTATTCTCTGCGACGGCTTTTCCTGGTCACCAGATTAAACTCTCATGGCGCAGATCTGACAGCAACGGCAACTGGTATTTCTCGGAAGAGCTGGATATGGAAGGTTGGCTATGCCCTGCCTTGCTCAAATATTTTGACCAACCACCAAAAAAGATTTACGTGCAGGTCAAAGCTAAAAGCAGTTCACCTATAAAGCAAGCTTAAGTAAGCTATATCGGCGGGCTAATGGTGGAGAATTTTTCGTGAGGTCGCAAAAGAATTGGCGGATAAATGAGGCAACCGATCATGCATCACTCATAGATTCGACATCGGTACATGAACAATACCAAGTAGGATAAATATGTATGCGAATG
Organism: Undibacterium sp. Ji50W; assembly: GCF_049340445.1. Lineage (NCBI taxonomy): Bacteria > Pseudomonadati > Pseudomonadota > Betaproteobacteria > Burkholderiales > Oxalobacteraceae > Undibacterium > Undibacterium sp. Ji50W. The sequence continues at coordinate 83,171 of NZ_JBMPOX010000010.1, read as the reverse complement.
TCTAACTCAAGATATCCAGACATTCTCCACACACAAAACTATCTGTCTCTCTTCGTCGAACTTGTAGTGCGCACCACGTCCAAATTTTCCGCCCCAGATAAACTCCAGATAAATCAATTCTGATTCGCGTACTGGAGCAAAAGAAGCCAGACCTATGGAGTGTGTACCGGACGATCTGTCATTAAATATTGCAGATGGCAAAACCGGGAATCTGAGACTATTCCAATGCACACCAGACTGCACGGTCATAAACCTCGCATAATCAGATGCTGACCGCTTTACTATTCCATCGCGATCCATCAACCATGCATGGCAGACTGGTGTATCAGGGTGTTCGCAGTCTTTTGAGACAGCACCGTGCCCAGCTATCCATACCGAGTATGGGCGCGAGTTTTCTTTAGCTTCAAGCCAAAGTTTATGTATCTCATCCAAACATGCTTGCTGAATGCTCATCGATGTCGCTTACTTACGTTGTATTCAGACATTTTAATTTTTCACAAATCTGTTCTGATGCTGTAAAAGAATTGGCCGGATAAATGGAGTAATCGACCATGCGCCACTCAAATCCTCGGTATCAGTACATGACCAATACCAGACAAGATGAATATGTATGTCAATGTCTCGCTCAAGCAATTCCAGAAACTGCATCCAGTTCTCGCTGCGCAGAAAATTCTCATCTTCATCTATGGCGTCGCAAGATGATTGCAATAGCATGGCCATGAGCGTGAATTTTTCGTCTTCGCTTAACTCGGCGCTCTGATAGACTGCAAGAAATTCAGCTATCCTGTTTGCATCAGCAACTTCATATTCCCAATCCTGCATATTTTTTGTATTGGGCAGATTGAAGCGTAATGCCAGTGCGTCTATAGCAGCTCGCGTGGGGAAGCGGTAAAGATGATCAAGGTTTTCGAACATGTGAAAACCATTATTTCAAGTTTGGATAAGGACATACATCAGAAGAAAGGTGCCAAACTGCAGATCTGGCATTTCCTAGTTCCATGGAATATTTGTCGTTTAAAACATTTATATCTTCAGTGCTCAATGTCGCAGTTGGTGTTGAAATTGATAAGCCGCTATAAGTAAAAAGATAAATCGTAGCCAATTCTGCTAACCGCTCATTATCAGAAACAATAGAAAATATGCCTGGATCATGAGGGAGCTCAGCAATTTCAACGCTAGGTGCTTCGCCGTCACGATCCGTGATATAAAGATAGGTCCAGGTCCGGCTATTTACCGGACAAGAATTACCATCAGTATCAACATTTCGATTTTTCCCGAACAAGAGATCAATGAATACCCTGTAGTCAGGTCTCTCGCGGTTTACTGTTACGTGATACATCTTTCCATCACAAGTCTGTTGAATTGTCCGTCAATCGTCACTTCACTTTACGTTAAATCTCCAACGTCCCAAACGACTTCACCAAATCATCCAGCGCCTTCAATTGCGCCAGGAATGGTTCCAGCTTATCCAGTGGCAAGGCGCTGGGGCCATCGCATTTGGCATGCGCCGGATCAGGATGCGCTTCCAGGAACAGGCCTGCCAGGCCAGTCGCCATACCGGCACGGGCCAGTTCAACGATTTGTTCACGGCGGCCACCTGAAGCTGCCGCACCAGCTTCACGCTGTTGCAGGGCGTGGGTGACGTCGAAGATGACGGGCAGATTGTTGGTCACTTTTTTCATGACGGCAAAGCCCAGCATGTCGACCACCAGGTTATCGTAACCAAAGCAGGTGCCACGGTCGCAGAGTATCAGTTGATCGTTGCCTGCTTCCCTGAATTTTTCGACGATGTTCTGTACCTGCGAAGGGCTGAGGAATTGCGGTTTCTTGATATTGATGACGCGGCCGGTTTTGGCCAGGGCGACGACGAGGTCAGTCTGGCGTGCCAGGAAAGCCGGTAGTTGTAAGACATCGACCACTTCTGCCACTGGGGCAGCTTGCCATGGTTCGTGCACGTCGGTAATGAGGGGGACGCCGAATTCTGTCTTGATGGCTTCGAATATCTTCAAGCCTTCTTCCAAGCCGGGGCCACGGTAAGAATGAATGGATGAACGATTGGCCTTGTCAAAGCTGGCCTTGAAAACATAGGGGATGCCCAGCTTGCTGGTGACGCGCACGTATTCTTCGGCGACGCGCAAGGCCATGTCTTTGGATTCGAGTACATTCATGCCGCCGAACAGGACGAAGGGGCTGTGGTTGCTGGCCTGAATTTTTGGGGTAATGGCTATGGTAGTCAAGATGATTCCAGTTCTGTAAAAATCAGTCGGGTGTTGTATATTTTTCGGTATCAGCGACGCAGCAGCATTATGCTACCCAGCGCAAATAGTCTTGCCATTGCGGGTCAAATTCGCTGCTGATGTCAAACTGCAGAGGGGCAAAAGTCCGCGCCAGTGTATGTGCCTTTGCCACGGCAATCCCGACATCGCTGACGTGCCAGTTCATGCTGCGCACATTGCCGTGCAAGGTGATCTGGCTGCTGATGCCTTCCTGGGTTTGTGTAAGCAGGGTTTCAAGCTGGTCTTCAAACTCGCGGGCAATTTCCAGGTCGTCTTTATTGTCGAGCGCAACTTCGACTTGCAAGCGCCACAGCATATCTGCCCTGCCGACCAGGGTCATGGCGGATTCATTGCGTTGTACCAGCAGTTTGTCGTCAGGGTCGGTATTGCTGACGAGCTCAAAGCCTGTCCATTCATTTTCACCGATGGGGAACAGGGCAGTATGCTTGAGTTCATCGCACCAGAAGCTGTCCAGCACTGGCGGGAAGATGGCCAGACTGACGGTGGTTTGCTCAGGCTTGCCTTCCATGAATTCGACCGGACCTATCTTGATGGCGAAATCATATTCACCTATGGCATGATCAAGCAGGATGAAGGACATGTGTTTGGCATGATCCAGCATGTCTTGCGGTATGAGCTTGCCAAACCAGAGTTGCAAACCTATCCGGCCAGCATCGGCATAATGCCCGACCAGGATATCCGCAGGGCTGAGGGAGAAATTATCCATGGACATGGTCAGGTCTCCCAGTTCGGCACGCGCCCTGAAGGCAATCACGTCGGCAAACAGGCTTAGTGCGGGGGCGGACCTGGTCAGTGCCATGACATCCTGAAAATGCTCGGTCGCACCATGGGCAGTGATGATCAAGTCATATTGTCCAGCTTCACCTTCAGCCTTGCCCTGCAATTCTGCTGCCAGATGGGGGAAATGCGGCTGCAACAAGGTATTGATTGCCTCCATGGCATCACGCGCTTCCAGTTGTTTCAATTGTGGCTGGGCTTTTTCCAGTGCTTGCCAAAATAGGTCAGTGCTCATCTGTTTCATTCCGATTAATGATTTGATTGCCATTTTGGGCATAGGATATCATTTTATATGCGCAGTTTTGCCTGCCATGCAGGGAATGAGGCAGTCAGGCTAATATCAGAAGCCAAGTGTAAACCGACAAAATTATCCATAAATTGCCGCACTCCTCGATGAGTCAAGGTTGAGAACAGATAGTCGAAGATTTTTTACTGCTACTTACAATATTAAAATAGCAAGATAAACTGCTTTAACCCGTATTAACACCAAGCAACACATGCACTTCTGAACCCCGTTTTCAGGTATATTCCCTCCTCTTCGCCAACACTCCCCCACGCTTGATGTCTGTTCATCGTAAAAATCTTGATGGTTTTGCCATTTCGCTCATGCTTTTGCTTTGCCTGTGCTGGGGCCTGCAGCAGGTGGCTGTGAAACTGGCGGCACCAGTGATCAGTGCGGCCATGCAACTGGGATTGCGGTCAGGTATGGCTGCCGTGCTGGTGTTGTTGCTGATCTTGCTTAAGAAGATTCCTTTTTCCTTGCGTGACCAGCATGTATTGCCTGGCATTGCTGCCGGTGTCTTGTTTGCGCTTGAGTTTTTATGCATTTCGTTGGGGCTGAAATACACGACTGCCTCGCATATGTCGGTATTTCTGTACACCGCACCTATTTTTACGGTGCTGGGCTTGCATTGGCTGATCCCTGCCGAGCGTTTGCAGCCTGCGCAATGGCTGGGCATTTTGTCGGCATTTGGAGGCGTGGCGATTGCGTTTTCTGGCGCTTTATCGGGTACATCCAGCAGTAACCAGCACGATGTCAGTGACATGCTGATCGGTGACAGCTTCGGTGTGGTTGCAGCGATTTTGTGGTCGGCCACAACCATCACCATACGTAAATCCAGCCTGTCTGAGGCTGAACCGACGACTACGCTGTTTTATCAACTGGCAGTCGGCGCGGTGATATTGCTGGTTTTTGTGTTCTTGCGCGGTGAAAGTCTGCCTGCGCAATGGAACATGACCAGCATTGTGAGCCTGTTTTTCCAGACGGTGATTATTGCCTTTGCCAGTTATCTGACCTGGTTCTGGCTGATGCGGCGTTATCTGGCGTCGCGTCTTTCTGTATTTTCTTTCCTGACACCCTTGTTTGGCGTGGCTGCCGGTGTCATCCTTATGCACGATCCCATTAGCCCGCGCTTTGCGCTGGGTGCAATACTGGTTTGTGGTGGTATTGTATTGGTGAATTTCCGTCGGACATAACCCATGCGTCTTCTTTATTCCCTGGTCTGGGGTTTGTCTTTGCCCTTTGCCCTGTTTCGCCTCTGGTGGCGTGGTCGCCAGGAACCTGGCTATCGTCAGCATATTGCCGAGCGCCTGGGCTTTTATCCGCTCAGTACAAGCATGCCCACCATTTGGGTGCATGCCGTCTCTGCCGGAGAAACCCGCGCGGCCGAACCCTTGATCCGTGCCTTGCTGGCGCGCCGTCCTGATCATCGCATTTTACTGACACATATGACGGCCACCGGGCGTGAAACCGGCGGCAAGTTGTTCGCCGATGTCGGCCCACGCCTGGATCAGGCATTTTTACCATATGACATCAACTGGATGATACGGCGTTTCCTGCGGCATTTTTCACCGCAATTATGTGTGCTGATAGAAACCGAGGTCTGGCCTAACCTGATTGCCCAATGCGAATTGCAATCCATACCGGTGACACTGGTGAATGCCCGCCTGTCTGAAAAATCACTGAGGAAGGCGCAGCGGCTGGCCACGCTGATATTGCCCGCAGCCCGCGCCATCAGTTGTGTGGCAGCACAATCGAATCCTGATGCCCAGCGCCTGCAAGAACTGGGCATAGAGCGCCCTGATGTCACCGGCAACATGAAGTTTGATGTGACGCCACCGCCCTTGATGGGTGAGCGTGGGGCAGCCCTGCGCCGCAGCTTTGGCGAGCGTCAGGTGATCTTGTGTGCCAGTACACGTGACGGGGAAGAAGAATTGATACTGCAAGCCTTTGTCGAACAGATTCCGCTGTTGCAGACCAATCCCCTACTGATCATTACCCCACGTCATCCGCAGCGCTTTGATCATGTGGCCAGTATGCTGGAAGCACGTGGCATCAGCTATGTGCGCCGCTCTACCCTGAACCACGAAGAAATTGCTCCTATCACTAAGGATGTGCAGGTCTTGCTGGGTGACAGCATGGGTGAAATGTATATGTATTACGCCGCCTGCGATATCGCTTTTGTCGGTGGCAGCCTGGTGGCGCTGGGCGGGCATAATCTGATTGAGGCCTGCGCCATGGGTAAACCCGTATTGACGGGCACCCACACTTTCAATTTTTCTGAAATCACTGATCAGGCGATAGCCTGCGGTGCGGCTTTCAGGGTGGATGGTGCACTGAGTTTATTCCGGCAAGCGCATGCCCTGCTGGCTGATCAGCAGCAGCGGCAACGCATGGGAGAAGCCGCATACGCATTCTTCCTGCAGCATCAAGGCGCCACGGCGCGTACCATGCACCTGCTGGAACCGTATTTATAACAGGACTTCGTCTTCACTGTGGCGTAGGCGGTGTGAGTGCAGTCAAAATCTGCAGTGCGGCCTCAAATTCAAATGCCTTTAACGCACGTTCCAGTGCGTCAGCCTGTGCACCTGCCAGCGTACGCAGGCTGTTGCGATGGTTCTGGAAGTAATCCAAAGCCTCGCTGTCTGAATCCTTCAGATAATTGCTGAGTGTCGCCAGCAAGGCTTGCGTATCGGCTTCATTTTCCACCGCGCTGCCGGACACTTTGTCGGGCACCTCATCCACCGCCACCGGCCCGGACAAGGCCAGTTGCAGATCGCTGATCAATTTTGCGCTGGCATCAGTAAATCTTTGCAGCAGGCTGCTATCTTCGCTGGATTTTTCTATCGCCAGTTCCAGCTCTGTTGCCACAGCGGCCAGCTCTACCGCACCGATATTACCGGCGGCACCGCGCATGGTATGGGCTTCGCGTTCGGCAGAAATGCGGTCACCTTTTTCCAGGTGGGCACGAATTTTCTCTGGTGTCGCAGCGGCCGTGTCTATGAACAATTGCAGCAAGCGCTGGTATAAATCCATATTCTGGCCACAACGGCGCAAGGCTGATTTCACATCCACACCTGGGATTTCAAGCTCGACCGTATTCTCTACCGGCCTGACGGGGACTTCATTGATACTCACCGGGACCGAACTGGTTCTGGGCATGCGTTGCCCGCTCCAGCGCGCCAGAGTGTCAAAGAAACTGTCCGGATTGATCGGTTTGGCGATATGGTCATTCATGCCGGTATCCAGGCAGCGCTGTTTTTCTTCGTTCATGGCATGGGCGGTCATAGCGATGATAGGTAAATCCAGCCATTCAGGATAAGAGCGGATCACGGTCGTGGCAGCATAGCCATCCATTTCCGGCATTTGCAAATCCATCAGTACGATATCAAATTCGGCCCTGTTGAGCTTATCAATGGCGATGCGTCCATTGTCTGCCACTTCAACGATGATGCCGGCTTCGTGCATGAGTTCGGCTGCAATTTGCTGGTTGATCTGATTGTCTTCCACCAGTAATACGCGCAGGCCGTCAAACCGGTTTTCGCGCCCTGGCATGGCTGCAAGCTGGGTCGGGTCATTCGAATACCGGCGGCTCAGGCATTGCAGGCTCTCTATCAGACCCGGCATGCCGATCGGTTTGGACAGATAGGCAACCGGCGCATGGACAGTATTGAGCATGCCGGCTTCATCGAAACCCATATTGGTGAGCATGATGATATCGGGTGCCTGCCCGACATTTGCGACATGGATAGCCTCGGCAGTTTCGGCGCCATTCATGTCTGGCATCTGGGCATCGAGCAACACCAGTTCATAGGCCTGACCTGTGGTTCTGGCGTCTTCCAGCATCTGCAATGCCTGTTTGCCACCGCTGGCTGCATCTGGCGTCAAGCCCAGTTGCTGACAGAGTTTGACCAGATGCTGGCGCGCTTCATTATGGTCATCCACGACCAGTACATGCAGGCCAGCCAAAGCCAGCACGACAGCAGTACGTACATCGTGGGGTGGTGATTTGGCATGTTCAAACCAGCAGGTGAAATGGAAACTGCTGCCCACGCCGACCTGGCTTTCTACCCAGATATCGCCACCCATCAATTCCACCAGGTGTCGTGAAATGGTCAGCCCCAGCCCGGTACCACCATATTTGCGGGTGGTGGAACTGTCGGCCTGGGTAAATGCCTTGAACAGGTTTTGTTGCTGTTCATCGGTCATGCCAACGCCGGTGTCACGCACGGTAAATTGCAACTGCACCTGGTCGGCAGATGACTTGATCTGCTTGACCATGATCACCACCACGCCATGGTCAGTAAACTTGATGGCATTGTTGACCAGGTTGGTGACGACCTGGCCCAGACGTAAAGGGTCGCCCTGCAGATTCGCCGGCACTGATACATCGATATCAAATACCAGTTCTATGTCTTTTTCTGCCACCTTATGGCTGACGATGGTGGCAACGTCATTGATCACATCGGTCAATACAAATTCTGCCGATTCGATATCCAGCTTGCCGGCCTCGATCTTGGAAAAATCCAGGATGTCATTCACCACCCCTAACAGGGAGGTGCCTGCATTGTGGATTTTATCGATATAGTCGCGCTGCTTGACGCTGAGTGCAGTTTTCTTGGCCAGGTGGGAAAGCCCGATAATCGCATTCATGGGCGTGCGTATTTCATGGCTCATATTTGCCAGGAAATAGGATTTGGCAATGGTTGCCTGTTCGGCTTGTTCCTTGGCTTCACGCAATTCATTTTTTTGCAGATAGGTTTCGGTTTCATCAATCCAAAAACCATTCCATATCCATTCGCCATTCATGTATTTGGGGTCCACTGTTTGCGCCCGCAACCAGCGTATCTGGCCGTTCACCAAAATACGTTGGTGAAAATTGCCTGCCGTGCGAGTGTCGACGGCGATTTTGGCCTGCTCTTCTGAGGCCTCGCGGTCTTCTTCCACCGTGGTTTGCCAGCGTGCAGTCTTATCTGCGATGATGGCTTTGGCGGTGACGCCCAGCACATTTTCCACGTTCTCGCTGACGTAGGCATATTCCCTTTGGCCATCTGGCAACTCGCGGAACTGGAACACCGACAAGGGTAAGGCAAACGTGAGGTCATTCAAGCGCTTGCGTTCGTCATCCGCTTCAGCAGTTCTTTGCCGGACCAGATCTTCCAGCAAAGCCTGCTGGCGCGAGAAACGCCTGACGCGCATGCGGTACACCAGATAAATCAGTGCCAGCAACAGGACAGTGGCTGCCAGACGGAAACGCCATTCCATCCAGAATGGTGGGGTAATGGTAATGAGCAGGCTGGCCCCGCCTTCATTCCAGTCACCATCCTTGGTAGCTGCCCTGGTCCTGAAAATATACTCGCCAGGTTCCAGATTGGTATAGTTGGCTGAGCGGTGACTGGCTTCTGCCATTACCCAGTCTTCATCAAAGCCATCCAGTTTATAGGCATAGCGGTAATGCATGGGGTCGGCAAAATTCAGGGCTGCGAATTCTATCGAAATGACGTTTTGCCGGTAACTGAGGGTGATTGCCCTGGCATCCGAAATATTGCCCTTCAGGGTAACGCCTTCCGGCAACTTGCCGCCGCGCACCGATTGATTGAAAATCAGGAAGTCGGTAATGGTGGTGGTGGGTGAAACAGTCTTGTCACGTATCGATTCAGGATAAAACCAGGCCAGCCCCTGGAAGCCACCAAAATACAGGGCACCATCGGCATCGCGGAAACTGGCACCTACGGTGTAGGTGCCGTCAATCAGGCCATCATCTGCTGAATATTTTTTCAGGGTACGGCGGTCGGCTCCCAGCTTGTACAAACCACCATCGGTGCTGACCCACAGATTACCGGCTTTGTCTTCGGCAAACCCGGCCGTGGCATCATTGCCCAGCATGCCGCCGTAGCGGAAAAAACTGACGGTGCCATCGCCAGCGACAACCATGCGATTGAGGCCGCTGGCGGTTCCCACCCAGACACTGCCGCTGCTGTCTTCAAATACCGCATACACACGACTATGGCTGAGAGTGCTGCCATCACCCGGATTATGCCGGTAGTGGGTGAAATGCCCGGTCTGCATGTCGAGTTTATCAAGTCCTCCAAAGGTACCTGCCCACAGTTGACCATGACGATCAAACAGCAGCGACACCACCCGCCCATGGCTGAGGCTGTCGGGGTCTTTGGGATCATGCATATAACGGTGGAACTTGCCAGTCTTTGCATCCAGCCGGTTTAGTCCGTCATCACTGGCCACCCACAAATTACCGGCACGGTCATACGTAAAGGAGTGCACGATATTTGAACTGAGGCTGTCGGGATTGCGCGGATCATTCTGGAAATGCCGGGCACGCTCGCTGACCGGATCAAACAGATTCAGGCCATCTTGCGTACCGACCCACAATTTCGCATCCGGTGTCAGTTGCAGCGCCCTGATCTTGCTATTGGTGATGCTGTATGGCTGCGCCGCCTGGTGCTGGTACACCTTGATCTGGCCTGTGGCCTTGTCCAGGCGGTTCAAACCACTGCCAGTGCCTATCCAGATGTGCCCATTGTCACCAGTGATGGCAGAGACGGTATTGTTGCTCAGGGTTTTGGGTTCGCCCGGCAGATGCAACATGCGCTCAAAACCGCCACTGAACAGATTGGTACGACTGACCCCACCCAGCCAGGTACCTACCCACAGGGTGCCTGAACGGTCTTGCAACAAACGGGTAACGCGGTTGTCTGCCAGACTATGGCGGTCACTGGCGTGATGACGGTAAGATGAAAACCTGCCGGATGCCTGATCCCACCGTTTAAGGCCGTCATCAGTGCCGACCCAGACTACGCCATCCTTGTCTTCCAGCAGGGACGAAACGGGGCCAGGCTCCAAACCTTCATGTTCGCTGAAGCGGTGTTTCGCAGCCCTGTCCCTGCCCCATATTTCCAAACCCGCCAGCGAAGCTATCCAGATGTTATCCTGGCGATCCACCAGGATACTCTGCACGGCATTGCGACGCGGATCAGCCTGTTTGTCATTATCGAAGCGAAAATTCTGGAAACCGGACTTGTCCTTCGCCATCAGGCTGACGCCTGCATTGCTGCCTATCCACAAATTGCCATCGGCATCGTAGGCCAGGGTATTGACCTGATCACTGGCGATACTGGTATCGTCCTTGTCATCATGGCGCATGCTGAGAGAACGTCCGGTATCAGGATCAAAATGCGTCAGCCCGTCACCCGTTGCCAGCCACAAGCCTGCCGCCCCATCGCCTACGATGGCCTGAATCTGACTGCCGGCAGAACTGCGAATATCGATGGCATCACGCCGGTACCTGACCATGCTTTCGGTTGCGGGGTCGTAACGGTGCAGGCCACCGCTGCGCGTGCCTACCCACATGCGGCCTTTATTGTCTTCATACAAGGCCCACACCCAGTTATCTGCCAGACTATTGGGCCTGCCCGGTTCATGGCGGAAAAAGATGACCTTGGTACCGTCATAGCGATGCAAGCCGCCCTGGGTACCGAACCACATATAACCTTGCCGGTCTTGCAACATGGATTGTATGGATTCGTGCTGAAAACCCTGTTCACGCCCCACCTGGTCAAAACGCAGGCTTTGTATGCTGGCCGCATGGGTATCAGAAAAGCAGCAGGTCGCGATGATCGCGAGAAAGAAAACGCAGTGGGACAATAATTGACGGTAGGTAAACAGGGTAGCCGATTGCGGTAGCCTCATTGTGCGCTCTCTTGTACTTAAACCATCTGCCAATGGTTACTGCCTGGAATATTGTAAACGAGAAGTATATGTTATTCAGCAGCATGAAAAACACCTGATTGCCTCATAAATAATATTTTTGCTTGAACAGGTCAAGCTTAAAACAAAATCTGCTTGCCAGGCCCTGATATCCTTGTTGCATAAAAGAAAATTCGTCTATTTATCTGGCTGCCAGGGCAGACAATCAATCAACTTCTGGCAACTTCAAGATAAGGCAAACTTTGCTTTGTCTTGCCATGGGCCATATGCGTAAATCAGGCTTTTGCCGTCTTACTAAAAATTCACGAAAGAGAAAGGAGCTTATTGCACGTCAAGGAAATAAAAAACCGCAGGGGTTTATAATAAGCGCTTCAGTTTGGGAAGATGAGCTGTTTGTGAGCTATTTGTTGCAATGGCCACCTATTCACCATCCCCGAAATCAAAGATTACATTCCATCAAATTGATGAATTGGACACGTATCCATCTTGCTGTTTTTTATGGGTCACATCATACCGACCGACAGCAAACACATAAGCTAACGCTTTTTCAGCATCATTTCTGCAACAGGTAACAAAGAAAGCCCTCATTTCATATGAACGCAAACGAAAAAATATTAGGATTGACTGACATGTCTCCTCAGGAAATCTCTCTTGATGTCTTGCTGGAAAAATATGCCAAAGGTGATGAAGTCACCATCCATGATGTGCAGGCACGTGTTGCAAAAGCACTGGCCAGTGTAGAGCAAGCGGACTTCCAGGCTTATTACGAAGAAAAATTCTTGTGGGCGCAAAAGAATGGCTTTGTGCCAGCTGGCCGTATCAATTCTGCCGCTGGTATGGACTTGCACGCTACCCTCATCAACTGTTTCGTGCAACCGGTAGGTGATTCAGTATCCAGCGCCACCGACGGCAAGCCAGGTATCTATACCGCACTGGCCGACGCAGCAGAAACCATGCGTCGCGGTGGTGGTGTCGGTTACGATTTTTCCACCATACGCCCGAAAGATGCGGTGGTGCGCGGCACGCGTTCACGCGCATCCGGCCCGGTATCTTTCATGCAGGTATTCAATGCATCTTGCTCGACCGTCGAATCTGCCGGTGCCCGTCGCGGTGCGCAGATGGGTGTCCTGCGTGGTGACCATCCGGACATCCTGGAATTCATCCGCTCGAAAGACAAGGGTGACTTGACCAACTTCAATATCTCCATCGGCGTGACCGATGAATTTATGGAGGCCGTCGCCAAAGATACTGATTTCTGCCTGGTACACAAGGCCGAACCTGGCGATGACAAGAAAGAAGCTGGTGCCTATCAGCGTGAAGACGGTCTGTGGGTCTACCAAACCGTAAGGGCGCGCGACCTGTGGGACGCGGTCATGAAATCCACCTACGACCATGCTGAACCCGGCATCCTGTTTTTGTCGCGCATGAATGCAGAAAACAATCTGTACTATTGTGAAAAAATAGAGGCCACCAACCCTTGTGCAGAACAGCCTTTGCCTGACTATGGTTGCTGCTGCCTGGGTTCCATCAACCTGACCCGCTTCATTAAAGGTGCATTCACTGATGCGGCAGAGTTTGACTTTGCTGCCTTCGAAGCTGTCGTTACTGTCGCCACCCGCATGCTCGACAATGTGCTGGATGCCACTGCCTGGCCTTTGCCACAGCAAAAAGCCGAAGCCATGTCCAAGCGCCGCGTTGGGCTGGGTTTCCTTGGTCTGGGTAGCAGCCTGGTCATGCTGGGTCAGCGTTATGATTCTGATGCAGGTCGTGCCTTTGCGCAAAAAGTATCAGAAACCATGCGCGATGCAGCCTATCTGGCATCGGCAGAACTGGCCAAGGAAAAAGGTCAGTTCCCGCTGTTTGACGGCAGCAAATATCTGGCTGGCCCATTCGCCAAGCGCCTGCCCAAAAATGTACGCGCGGCGATTTCCAAGCATGGCTTGCGCAATTCGCATCTGCTGTCGATTGCCCCTACCGGCACCATTACCCTGGCCTTTGCTGACAATGCATCCAACGGTATTGAACCTGCCTTCTCCTGGGTATATAACCGCAAGAAACGCATGGCAGCAGGCGACAGCAAGATTTATGAGGTGGCTGATCATGCCTGGCGTTTGTTCCGCCACATGGGCAATGACGTGTCCGATGACAGCAAACTGCCGAGCCAGTTTGTCACCGCGCTGAATATGTCTGCCAGCGACCATATGAAGATGTTGCAGGTGGTACAGCCGTATATCGATTCTGCCATTTCCAAAACCGTCAATGTGCCGGCAGACTACCCTTACGAAGACTTCCAGAACCTGTACATGGATGCCTGGCGCGCTGGTCTGAAAGGGCTGGCAACGTACCGTCCGAACAGCATACTCGGCAGTGTACTGTCTGTGTCAACAGAAACGGCACCCGAAGTCAGACAGACACCAGATGATGACCTGCTGCGCAAGCAATTCGATGGCCGCCCATTTGGCGACCTGGAATCGGTCACGTCCAAAGTACAGTACATGACTTATGAAGGCAAGAAAACGGTTTACCTGACCGTCAGCTTCATTCACATCCAGGGCACGGTTGGTGGTGAACACGTGACGATAGAACGCCCATTTGAATTCTTCATGCCTGCTGGCCAAAAGAACGATGGCCAGCAATGGATATCGGCCAGCATGCGTTTGCTGTCAATGGCAGCACGCTCCGGCGGCTCCATCGCCAAGGCACTGGCTGACATGCGGGAAGTGGTGTGGGACAAGGGCACGGTACGCTGCGGCATGATCACCAAGGACGACGGTTCACAAGCACCACTGTTCCATGAATCCGAAGTCGCCGCTATTGGTTATTCGCTGCAACGCATCCTGATGAAACGTGGTTTCCTCGACGCCGCAGGCAACCAGATCCCCATCACCGTACTGGCAGAAAAGTTCAAACAAAGAACCCACCACTACGGCATGGACGACCTGGCCTATGAAGGCGAAACTGCCCCCATCAGCTACATCCCCACAGGCAAAAAATGTCCGGATTGCGGTGCGCACGCCCTGCAAAAAATAGACGGTTGCAGCCGTTGTGTTTCTTGTGGTTATGTGGGGGCTTGTGGCTGATCAGGTATTGCCAACAAGTTGTATTAGTGTGGGTTACACCATAAGCTGCAAGTACTTTAAGTAAAAAAATAGTTGCACAAAGCCGTTCATTTCAAATTGAACGGCTTTTTTTGCATAATTATTCGATAAATTCTCACTTCATGCTCACCAGTAATTTTTGGCTAGTAAATGGTACAGATTCAATCAACAATGCGAGACGATAGTAACCATATGAGGATAGCTATGCGAGTACAGAAAAGTTGTGGTAATTCGAATAGAAAACTATCAGGGTGGCAGAAAGTGCGCCCAATTCGCATAGCGTTTCTTGTTGAGAATTCTGAAAACATCGAATTGATCTTAGATGCGATTTTTGCTGATGGCTATAGCCGTTGGGGTGGACGCTTCAGCTTAATTGTGCCATGCGAAGAAGGTAGTATAGTGGATGACTACTGGCCTTGGTTGGAGGCATACGATCCTGACATTGTTTATTCCTACGTTAATCTGTCAAGCGTGGATGTACTGGACATCCACGAACGTCTTACTCCAGCAGACTACATTTCTCATAAAATAAAGCGGGAGAGGCCAACAGAAGTTGGTGATTTTCAACCATTGTATGGCTTCGAGATACTATCATCCTTGTCAACGGTCTTTAGTCTTGCCAGACACAGTCCTATTGGTAATGACCCTAAAATCAAGATTATAGACTCGTGGTTCACAGAAAAGCCAACGAGGCTTTTAACCGATAATTTCGGTACCTATCGCACCAGTACTTATAGCGGCACCTATCCCAACGACGCCCTGGAAATAGCTGGATTACTTACCGTTGCCTCAGACGAAAATTTCAGAAATTCGCCACAATTTGTTCCACGTGAACTAGATCGAATCTCTGACGAGTACAGTGCGTTTCACAAATTTTTGAATCGACATGCGACATGCATGAGTCTATTGTCTGCCCGCCAATCCTCGCACTTAGAACTGAACGATCCGCGATGGAGCGGTTCTTTTAACTTAGTCATTGGCGACAGTTTCGAAGATCGCATGCTGTTCTGGAATGCGAGGCACTTCATACCTACATGGCTGGATGGAAGCCTATGCTGTTTGCGAGTAACGCGCATGGACTTGGAGGACGCCGAATTTGTGCAGCTTCTGGCATTACTCATCAATACACACAACCACATCAAGGCGGGCGGCGGGCAGGAGCAATTGTGCATAAGATCAGCTTCACACGACGAAAGTACGCTCCTAAATGTACTTAGTCGGCTCAAGGCAGCACATCTCCTAATTCCTGCGAGCGTGGAAGTTGTTCTAGGCGGTCATGCCATTCCCAGCGATTCGGCATTGCGCCTGGCTCGTATAGCAGTTCATGCCTTTTTCGGGGATGCAAATGATCCTGAGGGAAAGGAGTTTCATTGGGATCCACCTACTGCGACACCACCGAAAGAGTTGCCAGTGCACTTAAAGGACGCCCCTCCAAATCAGGTCTTCACGCTGGGGCATTGGGCTGTGGACCTAGACTTCGAGCACGACCTGGAAAACTCGCGCTATGGAAAAGGTAATCTATGGATGCTTTCCAAACGCTGGCGCCTAGCATCAGCCTTTCGGCCACATTTTGACAGTCGTGGATTTCATCTAGATCTCTTTTCGACAACTCGTACCAGTCGATACGGGGCTTTAGCGGTATTTCCGAGTTTGACTGCGGTACTCGAATCTATCACTGTGCCCAATATAGACAATGCCATAAACCACGCTCTATGTAGTGATTCCGCACCGAGACAACTTTTCCAGAATGACCCAGTATGGCCGGAGCGTAAAGTTCAATGGATGCGGCCTTCCAACGAAGCACAATACCTAATTGGAGTACTTGGACTGACTGGTGGACTAACTCGTGCATGCGAACTCCTGTTGCATCCATTTCTAACGAAATTGCTTGCTGATTTTGGAGGAACTCCAAATATTGCCGACTCGGATTTGGTCAAAACTATGAATTGGCTCCAGAAGCGAGCTACAAGATTCCCGCTATTTGATGTCTCCAATGAGAGTGAGCGAGGCGCACTAGCTCAGCTACTAACCTTGACAGCCAAGTCAATGAAAAATCCTAAGGTATTTATCAGTCTGAATGCCATCAAAAACCGTTGGAAGGACTATTGTGAAGCTTCCATTGCAGAACGTTCCAATTCGATAGGAGTCATTGAAGTTAGTGAAGATGAAGAAACACTCGAGCAAGATCGCACCGGCATTACATCGATCTTGGGTGAAATGCGATTGCGTCGGATGTTATTCCAAGGATACCCTTGGAAATGTGACACATGCCAACACCGCAATTGGACTGACTTTACAGCCTTAAAGGCTATGTTACCATGCGATGTCTGCTCAACAGAAAAGGAATTGCCAGTGGAAATCCCTTGGAATTTTCGAGCTAATGAATTTCTCATCGAGAGTTTGCGCGCACATAGCGTTCTCTCATTAGTCTGGTTACTAGACTACTTGCGCAATAGTGCCAAAAAGTCGTTTCTTTATTTGGGACCAGTAAGTTTTGGTTATGATGACGTGTATGACACAAGTGATAGGGAGGCGGACCTACTAGCTATAGTCGATGGCCAGACAGTCCTATGCGAAGTAAAGTCCGCCTGGCGAAGCCTGAGAAAAATTGACTTGACAAGTTTTATAGAACTCAGCTTACGGTTACGGCCTGATTGTGCAATCCTCGCCATTATGGAAAATCTTAAGGACAAAAAACTAGATGACGACATCGAAAATGTTAAACGTCAGCTAAGCAAGGAATCCATCAAGTTCGAATTACTTACAACAGACAAGCATATAGTAGATGGCCAACCAGATCGCTTAGTATAAGACATAGCAAGTCAGGTTTAACCTAATATCAACTGTCAGATGACTTCACAGAAAAACGGGGTCAGGTCGAAAAACAGGGTCACATTACGACAATTCTGCATCAAGGAACTGTGTGAGTATAAGACCTGCCTGTCTCCGACCTTCATTCTCGCGAAAGTCTTTAAAGAAGGCGCGAATCAACACCAGTCTACTGTTCGCATTTTGCTTCAAATGCCCGCACTGCCCTGCTGACAGTGAGGTAGTGAACAGAGAAAAAGGCTGCAATTTCAGCCATGGAATAAGCGCCTGACCGATACGCCTGGGCCATGACCTCATTGCGGTCGGTGAAGTTTTCCTGATAGGCATGAAATGGTAAAGAAATCGCACGTCGATGCGCGATAGAGACATCCCTGAGGTCTTCTGGGCGCAATTGATGCTGGTATTTTTCGACAAATGCATCATCCCCCAGCAGCAGTTGGTGCCGGGTTGCCAGCAAAGGTGATGCCAAACCGATTCCTTCCAGTACAAATCTGGCATAGGCTAACCTGGCCTGTTTTCGTTTAACGCCAAACTGCCCCAATAACCAGTCTGTATCCAGCCACGGCGGCGCGTGCTTATCACGCACACAGCGCCGGTGGCGAGACTCCACACGCCCTCCTTCATTCGCCTGATGCGTACTGGACTTATCTCGTTGCTACCGCTTCTACCGTTGCGGTTTGCCAGCCGCCGCCCAGTGCCTTGAATGTCGCGACCGCCGCACGGGCAGACTCGGTTTGTACTTGTGCTCGCATATCGGAGACACGCAGCAAATTTTCGTCGGCTTGCAGGACGTCGATAAGACTGACGACCCCTTTCTGGTAAGCCGCAAACGAAGCCGCTCTCGCCCGACCGAGTGAATCCACACCCTGAGCGAGTGTGCTGGCCTGATCCTCACGTTTTACCAGGGCTGAGAACGCGTTTTCCACGTCTTCAGTAGCACGCAACGCGGCGAGCCTATAAGCAGCTAGTGCCTCTGCTTCCTGCCCCTTGGCTAATTCAATCTGCGCATTGATGCGGCCAAAATCGAACAGGCGCCAACGAAGACCCAGTACGCCGGCGGCCTGACTTGCGCCGCTGGTAAACAAGTTACCAGCAGACACTGATGTTGCGCTGCCTATCAGTCCACTCAAAGAGAGCTTTGGATAATACTCGGCAATCGCAACGCCGATGCGTGCGTTTGACGCAGCCAGGCGTCGCTCCGCCACGATCAGATCTGGCCTTTGCCTGAGCAAATCCCCCGGTGAACCAGTTGATGCAATCTGCGGGGCGACCGGAATAACGCCAGCATTCGCCAGTTCCATCCGATAGGTACCAGGCGGCTTGCCCAGCATGACGTCCAGCGCATTCATGGCCGTGTCCAACCCTGCTTCGAGGACCGGTACCGATGCCCGTACCTGGGCCAACGCACCCTCGACCTGTCGTACTTGAAGTTCAGCCACCAGTCCCTTGCCATACAGCAGATTGATAATGGCGAGCAGGTCTTGTTGTGTCTGCACTTGCCTGCGAGCGATGTCAAGGCGGGCCTGCAGTCCACGGATGCTGATGTAGATGTCAGCGGTCTGCGCCGCCACCGCCAGTCGTGTTGCCGCTGCGCCTGCCTCGGAAGCCTGATACTCGGCAGTTGCCGCTTCCCGACCACGCCGCACGCCACCAAATAGGTCCAGTTCCCAGCCGACATTGAGATTGGCCTCATCGGCGTTGCCGTAGCGATTGAAATTGGGCTTTGAATTCAAGACTTGTCCCAACGGTGTTTCAACCGACTGATAGGCGCGCGCACCCTGGGCATTGATGGAGCCGGAAGGTAGCAGCGCGGCATTTGCAGCGCCCAGTCCCGCTTGCGCCTGAGCGACGCGGGCAGACGCTTGCGCGAGATCCAGATTTTGTTCCAGCGCAAGCGTCACAAAGCGGGCCAGTTGTGGATCACCAAAGCCTCCCCACCACAGGTTGAAGTCCGCTTTGGCATGGGCAGGCCGTTGCTCCACTGCAGTTTGACCCAAGTAACAATCTGGCATAGTTGAAGCAGGTCGAAGGTAATCCGGTCCGACAGCACAACCCGCCGCGAGGCTGGTGACGACGAACATCAAGAGAGGGCGTTTGATAGACATGGGCATCTTCCGTGAAGTAAAAAGGGCTCAATAAATTGAAAAGCGGCTTAATTTATAGTGACTATATCACCAAATGGTCACTCGTTGTGCAAATCGAATTTAAGAGGTAAGCTACCTGACATGAGCAAAACCACCACCAAAACCCCCCATCCGGGTGCAGCCCGGGGCCCGGTCGATCACGAAGTGCGGGATCAAATCATCGTCGCGGCGACCGGACACTTTCGCCTGTACGGCTACGAAAAGACCACCGTTTCTGACCTGGCCAAGGCCATCGGCTTTTCCAAAGCCTATATCTACAAGTTTTTCGAGTCCAAGCAGGCCATTGGCGAACTGATTTGCGCCAATTGCCTGCACGAAATTGAAACGGATGTCAGAACAGCGGTTGACGGAGTCAATCATCCACCAGAGAAATTCCGGCGCATGTTCAAGGCCATCGTCGAGTCCAGCCTTCGCCTGTTTTTTGAAGATCGCAAGCTGTATGACATTGCAGCCTCAGCCGCCACCGAACATTGGGAAGCGGTACACACCTATGAGGAACGCATCAAGGTCATGCTGCAGGACATACTGCGCCAGGGCCGTGAGACTGAGGAGTTTGAACGCAAGACGCCACTCGATGAGACGGCGATGGCGATCTACCTGGTCATTCGCCCTTATCTTAATCCGCTGCTCTTGCAGCACAGCCTTGATTCCACCGATGACGCGCCGGCCCAACTATCCAGCCTGGTGCTACGCAGCCTGTCGCCATAAATACCCATTATCGATGTGACTGTTGACATATTTAGTCACTAGTCATAAAATGGGAATCCTAATCAGTTCCATATGGGATTCCTATGTTCCGTCGCCTCGCTTTTTCTGTTGTCGTATCTGCATTGCCGTTTGCGCTGGTCGCCTGCGGCGGAAAACCGCAATCCGATCCCCGTACCGAAACGCCGTTGGTACGTGCGGCAACCATACAGGGCGCGGTCGCTGCATCACGCAGCTTCACCGGAACCGTAGCCGCCCGGGTACAAAGCGATCTTGGTTTCAGGGTCTCTGGCAAAGTGCTGGAGCGCCTGGTGGATACAGGGCAAGCTGTCAAGCGCGGGCAAGTACTCGTGCGCATCGACCCTGTTGACCTGAAGCTGGCAGCCCATGCCCAGCAAGAAACCGTTGTCGCTGCCCGGGCACGTGCACAGCAAACCGCCGATGATGAGACTCGCTACCGTGACCTGCGCGGAACCGGTGCGATATCGACTTCAGCCTACGACCAGATCAAGGCTGCGGCAGATGCAGCCAAAGCCCAGCTCAACGCGACCGAAGCCCAGGCAGAAGTTGCCCGTAACGCCAGCCGCTATGCAGAGCTGGTAGCGGATGCCGATGGCGTCATCATGGAAACGCTGGTTGAACCTGGCCAGGTCGTCAACGCCGGCCAGGTAGTGATACGGGTAGCCCATGCCGGACACCGCGAAGCCGTCATCCAGTTACCAGAAACCTTACGCCCCGCCCTGGGTTCTGTTGGCCAGGCCACGCTCTTCGGCAAGGAGGGCATTACTGTTCCAAGTAAGCTCAGACAGCTCTCGGATGCGGCAGACCGGCTGACGCGTACCTTTGAAGCGCGGTATGTGCTGGATGGAGAGCTGTCCAATGCCCCACTGGGTGCTACTGTCACCATCCAGATTCCGGAACTGCGTGCTGCGGCGCAGGATGGCTTACGTGTACCTATCGGTTCCCTGTTTGATGCTGGCAAAGGACCAGGTGTCTGGGTGGTCGAAGGTGAGCCGGCAAAGGTATCCTGGCGTGCAGTCAAGATCCAGCGCCTGGAGGATGATGGCGCCTATATCGCCGGACAACTCAAACAAGGTGAGCGAATTGTCACACTCGGCACGCACTTGCTGCACGAAGGTGAGCAAGTGCGGGTAGCCGGCCAAGCCGCCGCTGCAACTTCGGGAGTGTCTCCATGAGCGAAGCTCGTTTCAACCTGTCGGCGCTGGCCGTGCGTGAGCGCTCCGTCACCTTGTTTCTGATCTGTCTGATTTCATTGGCCGGGCTCATCTCATTTTTTAAACTTGGACGTGCTGAAGATCCTGCGTTCACGGTTAAAGTGATGACCATCATTACTGCCTGGCCGGGTGCCTCTGCACAAGAAATGCAGGATCAGGTCGCCGAAAAAATCGAAAAGCGCATGCAGGAATTGCGCTGGTATGACCGGACCGAGACCTACACCCGGCCGGGCCTGGCCTTCACCACCCTGACCTTGCTCGATGGCACACCACCTTCGGAGGTGCAGGCGGAGTTTTACCAAGCCAGAAAGAAAGTCAGTGATGAAGTAAACAATCTTCCGCCCGGCGTGATCGGACCGATGGTCAATGACGAATACGCGGACGTGACTTTCGCCCTGTTTGCACTCAAGGCCAAAGGCGAACCGCAGCGTCTGCTGGTACGCGACGCAGAGTCACTGCGCCAGCGCTTGCTGCACGTGCCTGGCGTGAAGAAAGTCAATATCGTTGGCGAGCAGTCGGAACGTATTTATGTCGAGTTCTCGCATGACCGCCTGGCAACCTTGGGTGTCAGTCCACAGGAAGTGTTCGCCGCACTGAATAGTCAGAGCGTCCTGACGCCGGCTGGCTCTGTAGAAACCAAGGGACCGCAGGTGTTCATTCGCCTGGATGGTGCTGCCGACGAATTGCAAAAGATCCGCGATACCCCGGTCGTGGCGCAAGGTCACACACTGAAATTGTCAGACATCGCCACGATCAAGCGCGGCTATGAAGACCCGTCAAGCTTCATGATACGCAACGGCGGTGAACCCGCTCTGCTGCTTGGCATCGTCATGCGCGACGGTTGGAACGGACTGGACCTGGGCAAGGCGCTGGATAAAGAGGTAGGTGCAATCAACGCCGATATGCCGCAAGGCATGGGTCTGACCAAGGTGACGGACCAGGCTGTCAATATCAGTTCGGCGGTCGACGAATTCATGGTCAAGTTTTTCGCCGCGCTGCTGGTGGTCATGCTGGTATGTTTCGTGAGCATGGGCTGGCGTGTGGGCGTCGTCGTTGCCGCGGCTGTGCCACTGACACTGGCGACCGTCTTCGTGGTCATGGCCGCCACCGGCAAGAACTTCGACCGCATCACTCTGGGTTCCCTGATCCTGGGGCTGGGCTTGCTGGTGGACGACGCCATCATCGCCATCGAAATGATGGTGGTGAAGATGGAAGAGGGTTACAGCCGCATTGCCGCCTCTGCCTATGCCTGGAGCCATACTGCGGCACCCATGCTGTCAGGCACGCTGGTCACGGCCGTCGGCTTCATGCCCAATGGTTTCGCCCGTTCCACGGCGGGTGAATACACCAGCAATATGTTTTGGATTGTCGGCATCGCACTGATCGCGTCCTGGGTTGTCGCCGTGGTTTTTACGCCTTACCTTGGTGTCAAGCTACTGCCCGATCTTAAACGGGTCGAAGGCGGCCACGAGACCCTCTACAATACACCGCGCTATAACCGCTTCCGCCAGGTGCTGACCCGCGTTATCACACGCAAGTGGCTGGTCGCCGGCATGGTTGTAAGTCTTTTCATCCTGGCTGTGCTAGGCATGGCGGTGGTCAAGAAACAATTCTTCCCTATCTCTGACCGCCCGGAAGTACTGGTCGAGGTGCAGATGCCGTATGGCACGTCTATAGTACAAACCAGCGCTGCCGCAGTGAAAGTGGAAGCATGGCTGGCCAAACAGAAGGAGGCGAAGATCGTCACGACCTATGTCGGTCAGGGCGCACCGCGCTTTTACCTGGCAATGGGGCCAGAACTGCCTGACCCATCATTCGCAAAGATCGTGGTCCGCACAGACAACCAGGACGAGCGCGACGCCTTGAAAATGCGGCTGCGCAAGGCGATCGCCGATGGCCTCGCCTCTGAAGCGAGGGTGCGGGTAACCCAGCTCGTGTTTGGGCCTTACTCGCCGTTCCCGGTCGCCTACCGGGTCACTGGACCAGACCCGGATAAGCTACGCAAAATTGCGGCGGATGTGCAACAGGTCATGCATGCCAGTCCGATGATGCGTACGGTTAACAGCGACTGGGGTACGCGTACACCCACGCTGCACTTCACTTTGCAGCAGGATCGACTGCAAGCCGTGGGCCTGAGCTCCAGCGCCGTGGCGCAACAACTGCAGTTCTTGTTGAGCGGCGTGCCTCTCACCACGGTGCGGGAAGATATTCGCACGGTGCAAGTCATGGCCCGGTCGGCGGGTGACATCCGGCTTGATCCTGCCAGGATCGCAGACTTCACGCTGAGCGGCACCAGCGGACAACGCATCCCGTTGTCGCAAGTGGGCAAGGTGGACGTGCGCACCGAGGAACCGATCATACGCCGACGTGACCGTGTGCCGACAATCACCGTACGGGGCGATATTGCCGACGGCTTGCAGCCACCAGACGTGTCCAATGCCATTACCCAGCAGCTCCAGGCTATCATGGACAAGCTGCCGGACGGCTACCATATTGAACAGGCTGGCTCCATCGAAGAATCAGGCAAAGCGACGACAGCCATGTTGCCCCTGTTCCCGATCATGCTGGCGATAACCCTGCTCATGATCATCTTTCAGGTGCGCTCGATCTCTGCAATGGTCATGGTCTTCCTGACCAGCCCGCTTGGGCTGATCGGTGTGGTACCAACCCTGATTTTGTTCCAGCAGCCGTTCGGCATCAATGCGCTGGTCGGCCTGATTGCGCTATCGGGCATCCTGATGCGCAATACCCTGATCCTGATCGGCCAGATACACCATAACGAACAGGCTGGGTTGGACCCATTCCATGCGGTTGTCGAGGCAACCGTGCAGCGTGCCCGACCGGTAGTATTGACCGCATTAGCGGCGATCCTGGCCTTCATCCCGCTGACCCATTCTGTATTCTGGGGCACCCTGGCTTACACGCTGATCGGTGGCACATTTGCGGGAACGATACTGACACTGGTGTTCTTGCCGGCGATGTATTCAATCTGGTTCAAGATCAGGCCAGCGCTCTCGCAAAGCTGATCTGCCGTCCATCCTGATTCACCGTTTGTTAGCAATCCAAATTTTAACGATTTTTCATGCTAAAGTGGCATTTTCCAATTTTTTCAGAACGTTTATGCATACCCCAGCTCTGGCACGTATAAAGTGGTGGACAGGCTTCGTTCTGTCAATAACGTTACCGTTTTGGTTGTACGCCATTACTGTTAATTTAGGTGGCTACCTTTTCGAAGAAATAGACTACAGCAATTTTAAGTCATTAATCTCTCTGAGTTTTATAGCGGCATTTATCTTACTCGTTCACTTTCTTCGTCAACCAGACCCTTATCTGGCCATACGTTTTGCTACTGGTAGCCTGCTTGGTATTTTCTTCTTGCTCGGGGCGTTTCTGACGAGCATAAACTCGTCATGTAACCCAGAGATAATAACTCTCGGAAAGATATCATTCGATGGACGAAAGTATGCCGCTACCAAGGGCGGTTGTGACGATGTTGCATACAGGCGGTTTCCAATAGCAGTCGCTAAATACTAGAACTCATTTCATAAATACAGATGAGTACAATGCAGATCATTATTAATTTCGTACGAATTTCCCTCACCCTCGCCCTCATGTAACGAGTTCAGCTATATCTAAATTGATATAGCAAAACGGCTAAACGTGATTGGTTCTTCAGGCTATTTAGATATAAGATTCCTCGATGCCTTTGCTGGGTAGAGCTTTGTGCGCTCCCTTCATTGGGAAAATAAGCAAAACGACACCATAAGGATGTTCATGAGTTCTTCCAGCACCATCAGTCGCCGTTCCTTCATTGCTTTGGCCATCGCCACCATCGGCACAACACGCTTATATGCGAAGGCGCTTCCGGCCAGCCCTGCACGTGTAGGGGCAGTGTCCATCGCGGGGCAATGGCGCATCGCGCTGGATCGCGATGATGCCGGAACAACTGCCAGGTGGTTTGCCAAAAATCTGGCGTCCGGTTCCCCCATACAATTGCCGGGCATACTGCAAACCCAGGGGTATGGTGATGAGATCACGGCAAAGACAGCCTTCGTCGCCGCGCTGCCTCGTGATATGCGCTGGTACTTGCTGCCACAGTACAAGGCGTACACCAAACCTGGTAATGTACAAGTTCCCTATCTTTCACAACCGGTGCGCCACTTTCTTGGTGTCGCCTGGTATCAGCGAACCATTGATATTCCGCCAGAATGGCAAGGTAAGCGTATCACGCTGACACTGGAAAGAGCACGCTGGCAAACGGATGTCTATGTTGATGACAAGCTGATGGGTAGCAACCGCTCGCTGGTAGTGCCGCACGAGTTTGACCTTGGCGTGTTGAGTACCGGCACGCATCGCCTGTCGATACGTATCGATAACCGTATGCTGCAACCGGCCTATCGCGCAGATGGACATGCGGTATCGGATGCAGAGGGATCGACCTGGAACGGTATGGTTGGTCGCATTGAATTGTCCGCCACCTCGCCGGTGTGGATAGCGGATGCCCAGGTTTTCCCCAATGTGGCTGGCAAATCGGCGCAGATTCGTGTCGAGGTGGGTAATCTGACAGGCAAGGATGGCAGCGGCATGCTGTCGGCTGGCGGCGTAACGACACCGATACGCTGGGCAGCCAATGGTGGCAAAGCCTCGTTCGAGGTGGCGCTGCCCAATTCCACACCCTGGTCAGAATTCACACCGGTGCTGCAACACCTGCGCCTGACACTCACGGGGCAGGATGCTGACGATAGCCGTGAACTGACTTTCGGCATGCGCGAGATCAGGACAGATGGCAACCAGATTCTGCTGAATGGCGAACAGTTTCATCTGCGTGCTACGCATGATGGTGGTGGTTTCCCGCTGACTGGTTATCCCGCCATGGATGTGGAAACCTGGAAGAACATCATTGGCATCTGCAAGGAATGGGGGCTGAATGGCATGCGCTTTCATTCCTGGTGCCCGCCCGAGGCTGCCTTCGTTGCGGCGGATGAACTGGGGTTTTATTTTCAGGCGGAATGCGGCATGTGGAATGCCTTCGATGCCGGACACCAGATGCTTGATCTGCTCAACGATGAAACGGCCCGCTTGCTAAAAGCCTATGGCAATCACCCTTCCCTGCTGATGCTGGGTGCAAGCAATGAACCAGCCGGGGCTTATCATACAGAACTGCCAATATGGGATAAAAAATGGCGGGAAACCGACCCGCGACGACTGTATTGCGATGGCACTGGCCGCTGGTCAGCACCACCAGCCGGGCCGGGCACAGCTTTCGCTGCCGATTTTTTAACCCCTGGTGGCGGTGCCCGCGGGCCTATGGGCTGGTTTGGCGGCGACTACGAAGAAGCACTCAACAAGTTAAGGCTGGGCGTGAAGGTGCCTTGCATAGCACACGAAACCGGCCAGTTTTGCGCTTACCCGAACTTTAGTGTGATCACCAAATTTTCTGGCAAGCAGGCCAGCTATGCGGCTTTCCCCAAAGGCGTGAGCAAAGGTAGCCAGGCATATATGCACCCCGGCAATTACATCATCATGCGTGACTCTGCCGAAGCGCATGGACTGCTGGCAAGAAACAAGGAATTCGCCCACGCTTCTGGCCGCTTCCAGGTCGCCTGCTATAAGGAAGAGATAGAGGCCAACTTGCGTACGCCATCGTATTCCGGCTATCAACTGCTGGATCTGCACGATTATCTTGGACAAGGTGGCGCACTGATCGGCTTGCTGGATGCTTTCTGGGAACAGAAAGGCTATGTGACTGCGGCAGAATTCCGTCAATACAGTGGTGCCACGGTGCCCCTGGTCAGGCTGAAGAAACGCCTGTTCACGACAGACAATACATTGAGCGCGACTGCCGAACTGATGCACTTTGGGCCGCAGGCACTTTCTGCCGTCAAACCTGTGTGGCGCATCATTGATAGCACCGGCAAAGCGGTACTGTCTGGGGCACTGCCAGTGCGCGATGTCCCACGCGGCAAAAATATTGCGCTTGGTATCATCAATGCCGAACTGGCAGCTTTACCGGCACCTGCGTCATACCGGCTGGAAGTGGAACTTTCGGGGACATCATTCCGCAATCAATGGTCGTTCTGGCTATATCCCACTAATCCCACTAATCCCACTGATCCCGCTGCGGTTCCTGCCGGGGCCAATGGTGTGCTGGTGACCACTTCATGGGACGAAGCAAAGGCTGCCTTGTCTACCGGCGGTAAGGTGCTGTTTCTATCCGGCAGCCCGGAACCAGCTTCGCCCGAGCTGGCACTAAGCCGTACACCGATTTTCTGGAACCGGCTGATGAACCCCAAACGCACCTGGATGCTGGGGCTGTGGTGCGACACCCATCATGCGGCATTGAAACAATACCCGACGGAAGCGCACTGCGATTGGCAGTGGGTAGAATTGCTGACCCACACCACGGCGATGAATATCGATAAGCTGCCGCAGGCCTTGTCACCCGTCGTACTTCCTATTGATGACTGGAACCGGAATTTGCGCCTGGCCATGCTGTTTGAATGCGCGGTGGGCAAGGGTAAATTGATGATCACGTCTTTCGACCTGTCAGAAAAAGGCCTGGCGCGACAATCAGGTGCGGCGTCCTTGCGTAAATCTTTACTCGACCATATGGGATCGGCAGCTTTCCAGCCTGCCGTGCAGATCGGCATGGCCGAAATGGAAGCCTGGATGCCACTTCGCTATGTCGCACCGCCGATGATGATCAGCCCACCGGCTACTGGCGATGTGGCAGATCCGGGTTAAACTGTGGTTAAACTAAAGCTGCCATATGCCTGAACTACTGTAATAATCTGTGCAAACAAATCCATTTAACTGAAGCTATCTCCATGAAAAATCTTCGCCTTGCTATTGTCACCGCATGTATTCTTGCCACCAGTTTGTGTTACGCCAATGTACCGGGCGGTGGTAACGGCAGTGGCCCTGATGTGTCACTGAAGGACAATGGCGACAGCTTTGTTCTCGACAACGGCATCGTCGCAATCAATATCAACAAGACTGATGCCACCATCAACAGCTTTACCTATCAGGGCATGAATCTGTTTGGTGGCGGTGACAAGGGTGGCAAGTTTTACTGGAGCTGGAACGCACCAGCCTATGAAGGGCCACATGGCACGGCCACCCTGATGGTGGACCCGCGTTCCAACAATGGCGACTATGCTGAAGTGAAGATACATAGCCCCTGGTCGGGGAAATCGTCCAATGCGGCGATGGACGTTGATGTGTATTACAGCCTGAAACGCGGTGCACAAGGCTATTACGTGACCGCCATGCTGGATCACCCGGCATCCTACCCCAACACTGATGTTGGCGAATGGCGTTCGAATGCGTATGTCAGCCCGGTGTTCGACTGGCTGAGTGTGGATCATTTGCGCCAAAAGAAGATGCCAACCATGGCTGACATGGCTGCCGCCGAAAGCGTGCCAGGTGCCCCTAAAGAAGTGACAAGGCTGACGACCGGCATCTACGCCGGTGAGTTTGAATGCAAATATTCTTACAGCGCAGACCTGGGTAACCTCGATGTCTGGGGCTGGAGCAGTACCAGCAAACGCATCGGCATCTGGATGACCGTACCCAGCCACGAGTATTACAACGGTGGCCCCATGAAGCGGGAACTGACTGTGCATATGAACCACACCCTGCTGAACATGCTCAATGGCACGCACTACGGCATGGGTAACCAGTTGACCATGGCTGCTGGCAGCACCTTCAAAAAGACCTACGGCCCCTATTTTATCTACGCCAACAGTTACCAGGGCAACCCTGCTGATCTGCTGCCAAAAGTGGTCGACGCCCTGTGGCAAGACGCAAAAGCACAGGCAGCGGCTGAACAGTCCGCCTGGCCATATAGCTGGTTCAAAAATCCCGACTATGCACAGGAATCTGAACGCGGCACCGTCAAAGGCATCTTACAAGTAAGTGATAGTGGCAACCCGGCTGCATCCTCGGCAGGAGCGTGGATAGGCCTGGCACCAGACGACCAGGGTACCGACTTCCAGCTACAGGGCCGAACCTATCAGTTCTGGGTCAAGACCGATGCCAACGGCCAATTCAGCATTCCGCATGTTGTGCCTGGTACCTATCATTTATGGGCCTTTGGTGCTGGCAATATCAGCACCTACAAGAAAGCCAATGTCGAAGTGCGCGCTGGCAGCACGCAAGACCTGGGTACGGTAGTGTGGAAACCGTCACGTGTCGCCCCTACGGTATGGGAAATAGGCGTGCCAGACCGCGACTCACAGGAATTCCGCAACGGTGCCTTCAATTATTCCCTATGGGCGACGTATATCAAACCCGACTTCTTCACCGGACTGACCTATACCGTCGGCAAAAGTGACTGGCACAAGGACTGGAATTACGCACAGTTTGGCAACGCGCCGTGGACCATCAATTTCACACTGACCGAAGCACCCACCAAAGATGCGCCAGCATCGCTTTACATAGGGCTGGCATCGTCAGAAACCACGCTGGTGGTCAGGCTCAACGGAACACAGATAGGCAGCTACCAGGCCCCCGTGCCTAGCCACCCTGCAGTCCGCCTGGGCAGCCACGGTGCATTCGCAGAAACCCGTATGGCGATTCCCCCTGACCTGCTAAAGCCAGGTGCAAATTCGATTGTGATCACGCAAAAAACAGGAAGAGGAAACACCGGCACCACGCAATACGATTACCTGAGGCTGGAAGCTGCGGGGACCAGGTTGGCACCGCAGTGATTCATTTATTAGCAGTGGCAATGCATTGAGAATAATGAAATGGGGCAAACATAATATTGCCCCATTTTTTATTTGGTGACTAATAGGTATCCAAGCGCTGCTTTGCAATGTCAACCACTTCTTCAAAAGGTGACTGTAACAAATGGTGAAGGCATTGCCTTATAAGATCAGGACGATCAGAGGCAACACTTTCCAGAGCGTCAATTAAACCGTATGCGCGTTCTGCGTCATAAGCAGGCATCTCTTCACTGCACAGATAATTTGCTATCACTTGCTGTGCCTGTTCTGCTTTGGTATTGAGCATGCCAATAGCAACGCAGGCCTCATAGGCACTCATACTTCGTTTTTCTACCATCTGGCATAAGCTGTCGATCACTGCTGGCGATTTATCGCCAATCGCCGCCAGACAGTTTGCAATCAACACGCCCATATCCGACCATCCTGTCAACTTATCCTGCTGAATGTACTGGGAAGCAAGGTGCAAAATTTGTGGTACTTCCTGTTGAGCAGGTTCACCTATGGTTTCCAAGGCCGAAAGCGCTGCTTCAGAAACACGCCAATCAAAGCCTTCATGATCAAACAAGAGCGCACCTATACGGCCAATTGTGACCGCATCTTTCACCCCCAGCAAGGCAAGAGAAACTGCCGCATTTCCGCGTATGAACCAGTATTCGCTTTGCAGGCAAGGCCTGAGTATGGCGATCGCTTTTTCGGCCAAATCATGACACTTGGCCAGGCCAATAATCGCCTGACTCCATACAGCTATACTATTCTCGTCACTAGCAGTTGAAGTACCGGGCTGTGCCGCCTTGCAAATTAATTCCTGCAAGGTCAAGGGCAAATCCTGCTGAAAGTCGCTTAACAGTTTCAGCCAACTGGCTTTCTGTTCAAGATCGTAGCCATCAAATTGATGAACAACGTCTGTCATCCAAGGGTAAGTTTGACTCATGATGTGCGCGGCGTAACTTAGTCTTTACATCTGATCATCCCGCCGCCGTTCACTGGCTGGCAAGGTGACCCAGAAAACGGTGCGGATACCGGGTTCGGATTCGAAACCGATTTCGCCACCCATTTTTTCTACCAGGTTTTTGGTGATGTTCAAGCCCAGGCCGGCACCACCCAGGTTTTTTTCGCCATGCTCTTCAGCCTGGGCAAATTTTCCAAAAATACGTGAACGAAACATTTCGGGAATGCCAGCACCGTGGTCTTCGACTTCTACTCGGTAATGTTCTTCTACTCTTGTAATCCGGATGCTGATTTTTTCATTCACTGGCGAATATTTGGCAGCATTCGACAAGAGGTTGGCAAATATCTGCATGATGCGGTCGGGGTCGCCCATGGCCCAGGCGAATTTGGGATGCTGCTCAAGCACCAGATAACTTTGGTGCGATTGGGCATAGCTGGCATTTGCCTCGATGGCCTGCATGGCCAGGGCAACCAGGTCTACGCGCTGGATTTCAAACTTCATGTAACCAGAGGCCATTTTTTCGATATCCAGAATATCGTTGACCAGGCTCACCAGGCGTTTGCTATTGTTGTGGGCGATGCGTACCAGTTGCAGGGCCTTGGGTGACAATTCCGTGATGGTGCCAGATTCCAGCAAGCCCAAGGCACCGCGAATCGACGTAATCGGGGTGCGCAGTTCATGGCTGACAGTAGAGACAAAGGCAGCTTTGATCGTGTCAACCTGTTTGCGCTCAGAGATATCACGGGCGATAGTGGATGCGCCGACAATCTGTTGCTCGCCATCGCGCACGGGCGACATCACTACCGATAGCTGGACCTGGCTACCGTCCTTGCGACGCCCGGTGGATTCAAAGTGGCTGACTGGTTCACCCCTGACTATGCTGCCGATGCGGTTCTCGGCAAGCTCAGCCTGCTCATCTGCGTATAGCATAGTGGC
This sequence comes from Undibacterium sp. Ji50W, assembly GCF_049340445.1. Taxonomy (NCBI): domain Bacteria; kingdom Pseudomonadati; phylum Pseudomonadota; class Betaproteobacteria; order Burkholderiales; family Oxalobacteraceae; genus Undibacterium; species Undibacterium sp. Ji50W. Next base: position 51,467 of record NZ_JBMPOX010000010.1, on the reverse strand, counting down.
TGGCAAGCCTATGGTTTCACTGGCGGTATAGCCAAACAGTTTTGCGGCCCCGGCATTCCAACTGGTAATCACACCTGCCAGGGTTGCACCGACGATGGCATCTCCCGAACTGTCGATGATGGCTGATAATTGCGACAGGCTTGCAGCGGCCTCCATTTTCCGGCTGAACTGGCGGACAATCACACTGCCAAAAATCATCAGCATAATCACCAGCACACCATTACCAATGACTTGCACGATGGCACTGGAACGCCAGCCTTCCAGTATCTCATCCCTGGATAAGGCGGCGACAGCAATCAGGGGGAACTGGTCAAGATGGCTGTAACCAACCACGCGTTCAACCTTATCGAGGCGGGAAGTAACGGCAAAGGTACCGGATTTTGCGACCGAGATTTGCTGGCGGAAAATGGGATTGCTGCTGTAATTTTTACCTATGGCCGTCAGCATCATGGGACGGCGCAAGACCAGGGTGCCATCTTCAGTCAGCATGGCGATGGAACCCTTTTTACCCAGGTTGATGCTATTGAAGTATTTCAGGAAGAACTCTACGTTGATATGGGCAAGTACGATGCCGGCAAAATCACCGTTGGCATGATTAAAACGGCGCGACATCATGAATACCCAACTACCGTCATTCAGCACCTGTGCCGATTTACCGATGTACCATTCGACATTGGCATGGTCACGGTGGTAGATAAAATTGGCGCTTTCCAGCTCACTGATCTGGGTAAATTCTGCTGCGGTGGATACCTGTACCCTGCCTTTTGCATCGGTGACTGACAGCTGTTTTAACTGGGGCAGGCTTTCACGCTGGCGGCTCAAGGACAAAGCCAGTTTCTCGGCATGGCTAGCCAGCACTTCATCCTGCTCCAGCCGATCCACCAAAGAAATGAGTGTGGCATTCACGGCCTTTAAGGTGTCGCCAGAATGCTGGGACATGGCATGTGCCAGATTGCCTGCTGCCACTTCACCCGCACGCAGGGCCATGTCATGCGTCTTCCACATTTGCCAGACATTGTTACCGACAAGTACTCCACAAACCAGCACGACAAACAGAGACATGGCTAACTTGATGGATAGTCGCTTGGGCGGGAAAATTTTCTTCATACGGTATCAAGAAGGCAATAAAAGAAGGCGACCTGTTGGCAATAGGCTGTCATTGTAAGGTGCAAGCCTGGAAATCGGCGTAAAGCGATCACTTTTTCCTACCCTTGCGCGATACGTCCGGTGGCAAAAACGCTAACTTGCACATGAACCCGCACAAAAAGCCTGCTTTCACGCATAATGCAATAAACAACATGCATAGTGCCAAGAACCAAATGTCCGTCATGAAATTAACTGATATAAAACTTGCCGTCGTCGGATTGGGCTATGTGGGCCTGCCGCTTGCGGTCGAATTTGGTAAAAAACGCCCGGTACTGGGCTTTGATATCAATACCAAACGCGTGCAGCAATTGCAGGCAGGTTATGACCATACGCTGGAAACGGAAGAAGCCGAGCTAAAAGCTGCCAGCCATTTAAGTTTCACGACCGATGCTGCGCTGCTGGCAGAATGCAATTGCTTCATTATTACCGTGCCGACACCAATCAATATCCACAAACAGCCAGATCTGTCGCCGCTGTTGATGGCAAGTGAGCTGGTGGGCAAGGCATTGACTGCCGGTGCCCTGGTAATATTTGAATCGACGGTTTACCCCGGCTGTACTGAAGAAGATTGCGTGCCTGTGCTGGAGCGTTTTTCTGGCATGACATTCAACCAGGAATTTTACTGCGGCTACAGCCCGGAACGCATCAACCCAGGCGACAAGGAACACCGGGTCACAACGATCAGGAAAGTGGTTTCTGGTTCTACGCCAGAAATCGCGGATCTGGTGGATGCCCTGTACTCTGAAATCATCATCGCCGGTACCCACAGGGCACCATCAATCAAGGTGGCGGAAGCAGCAAAAGTCATAGAAAATACCCAGCGCGACTTGAATATTGCGCTGATCAATGAACTGGCGCTGATCTTCAACAAGATGGGTATCGATACCGAAGCGGTGTTGCAGGCTGCTGGCAGCAAATGGAATTTCTTGCCGTTTCGCCCCGGCCTGGTCGGTGGCCACTGCATAGGCGTGGACCCGTATTACCTGACCCATAAGGCTGAAAGCATAGGCTATCACCCTGAAATCATCCTCGCCGGGCGACGTTTGAATGATGGCATGGGGGCTTATGTGGCTTCGCAATTTGTGAAGGGCATGACCAAGCGCAGGATACAGGTGGATGGCGCCAATATTCTGGTGATGGGCCTGGCGTTCAAAGAAAACTGCCCTGACCTGCGCAATACCCGCGTGATTGATATCGTCACCGAATTAAGGGATTACCATTGCGAAGTGGATGTGTATGACCCCTGGATCAGTGCTGAAGATGCACAAAGAGAATATCAACTGACACCGGTGACACAGCCCAAGGCACATGCCTATGACGGCATCATCGTCGCGGTGGCGCATCAGCAATTCCGTGAACTGGGCGTGGAAGCAATACGCCAGTTTGGCAAACCCGGACATGTTTTGTATGACCTGAAATATCTGTTCCCGGTTGACGCCACAGATTTACGTCTTTAAGCCAGCATAATAAGTAATATGAGTACCATTAAGACACTGCAGACACTGCAAACACTGGAAGCACAACTCCTGAGCCAGCCCAGGCACTGGCTGATTACCGGCGTTGCCGGCTTCATCGGCAGCAATTTGCTGGAGCATTTGCTGAAGCTGAATCAAAAGGTGAGGGGGCTGGATAACTTTGCCACCGGCTTCCAGAGAAACCTGGATGAAGTACGCAGCCTGGTCAGCACAGAACAGTGGAATAATTTCCACTTCATCCTGGGGGATATACGTCAACTGCCAGACTGTCAGCAAGCCTGTGCCGGCGTCGATTATGTATTGCATCAGGCTGCGCTGGGTTCTGTCCCGCGCAGCATCAATGACCCCATCACCACCAACGCCACCAATATTGACGGCTTTCTCAATATGCTGGTGGCAGCCAGGGATGCACAGGTAGCCAGCTTTACCTATGCGGCCAGCAGCTCTACCTATGGCGACCACCCTGATCTGCCCAAGCTCGAACATAAAATCGGTAACCCTCTGTCACCCTATGCCGTCACCAAACTGGTGAATGAGTTGTATGCAGATGTGTTTTACAAAACCTATCAGTTCAAGGCCACGGGTCTGCGTTATTTCAATGTGTTTGGCAAGCGGCAAAACCCGAACGGGGCCTATGCCGCCGTCATACCCAAATGGGTTGCCGCCATGATGAATGGGGAAGCTATTTTCATTAACGGCGATGGTGAAACCAGCCGTGATTTTTGCTACATACGCAATGCCATCGAAGCCAACCTGCTGGCTGCACTGGCAAATGATGAAGCTCGAGGCGAAGTCTACAATGTTGCCCTGGGTGACCGGACCACGCTGAACCAGTTGTTTGACGCCATCAAACAAACCCTGAATAAGAATGGCGTCACTTATGAGCAGGCAGCGCATTACCGCGATTTTCGTGCGGGGGATGTCAGGCATAGCCAGGCCAATGTGGACAAGGCCAGGACTTTGTTAGGCTACCGGGCGCAGTATAAAATTGCGGATGGAATCAAGGAAGCGATTCCCTGGTATGTTGCAGCCCAGCGCGCCGGTTTTCTGGATTTGGAATAAACGCTGTCAAGCAATGTATTTCAGGTTTGAAATGGCTACGCGTACCGCGTAGCCAGACAGTTTTATTTGCTATGGCCTTATTTGCCTTTATAGATGCCCGCTTCCAATATCACATCACCGTTGCGCACATAATAGGTTGACTTGTTTTCCAGCTCTTTGGTGACCGGATTATTGTAGCGGTAATCGACCCAGCCCTTGCCTTTGGTTTTTGCACCTTCAACGATTTCCTTGCGAAACATCTTTCCATCAGCATCTGGCAAAACCAGCATGTTCTTGCCCACCAGCTTGGGATTTACCGGGTGAGCCAGCGTGGTTCCATCCAAGGCCCGCACATAGAGATACACATCTCCTCTGATAAATTCAGGATTTTTATTATTGACTTCCTTGATCAGTGCTTCGACACTGTTTTTCTTGATATAGGCCAGGCCTTTTTCAACCATATCTATCGCATCAGAAGGGCTGTCTGCCGCCATTGCGCCAGAAACAAACAGGCTGGTCAGTAATGCCAGAACAAACTTTAAATACTGTTTCATGAATGTCTCCGGGAAGGTGAAACAACCAGTGTAGGCAGCAATCAGTGTAGCCAGTAATCAGTGTAGACAGCAATACTAGCTTGCACAAGCTGCACTGCCGCACGGACACATGCCCCCCGAAGCCCTGCCTCAGTTTTAATTAAGAAAGCCTTTGACTTCAGCCTGGAATTGTTCAGGTTGATCCCACATGATGAAGTGGGCACTGGATGGAATGCGCTTGAGCGTGACATCTTTCACACTCGCATAAGCTCCCTTGTAAAACATGTCTATCTGCGCTTCAGTAAGCGGCACCCCGTTAGGCAGCACATACAGGACTGTGGTGGGTGCCAGAATATTTTTCAGTTCCGGTGTCAGGTCGGTGATGATCAGTTCGTGATACGAGCGGGCAGATACATCAGGATCACTCTTTTGCGTATCGTCAAGTGCACCTGGGCGCATGGCAAGCGTATTGATCATGCTGTTGATAGTGGCTTCTGTTCTTTTTGCACGTGCTACCGGTTCGGCATTACGCATTTTGACCAGCAAATCATCTGCCACCGGCTTGATACTTTGCGCAGTAGTACCTGGCGGTCCAAACAGCGCCCCCATGAAAGGAAACATATCCACCACCATCAACTTGCTGATGGCTTGCGGATGCCTTGCAGCCACCATCATGCCTATCGAGCCTCCCATGGAATGCCCGATAAGGACAGGCTTTTGCAAACCCTGCTGCTGGATATAACGCGCGATTTCTTCCGCCACTGGCGCCGCCACAGCACCTTCGGTATTGCCTCCTTTTGCCTGACCGGCAAACCCGGATACCTGTACCAGGTGATAGCGATAGCCAGGCACCGCCTTGACCAGCTCAGCCCAGACGCGCGGTGAAGAGCTCAGGCCGGGCACCAGAATAACGTCCCTGCCCTCACCTTCTGTTTTGACGCTGATGCGATCCGAGCTGAAATCAGCCGCCGAAGCAAGCAAAGGAGTAAGGGTAACGCAACTTACCGCAACTGCGGTAGCCAGCAAACGACGTCGGGTAAACATAGGGGCAGCTCCACAAAGAAAAAAGTAGTGTAGCAGAGAGTGCCTGAAGTGCAAGCTATCGTACAAGCAATCTTGCAAGATTGCTTAACAATACTTATTACTACCGCTATCAATAGATTCTCATGAATATTCTACCGACAACGCACCCCTGTCACCAGATCCGCCACGACAAGCCACATTGCAAGCAGACAGGCACGCAATACATGGTCAATTTGTATGTCTTCGTTTTACATCCCACGAAATTGAATCCAGGTTAAATACAGGAAATTCTCACATTTTCGAACCTGGACCGTAAACGTGTCGTTTGCTGCTCGTCCAGATATATTCCATCCAACCAGATATTCTTCAACGAAGGAAATTTTTCCAGCTTTTGAATTAATTCAGCAGCATTGAAGGAGGGTATATCATCAAAATTACCAAGGGACAAATATTCCAGATGTGGCAAGCCGGTCAGCATGTCCAGATCATCAATGGTGATGTTTGTAGCCCATAAATCCAGCGCCTTCACTTGGACCATGCCGGACAGGTAGGCAAGACCTGCACCTGTGATCTTGGTAGCCCCAATATCCAATGTGTGTATTTGCGTGCTGACGCTGATAGCTTCGGCCATGGCATCATCGAATTCAGTAGACTCGATATCCAAGGAGGACAGAGAAGGATGCGCCAGTACTTTGGCAATAACGCGAGACGACAGCGTCGCTCCCTGTATTCCGACTTCTTCCAAAGATGCGCAATTGAGCACTTCTAAAACATCTTCTTCAGACAAATAGTGGTTCGCTCGAAAAATCTCCAGACTTGATGCATCTGCAAAATGTTCCAATCTCCCTGGTGACTTAATTGCCAATATGTCGAGTACACGCAAGCCGGGAATTCGTACTACATTGCGCATGGCACTACGGGTCACATCACACCAAAGCCATAGTTGTTCCACCGATTGTAAAGTAGGTAAAGGGCGGGTCAACTCAACTGTCAGCGTCGATGATTTCGTAATTTTAAGTTCGTGTATTGGTCCTTTGGCACGCAGGCCACGGATATCGGCAAGCGTGATCTTGCCGCTCAATTCAACGTCGATGTCGCTCTTGTTCAATCGTCTTTTCGCCTTCTAAAGTGACCCCATGTTAGTTCGTGACATGTTAGCACAACATAAAATTATTTCACGCCGCCACCACCGGCAACACCTTACGCAAGCGCAAAGTAATCATCAGCCCGACACTGAGCAGCCCACCCAACAACATGACTACACCTTGCCAGCCGTGTGATGCCCAAATGACGCCTGTGTATGAACCTATCAGGCTGGAACCCAGGTAATAAAAACACAGGTACAAGGCCGATGCGACTGCCTTATGGGCCTGGGCGCGACGGGCGACCCAGCTACTGGCGACGGAATGTGAGGCAAAGAAACCAAAAGTAAACAGGGCGACGCCAGGAACCATGATGAATAATGAATTGGATAAAGTCAGCAGCAAACCACTGATCATCACCAGCAAGACCAGCCACAGCACACTGCGGCGACCGATGCGGTCAACCAGACGGCCCACCCAGACTGAACTGCCCATTCCCAGCACATACATCAGGGCGATGGCACCGGCTGTACTTTGGCTAAAGCCAAATGGTGCACCCTGCAGGCGATAGCCGATATAGTTATACATACTGACAAAACAGCCGGTCAGCATGAAGGCCAGACAGAACAACATGCACAAGCCACTGTCTGACAGATGCATGCGCAAGCCCTTGTTGATGGTGCCCCAGACATCTTTTGCTGACTTGAAGTTACGTGCAAGCGGCAGGCTGCGCCAGAATTCCCACGCAGCATAGATGCCAGCCGCACCCATTGCCGCCATGGCCGTGCGCCATGAAAAATAATCGCTGAGTACCGCTGTCAACAAACGCCCTACCATCCCCCCCATGGCACTGCCGGCAATGTACAGACCAACGGCCAGGCCCATGGAGGTGGCTTCTATTTCTTCCCCCAGATAAGCCACCGCTACCGCGGGCATGCCACCCAGGGCGAAGCCCAACAAGCCGCGCAAGACCAGCAATTGCGAAAAATCTTCTGTCAACGCGCACAAGAGCGTGGCGATTGCAGCCAGGGCCAGCGCCGTCACCATCATGGGCTTGCGGCCTATGCGTTCACTGATGGCGCTGCTGATCAGCAAGGACAGGGCCAGCGACAATGTGGAGATGGACAAGACCCAACTGCTTTGGGCGGGTGTCAGGTGGAATTGCACAGCCAGCAAGGGCATCAGCGGTTGTATGCTGTACAACAAGGAAAAAGTGGAAAAGCCGCCAAACACCATGGCACGATTGATGCGACTGAATGCAGGGGTACCTGCAGCGATACGACTTACTTGCTTGATCTGGCTGATCTGCTGAGGATTATTGCTGCTTGCGACCGTCATGATGCTGTACCTGGACTATCAAAGAGTCGCCATCTTATATTTGCGCTTTTATAGTGTCCAATATATATTAAAGTACTTAGTAATACTTTTTTTAGATAACTAATTAGATAACTACTCAGATAACAATATGGAACTGCGCCATCTCAGGTATTTCATCGCTGTCGCGGAGGAGTTGCACTTTACCCGCGCAGCAGAACGCCTGCACATAGGCCAGCCACCATTAAGCCATGCCATACAGATGCTGGAAGCCGATGTCGGTGCGCAGTTGTTTGAACGCAGCAAACGCTGGGTGCGTCTGACAGAAGCCGGCAAGCTGTTTTTACAGGATGCGCGGCATATACTGGCCTTGTCCGAACAGGCCAGTGAAACGGCACGCCGTGCGCAACGCGGCGAAACCGGCGAGCTGCGCATAGGCTTTACCTTCTCCACCCCTTTCACACCCTTGTTTGCTGCCGTCATCAATAGCTACCGCGAACAGTATCCGGATGTGACGCTGACACTGCGTGAAATGGCGACGAATAAACAGCTGGAAGCGATTAGCCAGCATGGCCTGGATGTCGGCTTCATCCGCCCCCCCGAAGGCGGCGAACTGGCGCGCGGTGTTTCTTCACCACTGCGCTTCAAGGCCCTGCGTGAAGATCCGTTAGTGGTGGTACTACCTACAACCCATGCGCTGGCGAAAAAGAAAAAAATCCCGATGAAGGACCTCGCACAACTGCCCTTCATCATGTACCCACCCAGCGCCGGCACCGGCATTTACCCGCACATTTTGCGCCTGTGCCACGCGGCTGGTTTTGCCCCCAGGGTGACACAGGAAGCCAATGATGCATCCACCATCATCGGCCTGGTAGCAGCTGGTTGCGGCATATCCATACTGCCCGGCTCGTTTTACACCATCCACTTCGACGGTATCTGCTACCGGCCCGTCGCTGATGCCGGTGCCACCACATCACTACTGCTCGCGCAACGCAAGAATGAGATGTCTCCGCTGGTGACCGCGTTTGTCGGGTTGGCGGCGGAACTAGCCTGATGAATCGCATAGTTTTGCAGAAGCGACTCTGCGATTTTTGATGGATATCACATCACAATCTGCTGCCATTTTCAATCAAACAAATCCATCGTCGTCGGCACGATGATTGTTGGCTTTGTCGTCTTTTTTGGTTTGACGGCTTTCACCACTTTCTCTTTCGGCGCTACTTCGGTGTGCATGTACTCAGCCGGATAAGGGCGTAAAAATGCACGTGCGAATTCGGGGTCGCGGCAAGACAGCCATTCGTCAAAGTCTTCTGGTGGCACGATGACCAGCGAACGTTTTTCTTCACCTGGTTTGTGGAAGCGGCTCATCAGGGGGTGTTCGTCAGCATTGATGGTGATCTGGGTGAACGAATAACTGACGCTGCCGTCCGGCTCTGGCCATTCCTTGAACAAGCCGGCCACGGCAAAATCTGTCGTGTCTTTCAGCCCTATACGCCAGCGTTCGGCCACACCATTTTCGTAGTTGGGTTCAAAAAAGTGCTGCATGGGGACCAGGCATAATTTGCCGGTCTGCCATGAGGGTGCATAACTGCGTAATGCGCCCAGGGTTTCTGCACGTGCATTCATGGTGGAAAAACGTTTCACACCAGGCGCTATCTTTGACTTGGGTATCATACTGTACTGACCCAGCAATGCCTGGCGCTGCCCTCTGGCATCATGCAAGATGAAAGGTGCGTCATAATCTTGCCAGGTCTCGCCTTCCCAGTCTGCAAGCGGATTACTGCTCACGTCAAAGTAACCAAGCCCTGTTTTGGTGGAAGGGGTGAAATTGATGCACATACCAACAATCTTTCATGAGGTTTTGTCCAGGCTACCACGGGTATCCAGATAACAACATAACAGCACAGATGTCCTGTGAAGAAAAGCCTTATCTTATACCAGGGTGGAAGAATCTACCGCAGCAGCAGGTGCTGCCTTGACAAGTCTGCCATTCTTGCAAAGTATGCGCATCAAGACTTATATGCGATACTTATAGACACTATTCCCCTTGGGGATTGCCATTACCAGAAAGACGATTGATGATTTTTTACGACATGCCGCAAGATGCAGGTGCCCATGCATCACCACCTGCCATCATTGCCAAAGCCACAGAAAAAAAAGACGTTGCCAAGACCCTGACCATAGGGGGATTTATCGCGGCGGACGCCAAGCAAAAATTTGTTACCTGGGATGTGGCCAAAGTCGCCTGTGATGAATTGCGCTCTGCTGGCTGGTTTCGTGAACCTGCCTACAAAAAGAAAGCCCCCGTTTGCCAGGTAAAACTGGTGGAACAAAAACCTGAACACGGCAAGCTGGAGCAGCTTGCCAGCGGCAGTTATCAATATACGCCAGCCAAGGGTTTTTTCGGCGTAGACAAGGCGCAGTTCATCGTGGATGCTGAAGGAAAGAAAGTACGCCTGATGTGGTCTACTTCAGTGTTGGAGAGTGAGCCGAAGAAATAATCGGCTTCAAACATAGTGCCCTACACAGCGGGGAGATTGCAGGCCATCAAACATGTCCCTCCCCCACATCCACACTAATCCTGCCTATCGCCCCGGTGCTGACACATGTCCCACGTCATAGCACTGCACGTCTGCCGGCAAACCCACAGCCAGGGCAGCACTGGTATCTGACCATAATGTGAAGCACACCAGCGTCCATTCATCCGGATCAAAAGCCACCAGCACTGCCAACGCGCCATCTTGTTGACTGGCAGTTTTTACACTGGCAATTTCAACTTCCCGCAATGTACCCAGGGCACTATAAGGTGCAACGGGAATGACCTGGCGGGTCGCAAACCTGGCGCTGCGGACCTTGTCATCCACATGGCTATGCCATACAGCCCAGTGTTTGACTGCAGGCCAGCCAAAGGCTTGCGAGACCGCCGCAAAACCGTCACCGCAAAGAAAATTGCTCATGCCTTCACTGCCATCCCACAGATAAAACGGGGCGTATACATTGTGCATGGATGGCGTGCTCACGCCGTGTTTGCTGGCATGCAGATAGGCTTTAAAAACCAGGCCAGGGAAGTTGTCCAGCATATGGCCCTTGCTGGCGATACGCTGGCGCACGATATCCATATTGTAGTCAGCTGGCAAAACAAAGTTGTATTGCATGGCAATCATATGAAAGCTCCTTAAGCCCTGGATGCGAATGCGGGCACACCGTCATACATCAGGCCTCCGCCAAACGACCAATCCTCTGCCGCGCTGGTGCTGATGATGACCATGACATCTTGCGGCTGCAAGCCCGGTGACTGCGCCAGCAGGCTGACGAGGCGCTGGTAAAACGCCTGTCTGGTAGCGATGCTGCGCACGCGCGCGACGTTGATCTGGATCAGCACAAAATCAGCCGATCTGGGGCCACCCAGGTAATGACGGTCAAAGATCAATTCATTCGCGTCATGCTGATGAATGATTTGGAAGCGGTCCGTAGGCGGTACTTCAAAAGCGTCGACCAGGGCTTGATGCAAGCCATCAGACAGGGCTTGCAGATAAGCGGGCGATTTGCCCTTTAACAAAGACAGGCGGCTCATGGGCATGATTTATTCCTTCGTGGTGGATGAGGCAGGTTGCGCAGATTGCAGGGGCGACAACTGGCGCAGTGCAGTGACGGCAGACGCTGCACATGGCCAGCCAGCATAAAATGCAAGGTGAGTGATTACTTCCACCAATTCTGCATGGGTCACGCCATTGTCGATGGCGCGGCGCAGATGAAAGGGTAATTGCTCACTACGGTTCAGGGCGATCAATGTGGCGACAATGATCAGGCTACGTTCACGGCTGGGCAAGCCCGGTCTTTGCCACACATCGTCAAACAAGACCTGGTCAGTCAGTTCAGCCAGTTTGGGGGCGATGTCGCCCATTAATTCACGGGCGATGGTACTTGCTGCTCGCATGCTGTGGCTCCTGAAGCGTGATTGACAGCATCACGATACCGGACTATCTTCATCCATAAAATCAGATAATTTCAAACCAATAGTTCATAAAAACAGGATTATCATATGAGTAAGATCACCTTCGACCTGGATGTCATGCGCACTTTCGTGACAGGCATAGAGCTGGGCAGTTTTGCCAAGGCCGCAGACAGGCTGGGGCGATCGACTTCTGCCGTCAGCGCACAGCTCAAGAAATTGGAAGAGCAGGTTGGCACCCCCATCTTGCGCAAAGCCGGGCGCGGCATGCTACCCACTGCGGCCGGCGAAACCCTGCTGGCGTATGGACGCCGCCTGCTGGAATTGAATGACGAAGCCGCAGCAGCCGTGCGTGGCGTTGAGCTGGAAGGCTGGATCAGGCTGGGCATGCCCGAAGACTTTGGTGAGCGCATACTCACTGAGGTGCTGGGCCGCTTTGCCCGCGCCCATCCCAAAGTCAGGATAGAAGCCAAAATCGCCCGTAATACCACGTTGCTGGACCTCATTATCAGCGGCCAGCTGGACCTGGCCCTGACCTGGGATGGCGGCATCACCACTCCACATAGCGAGCACTTGCGCAGCTATCCCATGCACTGGATAGGCGCAGCAGACCCATATCTTCAAGCAAGCAATACGGCTGCAGAACCTTTGCCCCTGGTTGCCTTTGAAGCCCCCTGCCTGATGCGCAGTTGCGCTACCGCTGCACTGGATCGTGCCCACATCCCCTGGCGCCTGGCCTTCACCAGCCCCAGTCTCAGCGGCATCTGGGCCGCTGTCGCCGCCGGTTTGGGAATAACCGTACGCACAGAAATCGGCCTGCCAGCCAACTTGCGCATCATCGACAATCCGGCACTCCCGGAACTGCCAATGCTGGGCTTGAGCTTACATCGCATGGAAGCAGAGCCGGATATGGCTATCCAAAGATTGCGGGAGATTATTCTGGAGGCATTGCAGGCAGATGGCATGGGACTAAAACGTCTGGCGGCATGAATGCATTTCCATTCAACGCAGAAAACGGCAAGCTAACGAACCAAGGCCCTGTGCCCACCGCCTGTCATCTTTCATGCCACTGCCTGAGCAACAATTCACAGGCAACCAACTTTGACAAACTAACCTCACTGCGTCGATGTGACCTGCATGCCGGGGCCTGACTTCTGACGATTCCTGTTCCACCAGTTGGTCAGCCCCCACATCAACACCAGTACTACTATCCAGGCCACATAACAGATCAGCAAAGACGGTTCATAATCAGGAATAACCACGCCTTTGCTGCGAAAATCAATCTGCTGTCCGTAACGTGTCTGCATATATATCCAGCCCAGCACATGGATCAGGGCAATATGAACCAGATAAAAAAACATGGGCGACTTGCCAAACAACATCAGCGTTGGCCAGGGGCGTTGTACATAACGTTCCAGCAATCCCAGTGCGGCCAACCCTATACTTAGGGTAATGCATAGGTACAACAATGAAGGCGGATATTTATGCACCTTCACAAAGGACATCAGGTCAAACAAGAAGTTTTTCCCTTGCGCACTCCACGGGTCGGGGTCGCCATAAAAATTACCGCTGCGTAAAATGATGAAACTGAATAACAAGACTGCTGCCGCTGCAAACAAGAGATGCTGTCTGCGTCTTGCATCCCACAGCATGACGGGGCCAATCGCATAACCGCCTGCCATCAAGCCTATCCACGGCATGAGGGGGTAGGCAAAATAAATGCCGACATCCCCCACCAGAGGGTAATACCCGCCCTGATGCCAGGCCATGAAAAGTACGCCACTATCCTTGCCATGCAAGGCATCCAGCAGATTGTGCGGCAAGATCAGGGCCATAGCGCAAACGATCAAGGCCCAGCGTGGCAGCCAGATCAGGCCAGCCAATACCATCATGGCGACACCTATGGCCCATATCACTTGCAAAATGAAAGTCGTGAAACCGAATTGCCAACTAAAGCTGACCCAGGTCCATTCCAGCAATACCAGCAGGGCTCCACGGCTTAACAGATAGCGCGACATGTCTTTCTTGTCTCTGTGCTGGCTGCGTAAAAATGCCGACATACCGGCCAGCATGACAAAAATGGGGGCGCACAAATGTGTGATCCAGCGCGTCCAGTACAAACCCGGAGAACCGAGTTGCAAATCCAGCGGATCGAAAGCCGTCGGGGCAAAAAAATCGCGGGTATGGTCCAGCGCCATCAGCACAATCACCAGTCCGCGCAATAAATCGATAGCCTGCAGGCGCGATTGCTTGTTCATGAGATATTTTCCCGTTTTCAAGGAAGCATGGTTATGTCTTTTTGATGCACAGATTTTACCGATGTCCGCTGGAAAACCACAAAGGATTTCCCATTCTTTCATGCCAAATCGGGTCAGACTGTTCCTTTTATGCCTATCCTGGCCATGCCAGAAAATTGTCGACAAGAAAAAGCCCTCTATCTTGTCCAGACAGAGGGCTGATTCAATCCACTACGGAAATCAGTGCATGGCAAGCCAATCAGTCGCCATCCACATCTTTCGCGCGTCCGCTCAATACCTTGTGCAGACTTTGCTTTGCTTTCCTGCGTTCTGCGCGTTCGACACGGTAGCTGCCATGGGCACCGGCCTGGCGTTGCTTTGCCAATACAGCCAGGGGGTTCCTGGGTTTGGGTAATTTAATACGGATTTTCATCTTTTACCCTTTCACACAAACAACCTGGCGCAGCGTATGCACTACTTCTACCAGGTCATGCTGATGTGCCATCACCTGGTCGATATCTTTATACGCTGCCGGAATTTCATCCACCACACCACCATCCTTGCGACATTCTATACCAGCAGTTTGTGCTGCCAGATCGAAGCGGTTGAATTTGCGCTTGGCTTCAGTACGGCTCATCCTGCGCCCTGCCCCGTGTGAACATGAACAGAAAGATTCAGGATTACCCTTGCCTCTGACAATATAACTGCGCGCCCCCATGCTGCCAGGAATGATGCCCATTTCGCCTGCGCGGGCAGAAATCGCACCCTTGCGTGTAATGAACAGCTTTTCATTTGCATGGGTTTCCTGTGACACATAATTGTGATGGCAATTGATCGCCTCGCCATCCAGTTTGAAGCTGGTCACCTGCTGTGCCAACACATCCAGCGCACGCCGCATCATTTCGCTACGGTTGACGAGGGCATAGTCCTGCGCCCAGTCAACTGCTTCGACATAATCGTCAAACAGTTCAGAGCCTTCGCTGAAATAGGATAAATCCTTGTCCGGCAAATGAATCTGATGTCTTAGCATATCCTTCTTTGCTGCGGAAATGAAATAACGTCCTATGACATTTCCTATACCGCGTGAACCGGAATGCAGCATGATCCAGACGCGCTGCTCTTCATCAATACAGATTTCGATGAAATGGTTGCCACCACCCAGTGTGCCCAACTGACAGATCCAGGTTTGAGCAAACTTGTGCTGCATTTTCATGATGCCCTTGTGTCTGGCCACTATCCTGTCCAGCCTGTCATTCAAGGGCCTGCCAACACGGGCATGGGCCGAACCACG
Organism: Undibacterium sp. Ji50W; assembly: GCF_049340445.1. Classification (NCBI taxonomy): domain Bacteria; kingdom Pseudomonadati; phylum Pseudomonadota; class Betaproteobacteria; order Burkholderiales; family Oxalobacteraceae; genus Undibacterium; species Undibacterium sp. Ji50W. The sequence continues at coordinate 36,373 of NZ_JBMPOX010000010.1, read as the reverse complement.
TACCTTGTTCCATTCATGCTGTTCAAACCCGACAGGAATGGAAGCTTCCAGCGCACTGCGCAGTTTGGCCAGATTGTCAGGCAACTGGCTGGCCGTCAACGTCGTGCGCACGGCATTCATGCCGCAACCGATATCCACACCGACGGCAGCAGGAATAATCGCCGACCGGGTTGGTATCACACTCCCCACCGTTGCGCCTATACCGGCATGCACGTCAGGCATGGCAGCCACATGGGGGTGAACAATGGGCAGGTTGGCGATATTCAGCAACTGCTGCAAGGCAGTGTGATCAATATCGTCTGTAAAAATATGCACAGGGACACGTCCCTTATGCAAACTCTTTGCTATAGGCATACATATTCTTTCTATGATGCCGGTGTTTTTCTTTGCTATATCATGCTATATCAAGCAATATTTTCTGATACCCATATGCTTTTCTTTGGGATGAGCAAAGCCCGCCCCGCCATGGAATCATTCCATGACAGTGCTGCTTGCTCAAACCACCATACAGGTCCGGAAATTGAAAAACCCCGACGAGTTTCCTCACCGGGGTTTTCGAAAAAAACGACCGGCTCGGGTAGGCTGTGCCTTAACCCCGAGCGTCGCGCACAGGGCTAAGAATCTTGATTGTTGTTAGCCGTATTCCGTGGCATGGTCGTTCCTTTCTTTGAATTGGGGTTGATAAAAAATCGAATTGCAAAACTGCTGCATCTCGAAGAACTTCTATTCTGCATGAAAAGAAATCGCTATGTCAATCAATTTAATGCAGCTTACGATTCCGTCCACATAGAACACATCATTTTTTCAGAGCACGTTCTCAACTGGCGAATGCATACAGCACAGGAAAGCGCGTTCCTCGACCGAGAATTCAGTAAGCACAGCTAAAAACTTGCTGATTACCTCGGCATTAGTCTTTGCATGGTCGGACACCTGACTCGTAGTAAAACTGCCGCCACCGGCCAAGGCAAACAACAACATGATCTGATCTGCTAAATGTTCGCCCACTGCTGCACCAGACGCAACGTACTCACGCAATTCCTGTACTGTTCTTTTGGCGACATTTTCTGCCTTGACTGCTTTTTCTCCGAAGCCACAAAACACCTCGGTGACATGCTGATGTTCGAGCGTAATCAGCAACACATTGCCTGGCCCCTGATCATTGCTCAGACCTCGGATCAACAACTGATCTTGCGACCAACCCATGTCGCTGCCCACGCATTGCAGTTCGCGCTTGGCTACGTCTGCCGGCACGCCAGCAATAAAACTTTCGGCATAGCCTTTAAGTCTTTCGCCACGCTCCAGCATATCCAGTTTTTTCAACCGCTTGCAAGGCGAGATTCTGGCGATGATTTCACCGCCCCCTGCCGGGAAAAAGCCATAACGCTTCAGTTCAAAACTGACTTCAGCGCCCATCTGTTGCAGCACACGGCCATAGGCTTTTTGCAAAAACTGTGCGGGCGGTGCCATGTCGTTGTGGGTACCACCTGTGATACGGATAGTGCTTGGCGCATCCGCATACAGCAAGGCTGGCACCAGGGTCTGCAACACCAGGGTACAACTGCCGGCACTGCCTATGGCAAACTGATAATCACCGCCACGTATTGTCGATGGAATAAATTCCAGCATCGTCGAACCCAGTTGCGTACCCGTCACCTGGGCGCCACTGATGCCAGCCGCTGCCTGCACGGCCACCAGATGCTGACGCAACAGGCCGGGCTTGGCACGCCCGGCACGGATATTCACGATGCGGAACGGCTGACCGGTAATCATAGACAGGCTGAGGGAAGTACGCAAAATCTGGCCACCACCTTCACCCAAAGAGCCATCCAGCTCTATCATTTTTTTGTTCATTATTTTTATTTTCAAATCAAAATCAAGACCTCTCAACACAGAGGCACAGAGGAAGGAAAGGCTGCTTGCAAGCAGCCTCCGTTACGCAGGCGTGCGGCATGCCGCACAAATTCCCTGCTACACCACAGAGAAAAACATGAGAAGATTCAGTTTTCTCCAATTGGAGTGAATTTTCATTCCAAAGGTTTTCTCTTTTTCTTCTCTGTGTCTCTGTGCCTCTGTGGTTAATGGTCTTACGTAAATCAACCCTTAACGCACACAACCTGCTTCAATGTATGCACTATTTCCACCAGTGCGCTTTGGGCATGCATCACGGCGTCGATGTCTTTATATGCCATAGGAATTTCATCAATCACATCGGCATCTTTACGGCATTCCACACCTTCGGTTGCGGCGATCTGATCGGCGACGGTATACAGTCTTTTGGCTGCGGTACGGCTCATGGTACGACCTGCACCGTGGCTACAGCTGTTAAAACTTTCTTCATTCCCTTTACCGCGCACGATGAAACTTTTTGCTCCCATGGAACCTGGGATAATTCCCAATTCGCCAGCACGCGCAGACACTGCACCTTTACGGGTTACCAGCACATCTTTACCAAAGTGATGCTCTTTCTGTACATAGTTATGGTGACAATTCACCGCTTCCACATGGGTTTCAAACGGTTTGCTGATCACCGTACGCACAGCGGCAATCAAGTTTTGCATCATCACTTCACGATTCAAGCGCGCAAATTTTTGCGCCCACCCTACGGCTTCGATGTAATCATTGTAATGCTGGGTACCTTCCGGCAAATAAGCCAGGTCCTGATCTGGCAGGTTGATGAAATGGGTACGCATATCCTGCTTGGCCATTTCAATGAAATGGCTACCGATCGCATTACCTACACCACGTGAACCGGAATGCAGCATGAACCATACGGCATTCGCTTCATCCAGGCAAACCTCAACGAAGTGGTTACCGCTACCCAAAGTTCCCAGGTGACGGTAGTTGTTGGTGTTTTTCAAACGCGGGGTTTTCAAACAGATTTCATCGAAACCCTCTTTCAACTGTGCCCAGGCGGTATCCACTGCGCTTGGCGGGCTTTCCCATGCACCTTTATCACGGCCTTTGAAGCTACGGGTCTTGGGCGACATACCATGCGGTATGGCTTTTTCTATTGCAGTACGCAAAGGGCCCAGGTTATCTGGCAAATCATTGGCATGCAAAGTGGTTTTGGCAGCCATCATCCCGCAACCGATATCCACACCGACAGCAGCAGGGATCACGGCACCCAGGGTAGGTATCACGCTACCGATGGTAGAACCTTTACCCAAATGCACATCCGGCATCACGGCAATATGTTTGTAGATGAAAGGCATACGCGCGGTATTCGCCAATTGCTTTTTGGCTTCATCCTCAACCGGAACCCCTTTGGTCCACATTTTGATAGGACGACCATTTTCGTATTGCATTACATCATAATCTTCGTGTTTCATATTTTCTCTTTTTATTCTCAATTTCTTGGGCGGCGACAAGGGATGATGAAACGTCTGTGGTCACCCACAAGCGCTCTACCACTGAGCTACACGGCATCAATGACACCGTGATGGGGATCGAACCCATGACCTCTTCGTTCTTAGCGATGTAGTTTCATCAGCATTCGCCTAAACTTTTACTCACTACAAAAACTATTCCATTTTCAATGACTTGCGGCGACAAGGAGTCGTGAAACGGACGGCCTGGAGACTCTTGCAAGAGTCAGTACCCAGGCTACACCAGACCAGTCATGCATCTGTTCACCACCTTAGGACCGTTGAATGTTCACCAGCATTCGCCTGAAAACTTCAATATTTGTACTTTGCTGCCAGGCCACTCAAATGAATTTCCCTGGCTAACTTCTTTCTTTGTTGCTCTTTCTTCCTGCAAGGACGGCACCGCACAGCTAAACTATTAATATCGCCCTGCATGATTTCATACCACCACTTCTGCTGCTTGCCCGTCCATATCTGGGCACATCCACAGTCACGACAATTAAAGGCATGGTCCACATAAAACAAGGGGAGCAAACTGTAAGTATTATTGTGTCTTAATATTTCACGATCAGCCATAACCGCTCCGGCAGGTGCGGGCATTGCATAGATATCAAAACTTTTTTTCACAGGCATGCGGGCACGCCGCTTTTCCATGATTTCTGTTCGCTTTTGTTTTCCGCTTTTCATCACATCAGCACTGTTAAATAAAACCCCGACAAGTATTACCAGGACCTTCTGACCCATCCTTGCGGTGTGGACCAGATTGGAGTCGAACCAATGTATACCGATGTAATCCTGATTGCATTCGGGTAAAACCTTATTGAACAAGTGTAAGACAAGAGTTTGAAGTGACCGCTGCATTTTCGAAATGTAGTCACGTCTGCATTCTTACATTGTTCAAAACCTTTACAACTAAATATAGCTAAAATTCCTTTGAACCACCCTCTGACAATAATTGCTGTGAACATAGCAAATGTAGTCACATGAGCATTCAGATGGTATTCAAGAAAACGACACACTGATATTTATTGAATACAGCATGGCAAGGGTAAAGCGTGATTGTCATCCTATATGTAATCACGCCAGCATTCATGCCGTATTCAAAACCTGTACTGCGACATTTGACTACCGTGTTGAGAAGCACTGTACGACAAGGTCCGCCTGCGATTGATTTGGATGTAATCGCCTGCGCATTCGTACAATACTTCAAACTCAACGCCATTTTCAAATGGTCCTTGAAGCCCAGCATGACAAGAATTAAAAGTGATTTTACAGTTTCGAGATGTAATCACATTTGCATTCACGGCGGGTTCAAAAACGTTTACTACCAGGCCTGGCAAAGTCTCAACTACACAGACCTCGCCAGAGGTTCTCTAAATATCAATTGCCTTTACTTCACCTACCCAATGCTCTGCACTCAACTGACCGGCCGCAAACGCAGCGATGATCTTGAAAACGGCATCAGAAAAACCACCGACATTCAATACATCATCTCTTTCGGCTGCCTGGCTAGTGCCATACGGCGCAATGTCTATACAAACCAGTTTCGCTTGTGGATTACGTTTTTTAAACGCATTCCATTCAATCATGGTTGCTGTTGAACGGCTGCGGCCTGCATCCATCCAAGATTCATTGTCAGACACAAAGATCACTAGATCGGCCTTGGCGTTTTCTTTGTTCAACTTCACCAGTGGCGCACTGCAGTTGGTTCCACCACCACCTATCGCTGCCAGTTTTTGCGCATTCGTCATCACGCTGTCACGTGGATTCAAATCGCATTTCACGACCTGGTTTTCAAATGGCAGCACCAGTGTAGACGGGTTCTTGCGCAACATGGCTGCCGCAACCAGGGCTGCCAGGTCTATGCAACGGACGGCTGTCGTTGCAGAACCACGCTGACCGCTGACTGGTGAAGACATGGAACCAGACACGTCAGCACACACCACAATCTGACCAAGTATTTCTGGCACATTGCTCAAGGCGATTTCCATCGCATCCTGCAAGGCATTCTTGATTGGCAATGGCACGCCTTCATTGGCTGCCTTGTATGCCGCCATCAACTGGTAAGGAAACACCTTGGCTTTGGCAATAGCTTCTGCATTACGCAATTTGTCGGCAATCAAGTCAACCATGCCCGGCAATTCATAGACGCCATGACGGCCAAAGGTATTCAAGTTCATACGCAACATCTGCCAGCCGGCCTGGCGGGCAATTTGCGCCCAGTCTTCTGTCGTCAATTCCATCGCTGTCAGCATCTGGAAAGGCACGTCCGGCAAAGCCAGGCTACGGTCTTTCTTGTATGCTTCAAACGCTGCCACGACGGGTGGCAAGGCTTCGGCCTTGTATGGCTTGCCTATCAACCAGGCAAAGAAAGCTTCACGCCATGCTTCGACTGGTTTTGGGTGCACCATCTTTACCACGTCGGCCAGGGATGGTGCTGTACCTACGGCTGCCGCCAGCAATTCTTTTTCACTTGCGGTGTTCAACCAGGTTTGTACCAATTTCTTTGGACGTGAACCTAAAGACTTACGACCGATAGCACCTGAACGCAAGATTTGCACAAAGTTACGCAGCATCTTGCCGTTGTTCATCACCCTTTTAAAGGTGCGCGGCAATTCGACTGCGTTGCGCATGGTCAACGCTGCGACCAGCAAAGCCGGCATGTCTTTCATGTAGCCACGTTCACGGCAGTAAATAGCCGTCTGTGCGACAAACAGCGGTGACACTTCTTTTGTCAAATCCAATACCGTTGCCAGTTGCGCTTCTGCACTGGCATAGTAAGTCGCGTTCAAGCAACCTGTTGCTGCATATTGCGCCAGCTTGTGTTCAGGCGTGAACCTGTAGGCAGGCACACCTGAAAAATTTGTTGTGTCAGTCACTGGCAAAAATGTGTTTGCGAATGATGTTTTTAAAGTTTGGAACAATTGTGTATTAACCATTTCATTTCCTCTATTTTCAGGACTTACACAAAACCGCCCCAACTGCGTTGCAGCTCCTAGCCGTACTCTCGTACTGTCTTCGTCGCAGCGCCTTGCTGGGACAATTTTGTGTAAGTCCTGTAACTATCTCTTGGTGGACACGACGGGATTCGAACCCGCAAAACGTGGCAACCAGAGCATTACTTCCGGCTGCTGTGACGATTGGAAACGCACGCCAGTTGACACCCTTACGGGGAGCGGCAACCTGCATCTGCAACCTTGCTCATCACAACACTTGGAACCGTTTACGATCTTACTGCGCGGGCGTGATCGGGGCTCATGCGCTGCTCAAAATGCTCATGTACTTAGAGTACATTCCGCTTTTTGCGCTGCTCTTCACTCCCGCTGACGCTCGCTCGCTACAGATCGTAATCAGGTTCTTAGACCACATCTGGTTTTATCCAGACCACCCAGTCATCATCGTTTTCGGTGGTGGCACTCCCTTCATGCCTGCATGCCCTTCCACTACGGTATTGCAATGGCCGTGCCAGCTTTCCGAAATCCCCATGAAATTTTAATAAGTAATTGATTTATATAAGTATTTTTAATCATCATCCACTTTCATTCTTTTCACTCTTTATCCATAAATAAACTATAATTATCTTTATAGATAAATATTTATCCAAATATGAAACCAAAAAACAAGGTAGTGATAGGATTTATTGGCACTCAGCTAGACAACGGCAAAGGCAGTGGCCGCTGGGAGAAGTGGCGACCTACGGTAGCGCTGACGCAGCGCGACGATATTGCCATTGACCGCATAGAATTGCTGCACAGTGGCCAGCATGATGCATTGATAGGGCAATTGAGAAACGATATTGCTGCCACCTCGCCGACCACGACATTACGCACGCATCAGTTGGCGATACAAGATCCCTGGGATTTTGAAGAGGTGTATGCCAGCCTGTTTGATTTTGCCAGGTCATATCGCTTCGATACCGATACTGAGGAATACTGGATACATATCACCACCGGCACGCACGTGGCACAAATCTGCCTGTTCCTGATGACAGAGGCTAACTATTTGCCCGGCAAGCTATTGCAGACCTCGCCGCCACGTCGACAGATCAAGGGCAATACCGGTGAAATAGCCCTGATTGATCTGGACCTGTCACGCTATAACCAGATTGCCCAGCGCTTTACCCGCGAAAAAGAAGAAGGCGTGGCATTTTTAAAGTCTGGCATTGCTACCCGCAATGCGCGCTTCAATACCATGATTGATGAGATTGAACGGGTTGCCATCAAATCCCGTGCACCTATCTTGCTGATGGGCCCAACCGGTGCCGGTAAATCATTCCTGGCGAAGCGGGTGTTTGAATTAAAAAAAGCCAGGCACAAGCTGGAAGGGAAATTTGTCGAAGTCAATTGCGCCACGCTGCGCGGTGACGGTGCCGGCTCCACCCTGTTTGGTCATATCAAGGGTGCATTTACCGGTGCCATGTCAGATCGCCCCGGCTTGCTGAGAGCGGCGCACAAGGGCTTGTTATTCCTGGATGAAATCGGTGAACTGGGCCTGGATGAACAAGCGATGCTGCTAAAAGCCGTGGAAGAAAAACGGTTCTTGCCGGTAGGGGGCGACCATGAAGTACAAAGCGATTTCCAGTTGGTGGCGGGCACCAACCGCGAGCTTGGCAAGGAAGTCGCTGCCGGTCGCTTCCGCGAAGACCTGTTTGCCCGTATCAACTTATGGACCTATGAATTGCCGGGCCTGAGTGAACGGGCCGAAGATATTGCGCCGAACATGGATTACCAGTTGGCGCAGTTCAGTAACGAGCATGGACAAATGGTGCGCTTCAATAAAGAGGCCCGGGATCGCTACATGGCCTTTGCCACCTCCGCGCAAGCTATATGGACAGGTAATTTCCGCGACCTGTCGGCATCCGTCACCCGCATGGCAACCCTGGCCGATGCGGGTCGTATCAATGACCATATAGTAGAAGATGAAATCAAGCGCCTGCAACGCCTGTGGTCGCATGCCGGGAATAAGGATGGTATTGCATCAGAAATTGACTTGCACACCTACCTCGATACGCAACAAATTTCCGCACTGGATTTATTCGATACCGTGCAGCTCAAGGCGGTACTGGGCATCTGCCTGCACAGTAAATCGCTGTCAGAAGCAGGCCGGAAACTGTTTGCCGCCTCACGCAGCACAAAAGCCAACCCGAATGATGCCGACAGGCTGAAAAAATACCTGCATAAATTCGGTTTAAGCTGGGCAACACTGAATCAGCCGACATAGGCATCCGTGCTAATTATGCCGGTCAATGATGACGTATTCGTTATCCGTGGAACAGAAAAACACAAACCCTCTGCGGGTCAGCATTTTCATCATCTTGGAATCCGGCTTGCAAGCAGCAAACAAGCGGCGATTTTTAAAATGCATACAGAAAAAGTCTGTCATGGCCGAGCCTATACCCAGCCCCAGATAATCATCTTTCACTACCATGGCATGCAATTCGCGCTCCGACCCATTCATGCTGTCCAGACCATACAGCATGAAAAAGCCGGCAACCCGACCGTTGATAATGGATACCCAAAATTCGACGGACACTTTTTGCTTCCCGCCTATCCAGACATCCCGTATCGTCTGTCCCTCAACAATGCCCTGTCTGAATGCCTTGGCAAGCGTCTTTTGCAGCACCGTATTGGACAACTCTTCCGACAAGCCGCCACTCCTGGCACCGCAGACGGCAACCTCGACGATTTCGTCAGCATCCTCTGGCAGAGCGCGCCTGATGCTAGCCTTGATACGTTTTTGCCGACGCAGATGACGCAGATGGGTTTCAAGGAAATCCGCATACCTGGACTGGCGCTGACTGATTCTCTGGATGACTATTACCAGTACAGCGATGGCAGCAAACAGCACAAAACTCTGCGCGATATCAAAGATTATCAAGCTATAACTGCCTGCCGGGAAAGTCTGGCTGAACACTTGCACCCGGGCCAGGCTGCACAAGCTGACAAAGAAGATGGTCCACCGCCGCGACAACAGGCTGGCACTCATCGCCACCGGGAAAACATAGAACGGCGCAAAAAAAGTCAGTTGCCCGGTGTATTCGTCCAGCCAATAAATCAGGCTGACCACCAGTAACAGGCACAGCACTAGCCAGCGTTTATCCAGTGTGATAACTCTGTTTTTTACAACCGTAAGGAAAAGCTGAGGTGACATGACACTTCTAAAAGAGGGGTAAGATTTGTCGCAAGAATGAATCCACACAGGCATACACGGCTTGCAAGACAATCAATGGCAAATATGCCACATTTCCCTAAAAAAAGACGTTTCAAATTGTTACCGATGTAACAATACCACTTGCTAATATGATATTTATTTCATGCTAACGAAGCGAACCATCGGCTTAAGGAAAATGTCGGTGTGGAATGCAGCCCTTTTGCACTATCAAGGTCTACTTCTGTTTTATCTCTTGCTGGCGTCTGTGTCATCCATACCGTCCCTGATCCTTGGCTCACCCTGCGCAGCTAAACCCGCCATGACACCGTCTGATGGCGACATGGCGACATGGCGCTATGTTTTTTACTTAGATTTTCCCTTCTCATACTTAAACAACCCACTTCAGCAACACTCAAGACAAAATCAACACCAAATCATGATTGAAAATGCCGGATGGCAATTAAAATACATTATTATTTTTATATTAATGACGATTTATTACCTGTATTTCACGTCTAAATACCGATAACTGCAACAAACCATCCTGGTTTAATGATTAACTTGCAAGAAACTGTAATTAAATTTGCCAGTTAGTCAAAAGCTAAGTAGCATCTTTTTCGCTCCATTGTTTTCCACTACAAGTACTAGTTCAACACGACCTAGCGCCATACTCTACTTATCGAAGGAAAATCCATGAACCTGATTGAACGTGCGAAAAACATCACGCTGACCCCGCAAACAGAATGGCCAGTCATTGCAGAAGAAAGTACCACTACGGCGAGTCTCTACCAGCACTACATTGCGCCACTGTCTGCTATCCCAGCGCTTGCCAGTTTCATCGGCATGACTTTCATCGGCATGAGCCTGCCCTTTATCGGTACAGTACGCACCCCTATCCTGATCGGTATCACGACGCTGGTACTGAATTTTGTACTGGGCTTGGTCGCTACTTATTTGATCTCCCTCATCATCAACGCGCTGGCCCCCAATTTTGGCGGCGAAAAAAATCCCATGCAGGCGCTCAAGGTCACTGCTTATGCATTTACACCAGCATGGGTAGCCGGAATATTGAACATCATTCCCTCACTGGGCATGCTCGGCCTGATCGCCGCGTTCTATAGCGTTTATGTCCTGTACCTGGGCTTGCCTGTGCTGATGAAAGCCCCCAAGGAAAAAACCGCTGCCTACACCGCTGTATCGGTGATTTGCTCCATCGTCCTGATGGTGGTGATAGCTACCGTGGTTGGTGCGGTCGGCGGTGCGTCCCTGTTTGGTTCAGGGGCATTGCGCTCGATATCCAAGTCAGAAGAAGCCAATGGCGCTCTGGGTGAATTGGCAAAAATGGGTAAGCAGATGGAAGAGGCCAACAAAAAAATGGAAGCCGCAAAAAAATCGGGCGATCCGCAAGCTGAAGCGAAAGCAGCCACCGAAGCCCTGGGTACCGTCATGGGTGCCGGCAGCCAGGCTGAAGTGGTCGATAAAGACAAGCTGAAAGCCTTGCTGCCAGATGCCATAGGCGGCTTGAAACGCAGCAGCCTGGAAGGGGAAAAATCAGCCATGGGTGAATTCAAAATCTCCAAAGCGGATGCGCGCTATACCGACGACAGCAACCGCCAGATCCAGGTATCAGTGACCGATACCGGCGGCAGCAAGATGTTCGGTGCCATGTTTGCCTGGGGCATGATGGAACAGGATAAGGAAACCGATGGCGGTTACGAAAAAATGGGCAAGGTCAATGGCCGCCCCACCCATGAACGATTCCAAAAAGATGGTTCCTCTGGCGAATACAGCTTGCTGGTAGCAGGCCGTTTCATTGTTGAAACCCGTGGCCAGAATGTCGATATGGCAGCAATCAAGGCTGCCTCTGCCGCAGTCGGGTATGACAAGCTGGAAGCGATGAAGAACGACGGCGCAAAATAAAGCTTGCTAGTGTAATGTTGCACGCAGATTGCCGCTTATAAAATCGCGAATTTTTCGTTGAGACAAGGAAAAAACCGCAGCAATACAGAGGTATTGCGAGGATTTTTGACGCAGTATCGGCGGAAAAGGCGCATTTTATAAGTGGCAAGAAGTGTGCAGCACTACACTAGGGTACCTATGGCGGCACCCCGAAGGTGTCGCCAGTATCAGCATGATCAGATTATCTTCTGATATTGCCTGAAATCAGAATATATCCCCGCCACACTCTCCACACACGACGATTGCCAGTCTCGCCAGAACGTATATCCTGATTTGCCCACCTAAGCCGTATGGGCCAGGTTTTCGGTATCAAATACAGTCATGCCGCCTTTCCAAAAAGCAAAATGACGTGGATGCAGGTTATACTATTTGCCGACATGGATTGAAGCCTTTATCTGAAATATCAACTTAACCACGCTGCGATATTCCGCAACAAAACCACCCAAACGTCAATCAACATTAATCTTGCATACATAGACAAAGACGATGCTGAACAAGATCAAACAACTTTTTTCCGGCAAAAAAACAATTCCTGATCCAGCGCCATTGCCGACACTGGCACCAGCCGGCTTGCATTCAGTGGCCGCAGAAAAAGACGCCGCCGAACACAAAAAACAAGGTGATCTCTATCTTGCTGATGGAAACCTTACCGCCGCCGAAGCCAGCTACCGCCAGGCAATTGCGCTTGATTCTGGTCTGGCAAAGGTGCACAGTAATCTTGGCTTTGTGATTAAAGAACAGGGCCGCATGGAAGAAGCAGAACCGTATCTGCAAAAGGCGCTGAGTCTTGATCCATCCATCTCGGATGCCCATTATTTTCTGGCTGGCCTGTATCAAGCACAGGGAAAAGCTGCGCTTGCAAAAGCCAACTACGAAAAAGTCATTGCACTGGCACCGGACTTCGAACTCGCTTACCGGGAACTGTGTTTCTTGCTATTCCAGACCGGTCAGATGGAAGAAGCCAGGCAGGTCGTCATCAAGGCACTCGCAATCAGTCCGCAGTCTATTGAATTGCACTCTTACCTGGGGAATATCGATTACGAAAGCAATCAATTTTCTTCGGCAGCAGAAAATTTTAAAAATGCCCTGCGCATTCAGCCAGACAACGCCGACATCCTGACCAATCTTGGTCACGCCCTGTTCAAGATGAATGACCTCGACCAGGCTGTTGCCACGCTGAAAAAAGCGACCGCCACCAATCCCGATTTGCCACATGCTTATCTTTGTTTGGGTAGTGCACTGTACGGCCAGGGTAAATTTGCCGAAGCGATTGCCAGCTTTGAACGTTCGATTTCGATCCATCCCCAGAATATTGAAGCCTATGAAAATCTGGCCTTGAGCTTCATTGCCCAGGATCAGCCGGACAAAGCCATTGCCGCCTGGAGAAAAGTACTGGCAATGAATCCGAATCTTGCGCACATACACAATAATATGGGCGCTGCATCACATGACTTGGGAAAATTTGATGCGGCATTGCAAAGCTGCCGCGAAGCCTTAAGAATCCAGCCTGATTTTGCTGACGCGCTGTATAACCTTGGCAATGTCCAGCATAAACTGAGGCAATACCATGACGCCATCGCCAGCTATCAGAAAGCACTGACCATTACCCCAGATTCTGCGGATACGCTCAACAACCTGGCAATCGTTTACAAGGATGCAGGGCAACTGGACGAGTCGATCAAGTATTGTCGCCAGGCGCTGGTAATCGACCCCGAGCTGGCAGCGGCCTACAGTAACCTCGGCAGCGCCTTGCATGCCCTTGGCCAACTCGACGAAGCGGTAGCCAACTGTCGCCGAGCGTTAGCACTCAAACCGGATATGGCGGAAGCCTACAACAACCTAGGCATGGCACTGAAGGACAGCGAACAGCTGGACGAAGCCCAAGAAAGTTATCAACAGGCACTGAAGTTTGCTCCAGACATGACCAATGCATCATTCAATCTTGGATTACTGTTACTTGCCAAGGGCCACTATGCAAAAGCCTGGTCTTATCATGAATATCGCTACGATAATCGCACCCAACAATCCAACACCATGATGCCGGATGTCCCGTTTCCTCAATGGAAGGGTGAATCACTGAACGGAAAATCGCTGGTGATCTGGCCTGAGCAGGGTTTCGGTGATTACATCCAGTTTATCCGCTACATCAAATTGCTGAAACAAGGCGGTGCCGCCAAAATCAGCATCTTCTGTAAGCAACCACTCAAGGCATTGCTGGAAACCGCTGAAGGTGTGGACAACATCCTGACGGATGGCGATACCTTGCCAGTACATGATTACTGGTGTTTTGCACTCAGTCTGCCCTTCCATTTCAATACCACACTGGAGAGTATTCCTTCCACCTTCCCCTACCTGAAAGTCTTGCCAGAGAGAGTGGAAAAATGGCGAAGCCGCATACCGGATGCGGGTTTCAAAGTTGGCCTGGTATGGAAGGGTAGCGAAGGGCATAAAAACGACAGGAACCGCTCATTGCCCGGCCTGGCAACGCTGACCCCTCTGTGGCAGCTCCCCCACATCAGCTTTGTCAGTCTGCAAAAAGGCCAGGGTGAGACGGAAGCCTTACAGCCAGCGGCCAATCAGCCTATCCTGCCGCTAGGTATGGATATCAAAGATTTTGCCGATACGGCAGCCATCGTCAATGCGCTGGATCTGATTATTTGTGTTGACACAGCCGTTGCCCATATTGCTGGGGCACTCGGCAAACCATGCTGGGTATTACTGCCCAGAATTGGCAGCGACTGGCGCTGGATGCGCCAACGTGAAGATACACCGTGGTACCCGAATACCATGCGCCTGTTCAGGCAAGCTGAACACGGCGATTGGGATGCAGTTATCAGCCGCATTCAAGGTCAACTGCAAGAGCTGCCCGCCTATACCGCCACAGTATCCTGATCTTGCAAAGGAAATCAGCTCTGGAACTTATTTCATATTGCGTGTTTCAGGGCTTGATTTTTAATTGGTTACACAAACCGCGTAAACCGGTCAAACCGGCAACCCCATGCATCAATTCATTGCGCTGAAATTCCCATTCCAGCGTACCACTTAAAGTCACATTGGAATTTTCGACGGTGAAACTGATCTTGTCCTGGTTCAGATAATCGCTGACTTGAATCAGCCGCTCAAGCGCTTGACCAATATCCCTGTCTGTTCTTGCAGCACTAATCGACAGATGAACTTCCACTTCCGTATTCAATGCGATCACGCCGAAAACCCGCATGACTGCCAGTTCCGCGCATTGCTTCTCGAAAAAACTGGCAACCTTGCCACCGAGTTCAACCACGCCATGTTTCACCGTAACCGCGAAATCGGCTGCGGTAATGCCAGTTTCCCAGGCCAAGCCGGCCTGGACATCCAGCTGTATTTCATTATCCGATCTCATACGCCATGCTCCTGGCTCATTAAAAGACAAGCTGTGCTACTTATTGCTATCTTTGATCTTGACGCGTTCAATGACATTGCTGTGAAAGACGTCGTCCCAAAAACTGGTGGTGACACCAAAGAAAACGGGATGTGTATCCAGATGATGATGGCGGGCATGCTGTATTTTTCTTCGCTTCAGCCATGAAGAATCAGCCTGCCAATGATGTGTTGCATGATGGGTGATAGTGTAAAACAGATAGCCCGTGGTTAGCCCCAACGTCAAAGCACTGGCCCGTAACACGTCGCCCAACAACAATGCGGGCGAAAAAACAAAGAACACAATCAAGGTAATACTTAAAATCGTAGGTGTGCCGATCAGGGCGGTGGGGCGCGCATGATGCGTTTGATGCCAGCGCCTGAAAGGTTGCAAGCCATGCAGTATAAAACGATGCAAGAGATATTCGATCAGCGAAGCAGCAATCAACCCTATGCCAAGCAATGCCAGCATCTGCCAGGGATGTGAAAAAGGCGCAGACCATCCCAAAAAGATTGTCAGGCAAGATACCGCTACGCCATATAAAATAAAATCAGTCAGGTAAGCTGCCTTGCTATGTTCCAAAGAGAAAAACGCCATGCTTATGCCATCCGGTTCAGTAATTGATTCATGTCTGAAAAGATAGGCTGATTAGAAAGGATAGTCAGTACGCTGACGTACATAATTTGTGTGCCAGGAAAATCCGTTCGCTGTCAACGTTTGGAATGCGTGAAAGATTTGGAGGCCCCATGTCCGATGATACGTTGAAAGCACGAGCAGGATACCGACAGCAAACCGCTTGCATCAATGACACTGACCTTGCCGCGACTGTATGAAATCAGTTCACGTTTTTGTAAAACGCTGGCGGCCTTGGTGACACCCACCCGCCGTACCCCTAGGGCCAGGGCCAGATACTCGTGGGTAATAAAGAAATGATCTGACTGTAGCCGCTCCCGCATGATCAGTAAGGACCTGGCAAGACGCGCTTCCAGCAAATGAAAATGGCTGCACACTGCTATCTGACTGGCTTCGGCATACAACATTTCAGCATAAGAAAAACACATTTCCTGTATGGCCCTGCTATGTTCCCGCGCCTGACCGAATTCGGCGGCACTGATACAATCCGCGCTACCTGATTGTTGCACGATTACCCGCAAGCCAGAATGTTGATGACTTGCCAGCCCGGAATAACCTAGCATCCCTTCCCGCCCCAACAAAGCAATTTCCAGTACCTGCTGTTCTTTAACTTCTGCCATCAGAGACAGCAAACAGTCATTCGGAAAATAAACAGTATCCATTTTTTCGTCATGACGGTACAACACCGTGCCTACCACAAATGCGTGTGTATGCATCTTTGTTGCCAACACCTTTTGTTCCGCCGCAGGCAACCTGGCCAGCAAATGATTTTTAGAAGGCAATATCACAAGCAGCCCGATCAACTTTTTTTCGATTATTTTTCAGGAAAAAATGCTTTGTGCTATGCACTGTCAAAATACTCGCTTTCTGCATGGAAAAACCAGATTTCAAATCCATCATTATTCTGTCTCCATTTGCACTATATCTATCAACGCGCAGCATGTATAACCTACCCGGCCCGTTCTGATACCTGCATTTCACACCTGCAATTGAAATGCCACCCAAGACAAAATAAACGCTAACCGCAAAAGCGTATGTGCGCTATGCCACGTAATAACAGATTTAATAAGAGCTCACTTCATCCATGATGATGGCACTCCATTGTGCGACCCGGTTATGCAAAAATTTCCTGGCCTGTCAGTCTTCAGCAACAAGATATGGAAGCGTGCGCTGGCGCACTGATGGAATATTGCCTTTCATTTATTCTTGCCGCAGCTTAAAGAGTACGCAAGTCAAAACACTGCCTGATTCAGCACGCATACAGGTCGGCTAGTCTCATGTATTCAATGGCACTTTTTCAGATATTCCTCTTCCCCGCTATTCCTACACCAGAAAGAACATAATGAAACACTTACGTATACTACCTTGCGCTATCGCCAGTATTTTTTGCACGGGCAGTGCTATCGCAGCTGACTACAATCCATCCTGGTACGTCGGTACCAGTATTCACGCAGCAGAAACAGATGAAACATTTGGCGCTGGCAATCGTGGTTATGGTGTCGGTCTGCGCGTAGGCAAACCGCTGGATGAAATGTGGGATGTGCAACTGGGTGCCAGCTATACCCGCTCCAGTGATGGTGACAGACGCTATCAGCAAAATACCCTTGGGGTCGATGTGCTGTATTTATTCTCGCGCAATGCCATACGTCCTTACCTGGTCATGGGTGTGGCTGCAGAACGTGACAGGACAAATAATCGCTTCAGGCAGGCAGACAGCACTTCTCCTTCTGCCAGCGCCGGACTTGGTGTTCAACTGGTACTGAATGATCAGTGGACAGCTCAGGCTGAATGGCGCAAGGTGCATGGCTACCTGCATGGCAATGACTTCGGTTTCAGTCAGGCCAGCAATTCGCAACTGTCCGTAGGCCTGAACTATAGCTTTGATAAACCTGCAGCACCAGTACGCGTAGCAACCTATACAGCACCGCCGGTATATGAGCCTGCTGCAGTGGTAGTACAGGCACCACCACCACCAGCGCCAACCCCGCCGCCAGCACCACGATATGAAAAAATTACACTGTCAGCGACAGAACTCTTCGCTTTCAACAGCGCTCAATTAAGTACACCGCAACCAAAACTGGACAATATTGCTGCCGCACTCAATAGCAATATGCAGATCAATCAGATCGTCATCACCGGCTATGCGGATCGCATAGGGTCAAATCAATACAATCTGAAACTGTCTGAAAAACGTGCCGTTTCGGTCAAGGATTATCTGCTCGGAAAAGGTGTGGCAAGCGAACGCATGAGCGCCAATGGTAAGGGTGAAAGCAATCCTGTGGTTGAATGCAGCAACAAGAAAAGGGCCGATTTGATCGTATGCCTGGAACCGAACCGCCGCGTCGAAATAGAACAGTTTTCATTTGATCAGCGTACCAGATAAGCTCATGTGAACATCTGCCTGAGCATGATGTAGTGATAAAAGGAGCCCAGGCTCCTTTTTCTTTGACTGCATCGAACAGCGGGCAATCTGCCACACCCGCGCTCAGATCTTGTGCAATTGAGGAACTAAAGACGAGGGTGAAAAGCACCCAAAGTGACAAAAAAAAACAGCCATATGGCTGCTTGCTCCGGTTTCAGAAAAACCCCGCTCTTCCTTGTACAGGAAGAGCGGGACTTGTCTCACAGCTGATTTGAAACCGTATTTCAATCTTATTTCAAACGCATATCGTTCTTGACGGAACGAACACCTTTAACGCCGCGGGCAATGCTGACCGCTTTGTCGATGTTGGCATTAGAAGTAACGAAGCCGCTGAGCTGTACTGTACCTTTAAAGGTTTCGACATTGATCTCCATCGATTTCAAGCTAGGTTCATTCAGTATTTCAGCTTTGACTTTGGTGGTGATGACGGAGTCATCGATATATTCTCCTGTACCTTCACGTGTAGGAGTGGCTGCACAGCCGGCGACGGCCAGCAATGATGCAGAGAGTATTAATGTGATGACGCGTTGAGTGATTTTCATTTTTGACTTTCAGAATGATAGAGGTGAATTTAAAAAACAACAAAGAATAAAGGACAGGTGTCAGTGGACTGCAACAGTTCACCTCTTGCCCTTCAGATCAGAATTACTTACCGAATTTCGTTTTTGCTGCCGTGACGCAATTGTCTTTTCCTGCACCGGCCAGGGCATCGCATTTTTCAATGGCGACCTTGTATTCAGCATTGCGTTTGTCGTCGTTGGCGTCCACGCGTGCTTCAATCACTTTTTTGTCTGCCTTGGCATTGGCAACCGCAGCGATCTTGTCCGAACTGGCTTGTTTGACACAAACATCTTTTTCATTACCGGTCGCGCTGCCGCACTTGGCTTTTGCTACATCGTAGTCAGCATCCGCAATATCCTTGGCGGCACTGGTACGTGCAGCCAGGGTATTTTTGTATTCTGCAGTGGCATTTTCTTCTGTATGCACCCGCGCAGATTTGGCTTCCGCAATACACACATCTTTCGGATTGCCGGCGATAGTGTCACACCTAGCTCTGGCAAGTTTGTATTCCGTCGCAGCCGCATCTTTCGCTGCGGTATAAGTAGCAGATTTTTCTGACGTAGCAGACCAGGCTGCGCTGGAAAATGCAGCCGACAACACCATTAACATGGCCAATTTCTTGTTCATTTTTTGTCCTCTTTAGAGTGAATATCCAGTGAACATGATCTACGGGATATAAATAACGCGTCGGAGAAGTCCGATGCCAAATTGTGCTATTGGACATAGTTCACTTCTGTACGGTATCGAACATAGATCTGTTTATTTTTACAAAACCTGTTTTTTCAAAAAACCATGGCTGTTGTTTTGTGCGGCAACGCACAGACCCGACTAGGGAAACCCAATAACTTCGATATATGTGGAGTGGCAGATAAAAGATGAACAAACGTTTTCATGCAGGACGGGCTAGTCGATCAAAACTGACGAATAATTTTTTACTACACGCCATCGCACTATTTTTTTGGAATTCTGTCATTCATTTCTCTTCCAGAATAGGCAACACCACCTCAACCAAGGAAACAAGTTATGAACAAAAATCAAATCAAGGGCACAGCCAAAAACATTGCCGGTAAAGTGCAAGAAAACACCGGTAAATTGGTCGGCAACAAAGAACAGGAAATAAAAGGCCAACGGAAGCAAATCGAAGGAAAAATTGAAAAACCCTTAGGTGATGCGCAAGAAGCCATCAAAGATATCGTCAAACAATAAGTTGTTGAACTTCGGGATACCAAGATAGTCCTCTCATTGGAGAAACGGTCATGAACACAAGCACTGAAAATATGCAGTCTTTTGATGACGCGTCTGAAGAAATGATGACGCCACCCGTGCAATTCAAACGCCCTTCCACCAGGCGTGGTGATATCAGAAAAAATTCTGGTTGGAAACGGGAAACAAGCAAAGAGCAAAACAATCAATCCGTCTCCTGGGTATTGGAAAGTGAACTGGTATCGAATATGTCGGCCGGCAGTTCCATGGGTATGGCGGTGGGTGGCACCCTGGGCATGATCAATGCCACGCTGGCTGTCTTGATATCGCCATTTGTCATACCTGGAATCAATCTGCTCATCACACAACCTATTGGGGCAGCAGTCGCGGGAGCCCTATTCGGCGTTATCTTGGGTGGGTTGGTAGGTGCCTTGCTCGGTTGGGGTATTTCCGATGTCAGGTTACAACAATTTGAACGAGACCTAGAAACAAAGCAACATTACTCACCTTCGTCCACCAGTACGATGAATGAAGAACATCTTGCGGAAGAATGGAAAAACCAGCGCGGTGAATACGCCCGCATGTAGGTCCAGATGTGGCCACATAAGCCCACATAGTCCTATAAAAGGCCAATGCACAAGCAAATCAGTTGTCTTACGGAAGACCGACTACCGACAGGAAGGGGAGAGATCATGAAAGCCAAGCGAGAAGCGTACATAGCCAGCATCAAGACCCAACTTGACGAATTGAATGTCAACCTGGCAGAGATAGAAACCAAGATAGCCAGCACCACCGCAGCAGCGCATGCGCAATATGCAGAAGAAATGATGAAACTGCACAAGCAATCGCAACAGGTTCAAGATAAATTGGCCGAAGTCAAAGTGGCCAGCGAAGAAACCTGGGAAGGCATGATCAACAGCACCGAAAAAGTCAGGGATGCGTTTATCAATTCATTTCGTTTCTTCAAGGAACAGTTGAAAGACAAACCATGATCTGCGGTTTAGGGCAAGGGCAAGGGCAAGGTCAAGCTCAAAGCCAAGACTACGGGCAGGAAAAGTAATTACCACCTGGATAAACCGAGCTTTTTTTCAGCATGACCATTTGCAATTTTAAAATTTTATTGACCATATCCTGTGGCCAATATGGAGATCTTGATGAGCACTATTCTTCTTGTTGTATTGATTCTGGTACTGATCGGCCTGTTTCCCTCATGGCCGCATAGCAAATCCTGGGGTTACGGTCCCAGTGGCATCACCAGCCTTGTCGTCATCGTACTCATCGTACTGCTGCTGACGGGCCGGATATAACTCAATTAAGGGCTTACGCAAAATCGTGCTGGCAAGGCGTCAGCGACGACGACAGTACTAAAGTACGGCTAGGAGCTGCAACGCAGGCAGGGCGGTTTTTCGTAAGTCCTATCAATGATTCTTCACTCAATGGAGCTAGTATGGAAACGAATACAAAAATCAATGTTATACGTGCACTGATCTTGATGGCACTACTCGGTACCGCAATACTGATGAGTGCGGCGCACGGTGCCGAACAGAATGAAGTGACGCAGCAAGGCGATCCGGCCCGCTGGTATCAGGAAGAAATGACACCGATGGCCTATTTCAAGACGCTGAAAAAAGAAGCAGAAGCGGTATATCAAGAATCTTCCGGTGCATGCAAACAAATGGAAAAAAAGCAGGTAGGCCCGTGCCTGCGTGCTGCCAAAGAAACCTTGCAACAGGATATGGCTGCGGCATATAGCAAATCCGGTATCAAGATGCGTTGATACGCAGAACTCGTTCACACCGGTTCACGTCCAGGCTCCTTGACATAAGCAATACTAACTTGATGCAAACAGGCGCAACATGCGCCTGAACTTCCTTTGATGACAGGAAAACAGCATGGCGCGTCACATCCACTCTATCCGCTTAGCTGTCCCACTGGCCGTGGTGCTGGTTTTAAATGCCTGCGCGACGCTGCCGGAAGTCAATTACCTGGATGCGTCCGATGTTGATACTGTTGGCAACAACAAAACTGTCCCTACTGTCAAAAACGCGAACGGCGTATTAAGCAACAAAAAGACTGTCGCCCTGATGCATCAACGCTGGAAAAATTTCAGCCCGGACCAGGCCGCCCTGGTGGCACAGGAAGAATCTGTCACTGGCAGTCCACTGATATCAGGCAACCAAGTCACGCTGCTATTCGACGGGCCACAAACCATGGCTGCCATGATGGAAGCCATCAAAAAAGCAAAAAGCCATATCCATCTGGAAACCTATATTTTTGACCAGGATGAATTGGGAATAGCATTTTCTGATCTGCTCATTGCACAGCAACAAGCTGGCGTGCAGGTCAGTATCATCTATGACAGTGTGGGGACGATAGGCACACCACAAAGCTTCTTCGACAAAATGCAGGCTGCCGGCATACAAATGCTGGCGTTTAATCCCATCAATCCAGGCAAATTACACGGCCCCTGGGAACCAAACCGGCGTGATCACCGAAAAATCCTGATCGTTGATGGTGAAGTTGCGTTCACAGGCGGTGTCAACATCAGCGCTAGCTATGCCAACAGTTCCCTGTTTCGTTCAAAGAATAAAAACCCGGCTGCGGTAGGATGGCGTGATACGCATATCAGGATAGAAGGCCCGGCGGTGGCTGCATTGCAGTGGGTATTTCTGGACACCTGGACCAATACCGGTGACGTGGCTCTGCCAGAAAAAACCTATTTCCCGCCATTACAAAACCGGGGTAACAAGATGGTCAGGGTGCTGGCCAGCGAACCTGAGGGTAATCCGGCAATTTATAAAGCTTACATGCTGGCTATACAGGAAGCCAGCACGTCGATTCATATTACTTCAGCTTACTTTGTTCCTGACGCCCAGATCCTGCGGGCCTTGATCGCTGCCGCAAAGCGGGGTGTGGATGTCAAAATCATTATGCCAGGCGTCACCGATAGCGGGTTGGTGTTCCATGCGGGACAATCCTTTTATACCGAGATGCTGAAAGCGGGGATCAAGATTTATGAATTGCAGATTGCCGTCTTGCACGCAAAAACCGCTGTCATTGACCAGGTATGGTCGACGGTCGGTTCAACCAATATTGATACCCGCAGTTTTTTGCATAACAAGGAAGTCAATGTCGTCGTGATTGATACAGAATTTGCGTTGTCCATGGAAAATGCGTTCAATGAAGACTTGCGACTGTCCCGCGAAATACAGATGGAGCAATGGCAACAACGGCCCGTGACGACCAAATTGAAGGAATGGCTGGCAAGACGCTTTGAGTATTGGCTTTAAGCATTGCCCGGTCAAACTGCACCGGGCACAGAGCTACTTTTTGATGGCCAGATTATTGACCACACTGGTAACCCCTGAAACGCCTTTGGCAATACTGATGGCGCGCTGCGACTGGGCATCGCTATCAACAAAACCGCTGAGCTGAACCTCGCCCTTGCGCGTGACGACAGAGACATCCATACTTTTCATCTGTGCATCACTCAGCAGTGCTGCTTTCACGCCAGTTGTAATAACACTGTCATCAATCTTGTTGCCGACGGTCTGCACGCCTTCTTTCAGGCTCATTTTATTATCAACTTTTTTGACTCCCTCGATCGTCAGTGCCACGACCACGCTGCGATCGATCTGGGCCTGATTGTCGGCGAATCCACTGAGCAGGACTTCACCTTTGCGGGTTTCTATTTTCACGTCCATACTTTTTACCGTATCATCTGCCATCAAGGCGGTTTTGACCTTGGTGGTAATGACAGAGTCGTCAATTTCAACGCCTATGGTGGTCGCGGCATTGGGTCCATTGGTATCTGCGCCTTTATTACAGGCCATCAGCGTCAATAACAGGCTGACAGAAATAGCAGGCAGAATATATTTGGTTTGGCAAAAATTTGTCATCATTCCTCCTAGTAGACTATTGCGGGATTAAGCTGGCGCTGCTGCATTCCCCTATAGCGGATTTGGCACGTACTTATAGGGGAATGTATCAGTGGACGGTAAATTAACGCGGAGTAGTCTTGCCATTAGCGTCTGACAAAACAATTTCAACGCGGCGATTCAACTGGCGGTTTTGCGCGCTGTCATTTTCTGCTGCCGGATAAGCCTCGCCATAACCACGTGTGGCAATGCGGTCACGTGCTACGCCCATCAATACCAGTGCACTACGCACAGCACCGGCACGTCGTTCTGACAGGTCCTGGTTATGTGCTTTAGAACCGGTGTTATCGGTGTAACCTTCTACCAGCACCGTTCTTTGCATATTACTTTGCAAGACATCAGCCAGTTTCTGCGTCGTACGCATACCGTCTGGTGTCAATTTAGCCTGATCGATACCAAACAGTACGTCACCCAGGGTGATGATGATGCCACGTTCGGTGGTCTTGGCCTTCAAATCTGCCAACTGGGCTTCCAGCGCTGCATTCCGGCCTTGCATCTCATTGGCTTTCGCTTGTTCATCCAAGCTGCGTTTTTGGGCATCGCTTGCTTCGGCTTGTGCTATTTGCGCAGCCAGCCTGGCTTGCTCTGCCTGTGCTTTTGCCTGGTCGGCTTCATTGGTTCGCTGATCCAGACGTATCTGGTCACGTGTTTTTGCAGCCGCAGCGACACTGGCTTCTGCCATTTTCTGTTTGGTCAATTCCTGCGCCACTCCTATCTTCTGCTTCGCCAGATAAGCAAGGCGATCTATTTTTTCCGAACTTTCATCGTTCTTTGCAGCGGTATTGGCGTCATCCATCGCTACAGTTGCCTGACGCATTTCCAATGGTGCAAGGGTAATTATATTGGGATTATTTTGTGCTGCCTGATAATCCATGCGCGTTTGGTCCAGCAAGCTGGTGGTCTTTGGCATGCTGCTACAGGCAGCGAGTACAAGGGTCGTCAGCAATGCTGCTGGCAAGAATATTTTCTTCATGATGGTTTCCTGAGTAATTGGTAGTGAAAAACTGCGAGAGTGGTTATACGTCGCCGGGCTGCTTACTATTTATTGGTATTGGCGCGGTTCAGTTCTTCCCGCAAGACACGGATATCGTCCTGTAAAGCATTGGCTGCTTTTTCTGCCTTGGCAGAATTTGCCTTACCTTGTGCCAGCTTGGCATCAGCCTGTGCCTGGGCGGCAAGATCACTTGCCAGTTTGTAGTCTTTGGCTTGCATGGCTTTATTTGCCAGTGCCATCTTTTCACGTGCCGAATTCATCTCGACAGGCGCAAATTCGGTGCCGCCCGCAACGGCAGCGTTATCTACCGCTTCTTTGGATACTGCCACTTCTGCAGTAGCAGGTGTCTTCATGCTGCTGCAACCAAGCAATACAGTCATTGCGAATGCACCACTGATGCAGTATTTGAAATTTTTATTCATCATTCTCTCCATTAAATATCGACGTATCAATCAGGTGTTCTGTGCTTGTAGCTTATCGTTATAGACCTGGTGCCTGCCCGGGTCTGTACGCTGGCGCACATTCCTGAGCCACGTCATTCATGCCATGCAATGTTCGGTAGCGCACTTACAGAAAAAGGGCTTGCCTATAGCATTCAGATAACACCCATACACAGCATGAGCAACTTCCATTCGCTCCCTTACCCAGGCTGTCTGCCATATCAACTCAAGCAGGAAGACCAGGCATATCGCATACAGGACGGGCAACGTCTGAATAGCTGAGGCTTC
Source organism: Undibacterium sp. Ji50W (assembly GCF_049340445.1). NCBI lineage: Bacteria > Pseudomonadati > Pseudomonadota > Betaproteobacteria > Burkholderiales > Oxalobacteraceae > Undibacterium > Undibacterium sp. Ji50W. Next base: position 11,023 of record NZ_JBMPOX010000010.1, on the reverse strand, counting down.
TGCAAAACAGAAAGAAGTGAGTGCTTTGAAATCAGCAAAAACAATGCTTTCCGCCAGCCTGCGCTATTTGAAAAATAGTTGGAAAAATGGGCAAATGCGACTGGGTTCGTACATGACTACCAGTGCCGCAGAATTACCCTTGCGGGCAGATCTGTACAGTGCCCTGCAAATGGAACAGCACGGCCGCATACTTGCCAACAGCCATAAGCTGAGTTCAGTATTCGGCCGGGATCAACTACTGTCACGACTGGCTGACAATCAACTTATCATCATGAACACCTGCAGTCTGCTGACCGAAGCCGTCAAGGATGGCCAGCAGGTGACGCCCGCAGCAGCATGGCTGCTCGACAATTTTTATCTGATCGAAGAACAGATACGTACTGCCAAGCGTCACTTACCAAAAAATTACAGCAAAGAGCTGCCACGCTTGCTGCGCGGCAGTGCTGCCGGCAGGCCACGCGTCTATGATATTGCGCTGGAGACTATCTCGCATGGGGATGGCCGGGTTGATCCGGAAAATCTGAGTCGTTTCATCAGCGCCTACCAACTGGTTTCTGTCCTGAAGCTGGGTGAACTATGGGCTATCCCCATCATGTTGCGTCTGGCCCTGATAGAAAATCTGCGGCGCGTCGCCACCCGCCTGACCAATACCCACAAAGACCGCGATCTGGCAGCATCCTGGGCGGACAGAATGACAGAGACTGCCGACAATGATCCCAGCAACCTGATATTGCTGGTGGCGGACATGTCGCGTTCACACCCGCCTTTGGAAAGTTCTTTCGTGGCTGAGATGGTCAGGCGCCTGCAAGGTCAGGGGCCGGCGTTGGCCCTGCCCTTGAACTGGCTGTCACAGCGTTTGGCAGAAACCGGCCAGACCATAGAACAATTGGTGCATCAGGAATCGCAACAACAGGCTGCCGACCAGATTTCCATCAGCAATAGCATAGGCAGTTTGCGGTTTCTTACCGCCATGGACTGGCGTGAATTTGTAGAAAACATGAGTGTCGTTGACCGCTGTCTGCGTGACGACCCTGCCGGTATCTATGGCAAGATGGATTTCGCTACCCGTGATCTGTACCGGCACGCTGTCGAAAAAATTGCCAAACGCAGTACCCTGTCCGAATCCGAAATTGCCAGCAATGCCATCCGTTATGCGCATGAATACGCAGTAAAAAAAGGAAGTGCTGACCGCAGCGCCCATGTAGGTTATTTCCTGATCGGCAAAGGTGTGGCAGAACTGGAACGCTCGGCCGCCATCCACCTGCCCTTGCCAGAATTAATACAACATGCAGGACGAGAATCAGCATTCAGCATCTACATAGGCAGCATCGCCATTGTGAGTTTGCTGACTACCGGCCTGCTATTTGGCCTTGCCAGGCAATATGCTGCCAATGTCTACATATTGGTGGTGTTTACCCTGGTCAGCCTGTTGGCCAGCAGCCAGTTTGCCCTGAGTATGGTGAACTGGGTCATCACACTGATTGCTCTGCCGCGCCCACTGCCGCGCATGGATTTCTCAAAGGGCATACCGGTCGAATTCAGTACCCTGGTTGTCGTTCCATCGCTGCTGATCGATCTGGAAAATATTGATAATTTGTGTGATGCCATGGAAATACGTTTTTTGGCGAACAGTGACGCCAATCTGCGTTTTTGCCTGCTAACTGATTTTACGGATGCCAATCAGGAACATCTACCTGACGACGCCCGCCTGCTGGATCGCATAATCCAGAATACGATGGAATTGAATCGTAAATATCCGCGCCCTAACGGAGATCATTTCCTGGCCATGCACAGGCCCAGAGTATGGAATCCGCAAGAAAAAATCTGGATGGCGTATGAGAGAAAGCGCGGAAAACTGGGTGCCCTGAATAGCTATCTGCGTGGCGGTGGCGACCAGGCCTTTACCTGCATTATAGGTAACGCCAGTGGTCTGGAGCACATGAAGTATGTCATCACGCTGGACACCGATACTGAACTCCCGCGCGATACGGCCCGAAAATTTGCAGCAGCCATGGCACATCCCTTGAACCGTGCCAGCTACGATGAAGATAAAAAGAGAGTTGTCGAAGGCTACGGCATTTTGCAACCACGGGTGGCAGTCAGCCTGCCGGAAAAAGATGCCTCTTTCTATGAATTATTATGCAGCGGTGAAGCAGGTATCGACCCGTATACACGCAGCGTATCGGATGTCTATCAGGACGTGTTTGGAGAAGGTTCCTTCGTAGGCAAAGGTATTTACGATATTGATATCTTTGAGCATGCGCTGAAAGACCGCATGCCGGAAAACCGCATTCTGAGCCATGATCTGCTGGAAGGCTGCTACGCCCGCGCCGGTTTGCTCAGCGATGTGCAACTGTATGAAGAATATCCATCTTCCTATCTGGCCGATATCAGGCGCAGACATCGCTGGATACGTGGTGACTGGCAAGTCGCTTCGTGGCTGTTGCCCAAAGTCCCTGGCATGGGAAAAACCCGGCATCCCAATGCGCTGTCCCCGCTGTCACGCTGGAAGCTGCTGGACAATTTGAGACGCAGCCTGGTACCGATTGCACTGACCATATTTTTCATCATTGGCTGGAGTGCCATCAGCCATGCATGGTTATGGAATGCGGCGATCATGGGCTTTCTGTTAGTCCCATCGCTCAGCGCTTTTTTCCTGAGCCTGTTTCAACAGCCTGACGACGTCTTCTTTCGTCAGCATTTGCTGTCACTGATCCGTTCAACCAGGCAGCATTTTGTCCAGGCCTTTCTGAACCTTGTATTCTTGCCTTTTGAAGCCTGGACAAATGCCGATGCGATTATTCGTACCCAATGGCGGGTAGTAGTCAGTCGCCGTCATTTGCTGGAATGGAGTCCCTCTGTCATCAGCAACCACCAGAACGGCAACGATATATGGGGTTGCATACGTCGCATGTGGGTGGCACCTGTGCTGTCCCTGCTGGTATTCACCGGATTAATGCTGGAAAGAAGTACTGCCCTGGCAGCGGCCTTGCCCTTTTTGCTGCTTTGGGCAGGTTCACCACTGCTGGCTTATCGCATCAGCCGTACCCAGACCAGGCCCGATACCCATCTGTCTGCGTCGCAAACCACTTTTCTGCATGTCCTGTCACGCAAGACCTGGCTTTTCTTTGAAACACATGTCGATGCCGAAGATAACTGGCTACCCCCTGACAATGTGCAATTTCAACCAGTTGCTGTCACCGCACACCGCACCTCGCCAACGAATATGGGATTGTCTTTGCTGGCCAACCTGATCGCCTATGATTTCGGCTACATACCGGCTGGGCAGCTGTTGCAGCGCACACAAAATACCTTTGGCAGCCTGGCCAAACTGGAGCGTTTCCAGGGTCATTTTTATAATTGGTATGACACCAAGACCCTGAGCCCGCTGCTGCCACTGTATATATCCACGGTGGATAGTGGCAATCTTGCTGGGCATTTGTTGACATTGCGACCCGGCCTGCGCGAGCTGATAGATGCCCCTATCTGTCAACCCAGGATATTTTGCGGCTTGCGCGATACATTCCATCTCTTGAGCCAGCAGCTCAATGGTGAAGTGCCAGAGCAACTGAGCAGTTTTGCAGCAGATCTGGATATCCTGTGCCTGACCTCTGCCCAATCCATGACTGTCATCCATGACTGCCTGCGCAGATTGACCTCCCATGCTGATGTTTATTTCAGTCATCTGAATCTGGCCAGCGATACGCCTATCCACATCTGGGCATCTGCATTAAGCAAACAATGTCATGCACAACTGGATGAAATCATCTTTCTGGCCCCCTGGGTCAGTTTGCCGAATCCGGCCAAATGGATGCAGGCCTACCCGGAACTGGATGTCATTCCCAGCTTGCAGACGCTGGCGAAACTGGTCGATACCATGTCACCGCTGGAAAAAGACAGTCTTGCCGTCAATCAGCCCACAGAGATGGAGCGTTCAAATAACAGCCTGGCTATGCTGGTCAGCGAAGCCAGTCAGCGCGCTGCCACACGTATCCTGCAAATTCAGCAATTGGTACTGCAGACTGGTGAATTTGCCCGGATGGAGTATGACTTCCTGTATGACGCCACGACGCACTTGCTGACTATCGGTTACAACGTGCATGAAAGACGACGGGATGCAGGCTGCTATGACCTGCTAGCGTCAGAAGCCAGGCTGGCGACATTTGTCGCCATTGCGCAAGGGCAGATTCCACAGGAAAGCTGGTTTGCACTGGGAAGACAGTTGACCATCGCTGGCGGTGAACCCATCCTGCTGTCATGGAGTGGTTCGATGTTTGAATACCTGATGCCACTGCTGGTCATGCCAAATTTCCAGAATACCCTACTGGAACAGACCTATCGCTCGGTGGTGCAGCGACAGATAGAATATGGGCAGCAGCGCAATGTTCCCTGGGGCATTTCCGAATCGGGTTACAACACTTTCGATGCACAGTTAAATTATCAGTATCGCGCATTCGGTGTGCCAGGCCTGGGCTTCAAACGCGGCCTGGGTGATGATCTGGTGATTGCACCTTATGCATCGATGATGGCGCTGATGGTGGTACCAGAACAGGCCTGCAGCAACCTGGAACAATTATCCAGCCAGGGCTTTGAAGGAAAATTCGGCTTTTTTGAAGCAATAGACTACACGCCTTCACGCCTGCCACGTGGCCAGGCATACACGGTTATCCGTTCTTTCATGGCCCATCATCAGGGTATGGGATTATTGTCGCTGGCCTACCTGCTGCTGGACCGTCCTTTGCAAAGACGCTTTGAATCAGATCCGTTTTTCCAGGCGACCATGTCGCTGCTGCATGAAAGGGTGCCGAAAGCCAGCGCCACTTATTCAAATACGACAGAACTGGCCGATATCCGTACTGGCCATGCTGGTCAGGAAATGCCTTTACGGATACTCCATCACGTCAACACCAGGACACCCGAAGTCCAGCTGTTGTCCAATGGTCGCTACCACGTCATGATCAGCAACACCGGTGGCAGTTATAGCCGCTGGAATGATTTGGCCGTCACCCGCTGGGCCGAAGACAGCACGCGTGATCATTGGGGTACTTTCTGTTACGTCAGGGACGTGGAGAGCGGACGCTATTGGTCTACTGCCTTCCAGCCATGCCTGGTGACATCACCGAATTACGAAGTCATTTTCTCGGAAGGTCGGGCAGAATTCCGTCGCAGCGACAACAACCTCGACATGCACACCGAAATTGTGGTGTCACCGGAAGATGATATCGAATTACGCCGCACCCGTATTGTCAACCGTTCACGCAGTCGCCGGACCATAGACTTTACTACCTATGCAGAAGTGGTACTGGCACCCGCCGCCGCCGATGCGATGCACCCTGCTTTCAGCAAGCTGTTTGTGGAAACCAAGATCTTGCCGGCGCAGCATGCGATAGTATGCGCGCGCCGCCCGCGCTCGGTCGATGAAAAAGTACCCAGTATGTTCCACCTGATAGCGCTGCATGGCGCGGGGATGGACAAACTGTCCTATGAAACCGATCGCGCAAAATTCATAGGGCGTGGCAACACACTGGAAAAACCAGATGCAATGCGCATCGGCAGACTGTCTGGCAGCCAGGGTTCCGTGCTGGACCCGGTGGTTGCCATCCGCTGCCAGATCACACTGGAAGCAGAACAGATCATCACCATTGATGTGGTCACCGGTATCGCTGAAAACCGCGATCTCTGCCTGGCATTAATCGAGAAATATCAGGATCAGCATCTGGCTGACCGGGTGATAGAACTGTCATGGACCCATAGCCAGGTGGTCTTGCGACAATTGAATGCCACCGAAACCGATGCCCAACTGTATGGCAGGCTGGCTAATTCGGTCATTTATGTCAATCCCTTGCTGCGCGCAGATGCCAGCGTATTGATACGCAATCTGCGTGGTCAGTCAGGCTTATGGAGTTATGCCATCTCGGGCGACCTTCCTATCGTGCTGCTGCAAATCAACCATCAGGATAATATAGAACTGGTACGGCAACTGGTGCAGGCGCATGCGTATTGGCGCTCCAAAGGACTGGCGGTGGATCTGGTGATCTGGAATGAAGATCATGCCAACTACAGACAGGCATTGCAGGACCAGATTATCGGCCTGATCTCTTCTGTGATCGGTACCCATGCAATAGAGAGACCCGGTGGTATTTTTGTACGCCTGGTAGAACAGATTTCCAACGAAGACAAAATCCTGTTTCAATCAGTTGCCCGTGTCATACTCAGTGATAACCGGGGTACGCTGGCAGAACAATTGAACCGCCGTGATCTGCTGGAAGTACGGGTACCCAAGCTGGCACCGACCAGGTCTGCGTCGTATGACATTACCCATGCCACAACTGCTCAGGAAGCAGCGAGAGAGCTTTTACATGCCGACAATGGACTTGGTGGTTTTTCTAAAGATGGCCGGGAATATGTCATCACCACCAGTGCAGCCCGGACCACACCGGCCCCCTGGGTCAATGTATTGGCCAACCCACATTTTGGCAGCGTCATCTCGGAAAGTGGCCAGGCTTATACCTGGGCTGAAAATGCGCATGAATTCCGTCTTACCCCATGGAACAATGATCCGGTCTGCGATAGCAGTGGCGAAGCTTTCTATCTGCGCGACGAAGATACCGGCGCCATCTGGTCACCGACTGCCCTACCCTGCCGCGGCAGTGGCGAATACACCACGCGGCACGGTTTTGGATACAGCATCTTCACCCACGTAGAGCATGCTGTCCAGACTGAACTGACGGTCTTTGTTGCCCTCGATTGCGCCATCAAATACAGCATCCTGCGGGTACAGAATCTCTCGGAAGAACAAAGAAACCTGTCCGCCACCGGCTATGTGGAATGGGTACTGGGTGATCTGCGCCCCAAATCAGCCATGCATATCGTTACCGGCATTGATCCTGCCAGCGGTTGCCTGGTGGCACGCAATCCCTACAATACCGAATTCCATGGTCGTACTGCCTTCTTTGATATCGACAGCAATAACCGCAGTTATACCGGTGACCGTAATGAATTCATAGGACGCAATGGTCATCTGCAGCAACCGGCAGCATTGGAAAGAGTACGCCTGTCCGGTAAAACAGGGGCCGGCCTTGATCCCTGTGGCGCTTTACAACTTGCTTTCGAACTAAACCCTGGCCAGGAAAAAGTCATGGTCTTCATGCTGGGCATGGCCAATGCCTCGCAAGCCAATATCACCCCGCTGATACTCGAACGTCGCGGCATCGTGGCAGCAGAACAGGCTTTGGCCAAAGTGCATCAGTATTGGCGCGACACCCTGGGTGCGGTGCAGGTCAATACGCCGGATCAGGGTTTGAACATACTGGCCAATGGCTGGCTGCTATACCAGACCATCGCCTGCCGCTTGTGGGCACGCAGTGGTTATTACCAGTCAGGTGGCGCATTTGGCTTCCGCGACCAGTTGCAGGACAGCATGGCGCTGGTACATACGCAACAAAAACTGGCCAGGGAACAATTGCTACTGTCCGCCGCCCATCAGTTCAGCGAAGGCGATGTACAGCACTGGTGGCACCCACCTTCAGACCGTGGGGTACGCACCCACTGTTCGGACGATTATCTGTGGCTGCCACTGGCGGTGGCGCGTTATGTGATCGCCAGCGGTGATCGCGGCATTTTGAACGAACAAATCTTTTATATCGAAGCACGGGCGGTGAATCAGGATGAAGATTCCTATTATGATTTGCCGATCCGGTCCGCGCAATCTGCCAGCCTGTACTCGCATTGCGTGAAGGCGATACAGCACGGGCTGCGCTTTGGCAGCCACGGCCTGCCCTTGATCGGTTCCTGTGACTGGAACGATGGCATGGACAAGGTAGGCCATCTGGGTAAAGGTGAAAGTGTCTGGCTGGCATTCTTCCTGCATCAGGTATTGACGCGCTTTGCCGACATCGCACGCCAGCAGCAAGATCACGATTTTGCTGCCCAGTGCAAAGACCAGGCCGGGCTACTCTCTAAAAACATTGATGAACATGCCTGGGACGGTGACTGGTACCGGCGTGCCTATTTCGATGATGGCAGTGCATTGGGTTCGGCACACAATGTGGAATGCCAGATCGATTCGATTTCGCAAAGCTGGGCTGTGCTGTCCGGGGCTGCCGATCCCCAACGGGCATTGCATGCCATGCAGGCAGTTGATCAACGATTGGTGCGTCGCCAGGACCAGATCATACAATTGCTGCAACCGGCCTTTGACCATTCTGGCCAAAATCCCGGCTACATCCGTGGCTATGTCCCCGGCGTGCGCGAAAATGGCGGTCAATACACCCATGCTGCCATCTGGACCGCCATGGCCTTCGCCAAAATGGGGGATGCAGTGCGTGCATGGGATGCTTTTCAAATCATCAATCCCATTAACCATGGCAATTCTGTGCCTGCCATCGCCCGCTACAAGGTGGAACCGTATGTGGTGGCGGCCGACGTGTATGCGGCAGAACCGCATATCGGCCGCGGTGGCTGGACCTGGTACACCGGCTCTGCCGGCTGGATGTATACCTTCATCATGGAATCGCTGCTGGGGCTCAAACGCGAAGGTAATCATCTGTCCTTCACCCCCTGCGTACCGGCTGACTGGAAAGACTTCAGCATGCGCTATCAATATCTGAACACGACTTACCAGATCAATATCAAGCTGCGGGACGTTGCGTATGGACAAACCATGCTATACGTAGACGGTGCCGCCATGGCGAATTTATCAATGAATCTGCTGGACGATAAGCTGGAACACAGGGTGGAACTGGATTATGTGCGTACTACTGAAAAAGCCTCATCAGTGATCCCGACTAATTGACGGAAAATGCCAGCCTTGCAAAGGCCGGCATTTTTTATCATTACCGGGAATAAAAACAGGCCGTATGCTATTGCAAGCATACGGCCTTGGTGTCATCCATCACCCGTGATGGGTGCACTAGTAATCAAACGCCAGGATTACAACCTCGGGTCACCATTGCGATTGACAGCAATGGTTGAACCCGGAGGCGAACTCATTTGTACACGGTGCTCTACACCACGGTAGTTATAAGTGACATCCCAATATTCAGGCTTGTTGTTGGCCGTGGTTTCACAGCGGCGTACATCACGCTCGTAATTGCTGCCGTTATTACGACCGACATTGGCACCCAGTGCACCGCCAGCTACTGCACCACCGGCTGTGGCCAGATCACGACCTGTACCACCACCTACCTGATGACCAAGAATGCCACCTATCAAGGCACCGGCAATGGCACCACCAACATTCGGATCACTACGTTCGGCCTGCACTTGCTGGCGTTCTATCCAGCAACGCTCACTTGGCGGGCCAACCACGGCGCGTACCGATGTGACAGGTGCTTCGTACATGCTTTCATTCGGACGACGACGGTATTCATAGTTGGGGGCACTCATGGGTGCCGGCGCTTCATTTTCATAACGGCCATTGCCTCTCAGAGGCCGCACGGATGAGATGCGATTATTCATGCCCATGCCTGACAGGGTATCGTAACTGCCTTGGCGCAACACCATGCAACGACCGCCAAAATTGGCGTCATCACAGACTTCCCAGCGCCCGCTCGTCACAACCACCGAGGAGGCCAGGTCATTGAAACCGCTGTTGCGAAAATTAGACTGCTGTCCGTTGACATTAAAAGTCCGGCCACGAAAGCCCTCCCCCTCGTAAAAAGTGATTTGAGCACTCGCATGTGCAGCCAGAAGCAGGCCAGATAAACCACATATCAACTGTATTTGCTGTTTCATTTATTTCTCCAGGGTAGAAGTCAAGACAAGAATTAACACCATACAGGTGCGTTCCGCCAGATTTGAAAGAGAGCCTTATCGGCATGGAAAATTATCCAGACGCAAACGCCATGCACATCAGAATCTTCTGAAACCTCTTTGTTGTCTGTTCGCTGGCGTACATATCAGTGGACTGTCACAAGTGGACGAGATTTTTATCCCCCTGCTGATCAACAAGAATCGAAGCCGGATACCAGTCAGGGCCAATAAATTTATTGTCATTAAGTTATGGATGCAATTCACAAACTGTGCATTTTCTTCGTGCAATTCATGAAGGGCGGTTCTCCCCGCCTAAGTTATAGCGCACCTGGTAGCCGGGCAAAGGTACAATTGATCAAGGCTCTTGGCGGCTAGTCGACCGATCAAATGACTGCACAATGGATTTTTGACTTGTATCTATGCACTACGCCAAGCGCTGTATCTATCGTGCTAGCTTCATCTGTCGCAAAATCTGAGCCGTTAAACCATTAACCCAGTCTGCAAGGCAATAATATCGTGTCAGAACCTGTTGACGATCTGTAGCGAGCTAGCGTTTGCGCATCAGCGGGGTAAGGGTAACAAAAACGCAGCGCAAAAAGCGGAATGTACTCTAAGTACATGAGCATTTTGAGCAGCGCATGAGCTCCGATCACGCACGCACAGTAAGATCGCAAACAGGTTCTCAGATAGCGTATCGGCGTCAGGCAAACGATAGACAGAATTTCTCCATCCATTCCAAAAGAAAGCACACCATGATCAAACTGAAAAAACTGATGCAGGCACTGTTGATTACTTCCATCGTTGCCGCAGGTAGCGCCAGTGCCGCAGACACAACTGCCGCGACTGAAAAAGATCCTGTACGCTCGACCTTGCTCGAAAGCAAGGAGAAAAACAAGGGAGTCACCGTCCATACCAACGGCAATAACATCGCCATGGTCGTCACTGGGCTGGACGACAAGTATGTCATCGGACGCAACCAGCAAGCCAGCCGCATCATCATCCGGCTTGATCGCATTGATGGTATATCCGCAGCATTCTGACCCCTTGCGTCGATAGTAATGTTACTTATCAGTGGACTGTATCAGGAAATACCGGCATGCCATGCGGGAGCCAGGCCGTCATTTTGCTAACGCCTGGTATCATCGGTGTGTGTCAAGGTAGTTGTCGCCTCAATTTAAATTAAGCAGCCTTCATGTACGCCTTTTCTTCTACACGAGCCTTCTCTGGATTGAGATAGACGCTGTCCCCCAGTGACCAGTTCCGTGTTTCT